>JBGCFD010000098.1:0-54284 GCA_045106765.1 Saprospiraceae bacterium | reverse complement strand
AACCCATTTATTGAAATAAATTACTAACCTACTTAAAAAGATTAAAATGAGTTTTTTAAAGTCAAAAACGTTCAAGTACATTAAAAATTTAATTATTGGACTTGGAGCATCTGTAGTATTATTAGGAGCATTATTTAAGTTAGAAAGTTGGGAATATGCGAGTGAAATGTTGATTGCTGGATTATGTATTGAGGCATTTATTTTTGCTTTCTTAGGAATTATTGGACCTGATAAAGATTACTACTGGGAAAAATTATACCCAGGACTTTCTGATTATGATTCTAAAATTTCCCCATTAATGGCTGGACCAATCGACGAGACTACTCCAGGATTAAACGGAGAAGTAGTTGAACAACAATTAGGAGGAATGTTAAATGAATTACAAGGAATGTCAAAATCTCTTGGTTCATTAAAAGCATTGCAAGAAGTTGATTTCTCAGGAACAGGAGAGCAAATGAAGACAATGAGTAATTTTTATACTAGAATGAATGAAGCAATGGCTGATCTTTCTGATTCATTAGAAGATACTAAAGCATACAAGCAGCAATTAACAGCTTTAAATCAAAACCTCGGTTCTCTTAATTCTGTTTATGGAAATGTATTGACTGCAATGTCAGGCATTAGTAATAAGTAATTAAGAAGGTTCTAAATTTTATTGTTTAATTAAAAAAAACAAAGGATATGTCAATACCTAAGGAACCCCGGCAGCTGATGATTAACTTGATGTACTTAGTACTGACGGCATTGTTGGCTTTGAATGTATCAGCCGAGGTAATGAATGCTTTTTTATCTATTGATAAATCATTAGATACATCTAACACCAATACCGTTAGAGCACTAGATGCAACTCAAAAGAATTTGGATGCTTTATTAAAAGATGACTCCAAAGCAAAATATAGACCACTTCAACCTGCTATTCAAACCATTCGAGATGAAGTAGCTTCTTTTTCTTCCTATGTTGAAGATTTAAAAGTTAAACTTATTGATGGCTCTGGAGATAAGAATGGAGTTCATGATGATGGCGATTATGTGATCAAATATGATAAAAGGTACAAGCTTAAAGGTCTTAAAAATAAGGATGTCCCTACCAAAATGATGGTAAATGAAGGAGTGGGAGAAGAGTTAGAAGCAAAAATTCTTGAAACAAGAGCCAACATTGTTACAGCTTACAAAACAGTTTTAGAAGAAAATGGAAAGACTTTTGGTTTGAAAGCAGAAGAAATTCCAGTTAGAATTCAAAACTTTGAAAATAATTTAACTCTTGGAATTACGGAAGATTGGAAAGAGTCAAAAGATAAAACTAGTTGGTCGGATTACAAATTCCGTCAAATGCCGGTTGCTGCAGTTCTTCCTACTTTAACTCAAATGATTACTGATGCAAGAAATGCTGAATCCGCTGGTGTAAACCAATTGGCTGAGCTCTCAGGCGGACGTGTGGTTGAGTTTAATCAATTCTTCCCTGTAGTTAGTGCGAAAAAAGGATATGTTTTAGAAGGAGACAAGTTCGAAGCAGAAATTTCTGTAGGAACTTACTCTGATCAAATTAATCCTAATGACGTAACAATCACTATTAATGGATCTGCAAAAAAACCAGACGCAAGTGGTAAAGTAAAATTTGTAGAGACAGCTAGTAGATTAGGAACTAGAAAATTATCACTTAAAGCAGCTGTTCGAAATCCATTAACTGGAGAAACAAGTACAGGAGATGCTGAATTTTCTTACGAAGTAGGAAAAGGTTCGGTAACAGTTTCTGCTACCAAAATGAATGTTTTTTATATTGGTGTACCTAATCCAATTAAAGTTTCTGCAGCAGGTGTGAATAGTAACTCTGTAAAAGTTTCCCTTGGAGGCGGCGGAGGAGGAACTATTAAAAAAGCAGGTGGAACTGGTGAATACACAGTTACAGTTTCAAAACCAGCTAAACTTGGAAATGAATGCCAAGTACGAGTTGAGGCACCAGGATTGAAAGGTGAAAAAGCACTTTTCCGTGTAAAACGTATTCCTGATCCAACTGCAAAACTTTCTGGAAATACTGGAGGGGCAATTGGAAATGGAGAATTCAAAGCTCAAGGTGGTGTATCTGCTATTCTTGATGGTTTTGATTTTGATGCGAAATGTGTTATCCAAGGTTTCATCGTGACTCGTCAAGCAAAACGAGCAGATCCGGTTGAGGTTAATAATAGAGGACCTAGATGGTCTCCTCAAGCAAGAGAACTTGTAAACAAAGCAAAACCAGGTGACGTTTTCTACTTTGACAATGTTAAAGCTAAATGTCCAGGTGACCCTGCAGGTCGAAAAATTAACGCAATGGTCTTTAAAATCAAATAAAGATCTCAAAACTTCGTTTGAAATTCAGAAGTTTTGAATTATTAAAATCTCTGAATTTCAAACTTAGAAATAATTAGTATTAAGAAAATTACATAAATCATTAAGACATGAAGATTTCGTTTAAAATTTTTAGTTTATGCCTTTTAGGATTGTTGATTTTTTCGAATCCAGCAATGGCACAAGATCCAAATCCTGTTCAGTCAGGGACAGAGGCAGAAATTACAGAAGATTTACCATTAGATGACATCGTCGAAAAAAGATTGGTTGATGATCGTATGGTTTTACCTTATGCTCCTATCCGAGAAGCAGATGTTTTTTGGGAAAAAAGAATTTGGAGAGTAATTGATATTCGGGAAAAAATGAATTTACCATTCGCTTTTCCTGAAAAACCTTTCTTTACGATTTTAATGGAAGCAGCCGTGAATGGTGAAATTGCAGCTTATAATGTTAATGAATATGACAAATTTGAGATGAGATTGCAAGCTGATGAAATTGCATCAATGGGAAGTAATATTGATACAGTAATTACTTTCGATCCTGAAACTTACGAAGAGCAAGTTCAGATTGTTAGAAATGACTTGAATCCTGAAGATGTTAAACAATTTAGATTGAAAGAAGTATGGTTCTTTGATGAGAACACTTCAACTTTGCAAGTTAGAATCTTAGGTATTGCTCCACTTATTGATGTGAAAGATGACAATGGTAACTATCGTTTTACTAAGCCTATGTTCTGGATTTATTATCCTGATTGTAGAGAGTTGTTTGCTCGTCATAAAGTTTTTAATCCTGGAAATGATGGTGACTTGGGAACTTGGGAAGACCTTTTTGAAAGAAGATTTTTCTCTAGTTACATTTACAAAGAATCTAATGTTTATAATAGACGTATTCAAGATTACCTTCAAGGGGTAGATATTTTACTTGAAGCGGATAAGATTAAACAAGAAATATTCAACTACGAACATGATTTATGGTCATATTAATTAATAATATGATAAAATATACAAAAGCCCATTTCGATTTTCCGAAATGGGCTTTTTCATTTTAATTACATTCTGATTATATAAATAAAAACCATATCCTTTCGTATTTTTGTTAGAGATAAAATGATGATATGCAAGTAAGACATAAAGACCGCCAGTTATATTTTAAAGAGCAAATATTTACTACAAATAAATATGTTATTCCTTTTTTGGAAAAACATATGCCTGTAAATTCAAATACTAGAATCTTAGAAATTGGATGTGGTGAAGGAGGAAACTTAGAACCTTTTTTAGATCTAGGTTGCCAAGTAGTTGGAGTAGATTTGAGTCAAGAGAAAATAAAAAAAGGAAGAGCATATTTTGAAAATCATGAAAGGAATGATAACATTCAACTTATTTTAAGAGACATTTATAATATTGAACTAAGTGAAATTGGAACTTTTGATTTGATAATTATGAGAGATGTCATCGAGCATATTCATAATCAAGAGAAATTTATGCGATATCTTAAAAGGTTTGTATCTAAAAATGGAAAAGTATTTTTTGGATTCCCTCCTTGGCAGATGCCTTTTGGAGGACATCAACAAATATGTCAAAATAGAATAGCTTCCAAACTTCCTTATTATCATTTACTTCCTCGACCTATTTACACTAGCATGTTAAAAATGTTTGGAGAATCAGATAAAAAAATTGAAGGACTCCTCGAAGTAAAAGATACCGGAATAAGCATCGAACGATTTGAAAGAATTCTGAAAAAAGAAAATTATTATGTGGATGAAAAAATGCCATTTTTAATTAACCCTAATTACGAAGTAAAATTTAATTTAACTCCACGAAGGCAATTTGCATTAATTTCAGCTATTCCGTATTTCAGAAATTTTTTAACCACTTGTTGTTATTATTTGATTTCGATTCCTGGAAAATAAGAGATTGAGAATTTTAAAAAAAGAGGTATTAGTGCAATGTATTGATACCTCTTTTGTATTATTTGAAATCTTTTTTTTGGTAAATTTGTTTACTTATGTCGAGCACTCGCACAACATAATCTTGAATAAATAAAAATATGACCAAAAATAAAAACGCATTTAAAACCCAATTTTCAGCTCTCAAGAACTTGCCTGAATTTTTCAAACTCGTTTGGGAAACCAACAAAACTATGACTATTGGAAATATATTGTTACGAGTAGTCAAGGCTTCCATTCCATTACTTATTTTGTACGTTGGAAAAGAGATTATTGATGAGATTCTTCGATTAGTTGATGCAACTGACAAAAGTTGGTCTTATTTGTGGATTTTGATTGGAATCGAGTTAGGACTAGCAGTTTTTTCAGATTTGATCAACCGTGTAATTATATTGTTAGATAGTTTGTTAGGAGATTTATTTTCCAATAAAACATCAGTACAGTTGATTAAACATGCAGCAACGCTCGATTTATATCAATTTGAGAACCCAGATTTTTATGATAAATTAGAACGTGCCCGAAGACAAACGACTGGACGAACTGTTTTGATGACTCAAGTTTTAGCTCAGTTTCAAGATGTGATTACCATTGTATTTTTAGGAATCGGATTGGTCGCATTTAATCCTTGGTTGATTTTAATTTTGTTTGTTGCTGTTTTACCATCGTTCTTAGGAGAGACACATTTTAATCAACGAACTTATTCACTCACTCGGAGCTGGACACCTGAACGGAGAGAATTAGATTATTTAAGATACATTGGAGCAAGTGATGAAACGGCCAAAGAAGTGAAAATTTTTAGTCTAGCTAATTTTTTAGCAGAACGATTCAAGGAGCTTTCAGATAAATATTATTTTGCCAATCGAAAGATCGCTGTCAAAAGAGCCCTTTGGGGAAGTGCGCTTTCCTCTATCGGAACGATCTCCT
Source organism: Saprospiraceae bacterium (assembly GCA_045106765.1). Taxonomy (GTDB): domain Bacteria; phylum Bacteroidota; class Bacteroidia; order Chitinophagales; family Saprospiraceae; genus CAJQQY01. The sequence continues at coordinate 49,090 of JBGCFD010000098.1, read as the reverse complement.
ATTATGGTGCATATATCTTTATTATCTCCCAAACAGTAAGTGGATTAATTACTATAGGAACGCTTACCTTTTTGGCAGGCTCTTTCGAACGAATGCGGAATATGCTGCAATCTATCATGACTCGTTTTTCTAAAATTGCGGAAGGTTCATTGTACTTGCAAGACATGTTTGATTTCTTTGCTATTAAACCCACCATTGTATCTGGAGATAAAAACTTTATGGTTCCACAACCAATTCAAGAAGGATTTACTTTTGAAAATGTAGGATTCAAATATCCAAATAGTGAAATATGGGCTATTCGTAATTTAAATTTTCACTTGAAAAAAGGAGAAAAGTTAGCCTTGGTAGGAGAGAACGGAGCAGGGAAAACGACTTTGGTCAAATTACTTGCCCGATTATACAAACCAACAGAAGGAAAAATTTTATTAGACGGAAAAGATTTGGAATCATATAATTTAGGAGATCTAAGACAAAATATTGGAATCATTTTTCAAGACTATATTCGTTTCCAGATGAAAGCTTCTGATAATATTGCGATTGGAAATATTAAAAATCGAATCGAATTAGACATCATTAAAGATGCTGCTAAAAAAAGTTTGGCTGATACGGTGATTGATAATTTACCAGGAGAATACGATCAAGTTTTGGGGAAAAGATTTGCGGAAGGGGTAGAACTTTCTGGTGGGCAATGGCAAAAGGTAGCCTTGGGAAGGGCCTACATGAGAGATGCTCAATTGCTGATTTTGGATGAACCAACTTCAGCTTTAGATGCAAGAGCAGAGCATGAAGTTTTTCTTCGGTTTGCGGATTTGATTGCAGGGAAAAGTGCGGTGTTAATTTCACATCGTTTTTCAACGGTGAGGATGGCAGATAGAATTTTATTTTTGGAAAATGGACAAATGAAAGAATTGGGAAGCCACGAAGAACTCTTAGCACAAGATGGAAAATATGCAGAGTTATTCCACCTGCAAGCACAAGGTTATTTAGATTGATTTTTTAGAAGAAAGATTGAATATGTTTTAGTCAGCTCGTAAATCAAAAATGAGAAGACCAAAATATATTCAATTCCAACCATCCACAAATTTTCAGAATATATTCCATAACTATAATTTATGTAAGTCAAAAATATCAAGCCTGACCAAAGTATCGGAAAACGGAATCGAGTAAATAAACATAAAATAATTGGTAAACTCACATACCAAGGATGAACAATCGTAGCAAAGGCGAGATACAAACAAATTGCAAATAACATTTTTCCAAAAAGATTTTCCCAAGTAAAATTATTTTCCAAAAATGTTACTGTTAGAATTCCTAGCAACACAATTATGGCGAGTGCTGGACCCGCACTTTGAATCCAGTTATATCCAACCACTTGATAACCTACCCAACGAATAGCATAATAGATACTTGCATTGAATTCGAATTTTTGGAAATACAAATCTAGACTGGCCCCAAAATTATTAAAGAATGCACTACTCAAAAGTGGAACAAATAACAATGCAATTACAAATCCAACAACTGTAAAATATTGAATACTTTTTTTCCAGCCTAATCTCTTAATCAAAAAGGGAAGAAACATTAATGGCAGTAATTTAGATGCAATAGATAGTGCAACTGAAATAGCAGATAGTGTCAATTTGTTTTGTATCAAAAAATATATACCAGCCAGAAGGAAACAAATCATTGCGGCTTCAAAATGTAGGTTTCCACACAACTCGATGATTATTAATGGATTAAGGGCATAGAGTAAAATATTTTTCTCAGGAAGTTGAAAGTGCTCGAGTAATTTTTTTACAAAAAATAAAGAACCTATTTCACAAAGAAAAAGAAAAACTTTCATGGTGATCGCACTTCCAAGAATGCTATTGGGAAAAAGCCAACACGCCAATGCAAAAACGCCTTGAGCGACAGGAGGATAAATGGTAAAATATTCTGGGGAATTTAATTTTAGGAAAAGTGCTTCATTGATTCCAGGAACTGAAACATTATTTTCAATGTAGTAACTCGGCAAAAAGTCAAAAGGATTATGACCATTGATGAGCAATCGACCATCCCAAATAAATCTATAAACATCATCCGATAGATTAGGGAGTGCAAACAAAAGTATAAATCGTAACAATATACTTACACCAATGAAAAAAACAATTTTACTTTTTTCATTGGTGTATTTGAAAATAAGAATGTAGAAGGAAAAGAAAATTCCAAACTGAGAAATGATTGGAACAAAGTCTGATTGTTGGACGAAGAAACCAAGACCAATGGTCAAAGCAATTAGCGGAATTGCCAATAAACGTAAGTCTATTGTTTTTTCTTTCATCTTATTTTAAACTTACTGCTCGAACAGAATAAAAGAAAATTCCACCAAAACCAAACATCAACAATAAATGAAAAAGCATAAAAGAGTTATCTTCTAAATAGAATCCTCCAATCAAACCACCTAAAAAATAAATCGAAAGTAAACCTTCGAAGATGGTCGTCATCGGTAATTTTTTAGCTAGATATTTATGAGACTTGAATGAATCCTTGATGTCTACGATATTGAATTTGGGAGTACGTATAAAAGGAGATTGTTTGCCTATGTATCCTTGAATGACCGCAATTGTATTGTGTAAAGAAAGTCCCATTGACAGCGCAAGAAAAATGGGAAAGAGAAAAACGAATTTTAAAAACATTTTTCCATAAGATTCTTTATTCAATTCTGCTTGAACATTGGCGACATAGTAAACAGCAGTTACAGAAACAGTTCCGATCAGAAATACAGCAAAGGGAGTAGTACTAAAACCTAAAAACTCCATAGCAAAAAGCATCGGTACACTAAAAACTCCAGCAATAAAAACGAATAAAAAAACACCACTATTCATCAAATGACCGGTGGCATGCATTTTTTGTTTAAAACCTAAATCAGATTTCCAGATGGTCGGTAATAATTTTCGAGCATTTTCAGCACCTCCCTTCATCCAACGAAACTGTTGAGATTTCAAGCCATTCATCTCTGCAGGTAATTCTGCAGGAGAGCCAAATTTTTCCAAATATTTAATTTCCCAACCTTTTAGTTGAGCGCGATAACTTAAATCTAAATCTTCCGTCAAGGTGTCAGCTTCCCATCCTCCTGCATCGTCGATACATTTTCTTCGCCATACTCCAGCTGTTCCATTAAATTGTAACAATAGATTTCCGGATCGACGGCCTTGTTGTTCGACGGTGAAATGAACATTTAATTGCATTGCCTGAAGTCGTGTCAACATGGAGTAATCTTGATTGATATGTTCCCAACGAGTTTGAACTACTCCAATTTTTTCATTTTTAAAATGAGGAATAGTTGCTCGTAAAAATTCAGGACGAGGTAAAAAATCCGCATCAAAAATAGCAATGAAATTTCCTTTAGCGTGCACCATCGCTTCTTTGAGTGCGCCTGCTTTATAACCTGAGCGATCTGTTCGATGATAAAATTCTATGTTGAAACCTTTGGCTTTGTACTCCTTAACTTTGCGTTTCGAAATAGCTACCGTTTCATCAGTTGAATCGTCGAGGACATGAATTTCGTATTTGTCTTTTGGATAATCGAATTTTACAATATTGTCAATCAACCTTTCGACTACATACATTTCATTGAAAATAGGTAACTGAATAGTAACAAAAGGAAGTTTTTCATCGGTTGGTTTTTCTAAAACTTCTTGCACATGATTCCAATGATACTTTTGATAATAGAAAAGTAAATGTAATTGAACCATGCAATAGAAAGTGATGTACACTAATGCGATGATGTAAACTGAAATAATAAAATAAGCTAAGATTTCCATGGTAATATTTTTTCGATTGACTTCTAAATAGATTTAAGAAAAGTTAACCGTTATAGTAATTTAAAAATTGTCCAAAGGATTTTGTGTCCTGCGAGAATCGTTCCTTTGATTGTTCCCGATACTTTTGAAACACCAATTCTACGGCGGTAGGTAACTGGAATTTCAGTACATTTTAATTTATGTTTGGCAGCTTTGACTTGCATCTCGACCGTCCATCCGAAGTCTCGATCTTGCATGTCAATCTCAATTAACTTATCATATCGAATTGCTCGAAATGGGCCTAAGTCGGTGAACTGGTAATTATAAAAAATACGAATCAAATTTGTCGCCAACCAATTCCCAAAAACTTGCTGTGGCATCATCGCTCCAGATTCCATATCACCTAAGGCTCTTGATCCGATGACCATATCGTTTCCTTCTAACAATGCATTTACAAGTAGTGTCATTTCTTCAGGGTGATCTGAATAATCTCCATCGAGGAAAACGACGATATCTGGTTTTTCGTTTTTAGGTCTATTTTTTATATATTCAATTCCTTTCAAACATGCGTTACCATAGCCTTTGAGCGGTTGATCCAAAACGATTGCACCCCCAGCAGTTGCCACAGATTTTGTATTGTCAGTACTGGCATTATTGCAGACTAAGATATCTCGAACCAATTCTTTTGGAATATCGGCAACCACCTTTCCAATGGATTCTTCTTCATTGTAAGCTGGAATTATTACATCAATAATTGGTTGTGGCATGTTTGTTTTTTAGTATATAAAATGTAAATGTAGGCTTTTTCCATAGATTTGGGATGTTAGGGAAAGGACATTATTAAAGGAATTATTCCTCTATGTTGTGATATCCAACTTAAGGTTTATTTTTGCGTTAAAATTGAGCGATTAAGTTTTCTTCAAAAACAATAAACTCTCAATTTTCACCTTTTATAAAAGAGATGTTTTTAGAAAAAATTGTGATCAACTTGATTTGAAAAACACGAAGCTATTCTAAAAATCAAAAAAATAAGAACTTTAAAATATGAAATATTTATTACCCATTTTTGCTTTGATCTTAATGTTAAATTATTCGTGTAAACCGACTGATAATTTTGACACAAGTTCAGATGTGATGTTAGGATTTTCGGTAGATACATTACGATTTGATACTGTTTTTACAGAATTGGGTTCTGCTACTAGAATTCTAAAAGTTTATAATCAAAGTAAAAAGGATATTCAAATTAGTAAAATTAGCATCAAAAATGAAACGACTAATTTTTATAAAATAAATGTAGATGGTATTCCTGGGAATGTAGCAGCAGATATTGAAATAGCGGGAAATGATAGTTTGTATATTTTTGCGGAAGTGACGATTGACCCAAATCAACCACTCTCGATTAGCCCATTTGTAATTGAGGATTATTTGGTTTTTGAAATAAATGGAAATACACAAGAAGTGCTTCTGGAGTCATGGGGACAAAATGCGAATTATTTTCCAGATCGATTTAGTGGAGGCGAAACTACTTTTCTAGATTGTAGTTCTTCACCTGGAGGTAATTTAGTTTTGGATGATCCTAAGCCTTATGTTTTTTATGGAACGGTAGTTTTTACTAATTGTAATGTGACGATGCCAGCAGGAACGAGAGTTCATGTTCACGGAGGAATCGTTCCGTCGTTTGATGCTAATAATATGAGGTTCTTTTATAATGATGGAAGAATCATTTTTGCAGGAACGAGTACGCTCAATATTGAAGGAGAATTAGGCGATCCTGTAATTATTTCTGGTGATCGATTGGAAGAACCTTTTGAAGAAATTTCAGGGCAATGGTGGGGGATTTATTTGACAGATGCAACTTCGAATCATTCGATCAATCATTTGGAACTAAAAAATTCAATAGTCGGAGTGGTGGTTGATTCAGCGGTAGATTTAACCATCGATAATTCTAAAATTTATAATACTGCTAATGCTGGTTTAATTGGAATTCATTCAAAGGTGGATGCAACGAATTGTCTTTTTTACAACAATGGTTCTAATGCTGTTCGGTTTTTATATGGAGGAGATTATAATTTCACCTATTGCACTTTGGCCAGTTATGGGGTAGATGCACCTGCGTTGAGTATGACTAATTTGTTGTGTGGTACAGATGACCCATTGGGATGTAGCCCTTGCTTTGAATATCGATTGAATGCTAATTTTAAAAACTCAATCATTTTTGGTTCTCGACGAGATGAGATTTCGATGGTAGATGGAGATGCTTGTATTGAAGGATTGTCAAATCCATTGAATTATAAATTTGAAGATTGTATAGTTCGAGTGGATGAGTTATTGGAACAAGAAGGGTTTGAAGATTTTTTTACTGGTGACATGAATTATTGTAATCCTTGCCAAAATGCGGATAATAATGATGCAGTTTTTGAAGATCCGAATGAAGATATTTATTATCTCGATACATTGTCCATTGCGGAAAAACGAGCGAATACGATAAATGTAATTAATATTCCTGAAGATTTAGATGGAAACATTAGGGGAGATGGAGGAGAATTGCCTGATTTGGGATGTTATGAATACCAGTATTAATTTTTTAGCCACAGACTTGGACTGACTATTATGACTTTTTATGACTCTCCCATAATTTTATTAAAAAATAACACCTAACAAGAGAAGTCATAAAAAGTCATAATAGTCAGTCCAAGTCTGTGGCTAAAAAAATCACACCTCCTTCGGCGTCTTAACCTCCACCGTCAACAAAATTCCAATCCCAATCACGAAGTAAATAATCAAAAATAGAACACTATACCTCAAACCAAAACTCTCCCCAATAAAACCAAAGAGAAAAGTCCCAAAGACAATTCCCGTTTTTTCCAATACATCAAAAAAGCTAAAAAACGAAGCAGTATCAGTTGTATTTTTTGGTAATAATTTAGAATAGGTTGATCTTGAAAGAGATTGAATTCCACCCATCACTAATCCTACCACTCCTGCTAAAGCAAAAAACTGATTTTCATCCTGTGTTAAGTAAGCTGCCAAACAGATTCCAATCCATATAAAAAGCATACTTAATAATGAAAATTTATTTCCTTTCAGAGTGGATAATTTTGCAAAAAGATGTGCACCCGCAATCGCAACCAATTGAATTAGCAAGACAGTAATAATTAATTTACTAGTATCCATTTTTAATTCATCCTCTGCAAAAATAGTAGCCAACATCATTACCGTCATCACTCCAGAAATATAAAAAAAGTAAGCGATCAAAAATCGTTTGGTATTAGGTAAAGTTCTTAGAATGCCAAAAACCTTTTGTAATTCTTGATAACCTTTTTTCATCACACCTTGAGTAACAGGTGTGGGAACATCTTTGGGCAATGCATTAAAGGAAATTTGTGCAAATCCAATCCACCAAAATCCGACGGAAAGAAATGCTATTCGAGTAGCCATTTGTTTATCCAAACCTAATTCAGCATGAAAAGTAATCATTACTAAATTGAAAATTAATAAAATTACACTTCCTATATATCCTCGAGAAAATCCCTTCGCACTCACATGATCTAAATTTTTCTCAGAAGCAATTATTGGCAAGTAAGAATTATAAAAAACTTGCCCTCCTGCAAATCCAATCAATGCTAAAATAAAACCTAAAACTCCTAGCCATAAATTCTCAGGTCCAGTAAAAAAGAATAATGATAAGCACGCCAAAGAACCTAAGATGGTAAATCGTTTCATAAAATACATCTTCCGTCCTGCATAATCTGCGATACCTGTTAGCAAGGGAAGTGCCGAAGCGATTAATAAATATCCAAAAGAAATAGAGTAAGAAAATAGCGTAGAATTCTTCAGCGTCATTCCAAGAAAAGTAACATTTTTAGAAATGAGATCACCTGTCTCGGGATCATATGTATTTGTTACACCATTAAAATAAGCAGGAAAAATCGCCGCAGTAATTACTAATGCATAGGCAGAATTTGCCCAATCAAACATCGCCCAGCCGTTGATAATTTTTTTATCATCCAATGGAATTGTAGAAGTATTCTTTGTGTCGCTCATCGTTTTTGTTTTTACGTAAACTCAAGATAGAGAAATATCTCAAATAACTGGAAATAAATATTTATCTTGATATTTAGTAACGATTGCTAAAAAAATGCGTCAAAAAAATAGAGAATAGGCATTCGTTATTTTTACAAAAAATTATCTAAAATGAATATTGCAATTCTTTCAAGAGGACCAGGACTTTATTCTACTCAAAGTTTGTTACGTACAGGTTTGAGTCGAGGACACCATGTTCGAGTTTTGGATCATATGCGATGTAATATTGTTATTGAAAAAGACTGCCCCATAATTTATTATGGCAATGAAGTCTTGACTAATGTAGATGCAATTATTCCACGCATTGGGGCTTCAGTAACTTTTTATGGAGCTGCCATTGTTCGTCAATTTGAATTGATGGGCGTTCACTCAGCAACAAGTTCTGATGGACTTTTGCGTTCTAGAGATAAATTGCGATGTTTGCAATTATTGTCAACAGCAGGATTGGGAATGCCCAAAACAGTTTTTTCAGATTACACAGGAAGTGCAGAAGATTTGGTTCGAGCAGTTGGAGGTTGCCCCGTTGTAATTAAAATTTTATCAGGAACGCATGGAATGGGCGTTGTTTTGGCAGGAACTAAACAAGCAGCCGTTTCGATGATTGACGCATTCAATAGTTTGAAGGAAAGAGTGTTGGTGCAAGAATTTATTAACGAAGCGAGTGGGACTGACATCCGTGCATTTGTGGTTGATGGAAAAGTAGTCGCAGCGATGAAGCGTCGAGCACAACCTGGAGAATTCCGCTCCAATCTTCATCAAGGTGGAACTGCGATTGCAATTAAATTAACTGCTGAGGAGGAAAAGACAGCTTTGGATGCGGCAAGGATTTTAGGATTAAAAGTCGCAGGAGTTGATATGTTACCATCTGATAGAGGACCATTAATTTTGGAAGTAAATCCTTCTCCTGGACTCGAAGGAATTACAAAAACGACTGGTGTCAATGTTGCTGCAAGAATTATTGAATCTATTGAAAGAGAACTAGCACCTAATAAATCTGACAATTCAGAATATAACCTATTCGATTAAAATCAAAAATCATCATATAGAATTAATCTCAATGAACAACCAACCATTTATTTTAAATAAGAAAAAAATTGAACTTGGGCAAAATGAAAATGTCCAACTCCACGTCGCACGACTTCCCTCAGGAACAGTCATCAATTTAAGAATCCATGTTTTTCGAAGTGAAAAACCAGGACCTACTTTACTTATTATGGGAGGTGTTCATGGTGATGAAATTAATGGAGTAGAAACTGTTCGCCGAATGGTGGAAGACAAAATGTTTCACAATTTGAAGAAAGGAAGTGTGATTGCTATTCCACTATTAAATGTTTACGGTTTTATCAATTTCTCACGAGATGCTTCAGATGGAAAGGATGTCAATCGAAGTTTCCCAGGAAGTACAAAAGGCTCATTGGCCTCAAGAGTTGCTGCAGCTTTGACTAAAAATGTATTGCCGTTGGTCGATGTTGGAATTGATTTTCATACGGGAGGAAGTGCCCGCTATAATTTTCCGCAAGTGCGATTTTCAAACAAGCATACTGAAAGTTTAGAATTGGCAAAAGCATTTGCTGCACCTTATATTGTTGCCAAACCTGCGATTGATAAATCTCTTCGGAAATTGATGGTTAGTCAGAAAAAACCACACTTAGTTTTTGAAGGGGGAGAGTCATTGCGGTTTGATGGATTCTCGATTGATAATGGAATAGCTGGTACACAACGAGTGATGAAACATTTAGGGATGATCAAAAAAGCTCCTGCTGCAAAACGGAAGGTAATCCTTTTTGAAAAATCAAGTTGGGTTCGAGCAGATCGTTCAGGTTTGTTTCGTTGGACGCAACAGTCTGGAGCAAAAGTCAGCAAGGGTGAACCGCTTGGTTTTATCAATGATCCTTACGGTGATAGCAAACATACTGTTTTGGCTCATCAAGATGGATTTATTATTGGACATAATAATGCGCCGGTGGTGAGTGCTGGTGATGCACTTTTTCATATTGGATTTAAAAGTCAAATTGTAAAATAATTTTTTTAATAGATCCATCATAAAAAGCGAAACATAGTAAAATATGTTTCGCTTTTTTTATTTCTATCCTCACAATTATTTTTCAAAAAAAACATCTCAATAAAGTCTAAAGACTTGAAGTTTATTTTTTATAAAAAAATAAAATAGAAACTCAGGCAACCATTCTTTTCGTTTTTACACCATAGATATAAACCTAATAAATTTCAAATTGGAGCACTCGGATAATATATTATTAAAAGGCTGTTTGAAAGGAGATCGAAATGCTCAAAAAGCACTTTATGAAAAATTTAAAGTGCCTATGTTTCGAATATGTTTGCGCTACGCAAATGATCGTGCCGAGGCCGAGGATATGCTGCAAGAGGGTTTTGTCAAAGTATTTTCTGACCTACATCAATTTCGAGCAGAAGGTCCTTTGGGTGGGTGGATTCGAAGAGTGACGGTCAATGTCGCTTTGATGCAAATTAGAAAAAGGAAGAAATTATTTTCAGATGTTGAAATTGAAAACCTTTCAGATAGTGTCACGACAGATGAAGATATTTTTGCGGAAATGAATGCAAAAGCATTGACTCGGATTATTCAAAAATTACCAACAGGTTATCGAGTCGTTTTTAATATGTATGTGATTGAAGGATATTCGCATAAAGAAATTGCAGGAAAATTAGACGTTTCAATCAATACTTCCAAGTCGCAATTATCAAAAGCAAAGGCGACTTTAAGAAGGATGTTGGAAAAAATAATAGTAGAGTAAATAAATATTATGGATAAAAATTTACCAAAAGATCCCCTCGAAGAGTTTTTTAAAAAATCTCTAGAAGGGCAAAACGAGTTTCCTTCCGATGATGGTTGGGATGTTCCTTCCTCCAATGTGTGGGATAGGGTAGAGGAAGATATTCAATCAACTGCCATCGTTCGGCCAATTAATTATTGGAAATGGGCAACACTAGCTGCGTCCGTGGCATTATTGTTTTTTGCATATCAATGGACGACTCAAAATCAGCAAATCGAAGAATTAACAACAGAAGTAAATAAAAACAATGAGCAAATAGAAAATGTAAAAGAATTGTTAGAAAACAAGCAAGAAGAATTAGAGGCAACAATAGCTGGACAAAATTCAAACATCATTAATAATCATCAAAGTATTGAGAATGAAGAAGTTGCACAACGAGAGAAAAGTGAGGTTACTCAAAATGCAACTTCTTTTTCTGGAGAAAATGAAAATGGAATTGGTGGAAAAAATAACGAGAGTCTACCAAATATTCCAACTCGAAATACGGAAAATATCGCAAACCAAAATTTAGAAAATATTCCTTTTGTAAAAAAGGATGACACTAATATTCCAAAGGAAAATATAGTCGCAGAAAATAATTTTTCTACCGATTTGGATAAAATCAATTCTGACAACAGCATGGAAGTTTTGATTAAAGAAAAGTTAAAGGAAGATGTAGAAATTTTACCAAATCGAATTTTTACTACAGAGTCAATTGTTGAAGAGGAAAAATTGAAAACTAATTTTGAAGAAACGGTAATTTTAAACTTTGATCAAAATAAATCTGAAAGAGGATTTTATGCTGGAGTTTACGGGAGTCGAAATTTAGGGAAACGTTCTATTTGTGCTGATGAGTCAAGCATTTCTCAAACTCGAATTGATAAAATTAGAAGCATTCAAGAAAAAGGTTCTTGGACAACTGGGGGCGGAATTAAGTTAGGTTTTCAAATCAATAAAAACTGGAGTATTGAATCAGGATTGCAATATTCTAAATCAGAGATAGTGGCAAGACATCGAATTCAAAAACAATACGATGCTGCAACCGAAGTGCAAAACTCTGGTGGTGATTTTGAAAATGAAATTGCCTTACTGCTGATTACTCCAATGGGAGATATTGAGTCTGATGTGACTTTAACACGTACTGCTGCGAATCCAGTTGCCGATCAATTATTATTTAATATTCCAGTTAGAAGTAATCAGCAGATAAGTTTTTTAGAAATTCCAATTTTAGCAAAATATTCATTTGGAGATGAACGATTTAGACTTGGTTTGAAAGGTGGAGTTTTGGCTAATTTTATTTTGGGTTCAGATGTGAAGATTACTGCAGTCGAAGCACCACTACCATATCTTCGACATCGTAGAAACCGTATCAGTAACAAAACTGAATTAAAAAATCTAAAGTCAACTACGATAAATTGGCTAGCAGGAATTGAAGCAGAAGTGAAAATAAATGATTCTATGTATTTCTCATTCGAGCCTTCTTTTTCGAAAAGTGTTTCTCCTATTTTTGAAAAAAATGAAGTTGAGATGTATCCTATGATGGCAAATGTAAAAGTGGGGGTGAATTATTTATTTTAAACATTCTTTGACAAATCCTGTGGTCAGATAAAAGTTGGAAATAAAAACGACCGTAGGAAGTGATATTTATAACTTTTATCTGACTTAAGATACAGAATTTGTCAAAGAAACATTTTAAAATGAATACCATAAGTTTTGTATAAAAGAGGGAGTGAACTTTAATTGTTTATTCCCTCTTTGTTTTTGTAAATGTATTGTTTTTATTTTTTGAAAAAATAAAAAAACTCAGGCAACCTTTTTTTTATTTCACACACCAATAGATTGTATTTAGTTTTTTACTTAAAATATTTCAAATAAAACTGCTATAGAAAAGGCCTAGTACATTTTTTTAAAACTATTTTTCCATCATTAAAAATCAATTTTAAAATGAAGAATTTATTATTTTTTCTAGCAGCAGTTATCAGTTTGAGTTTATTAACAATTTCTTGTAACAAAGAGTCAAGTGTTTCTGAAGACATGGAATTAATTCAGCAGATTGTAGAATCTGAAAACCGTGCAGCCATCGAAATTAGTGAATTGCCAGCAGTAACTAGGACCATGATCGATGAGGAATATTTTGAAACATATATTGAATCAGTAATTGCTGCAAGAGGTTTAGGTTTTGAGGTAGAGTTAGGAAATGGAGAAACGATTTATTTTAGCGAACGAGGAGAAGGCTTAGTCAGTAGGAGAGGCTTTCGTCACGGACATGGACCATGTGGAATGGGACACAGAGGAACGAGAGTAGAATTGACAGATTTACCAACAAGTATCACCGATTACATTACAGCTAATTATCCTGATGCAGAAACTAAAAGAGCCAAAACAAATGACAATAGTGGGAATTATTTTGTGTTAATAAAAACAGATGATGGGAGAGTCGTTTTGAAGTTCGATGCTGACGGGAATTTCATCGAAGAAGTGTCTTGCATACACCATGGCTGTGGAGGAATTACGCAAATAGATATTGCTGACTTGCCAACGACAATTACAGATTATATAACTGCAAATTATCCTACTGCGGACATTCAAAAAGCAGGAACAAAAACGAATTCAGGAAACTATGGCGTTGTATTAAATATAGATGGTGATCGAGTGATTGTAGTTTTTGATGCAGATGGAAATTTCTTATTCGAGAGATTATAAAAGAAAAATACGGTTGAAATGATTAACCATTTTGCAGTTAACCATTCACCGTTTAAAATAATACATTAGGTTTTTTCATAGCATAGGTAGGAGTGTTTGAGCGCGCTTCTACCTTTTTTATTTATAGCTGATTTTTTTTGATTATACTTGATAAGCGCAGGGAATTTTAATGGTAGACGATACAAAAAATGCAATGATAACCGAGTTATCATCACATTTTTTGGAGAAGTAAAATGAAAAATATAACCAGTATAAATATTGGAGTATTTTGATCAGATACTTAAGTTTAACTTTCTCAGAAGAGAACTTACTGGTTAGATATCAAGGATATCTTCAATAACGATAAACCCGCCTTTAATTTTCTTTTTCATTTTAATACAGATTTCTTTTGCCTTAAAATTGCTTAGCGTTTTTTTTTGCATTCTTTTTCATGATGTGTAATATTAAAAGTGTTAGGAAATATATTTATCGCTAACTAAGCTACATTTTTTGAATTTGCAAAAGAAGACTAATGAGTGAGTAAAGAATATGGAATGGTGAATAAGGAATATGGTTTATCGAATTTTTTTTTAACGATATTCTTACATTTTTAGAGGTAGAAATGAAAAACTAGAACAAATTTTATCGGATAATTTTAAAACCTTCGAAGGATTTATTTTTAATTTCCGAAATGCTAACATTATCCACACGTGAGTGGTCAGAACCTTGGTGACACCATTTTACGAAAAAATCTAAATCCTTTTCTTCGCCTTCAGCTTCGATGTAAACATCTCCATTCGATAAATTCTTTACAATGCCTTTTATGTTTAATTCATTCGCTTTTCTTTGAGTACTTGCTCGAAACCAAACGCCTTGCACTTTTCCACTAATTTGAATTTGAACACATCTCATGTTTTACTTTTTTTGTAAAAATAAAAAACGCTATCCAAAACTGAATAGCGTTTTCCAAAAAATGTGATTTGTTTTAAAATATATTTCTTAGAAAGCAAGGCCAATTCCAAAATATCCTTCAGGTCGATTTCCAACTAAATCAGCATTGAATTTTTGATAATTTCCGTCACTTAATTTAAGTCCTTTTGAATGCCCAGCAATGGCATTTTTGGTTAAGTTCATTCCAAAATCTATGGTAAAGAATTTCCATTTCTTTTGGTAACCGATTTTTAATCCAATAGTTTGAGCGGTAACATTTGTCTCACCAGTAATCGTCTCTGGAGTTCTCAAATATAGGGGATTGTCTAACTTTCCATCTGCGATAATGTCGATGGAAGCAAAAAGAAGTCCCAAACCTAATCCAGAACTAGTAGTTCGACTATATTTTACTTCATGTTTTCCCATTGAGAAATTTGGTGCTAAATAAAAACCAGATAATGTTTCTGTTCTTTTCGTCAAATATCTTCGGTACTCTCCACTCATTCGTACACCTTTAGAGGTGAAATTATTATTGGTGTTTTGGTTGTAAATTTTTAGTCCAACTAATCCAGAAGAAAGAGGATTAATCGCTCGTTCGTAATCGAAGCTCACTTTTGCTCCTGAGATGGAAGTAGTTTTGATATTATTATGTTGGCAAAAAGCGTTTTGAGCGAAAGTTGATAACAATACAATTACAAAAATACTTTTTGCGATATTTCCGAAATTCAAATTTTGCTTTTTCATCTTCTTTAATTTTTATTTAGTAAGAAATTGTTTCATTGAATATGCTAGCAAGATGAGGTGATTTTGAAAGGAGGGTGAAATGGAAATCAAGATAGATGAATATTTTTTTATTGAATATGTCTTTGTTCTTGATTTTAAGTCTGAGAGTCTTATTGTTTTCAAAGACTTTAGAGAAATAAAAAAGGTGTTTGAGTTTTAAAACTCAAACACCTTTTTATAAAACTTACTTTCTGATCAAACTTCTTTTCTCAAAACTTCCAACGGTGGCTTACTCAAAACCTCTCGACTATTCAATAATCCAATCAAAACCGTCAACCCCGTAATACTCAAAAATAACCATAGTGGCGGCAACAAGTTAGGTGTAAACGGAATTTCAAAAAGAAAAGTCGCCAATAAATAACTTCCTACAAATGCTAAACCTATTCCAGTCAAAGTCGCCAATGCACCTAACATAAAATATTCCAAGGCATTAATCATTAAAATTTGCCGACTCTTCGCACCTAAAGTTCGAAGTAAAACACTCTCTTGAATTCGTTGATATTTACTCAAAACAACTGAACTAATCAAAACCAACAATCCAGTCAAAATACTAAACAATGCCATAAAGCGGATAACAAAAGAAACCTTACCAATAATTTCATCCACCGCTTTGAGCACCTGAGAAAAATCTCCAGCCAAAACACTTGGATATCTTTTTACCAATTCTTTTTGGAAAACAGCTGACTGCTCAGGATTTTCTGCACGTGAAAGTAGAAAGTAAAATTGCGGTGCTCTTTCCAAAACACCATTTGGAAAGAGAACAAAAAAACGAGCTTGGGTATTTGCCAATTCCATTCGTTTTCGAATACTTCCGACGTAAGTTTCGATGAGTGCACCTTGTACATTCCAAACTATTTTTGTTCCTATTTCTGCATTTGCTCCATTGGCTAATCGCTCAGAAATAGAAATAAATATAGAATCACTTTTCTGTTGGTCACCATGCCAAGTACCATCAATAATTTCTTCATTTTCATTTAATGTATCTCGATAGCTCACTCGATATTCTCGACGGTACACCCAACGACTAATATCACTTGTTGTATCCTTCATGCGTTCTGCTTTGTCAAGGTCATCGATAGTTTCTAACCGCATCGTGACAATAGGAATATTTTGCAAGACAGGAAGTTCATAAGATTTGGCTAGATCAGCGATAGCATCTTTGTCTTTACTCTGAATATTATAAACCAACATATTCGGCTGGTCATTTCCGCTAGTAATATCTAATCGTTGTAACAAAAGATCTTGCGTAAAAAATAAAATGGAAATAAATGTAGTTCCCAGACCAATCGAAACTATCAAGGTCAAGGTCTGATTATTTGGACGATATAAATTGGCAATACTTTGTCGCCAAACAAAACTCCAATTTGTTGGAAAAAATTTCCGTACTGCCCAAACTGCTAATTTTGCAATTCCAGCCAAGAGCAAAAAACCGAACCCGATTCCTATTGGAAAGAAAATCGCTTCTGGGCCACCTCCTGTTTGGAAATAGGTAAAAGCAGTTATAAAAATAAAAATCAAAACATAAACTAACCAACGCAAAGGATCAATCCCTGCAGTATCATCTTCGTAAGAAGCTCTCAAACTTCGTAAAGGAGAAATCCTTCGAATACTTAATAAAGGCAATAATGCAAACAAAACCGCAATACTCAAACCAGTCAAAACTCCTTGTCCAATTGCTGTGATAGAAATACTCGAACTAATATTTTCTAAAGGCAAAAAATCTTTTAAAACGGCTGGTAATAAAACTTGAATTCCACTTCCTAGCAATGCTCCTAACAATGATCCTACAAATCCCATTGCCACGATTTGTAAAAGATAAATTAAAAATGCCTGACGACCACTTGCTCCCAAACATCGCAAAATTGAAACTGTTGAAATTTTATCTTTGATATAAATATGCACCGCACTCGCTACACCAATACATCCCAAAAGCAAAGCAATAAATCCAACCAAATTTAAAAAGACATTGACGGTATCAAATGCTTCGCTAATATTTTCTTTTCTACTTGCAACTGATTCTGACCGAGCACTAGCCAATCGTAGACGAGGTCGTAATTCTTCACGAAATGCTTCAATGTCAAAGTTTTTGTCAAATAAAAAGTAAGTTTGATAATCGACTCGACTTCCAATTTGAACTAATTGAGTTGCTTCGATATAATTCATAGGAATGAAAATCGAAGGCGTAACAGAAGAAGTAATTCCTGCCGACCCAGGCGCACTATTTAATTGTCCTGCAATTTCAAAAGTAACTTCTCCAACTTTAATCGAATCTCCAACGGACATGTTGAATTGCAAAAGCATCGATTTGTCTACCAATGCCTTTTTCCCATTTTTAAATTCTTGAGCAGCTTCGACAGGAGTGGTATTTAATTTTCCATAAAAAGGAAAACCACCTTCCAAACCATTAATCATTGATAATCGAGTGTCTCCAGTTTTTGGAAAAGAAGCCATCGAAACAAATTGAAGCATAGTTGATTGCTCCACACTTTTTTCTTCCAACTCAATAGACAAAGAATCAGGAATTCGCTGATTACTTTCTATTTTTAAATCTGCTCCAAGCAAAGTTTGAGCTTGGGCATCAATGTCTGCTTGAAGATTTTCACTAAAAGAATTAATTGCCACCAAAGCAGCAATTCCAATCACAATGGAAGAGATAAATAAAAGAAGTCGAGAAAGATTGCGACGACTATCTCGCCACGCCATTTTAACTAACCACGAAAAGGAAGGTTTAGACATATTTTTTTATTGACTGAATATTCTGTTGATTATGATTATTTTTGTTTTTGTCACAGTCCAAGTTTGTGTCAAAAACAAATCTCAATTTAAACATCAAAAATATGAATCGGTTTTCGTTTACCCTCATTTTATTAGTTCTTTTTCTACCAAACGTTTTTTCTCAAAGATTAAATGATGCAATCCAAGCATTTGCTAACGATGATGATTTCAAATATGCTGGAATCAGCGTAAGTATCCTTAATGTTGAGAATGGAAAGATGATAGCAGGACATAATTCAAATCTTGGTTTGACACCTGCATCTTCCCTCAAAGTGATTACCACCGCAGCAGCTCTTCATTATTTGGGAGATAATTTTCGCTTCAAAACTGAGCTACAATATGATGGTGAGATTGATGGAAATGGAACGTTGAATGGGAATTTGTTTATCAAAGGATTTGGTGATCCAACTTTAGGGTCTCATCATTTTGACAAAGCGGAAGAATTAGATATGGTCATGCAAAAATTTGTGGAAGCAATTCAATCCGCAGGTATCAAAAAAATAAATGGACATATCATTGGTGATGCTTCATTTTTTGAATCAGAAGTAATTGGTGCAAAATGGTTGTGGGAAGATTTGGGAAATTATTATGGAGCTGGAATGCATGGATTGAATATTCAAGAGAATTTATATTTTATAGATTTCCGGCAAGTGGGGAAAGTAGGGGAAAAGCCTCCAATTGTAGCTACACGACCTTCGATTCCAAATTTATTATTGCTCAATGAGGTGAAATCTGATGTCAAAGGAACTGGAGATAACTCTTATGTTTTTGGAGCGCCGTATGCTTACACTCGATATGTGCGAGGAACGATTCCAGTTGGCAATAAAAAATTTACAATCAAAGGTTCAATTCCAGATCCTCCATTTTTTATTGCTCATTATCTTGCAGGTTTTTTGGAGGAAAATGGAATTGAGACATCTAAATTAACCACGACATATTTTGATTTAAAGAGAGAAAATCAAATTTCTAATGGCAAAAGAAATGTTTTTTATACCTACCAATCTCCATCTCTTAGGGACATCGTGGAAAAGACAAATATGAAAAGTATTAATTTATATAGTGAGGCAATGCTACGAATGATTGGAAAAAAAGTGAACGATAAAGGTACACCTGAAGCTGGTTTGGAAGCGGTGTATGATTTTTTGAAAAATAAAAAGATGAACACGAAAGGTTTTTTTTTGTTAGATGGGAGTGGATTGTCTCCTATGAATTCTGCAACAACTTTTCAAATGGCGAGTGCGATTCGGATTTTTTTAAATGATGATAAAATTTCTGATTCGTTTAAAAATTCAATGCCTGTTGCAGCTCAATCAGGTTCGATGAGATATATGTTGAAAGGAACTTCTGCAGCTGGAAATGTGTTTGCAAAAAGTGGAGGCATGGAACGAGTAAGATCTTATACTGGTTTTGTCAAAACGAAAAAAGGAAAGGTGGTTAGCTTTTCGATGATTGCTAATAACTTTACTTGCAAAAGTGCTCAAGTGAGAAAGAAGATGGAAAAGTTGATGTTGGCAATTTATGAAAATTAACAACTAGAGATTATTTTAACAAAAAAATAATTCATCAACCCAACCAACAACACATAACGTTTTTTACCTTTACGAAAACAAAATTTGAATGAAATTAATCTATACTCTTCTGTTGACTACATTATTTTTTGGAATAACATCTTGTGTTGGGGAATATAATAATGGGACAGATAATTCACTTTCTCAATCCCACAAATATGGCTCGACGACTTCTGGAAATTCCGAATTAGAACAAGCAATTAGAGACAAAGAAAACCCAGATCGGAATAATTGGCAAAAACCTAGACAGGTGATTGAACGATTAGGGATTTTGACAGACAAAGTAGTTGCGGATATTGGGGCAGGTTCTGGTTATTTTTCATTTCAAATATTACCGAACGCAGGAAAAGTTATTGCGATTGATATTGACCCAAATGCTTTGGCTCAAATTGATACTTTAGTTAAACGTCGTCCTGATTTAGAACCTAAATTAGAAACTCGTTTGGTTGGATTTAATGATCCTAAATTAAAAGATGAAGAAGTAGATATTGTCTTTATATCGAATACTTATTCTTATATTGAAAACAAAGTTGATTATTTGAAAACTGTTTTTGAAGGTGTAAAACCTAAAGGTCGAATTTATATTGTTGATTTTAAAATGAAAATCCTTCCTCAAATTTTTCCCAAGGCAGAGGAACGAGTTCCGCTTTTTGAGGTAGAAAAACATTTGCAAGAAGCAGGTTTTAAGCATATTTTTTCAGATGATAAAACATTGGATTACCAATACATTGTGATTGCTGAAAAAGAATAAAATGTTTAAAACAATCAAAAGAATACTAACCACCAAACCTCATTTGGTGGTTTTCTTTTTTGTTAATATCATCGCAGTTATTTATTCAAAAAAAATATAACGTACTTAGGAAATTTTCAATTACTATTTAATTTCTTTTTTAAGTCTGCTAAAGCAGACGGTTACGTGGTGTACGTAAAAAAAGGTGAATCACTTAGAGCAACTCACCTTTCATGTGTATAGTTTATAGTTAGTATGGTTAATGATTAGATTAGCTAATCATTTCTTTTACATTTTTTAAAATCAACTTCTCCCGCTCAGGTCCAGTTGAAATCATCGTCACAGGAACTTCTAAGTCTTTTTCCAAACTGTGAATATAATCTCTCGCAGTTGCTGGCAAATCTTCAAATTCGGTAATTCCTTCCAATGATGTTTGCCATCCTGGGTGACTTTGGTAAAGTGGCACTACTTTGATATTGTTGATATCGTAAGGTAAATGATCATGCACGCCACCACTATATTGGTATTGGTTACATGCTTGAAGTGATTCGAAATTATTCAATACATCAATTTTAGTAACTACTAATTGAGTTACTCCATTGAGCATAATTGTATATTTTAATTGAGGTAAATCAATCCAACCACATCGTCGAGGACGACCAGTTGTTGCACCAAATTCACCACCTTCTGATCGAAGGAATTCTCCGATTTTATTATCTAACTCGGTAGGAAACGGACCACCTCCAACTCGTGTACAATATGCTTTAGTAATTCCAATTACCTCCCCAATTTTGGAAGGCGCAATTCCTAAACCATTACAAACGCCTGATGAAATAGTATTGGAAGAAGTTACAAATGGGTAGGTTCCAAAATCAATATCCAACATGGAACCTTGTGCACCTTCCGCCAAAATTTTCTTCCCATCTTTCAATGCTTGATTGATATAGTACTCTCCATCTACATGTTTAAGTGACTTTAAAGTTTCTAAGCACTCAAACCATTTTTTCTCTTCTGCTTCCAAATCAAAATCGACATCTGGATACATCTGAACTAATTTCAAATGTTTCTTACGTAATGATTTGTATCGCTCTTTGAAATTATCCAAATGAATATCACCAACTCGGATTCCGTTTCGACCAGTTTTATCCATATAAGTTGGACCGATACCTTTTAAGGTAGAACCGATTTTTGCTTTTCCTTTGGATGCTTCCGAAGCGGCATCCATCAATCGATGAGTTGGCAAAATCAAATGAGCTTTACGAGCAACTAGCAATCGATCTTTATAATCCACATTGGCATCTTCCAAATTTTGGATTTCTTTTTTCAAAGTAATTGGATCAATCACCACTCCATTGCCAATGACATTGAGCAAGTTGTCTCTAAAAATTCCAGAGGGAACGGTGTGTAATACGAATTTTTTTCCATCAAATTTCAAGGTGTGTCCTGCATTTGGACCACCTTGGAATCGAGCAACGATATCGTAATTGTTAGCTAGGTAATCTACAATTTTACCTTTGCCTTCGTCACCCCATTGGAGACCTAAAAGTACATCAACTTTCATAATTAAGTTATTTGATCAAAAACCAAAAACCTAACAAACTTAGTCGTCTGTTAGGTTTTTAATTATTGAGGAATAATTAAAGTCAAAGATACAAACTTTCTTATTCAGGACTAATGTTTTGCAAATATTTGATCGGAATGTGGATAAGTTTTTTGTAGTTACTAGTTTTAGTCGATAGCCAAAAGGGATGCAATGGTTTTTTGATGCAAACAAAAAGGTGAATTATCCCGAGGATGATTCACCTTTTGCTTTTATTAAAAAACGATTCAATTTTAGTCTTCCAAATTCTTCGTCGCTTCATCTACAGAAGAAGATAATTGAAAAAATGATTTAAGCTTAGTCACTTCTAGCAGTTTGACAATATTTTCAGAAGCATTAGCTACTGCCAAATTACCTCCTGAGCTTTTTGACTTTTTCATCATAAAAATCAAAAAATTCAAACCTACACTATTCATAATATCCATTAAAGAAAGGTCAAGGACAAATTTATTCCATCCTTGGCTAATTTGATTTTCGACATCTTGCATAATAGATTTATTATCGTATTCGCTTAGAAGACTGTGTACTTGGAGCACTTGGATTTGATCATTATGTTGAGAAAATGAATGAGTCATGAGTGTTTTGTTTTAAAGTTGTTTTTATTCAACTAAATTTTCTAAGGAAAAGTTACTTCGAAACATCTTTTTCTCTAAAAAAGATTATTCCTCTTTTTGTTGTGTTCGAGGACAAGCTCCATCACAATTCCCATACAAATTCAAAGAATGATCGACCACTTTAAATTTTAAAATATCGCCCATCATATTTTTGATTTGCTGAATTCTAGGATCGCAAAACTCTAGCACCTTTCCACAATCAACGCAAATCAAATGATCGTGTTGTTTGTAACCATGAGATTTTTCGTATTGTGCTAAATTTTTACCAAACTGATGCTTCTTCACCAAATCACAATTGACCAAAAGCTCTAACGTATTATAAACCGTCGCACGACTTACTCGATAGTTTTGATTCTTCATATGAATGTATAATGCTTCCGCATCGAAGTGATCATTACGTTTGTAAATCTCTTCGAGGATCGCAAATCGTTCAGGTGTTTTTCTAAAACTATTGCCTTCCAAGTGTTTTGAAAAAATATTCAGCACTTCTTGAATTACCGCATCGTCTACTTTTGGCGTATCCATTTTATTGAATTTTTATTAATGTAAAGATACTAAAGAAACAACAAATAGTCAGAAGAAGTTTCTGAACAAATAGTGGTGAGTCACATGTAGCGGTCTGCTTTAGCAGACCAGAAAAAGAGCAAAGCGATTTTTCTCAATCGGATCAAGATTTTTTACTCAAAAATCACTTCGCTCATTTTTTATGTCATCTAAAGCAGACCACCACGTGCGAGGTACTAGCCAAAGTATTTTATATCAGAATAACTCATCCAAACCAATTTTCCCAAACTCGCCCCCACAAACATAAATAACCACAAAGCCGGAAATCCACCTAGATTTGACAACATTCTCACTCCGTCAATTCCAGTCGAAGAAACCATCACAAATGAAATTCCTCCAATCAAGACTCCCCAAATGATTTTAGTCGACAAAGGTGATTCTGGGTTTTCAGGCGAGATTCCATGATTAGAAATATTACTCATCGCAGTTGTATTAGAATCTGCTGCCGTCACAAATGATAAAAATGTAACAAAGAGAAAAACAATACTCACAAAACTTTCCCAAGGCAAATATTTAAGCAAACCAAAAATAACACCTTGCACTCCTTGCTCTGCCATAATTTGATTGAGAGGGAAAACAGTTCCTTCTGCGAGATCAATTGACATGGTTGTTCCACTCAAAATTATCATCCAAACCATACTGAACAACGAAGGGAAAATTAAATTGAAATGGATAAATGTTCGTACTCGATAACCTACCGAAAGAAACCCTAAAAACAAAGTACTGATCGGTGCCCAAGCCATCCAATTGGCGAAGTAAAAAGCCGTCCAACTATTTCGCCAAGTATCATCTAATTCATTTCCCAAACTCAAACTTCTTGGAACAAAATTGATGACATAATCTTGAATTCCATTCCAACCAAAAGTCAACATTTCCAAAGTTGGTCCAGTTAGGAAAACGAAAATGGCGAGTACAAAAAATATTTTGATATTGATGTCAGATAAAACTTTAATTCCTTTTTGTAAACCTGAAACAGATGAAAAAACAAACGAAATCACAATCAATAAACCGATTATTCCGAGTAAAAATGTCGTTTGTTCCATTTCAAAAATAGCATTCATTCCTCCCGAAATAGTCAACATTCCTGTTCCCAAACTTGCAGCCATTCCTGCAACTAAACTAAATAGACAAATCGCATCAATTCCATGTGCTAGATTTCCTGTGACTGATTTTTGTCGTAATGGAAAAAATAAAGCACCCAAACTAAATCGTTGTTTGAAATTGTAAAAACACAAAGCAAATAGTAACCCTCCAACGGTATAAATTCCATAAGGCGAAAATGTCCAATGCATAAACA
The DNA here is from genome assembly GCA_045106765.1 of Saprospiraceae bacterium. Taxonomy (GTDB): domain Bacteria; phylum Bacteroidota; class Bacteroidia; order Chitinophagales; family Saprospiraceae; genus CAJQQY01. The sequence continues at coordinate 24,896 of JBGCFD010000098.1, read as the reverse complement.
TCGTTGACATGGCAAAATCTTGAGCACCTTCCGAAGCAGGAGCAAAGCCTAAACCTTCGGGTGGATTATGCATATGTGAAAGTGGTTCGGCTGCTCCCCAAAATAAAATCCCTGTTGCAATCGTCGTACAGATTGTAATCGAAAACCATTTCCATTTACTTAAAATCGGTTGTGCGTTTTCTCCTCCTATTTTGACATTTCCCAAAGGAGAAAAATAAACGACGATCAATAAAATAAGAAAAGCAAAAGTGCTCCATGAAAATAAAATTCCGAAATTTTCAAGAATCCAGTTATTGGCAGCAGTTGCTTTTTCGAGAAATAATTTTTGATCTAAACCACTAAAAAGCAAGGAGAATAAAACTAAAAAGAAAGGAATCCAAAAGACTTTATGATTGAGGTTTTTCATAAAGCGAAAATAAGGAAAAAATGATGAATATAGATTTGACTTTTTTGACTACCCAATTGTTTTGACAAAAAAAATCAAATGAATCTTTGTACAAATCTACATTCATAAATTTGTCTTGATACGTTTTGGCTAATTTATTAAAAACGTCAACGGCAATTTTATTTTGATCCATTGTTCAAAATTTTTATTGAGGATCAATTTCTAAAGGAGGTTCTTCTTTCTTCATCGAATCTTGAATGTAAAATAGAATCAAAAATCCCATTCCAACCATTATCGAAACATCTGCCATATTAAAAACACCTGTCCTAAAAAATCCTCCCAAGTCGATGAATAGAAAATCAGTCACCGAACCAAATTTGATACGATCATACATATTACCAATTCCTCCTCCGATGACAAAACTCCAACCGATCAGAGCAACCTTCGGTAATTTTGATTCGAGAAAGAGGTAAAACAAAACACCAATTAACATAATCAAAGGTAGACCAAGAAGTAAGATTTTTTTAAATATTGGCGAAAGATTACTTCCCCAACTCAAAAATGCTCCGTCATTTTCGACATTCATCAAAAGGAAATTTTGGTTGATGATTTCGATACGATCACCAGGTATGACAGATTCTCGAACTACTTTTTTAGAAATCTGATCGCAACCAATATTGGCGATAACGATGAGTAAAATGAGAATGTTACGAATTGTTTTATTTTGAAACATGAGTTTGATTTTTTTGTCTTTGCAAATTTAAGAATGATTTTGATACCATTGGTCTCTAACTTCAATTAACATTTTTTCGATCAATTCAATATTTGGGAGTTCGGGTAGTTGACTCGTCGAATGAGCTGCTTCAATTCTTTGAATCATCTGATTTGATCTTTCAATGAGTTCATCGTAGGAAAATTTTCCAAAGCGGATGGCTAATAATTCCTCTCGGTTTTCTCGATGAACATTTACTTTCTGATCTCTTAAGATTTCTTCTGCCATGTTCAATAATCGAAACGTATGCATCATATTTTTGGTATCATAATTTTTGCCATGTTCGATGGTGTTTTCGTAGCGAACTCCGTTACGCAATTTTACCCAACTCCAATATTCTTTGTAATCTTTACAATATTTTGCATAACCATCGAGGTTAAATGAAAGATGAGAAATTGGTTTATTTCCTTTTGGAACACTACTCAATAATACATCGTTTGCCGTTTCTTTTTTCATCACACCATCAAAATTTGCTTCGCCATTTTTATCATAAAAAAGAGCGTATAAATTTTTCATGTGAGCAATATTAACCAATCCACAATGCTCTTGTTGGAAATTATTTTTTGCTAACCAATCTAAAAACGAAATTGATCCTTGTCCATGAATAACGTAACAAAAATGTAAAATGTTCTTTTTCTCCTTCGCAATTGGATTGACGATTTTTTTATTGAGTCCTCGTGCTTTTTTGATTTGAGCCATTGCATAACCAGCAAAAGAATGTTTACATTTTTTTGAAAGAAAAAGCGATGCATCTAATTTTTTAAAAAGTGGATGTTTGAAAATAATTTTATCTTCAGGCGTATTGAGTAACTCCAAAATGTTCGGATTGTTTTTAGCCAACAATTCGAAGAATCTTTTTAACTCATAAAAAACCTCATCATTTGTTTCGTTGGCGACTTGAGGAATATATTCAAGTCCGTAGTATTTTTCTTTTGGTAAAATAAAAACACCTTTTAAATCAGTATCAGAAGTAGGCAAGTCAAGCCCGTAAGCTCGACTGCCTGAAATGCATTCTAATAAAATTAAATTGTTATCTCTTAAATCTTGGATTGTCATTATTAACCGTATTGCTCAATTATTTTTTTCATGCTTTATATTTTAAATTTCAAAAATGGCATCTCGCCGAAAACTCTCATGTTCTCCAAATCCAATATATCCTAACTGATTGGTGAGCAATTGAGTTCCACCGATTTTAAAATCTGGCATATTTCGATGGCTGTGTCCATAAATCCAAAAGTCGATTGGTAAGTCTTTTATCCATTCTGTAAGATCGGTACAAAATCCTTCATTTAATTTGCTTCCTTGAAATTCAGCAGCGTTACATTTTTCACTCGGAAGGTGGTGTGTCATGACCACACATTTGTCAACGTTTTTTTTGGCAATGGCGTTGGTCAAAAATTCTAAACTTGCTTGATGTAATTCATTATAATTTTTAATGGAAAAAGGTTTTCCGTCAAAATGGATTAATCGGAAATCATACATTCCCTTGTAAACTGTTGCAATCTGTTTCTCTACTTTTGACCAAAGGGTCGAAAAAATAAATTGCACATCTTGATATTCTATCGAATGATTATGTAGCAAAGTGACATTTGGTCGAATCTCGATTTGGAGTTGATCTTTGGATTGAGCAACGTCGAATTTTCCATAATATTCATGGTTGCCTGGAATTAAAAACACTTGTTTAAACTTCTCAGATAACTCATCAAATATCCATGGATTGGTAAATTGATTTCCCAAATGATAGGTGTCTCCAGCGACTAAGAGGATCTCTCCTTTTGGAATGATTGGATTTTCTTTGAGCCATTTCCTGTTTTGTGGGAATTCGAAATGGAGATCGGAGAGGTATTGTATTTTCATTTCTTAATTTTTGCTTTTTATTTAAAGTGTTGATTATCAGTAGTTTGGGTTTGTGCTGCCAATATGTAAGGGTTTACAAACGGCTACAATCGGCATTACTCATTTAAAAAACGACTATCGCTTGCACCTCGTCCTATCTTTGTATTATCAATCACTTAAATATTGTGTTACACGTTTTAGGCGTGGCGAAAGTGTCACGCTCTTTTTAACAACTCGCACAGATGTGTTTTGATTTTATAAAAAAGAAAACATACATACGATGGAAAATACAAATATTTTTTCAACTAAAGGCTTCTTAAAAACAGCCAACGATTTTTTTAAATACTTAGTAATCGATTTTAAATTTTACACGAAACAACTAAAGCAATTTTTCCAAAAAGGAAAAAATCACGATCTGAAAATTACCGCAAACAACACTTTAAAGAAGGAGAATTTTAATTCATTTAACAAATCTAAAAAAAATAACAATATGAGTAATCTAAGAAACAATGTTCAATTGATTGGACGATTAGGAAAAAGCCCTGAAGTAAAACAATTAGAAAGTGGCAGATTTGTCGCTAACGTTTCTATCGCTACCAATGACATTTATAAAAATGCGAAAGGTGAAAAAGTAATCGAAACGCAATGGCATAATTTGGTGGCATGGGGAAAAAATGCCGAGAATTTTCAAAAGATTTTAAACAAAGGTGATGAAGTGGCTATTCAAGGAAAATTAACACATCGCTCATACGAAGATAAAGATGGCATCACTCGCTACGTGACAGAAATTGTGGTGAACGAATTTGTAAAGTTGAGTAATAAATCTCAACTCGCCAACGTGGCTTAGCAATAAGAGTTTCTTTTTAGTAATCCATAGCTATTCTTTGAGTGGGTGCAGTTCGGAAGGACTGCGCCTATTTTTTTTTCTACAGATTTGGACTGACTATTATGATTTTTTATGACTTCCTCGTTTGGTGTTACAAAATAAAACAATACTTTGGGTGAACCTTAAAAAAGTTATAATAGTCAACCCAAATCTGTGGTAAAAAAAATAATATGAAAAAATCAACTCACCTCGCTATCGTTCAAGAATCAGCTGTTCATCTCAATCTAAAAAAGAGTATGGAAAAAGCAAAAACACTCATCCAGCAAGCCGCTTCGAAAAATGCAGAACTCATCGTTTTTGGAGAATCTTGGTTGAGTGGATATCCTGTTTGGTTAGATCATTGTCCAAATGTAGCTCGATGGAATCACGAACCAACGAAAAAAATTTTTGCAAAAATGTATCAAAATAGTGTCGAAGTCGGAGGTGCTGAAACTCAACAACTTTGTCAATTAGCAAAAGAAAATAAGATCGTAATTGTCATAGGGATGAATGAAATAGTTCGAAAAGGAGTAGGGAATGGAACGATTTATAATTCATTTATTATCATAGATTCGACAGGCGAAATAGTTTGTCATCGGCGAAAATTGATGCCGACGTTTACAGAAAAATTAGTGCATGGCTTGGGCGATGGAAAAGATTTGAACGCAGTCGATACTTCAGCAGGGCGAGTTGGCGGATTGATTTGTTGGGAACATTGGATGCCGCTTTCAAGGATGGCAATGCATGAAAGTAATGAGCACATTCATTTTTCCTTGTTCCCGATGGTTCATGAAATGCATCAAGTGACTTGTCGACAATATGCTTTTGAAGGACGATGTTTTGTGGTAGCGGTGGGGCAAGTGATGCGTGGAAGTGATTTTCCGAAGGAGTTAAAATTACCTGATTATTTAGAGGAGAATCCTGATCAGATGGTTTTGGATGGTTCGAGTTGTGTGATTGGGCCTGACGGGAAAGTATTGTTAGAACCACAAGTCGGAGTGGAAGAGATAATCTTTTTTACGATTGAAAATATGGGTCAGATTTATGAAGAACGAATGTCGTTGGATACTTCAGGGCATTATAATCGGAGGGATGTTTTTGATTTTAAGGTGAATAAGGAGAGGTGATTTTTGCCACTGACTTATGACTGACTAAGATGACTTTTTATGACTCTCCCGTTTGGTATTACAAAATAATACGATACTACGGGAGAGTCATAAAAAGTCATCTTAGTCAGTCCAAGTCAGTGGCAAAAAATACTATTATTGTTTTATTACCTTCCCAATTCGCTGAGTATTTTCCCCGACAAATTTCACAAAATAAATTCCACTCATCCAATTTTCTGTATCTAGGTGATTAGAACCTACATTAATTTTTTGTTGAAAAATAATCCGCCCTGCGAGATCACTCACCACTAAATTTCCATTTTCTGGAACTTCAAAATTAAGCTGCTCTACAAATGGATTTGGAGAAATTTTCAAAGGATCAATTTTTAAATTATTTGCCGCATCCGTGAAGCCTTGGAAGCGTGCAGAAAATTCTTGATAATAAATATTTGCCAAAGTGTGATCGTAAATCAACAACGTATTTTCATCGTGAATAGAATTCGCTGAAGCACTCCAATTATGCGAGCCAGTAATCAAAAGTGGCGTTGCACTTCCTTGCGCATAATCGATAATCGCATATTTGTGGTGCAAAGTCGGCCCATCAGGCCATTGCGAACCATCATCATTTTGATAGTCTTGCACATCAATATTATTATCCAATAAATAATTATATTCACTTCCACTAAATTCTACATAGTCGATAATTCCTTGAGTTGCCACACCTCGATCGTAGGCGTTTTTTACAGCAGTTCCCAAAGCATTTTCCGTAAAAACTAAAACTGCAAAAGCCAATTCATTTTCAGCTGCATCAATTGCTTTTGTGATTCTTTGAGCAGTCCCATCGGTAGGAGAGAAGTATAATTCTACGGGAATATTATTGATAGAAAAATGATGAGGTGTATTGTCTGATTTTTCATTTCCAAACTTTGAATTGGCGAGATTAAATTGTGCGTCATCACCTCCCCACATTTCCTGAAATTCCAAAGTATAAGCTCTCGCCAATGATTGATCTTGAATTGTAATTATATTGTTATAATCCCAACCTAAATTATTGACGGTATGATTCATAGAACCAGTCAAGACCCAAGAATTATCCACATCTTCTCGATCAATGATAAAAAATTTGTCATGCATAATTCCGTTTGTATTTCCTTCGAGGTAAGAAATATTTGAATTTAAATTATCAAAAGTTTCATTACTAGTCATATCATCGAAATCCGAAATCACTCTAACCGTTACTCCTCGATCATAAGCAGCATTAATGGCATCTACAATTTCTTGGTTTTCAGCTTCATACATAGTAATGTCTAATGATTGTTGGGCTAAGTCAATGTAACTAATAATTGTGTCTACAATGTTCGGAGTGTAGATGGCTAGTTCATCAGTTGCCACAGCATGATCGACAGAATGATTAAAGTACACATTCATTTTTCCAGAACTATTAGAAGCGGTTGCCATGACTAAAGTTTCGGAAGGAGTGACTTCAACACCATCTTCTGAAAAAGGTTTGACATAGTAAATGGTTGCAGGAGAAAGATTTTCAAGGACAACCTCATGAATAGTGCTCGAGGTCAAGTTTTCCAAAGTTCCCAATTCCAATGCATCAGTTAAGCCATAGGAAAGTTTAGTATTGGCAGGAATATTAGTTTCCCAATTTACAGTCAAACTCGAAGTTGAAATATTACTTTCTTTTGGATGAACTGTGAAATAAAGGGGGATCTGAATCTCTACATCATCCATCGAACGGGGTTCAATTTTGTAATTATTAAAAGTGTAAGTTAAGATTCCAGTCACACCGTAATCAATATTCAAATCCGAAGAAAAAAGATACATCAAATCATCCACCGCAAGCGCACCACTTCCATCATTTATTTGCCATTCACCAAAACCAATATCCGTATTAGTGCAAGTTGCATTTTGTACGGTGACTAACATTCCTTCATAATCTTCACTACTCGCATCGCCAGTCGAAACTGAAATTGGATCAGGAAGGGTATTGTTAGAAGAATTAATTGTGAAGCTAGTCAAGTCAACAATTTCAGTCAATTCAAAAAATTCAGCCACCGTTCCAGTCAACGTAATTTCATCTCCAAGAGCAGGGGAGTTATCTTGCTCGTAAACATAAATGCCACTTCGTACATCAGTTCCATCTTGAATAAAATAGCCTTGTGGAGCGACAGCTGTGACAATTCCTGTCGTGGTTACACTTTGTCCATCGTAAGGAGAAACATCACCAGTTCCTTGAATTTCTGTAATTGTTTGCGCATTTAAAAAAATAGAAAAGAGCAATAAAAAAGTAGGGAGGAGAATTTTTTTCATAATTTTTTTTTTGTTCCTAGAGATTTCTCTAAGAAAGTTTTTTGCAAAGATAATCAGAAATGAATCTTTAGTGTAAAAGGAAAGGATGATTTAATGAAGATGTTTCGTTTTTTTAACATATGGAAAAATCAAAATACATTGAGTGATTTTGCGTTTTTGGAAAAACAAAACAAAACAAACGAAAAATGAAATTCAAATTATTTATCATTTCTATTCTCTTTACTTTTATTTTTTCCTGTAAAAAAGATTCAATTATTCCGCCTTGTGAATCTCAAATTACAAAATCATATTTCCCCATGGAAACTGGATCATATTGGATTTATCAATGGTATGAAGTTGATTCTTCTGGGACGGAAGAATTGTTGGATGGTAAAATTGATACAGTAACGATTGTAAAAGACACGTTAATTGATACTTATATGTATAAAAAAATCCAAGAGAATAACTCTTTTATTACTGCTCCCGTTGTGATTAAATATAGACGAGATTCTCTAGGTTTTTTGATTGATCCCCAAAATAATATTTACTTTTCTTCTTCTAATTTTATAGATACTCTTAGAATTATTAACAATAGTAATTTTAAAATTATTTATAAAATGGCAATTCCAACTACTCCAATTGAAACGACAGCTGGGGTTTTCGATTGCTTAAATTTTCGAGGAGAAGTGACACCTTTTGTGGCAGTAGATTGGTCTACCCAATTGATAAATAACTATTATTCTAGGGGAATAGGTAAAATTCAAGGGAATACTTTCTTTTTTAGTAATGCTGATATGATTCAATTTCAAAGAAGATTAATCGAATATCACCTTGAATAAAATTGATGCAAAACATATCGTATTGATTGTTCGGTAATTATATATTTTTTGTGAAAATATTTTAGACTTGCAGCTATAAATTAAATGTAAAGACAAAAGGAGATAATTTTGGTTCGGTATTTATGATAACAATCTTTATAATATTTATACCCAAAAAGTATAATATTTCATATTAATATTCAGTTTCATATGAATAAATTTTTTCTACCTCATTACTATTTATTGCTTTAAACATTTCTTCCAGCAGGTTAAAATTATTGATCATGAAATCCAACTACAACTACATTCTAATTCTTTTTTTTGTTATTCCATTTTTTGGATTTGGACAAAATTCAGTTGATACAATTCCAACTACTCAAGATATTCAAACCTCAAAAGGTGCTTCCTTAGATACTCCTATTCCATTTGAAAAAATGGCAATAAGTCCAAAAGTAGCGGTTAAAAGTCAATCTTCTCTTTCTGAAAGTAAAAAGGAAATTTTCGCATTAACTGTGCAAAATCCAGTTAGTAAAAAAGTGAGTACACCTATTGATGAACTTCAAATTATTTTGGAAAAAGACTTAGCACGACTCACTAAGGAATTATCAATTATTGGATTAGCATATCGAAAGCAACGAGTTTTAAAAATCAAAAAAGAAGAAACAGAATATGACTTATCTTTTTTGAATCGCTTGAATGGAATTAAGGAAACGATCGCTTATGAGACTACTGGTAATTCTGAAAATTTTATCATTTCGGCAGAACAATTTTTAGATACATTGTATAATGAAAATGCGAATGTGTCGGAGCAATTTAAAGAACTTTCTCAAGAACGATATGATAATTATTTGGCAAAAGATAAAATCGTAAAATTGAGAATCAATGACGTCAAAGTCGAACGGAATCAAGGTATAGGTGGTGATGGAAAAAAGTATAAATATTCGGGTTTTGCGATCTTAGATTCTTTTGGAAAAAAAGTTAGAGTTGAATTTTTTTCAAATGGTTTTATTCGAAGAGCTGATGAGAAATTAATGTATGAAGTGGCGAAGGAAGATAATATTGAACAAACGATCACGCTCGAAGGAATTATTGATGAGTTCAAATATGGTAGAAATATGTCAACAGATGAAGCTGATGCTCCAACTTCATTATCAATTATCTTGATCAATGAATGGATTATTATTGATCGAGATCAGTTGATTCAGGAATTTAAAAAAGCAAAGAAGTTTTGATTGTTTTGCTGAAACGGTTTGACAGTATTGTAGTTAACTAATAATTTGAGTTTCAAAAGAAGAACCTGTGGCATATTTTTCCAATAAAGAAATTGCATCACTCATCACTTCCTCCAAATTTTTATCTCCTCCAAAGTTAAAAATAGGCATGAGAAATTGTTGAGTTTTGGGGGTGACCATTGTTCGAATGGAATCACTTGTTGGACTCCCAAAAGGCCCTTCTTGGTCTCTGAAAGTGGGCAAAAATTCAATATTCAACTTACCTCTTCCGATGGCTTCATAAGGTTCGTTAGCTTTGCCGATGCTTAACTGAATATCACCTTCAATTTTTTCAACATCATATCCACCGATAGAAAAACCTGATTTTACAGAAGTTAAATTCAATAAGTCAACCACATTATTTACTTGATACAATCCTTTTCCTTTGACTACTCTACGGAGTAAAGCTTCAGCAGAAAGTCGATAACGAGCAGGATCTTTTCCTAAAGATTTGTATCCCATTCGGGATGATTGGATAGATGGAATTTTAGAAATTTCTTCTACAGAAAGTTGATTTTGTAAATCTGTGAGTTCTTTTTGAATTAAATCTAGAAGTGCTGAGTATTCATTTGTAACAATCAAATTACATTGAATACAGCCCAATTGAAGTTGAGGACATTTCGATTTGACTTCTGGTGAGATTGAGATTGGAATCATTTTTTTTTACAAAAAAAGGGAATTCAACATTGAAATCAAAATGGCAAAGTGAAGTTTCTTGTTTTCCCATGTCTTGAAAAGAGTAAGCACCTGGCTTCTGACTCCTAAATAAAAAAAGAAAGCCACCCTATGCTACTTAGGATGGCTTTGCTAAAATCTCACTTAAAAAATAAACATAAATTATCCTTTAAACCTTTTGGTTGGTTTGGCTCTTTTTGCATTATCTTTTCCAAATTCCCAGACGAAAGACATTTCATGTGTCCCTCCTGTATATCTATAAATTTCTCCTAAAGAGTAATCATACGAATAGGCAATCTTTCCTTCAGGTAAAATTTGATAACCAAGTGTCATTGTGACAATATCAGTTGTACCATAGGTGAATGCTGTGAAGAATCTGTCTTGCATCATTCCGATTTTCATCGTCAAAAGTGCTTGGAAAGGAAGAGTCTCCACCTTTCGTAAAAGAATCGAAGGCTCTACACTAAACATGGCTTTTTCAGGTAAGTATCGATAACCTGCTGTAAAAATATATTGACGAGTTAGTTGAGAAACAGTACTAAGATTGGTGCCGATTGTATTTAATCGAGCTTGTACTAAATTAGGTACTGAAAATCCAACATACATTCTATTACTTGAAAAATAAACTCCTAAGTTTGCATCGTAAACATTCAATCCATTCATCGCATCATTGACAATTATGTCATCTGGATTTTCTAATCCGTCGATTGCGCTATTATCCAAAAAGAATCTTTGGTAGTGCCCAGAGATTCCAATGGACAAAGTGTATCGATCAATTCGGGAACGATAAGCATAGGCGAAATTGGCACCAAATCGTCTTAAGGAAGCTACTCGGTCTGAGAAGACCATTGCACCTAATCCGATTTTTCCAAAAGGAGCTTCGTAACTAATGAGTGCCGTTTTAGGTGCATTAGGTAAACCTGTCCATTGAAAACGACCATGTACAAATACAGTATGCAGATTTTTGGATCCAGCAGCAGCTGGATTTAACAAAAAAGGATTGAGATGATATTGTGAAAATGCATTTTCCTGTTGGGCATTGATTTGTCCCAAGCAGAAACAGCAAAGTATGATGAGTAAAAAATTCTTCATTTAAAAACGGTTTTGAGTATATTATTTTTTTAAACAATACACTTACATTTTTTAGCGAATGATAGTCAATGAACCTTTAAAAGTTCTTTTTCCAGTCGGCAACGCTACTCTAATAATGTAAAAATATCCACCATCGGGCACTTGTTTATTTTTTTTCAAACCAGTCCAACTTCCATCGTAATCAACTGCTTGAAAAACTAGATTGCCCCAGCGATCATAAATTTCAACATCATTGTTGAATGGGTGAATACAATTTAAGGACAAAAAATCATTTCGTCCATCTCCATTTGGAGTAATGACTATATTTTTTTTGATGCAAAGTATTTCAAGTGATTTTTCTACTTCAATCTGCGCTTCTTCTTGGCAGCCATTAGCATCTGTCGCAGTCACTCGATACCAACCTGATTCGAGCAAATTAAGTGCCTCGCCTGATTGAGTTTGAGGATCATTCCAGATAAAACTAAAGGGAGCCGCACCACCTTGGGCAGTAACAGAAACTGTTCCATCGCCAGGATTAGAAGAAGGAGTACTTTGTAATTCTAATTCGATTGGGTCAGGTTCATAGAGTGTAACCTCTGTAGAAAAAGTTGCGCCATTGGCATCGGTAATAGTTACTTGATGTTCTCCTTTTGCTAGTTGATCTGTGCTATCCGTAAATATGTTGTTAGACCAAGCATAAGTGTAAGGTGGAACAGCACCAGAACCAAAGGCAATTGCTTTTCCATCTTCATTTCCAATGCAAGAAATATCTTGACCATTATAATCGGAAAGTACATCTGCATAGCCTTCCAATATGCTTGGTTGATTCAATTCAACTGATAATTGAGTACTGCATCCATTTACATCTGTAATAGAAACATTTTGTATTCCTGCTGAGAGAGATTCGTTTTCAAAGTCTGTTTCTCCATTTTCCCAAAGAACAGAATATGGTGCAGTTCCTCCACTCGGGTTGACTTCTGCAATTCCGTCATCTGATCCATTGATACTCACATTAAAACCATTATAATCAGAGATCACCATTGTTGATGCTTGGATAGGAGCAGGAGCTTCAATCATACTTTCTATAGTAGCTGAGCAACCAAATGCACTCGTTACAGTCAAGGTATAAGTTCCAGCAGGAATATTGTCTAACAATGCATTTACATTTCCAGTATTCCACGCATATGATACGTTTGGAGGACTAGCTACTCCTGCAATCACATTGGCTTTAATCGCTCCATCGATTGCGTCAAAACAACTAATGGATGCTCCATTATAATCACTTACGATTTCATTTGTGATGGAAATTTCATAGAAGCTTAAATCAACTATTTGTTCAACTACACAACCAGTAGCATCGGTAACGGTTACCCTATTTTCACCAGCATGTAATGAAGTTGCTTCAGGTTCTGTTTCACCATTTTCCCAAAGAAAAGCGTACGGAGCATTTCCATTATTTACGGCTATCGAAACATTTCCATCTGTCGCATCAATACAACTTACAGCCAAGCCTTCATAATCAGAAAGAATAGTTGGAGTTAATTCCATTACGGCAGGAGCAGTTAATTCAACAAACGCAGTTATTGAGCAACCGTTGTTATCTGTCACAATTAAACTATTAATTCCTGCCGTTAAATTATCAGCTGAAATATTGCTAGCTCCAGAACTCCACTCATAGGAAAATGGAGCAGTTCCATTTTGAATACTTGCTTCTGCAATACCATCAGCTGATTCTGGACAGCTAACATTGAATCCATTATAGTCAGAGGTAGCGGTAATATTCACATTCATAACTGGAGGGCATTGCAATCCAAAAACAGCAGTTTCAGAACAACCATTGGCATCTGTTACGGTTAATGGATAAACTCCACAAGTTAAGTTTTCAGCAGTTTGATTTTGATTACCATTTTCCCATTGAAAATTATATGGAGGTGTTCCACCTGTTACATCTGCACCAAGAGTACCATCAGGAGTATTGATACAACTGACTGGATTGATAATATTTTTATTGATATTTAAAGAAGTAGGCTCTTGTAAGGTAATAGATGAATTTAAACTGCATCCATTGAAGTCTGTAACTGTTACGCTGTATGTTCCTGCACTTAGATTATTTCGTTGGAAACCAAATGTGCCATCTTCCCATTGATAATTATAAGGTTCGGTTCCACCAAATGCGTTGATAGAAAGTGATCCATCCGATGCCGAAGGGCAACTGATCACTTGACCATTATAATCAGATGGAATAAAAACAAAACTTAAACAATTACTTGAAACTTTAATGGAAGAACTGGTATTCAAATCTAGACTAAACCCAAACGAAAAAACGGAATGGAAGGTTAATAATATAAAACTAGTAGCTATCTTTTTCAACATAAAAAAACGAATTGGAAAATTTAAGTCAATGTCTTAGTTGAGTTTATTTTGGATTGAGTATTTATAATTAAGGAAAGGTATTTTTTTTCACTATTTTTTTTTGTGAAAAGTGTCTATAACTGTGACATGATATATTAGGATAAAAAGAGATGTAAGTTAGATCTTTGAAATAAAAAACGGTGCTAGTCCATATGGGCTAGCACCGCTAAAAGTTTTTTTTAATTAAAAATTACTTGTGTAATATCAAATTTCCATTGGAAAGGATATTGTTTTTCGTTTTTAAGATATAAAAATATACTCCACTTGGAATGGAAGGAAATTGTATATTGGATTGAGGGGAATTTAAATTTTTACTCATAATTCTTTTCCCTAGAATATCAAAAACTTCAAGTGTTAAATCATCTTTTTGGTGTTTTTTGAAATCTAAAATATTCATTTTAAGTTGGAAAGATTCTGAGAATGGATTTGGGAAGATATTGATTTGTATTTCACTTTTTGCAATCGAATTATTGGAAGAAACAATGCCTTCCCATTTGTACATAATAGCTGGGTAATCAGCAGAAGTTTGACTATTTCCGACCCAGCCTAATTCTGATGTAAAAAACTCCACAGCATTATATGGTCGGTAACTGAAGTGCTGCCAAGTTTGAGCAGTATCAGTTGAGATAGTGGAAAGTCCGTTGGTTATGCCCAAGAATGTATATTCAGCTCCAGGAATTGCGGTCATGCAATTTATTTTAAAATCAAAAAGTGTATCCGCCAATTCCCACGTATCACCACCATCAAAAGTCAGCGCAATTTTGGTGCTATCACTAAATTGAATTGCATCCTGAAACAACGTCGCATAAGAAATAATCATTCCTTCTTGTGAATTTCTAAAAGCGGTGGAAACGATTACATCTTTATTTTCAAAAGGTGTTTCGAGTACTTCCCAATCAATTCCTCGATTATGACTTCGGAGAACATGACCTCGAGTAGTACCAAACCAAAGGGTATCTCCAACTGTAGCTAATGCATTATTGGCAGCAGTATAAAATGATTTTTCAGAGACGCCAAGAGGAAGTTCAAGAGGAGAAAGGTTTTCCCAATTTTCTCCACCATCAATAGTATGAGTTATAAATTGGTCATGGATTGCAATACCACTTGTATCATCAAAAAAATGAATAAACCCACCTCCTGCAACGCCATTAAATTTTTCAGTCCATGTTTTTCCTCCATCGATAGTTTTAAATAATCCCCTAAGACTATCAGAAGTTAAGCCATTAGTAGTAATCCAAGCGGTGCTATCGTTGATACCAAAAATATCTTGACAAATTCGACCTTCTGCTTCAAGGATTGGATGCACTTCCCAGTCTTCGCCATTATTTTTAGTGTGAAAAACCCAAGGAATTGTTGTGCTAGGAACGGGAGCTGGAGTCTTGTCATAGAAAGAAACTCCCCACACGACATCTTCATTCAAGACAGAAATAGAAGCTACTCGTTGAGTATCGGGAAGTAAATCAAGCCCTGAAGGTTGCCATTGAGCAGGAAGATTAATGAGGAAAAAAATAGAGAAGAAAAATGCAAATAAGTATTTGGGATACATAAGTTTTGTTTTAGGTTTTTAAAATAGATGTAGGGGAGTATTTTTATTTTCTATTCTTAATACTAAAACTGGGAATGGTTGATTAGGTAATTAGTTGATCAGGTAATCAGGTGCTTACGAAACAAAAATATAAAATTCTGTTCGCTGATTACCTGATTACCTGATTACCTGATTCACTTCTTCCCGCCATCGAGCTCCTTTTGCCATTCTTTTAACTCTGCAAATTTACCTGCTGCAGCAAGCCTAGCTTGACGAGCCCAAGTGTCAGGTTTGTGAATTCTGAATCTACTACCTGCTTCTTCCAATATATTTCGAAGAACTCCAATTCTTGTTTTGGATAAATCTGCAACCGTTTTGATTCCCTTCGATTTTAATATTTTTTCAATTGCTGGACCGATACCTTCCACTATTTTCAAGTTTTCCATTTGAGTTTTTGTGATGGTAGGTTTCCGAGTCGCAAGTGTTTTTTTTACAACAGGTTTTTTAGCAACAGACTTCAGAGTACTAGCTACTTTTTTAGGTGTAGGTTTTTTAGTTATTGGTTTTGCCACAGACTTCCGAGTAGGAACTACTTTTTTGGGAGTAGGCTTTTTAGCTACTGATTTTTCCGCAGTAGGTTTTACCGTTGTAGTCGTTTTTTTGGGAGTAGGGTCAATTGCTTTTAGAACTGTTTTTTTTATTGCAACTTTTTTAGGTAAAGTTGTTTTTCTTTTTTTTGGAGTTGCCTTTGATTTTTTAATTCTTAGTTGCTTCGGTAAACGTTTGATTGGTTTTTTAGGAGTTGTTGGTTCGAGTTGACTAAGTGTTGTTACTCGAGCATTACTTTCTGGCTTTTTGGGAGTTGCCGTTTTTTTAGTTGTCGCTTTTTTTATTTTAGGAGTAGATTTAGTGTTACTGGATTTATTTTTTTTCTTTGATTTTTTGTCAGACTGATTTTTATCAAAAAATTCTTTAGCTATTTTATATGCATTTTTCGCTTCTTTCTTTTCTTTCTTTGCTTTGAGAAAACGTTGCTTTAAAGCTTTTAAGATTTTCTTATCAATTTTTTTTGCCAGGTTTTTTTTGGCTTTTTTATTATTACTCATAGATGCTTTTTTTAATTGCTTGATAATTTTCATATTTCCGAAGTTTTTTTTCAAAACTAAAAATAATATAAATTTTCCTGATAAAAAAGAACGATTAACGATAGACGGTTGTCAACCGAAAATAATTAATAAACTGCTTCTGCTACTCTTCGAATTGTTTCCACATCACCCATCGTATAATAATGTAGGCAAGGAGCACCTTTTGCTTTTAACTCTTTTGATTGGGTAATCAACCATTCGATACCGACTTCTTTTCGAGAATTAGAATCTTTTGCTTTCATCATTTCTTTCGATAATGCTTCTGGCATGTTGATATAAAAAAGTCGAGGAATAGAATTCAATTGATATTGTTTAGTCAATGGTTTTAGTCCTGGAACGATCGGAACATTAATTCCCATGGCACGGCAAGCAGCCACATATTCGAAATATTTTTCATTGTCAAAAAACATTTGCGTTACGATGTAATCTGCTCCAGCATCTACTTTTTGTTTGGCAAATTCTAAATCAGTCGCCAAGTTTGGTGACTCAAAATGTTTCTCAGGATAACCAGCAATGCCGATACAAAAATCAGTAGGAACACCATTTTCGATATTTTTATCAAGGTATTTTCCATTGTTTATATTCTCGATCTGTTTAACTAGGTCGAGTGCATATTTATGGCCATCAGGTTCGCCAATAAATTTCCCATCAAACTTTCGAGCATCTCCTCGCAGCGCCAAAACATTATTGATATTTAAAAAATTCAAATCAATCAATGCATTTTCTGTATCCTCTTTCGTGAAACCACCACACAACAAA
Organism: Saprospiraceae bacterium; assembly: GCA_045106765.1. Taxonomy (GTDB): domain Bacteria; phylum Bacteroidota; class Bacteroidia; order Chitinophagales; family Saprospiraceae; genus CAJQQY01. The sequence goes on along the minus strand of JBGCFD010000098.1, from coordinate 7,958 downwards.
TGTGGAACAGCATCTACACCATATCGATGCATAATCGCTGCACAAATTCCAACTGTCCCTGGCCGTTTTCGAATGGCCGCTTTTTCATAATAACCACTTTCCCGTTGTTTATAAATAAAATCTTCTCGATGATAGGTTACATCAATAAATGGTGGTTTGAATTCCATCAAAGGATCCAAAACATCAAAAATAGCTTTCATACTTCCCCCCTTGAGTGGCGGTAAAACTTCGAATGAAATTAAAGTTTCTCCATTCGCCTTCTCAAAATATTCCGTTACTTTCATTTTTAAAAATTATAATAAATAATGTGATGTGTTTTTTTGAAGGAGCAAAAATAAGCATTTTTACCTATTAATAATGATCTGTTAATGGTTAACTTTTTCCTAATGTTTTGTCTTGAAATTCTTTGGGTATAAGTGGTGGAGATTTGAAGATTTAAGACTATTCTCGTTTTATCAATAGTCAAAATGTGATTTTGCTTCTATCCTTAATAGACCTCCTTGAACTAAAACCAAAAAAGAACCCATGAAAAAGCCTGCAACAAATCCTACAATATGAGCAGCATGACCAACATTACTCATTACAAAGGCAGAAAATATCATTAAGCAAAGAAGTGTAAAAAATATCATCCAAATGATGTAAACCGTACTAGGTTCAAATATTTTTAAAAGATTAAAAGCAACCAACAAACCAAAGAGGCCGCAGATGGCACCTGATGCACCAATCGAAACGGCAATTGGATACCAATAAATACTTGCTATTCCTGCAATTATTCCGCATAGTAAATATATCGTTACAAATTTAAAAGATTTGAGTATTGGTTCTAAAAAGAAGCTAGCAATGAATAAAGTAATAAGATTTGAAAATAAATGAGGTGCTCCTCGGTGTATAAAAATGCCGGTAAATAATCGCCAATATTCACCTTGCATTATGCTTTCTTTTGTCTTGCCTCCACATTCAAAAAGTTCTTGAGGGGTAGGATAAAAGAAGTCTATTCCAGAGCAGGTCATAATGAAAAAAACAATACAATTACATAATAGTAAAAGTGATAATCCTTTGTTTTTTCCAGTAGGGATCAATAAATGAATAAAAAAAGAAAAACTGCTATTATAGAGATTTTTATTGTTGTGAAATGCTTTCAACCCTTTTTCATTAATGTTAGGAATGGCAACCATCAAAGCGTAAATAAGAAATGCAACTCCAATCATAATAAAAAACCATTTGAAGGAACCATCATTTCTTTTCTCAAATGAACCATGCTCAGGAGTTAGAATAATTTGATTTTCTAGATTAATATTTGGATCTTTTTTAAGGATGGCTGCTTTATAATTTTTCAAACTATTGGAGTAAGATTCTTTTTTAAAATAGTCAACTTTTTGAAAATCTACTTGTGCAAATTTGGTTTTTGACTTTGCTAAGAAACTTTCGTACTCCGCTTGCTTTTGAATTTTTGTAAGGTCGTTATCAACTTGTTTGAAGTATTTTATTCCATAAAAAATAGAGGGATTCGTTTCTTCAAATGGGCAGACATAGTATAGTTTAAAATTTAAATTATCATTGTACTTTCCAGTAATTGTTGAGGTCACATAAGAAATACATTTTTGTTGGTCTATTTTGAACTGGTTTATTTTGAAAAACTTTTCATTTTTTAAATGATGAATTTCCGTAGGTGAGTCAAGATGATTTAAGTCGTAGGATGCACTCGAAATGTAATTTTGCGAAATCATAAAAGGAATGGCTATAAAGACTACCATTGCTAATTTATAGTTAAAGCTATGGTCTTTTTTCTTATTCTGAATATCCAAAATTTGGATTCGTTTGTTCAACCAAATTGAAACAGTTAGGTAAGAAAAGAAGAGTGGAAACATAAAATTTAACCAAGTATCTTGAATTGGCAAAAATCCAAGTTTGACTTCCAAGAACCATCTGATGATAGAATACCCAATGATGGTGACTAGTGTAACAATCACAAATGGTATAAATACATGTATAATTTTTGGATTAATTTCTTTCACAATTTTTATTACGTATTCTTTTCTAATTGGTTATTTTATCAAAATGCTATTATCGATTTCTAATGTTATATTTCATTAATCAACTCCTCAATCTTTGACAAAAGCCACTCCCGTTCGACCAAGTTGTTCATTTGAAATACTTCATCCTTGATGTGATGAAGATTTTTCTTTTCGGTTATTGGGAGGTAGATAATTTTTTTTACAATTCGAATTAAATTCAAATAGTTTTCTTTATGATAACCGATTTCTTTTTGCCGATAAATATATCTGGAAAAACTATTGAAGAGAGAGTCCAAGGCATCATATTCTTTTAACTCAAAATAACATTTTAATAAAATCCGTCGAGCATCTAAATTATTAAGGGGATCGCTAAATTCTACTTGTAAGAGTAATCGCATCGCTGCGGAATAATTATTTTGTTGGAAATAAAAGTGGGCTAAATTGTATCTCCAAGTATTTTCCTTTTCTCTAGCAGGTAGATATTTTTTATTTTCTTTTAGAAAATTTTCTACCCAAGTATTTTCATTTAGTGCAATTCCAAGTCTTGAAATATTTTTATAAGAATAGGTTGATAAAATATCTTCTCTAAAAATAAATTTATTTTCGAGTCCAAATCGATACAATTCAAACGCTTCTCTAATAAAAGATTTATCACCAGAGTTGAGTCTTTTGATGCAATAATTAATTGCGATCATACATGTTTCCCAAACTTCTATAGCTGTAATTGATGACCAATTTTTTTCTAATGATTTTTTAAAATTGAAAAAATGCTTTTCAGAATCTGAAATATTGGTTTGCTCTAAATAATCATTTGCCATATAACAATTAAAATAAAGTTCGACTATTGGAGTATCTATAAATTGTCCATCTTCTAATAAATTTAAAATTTTCGGAAATAGTTTTAGATCATAATTTTCCTTGGTCAAAGTTTGATGCGACTGCATCTCGCAACCAAGTTTTAAAAATTTAATGACAAACGCTAGACTGATATTTTTTTCTAACGATGGAAAATCTTTCTTTTTCTTTCGAGTTCCTTCTATCGAAAAATTAGAAACCATAGAGGATATTTCGTACTTCGACAAATAGTGATTGGCATCTTTCTGTTTTTCTTTTTCGATTAGTTCTAAAGAAGTTTTTAATTCCTTTTTTAAAAGTTTTTTCAATCCTCGTTGTTCTAAATTTTTACATAAAGCTTTTTGTTGAATAATAGTTTGTGATTGAAATTGTTCGATGGAAAAATATTTTTTTATCAAGACAGAAAGATAGGACATCACGTGTCGTAGTTTTTTTTCATCAAATTTTTCATTGGAGTAGATAGCTTTAAAAATTGCTACTTTATCAATTCGATTATATTCGATACGCTTGTATTTTTTTTCCAAAAAATCGAATAATACAACTACGTCTTCTCTTGAATTGAAGTAAGGAGATTTTACGAACTTTTTTACAGCCCGCCAATCTTTACTAGAAAATCGCTTTAATGTGTAAACTAGATTACTTTTTTCCATTTGAATAGTTCATTTTTTTCGGCAAAAAATAATTTATTTTATTGATAATCAATTAGTTATGTTTTTTATGATGTGATAAATGTAAAATAATGTTGTTGAAATAGCAAACATAACTTCCGACTTTTGAATCATAATTAATCTTTAAACTTATTAAGTTCTAAGAAATAACTATTTAAGACATTTTGCCTTCAAACTTGGAAAATTAAACAAATATGAAAAAGATAATATTACTGATTTTGGTGTCGCTTATTTCTCTAACATTTATCACAGCGCAAGGGTGGGAGAAAAAACTTGATGAAGGATTGCAAGTATCAGGTCTTGCTAATGATGGAGGAGTTATAGTTGCCACGACTTTGTTGGTGAATGACTCATTGACTTCTCGAATTATGAAAGTGGATACTTTGGGAAATATCGTTTGGGAAAAAGAGGAAACTTTTTTAACCACACAAGACGGAGGATGGCATCAACAGTTGTTACAATCCGAATCTGACACCAGTTTTTTATTGGTCACTACTTTTGATTCAGATTTACCTTTTTTACAATCGTTTAGAAAGTACACTCAGGACGGAGATTTGATTTGGGAGTTTTACTATCAAGACCAAAGAATTAGGAATATTGCAGATGCAGGAAATGGGAATTATTTCGTATTGGGAAATATTGGAGGTACTTATTTACAAAAAATAGATCCTGCTGGAAATGTGATTTGGGAGCAAAATTATCCATCCAATGAATTGAATAATGCTGGAAAATTATTCCTAGCGAATAATAATGATATTGTGTTTTTTGGACTAAAAAAGATAGGACGATTAGACGCTCTTGGAAATGTGTTATGGGTGGATGATACGATCTCTGGAACAAATCTATATTTTAATGACATCACAGAAATAGCTTCGGGAAATTTATTATTGACTGCCCAAAGATGGAATCCAACGGTTAGTAAATATTCGTCTGAATTATTAACGGTAAGTGGAAGTGGAAGTTTGATTAGCACGGTACCGAATCCCCGTTTTAATTTGACTAACTATTCCTCTTCTCATCCTATGATTGCTGAGTTGCCTGACGGAAGTATTTTGATGTCAGGTCTGGTGAAAAATAACCTGAGTTTTGATAATGATTTAGCGTTATTAAAATTAGATGCATCTGGAAATGAAGTTTGGTTTCGAAAATATGGACAAAGCCAAGATGAGTTTTTCTTAAATTTCATGGTAGAAAATCCCGATAGATATTATGTGATTGGAAATACAAGGTCAGGCACCAATGATTTTGATGGTTATATTATCAATATTGACAACTTAGGTTATAGTTATAAAAACTTAATAAAAGGCGCGGTGGTTTATGATGAAAATGAAAATTGTGATTTGGATAATGGAGAGCAGCAATTGATGAATTGGTTGATCAAAGCGTCCAAAGAAAATGAGGAATATGTAACCACTACTAATGTCAATGGTGAATTTGAATTCCTATTGGATACGGGTGAATATGAATTGAGTACGATTCCTTATTCGATTTATTGGGAGTTATGTGATTCCTCGGTAACAGTTAATTTGCAAGATAGTAATGATACCATTTGTCAAAACCTCTTTGCATTGCCTTTGGCAGACTGTCCAGTTTTGGATGTCTCTATTGGGACTAATGTTTTAAGGCGATGTATCGGAAATACTTATAATGTGCAATATTGTAATATTGGCACTCAGCTAGCGGAAGATGTATCAATAGATTTTGTGGTAGATTCATATTTGACTTATACGGGAAGTTCTTTGCTAAGCTCGCCTACTCAAAATGGAGATACATTAACTTTTTTACTCGACGATATGGAAATCGGAGATTGTAATAATTTTGAAATCTATTTTGATCTAGGAGATGCTACTAATTGTGATTCCATTCCAATTGGAGCGACTCATTGTATAGAAGCATATATCTATCCAGACTCTATTTGTATTCCGACTACCAATTGGTCTGGTGCGAGTGTGGAAGTTGATGCGATATGTGTAAACGATACGATTCAATTTACTTTGACAAATGTAGGAAGTGCAGCGACCCAACCTGGACTGGGGTATATTATAGTGGAGGATGATGTGGTATTATTTCAAGGTGATTTTGAATTGGACGTTAATGAAATGGAAGTAATTTCTATCCCAACTAATGGTAGTACATTTAGATTGGAAGCAGAACAAGAACCGAATCATCCAGGTGTAAGTATGCCAAGTGTAAGTGTGGAAAATTGTGGCGCATCTAGCAATCTATTCACTTTTGGATTCGTCAATATTTTTGATCAAAATGATGGGAATCCATATATTGATATTGATTGTCGACAAAACATTGGTTCATTTGATCCTAATGACAAAACTGGATTCCCGCTAGGTCGAGGAGCCGAAAATATAATTGGAGAAAATCAAGAAATAGAATACCTTATTCGATTTCAGAATACTGGAACCGATACCGCATTCAATGTAGTGATCAAAGATGAGTTAAGCGAATTATTGGATCTCTCGACTTTAAGAGTAGGAGCATCAAGTCATGATTATCAGTTTAGCATTATGGATGATAAAATGTTGATTTTCAATTTTACAAATATCATGTTACCTGATAGTAATATAAATTTGGCAGCATCCAATGGATTTGTAAAGTTCAAAATATCTCCTAAAAAAGATATTCCAATAGGGACTAAAATAAATAATCAAGCAGCTATTTATTTTGATTTCAATGCGCCAATTATTACGAACGAAACGCTACATACTATTGGTGAAGAATTATTGATGGTGAGTATCGACCAACTTTCTGATTCTGATCAAAAGAATAGAATTGTTTGTGAAGTATTTCCAAATCCATTTATGGAAAATGCTACGATTGCAGTTAAAGGAAGAACGTTAAATAATAGCCGTCTTAAACTTTACAACTTGAGTGGCCAACTGGTTAAGGAATTACAACCTCAAAATAATTCTTTCGTGATTACTAAAAATGGTTTGGAAAGTAATGTTTATTTTTTCACGATTGAAGAAGCAGGAGAAATTTTAGCGACTGGAAAAATAATTAAGCAATAGTAAAATATAACACGTCTTTTAAATATTCAAAGGAATGAGCATTAGATAAGTCTAATCGCTCATTCCTTTTTTTATTAATTCTGATGACTTTTAAGAACTCCAATCATCACCCCAAAATTCCCATCTAAATCTTTCCGATCCAATTGTGGAATGTAAGCTCTCGAAACAAATCCATCGAGGTACAAAGCATTTTTACAATTCAATTCTTCTTTAAAAAACATGGCAAAGTCGAAAAGGTTAACTTCTTTGTGAGAAATTACAAATACGATTTCATGTTCAGAAATTGCACCTACGCCATTTCGAATATTCAAATTAGTCGAACCTTCTTTGAAAATCGGATGTACTTTTTCATTAATCAAAAGCATCGGTCCAGACTGAGTTGCCCAGGTTGGAGTAATATTTTTTTGAGAAAAAAGATTGCTAGGTAAAACACCTGCGAAATCATTTTTTATAAAAAATACGCCATTGGGTTGAAGATAGAAATTACCATAACCATCTTGCAAAGTGTCCAATGGTTTTATTGTTTTTCCATTTTCGATATAAAGACCTTGCGGATTTCGATCACGTTGATACATGCCAGCATTCATCGCAAAATGTAATTCTTTGTCTAGGCTCTCCACTTCTTTTTTCAATTTTTCCAAACTACGAATGAGTTCCCCGTTTTTATTTTTCCAAAAAAATTGGACAGGTGTTTTTCGCAAATCAATTTTTACGACATCGAACTTTTGATTACGATAAGTTACTTCTTGTGCATCGATTTCGATTGCTTTTTGTTGAGTAGTTTGAGCAGAACAAGAAGTACAAATGATGCTTAAAAAAAAGGAATAACAAATGATGAAGATCAAATTTGTTATTCTTTTTGAAAATAAAATTTTAGACATTTTTATTAGAGTTTGTTCTAAATGAAATTGTTTGGGCGACCGTAAAACGTCTAACGTCAAACTTCAACTAAAATTTTTTGATCAATTTCTTCTTTAAATTTTTTATGATCGTCCACAAAAAGAGAAAGAATACTGAATTGATTTTTTATTCCAAAAAGACCATGTAAGGTATTTTCTTTTTTCAAATAAATAACCACATTATGAGAAGTGAGTTCTGTGCCTAATTTTTTTGCCAAAGGATTATTGCTAATTGTACGTTGACTTAATTCTACTCGTTCAATATCTTCGTAGGCAACATCGGTTTCAGACATTATTCCAAATCGTAACAATACTTTTTCATCTTTTAAAATGATTGGTCTTCGAGAAGCAGACTTGATGATACCAATGATTTGCACCATTGAATATAAACTCAAACCAGTTCCAATCCAAGCAACAATTGGACTCCATCTTTCTACTAGAATATGGAAAGCAAATGTTTCTACTACAACTAATCCGATAAAAACGCCAAAAACTAAA
>JBGCFD010000097.1:0-56111 GCA_045106765.1 Saprospiraceae bacterium | reverse complement strand
CAATTATCCGTCGCACTAGCCGTACTGATATCTCCTGCTGGTATCGCATCACATTCTACCGTAATATCTGATAAACTTGAACTGATCACCGGATCGGTGGTATCTTCTACATTGATCACCTGTACAAATACATCCGTATTTCCACAATTATCTGTTACAGTCCAAATCCGATCAAATGATCCTGTTGAACTACATTGATTTAAGTTTGTAAAATCATTGGTATAAGTTACAATTGGAGAAGTAGTACAATTATCCGAAACCCCCGTTGGTATTCCTATAGAAGCAGGAATAGTGTCCATTGCACATGAATTATCTAAGCTAACAGTAACATCACTTGGTACAGTAAAGGTAGGATTTACCAAATCTATTACATCAACATAAATTGTATCACTTACTGTACAACCATTTTCTAAAACATTTAGAATAATTTCTTTATTTCCACAAGTAGAATAGATTACCGTATGGCTACCAACACCAGTAGCTGTTGCAGGGGAAGCTCCACTTCCAAAAGTCCAACTATAATTAGCCCCAACGATTATAGAATCCGATATAAATGAGAAATTATCGTTTACACATCCACTAATAATATTTGCAATAATTCCAGCTGTAGGAGCACAATCTGGATCATCACAATCTACTAATCCATCATCATCATTATCTATTCCATCACTACAGTCTTCCTCTGGGCATACTTTTAGAGTCAAAGCATTTGATATATCATAACAATTGGCAGTTACTGTATTAAGATCATTTCCAACTGCCAAGTTCAAAATACTTCCGTCATCTTCATAATTAATGGCAGTAATCATATATTTCCCTGGAATAGTAATTGCGAATTCTGGAGTCATTGAAATATCAACAATCTCACCTGTACTATCCGCCAAAATATAAGTAGTAATATAGTTAGGATCGTAATTAACTCCAGAGGTATCAATAGTAACTATATCCGAAACCTTAAATTCGCAAGAATCAGGAAACCCACAGCCATATGTATTTAATGATAAAAGCAATGAAGCATCACAAAAACAATAATCCTCATTGTCTACCACTCCATCATTATCACAATCTGTACAACCATTATAATCTGAGCAATCTGGATCGTCACAGTCCGTAAAGGTATCTCCATCATCATCAATATTATTTCCACAGATTTCACACAAAATATTATAGATAGCAGAAGTATCACTCGGAGCACAAATACCCCCGGTTCCGATTACTCGATAATCTCCATTTCCATAAAAATAAGTATTAAGAATAGAATCAATTTCGCCATAAATTTCCGTTCCATCCAAAAACCATCTGTAACTGGTATAACCACCAGAGGCTTTTAAATTCAGACCATTCAAACAAGTTCCTGGTGATGTATCAGGTGAGATAACTGGGTCAGTACATTGAGAAGAAGAAAGTTGAGCAAACAACAAAAAGCCTATACAAAGTATCCATCTGACTTTGCTAGACCTTAGAAGGTTTCTTAAAAAACTACAACTTCTAATAGTGCACAATATAGAAGTAAGACTTATAGTCATTAACATTCGTTTGCCCTAATAGCGATTCTTTTATTGAAAAAATCAACAATTAGGTATGGGAATTAAATTTTATTTTTCTTGTTTAGTCGAAAATCTCCTTGGTAAGGTTTTGATGTAGTTTTGTAAGATATTAGAATTGATTTTTATAAATAAAAATCAATCTATACATAGGTAGGCAATAATTATACCAATGAAAAGGTATATTTAACATACGTTTAATATTTATATAAAAACGTAACTTTAAAGAATTTAAAAGGAATATTTGAACAAAAAGCCTAAGTAAAGAAAGGATTTTTATAAAAAAGGTAAGATAAAAAACGTCATTTAGTTTTTGTTTAAATCAATTAAAGTAGGTGAATTCGCCTCACAACAAGGACAATCGGAATCCTCACAATCTATTAAACCATCTCCATCATCATCCTTTCCATTTCCACAATTCTCTACACATTTTAATCCAACATCAAGTGTAATCAAAGCAGTATTATAACATCCTGTTGAGATTCTTTCGACTCTTACATAAATGGTTCCATCAGAACTTGTGTAAGGACTCACTAAATTATTGATATCATTTTGAGCATCAGTTAATAATAGATGATAAGAAATTATAACTCCAGAAGCCGATGAAATCGCTGGATTAGCATCGTGTAAAATGAACTGACCTGAACCACTTAAATTTGAATTATCACAAGTATTAAGTGTAGCAGAATTTACCAGAGGAAAACAATCTGAATCATCACAATCTTCATCTCCATCAAAATCATTATCTACTCCATCATCACATATTTCGAATAAGCAAGGTCCACTCAATGGATTTTGCCAAATATTATTTACAGGAGAGACATAAGTAATTGTCGTAACCACTCCATTTCCATTTACACTTGGAGTTCCCGAACCTGCAAAGCCATCATTATCACCATCTAAAATTCCTTCTTCTTCCGTATCTAAGCAACCATCTCCATCCGAATCTAACTCACAAATATCATAAACACCATCAGAAACCGTTTCACTATCTGCAATTACGTAATTAAGAATCCCACTTTCAGCAACAGTTTCTAATCCATCAAAGAGTCCATTAGTTCCTGAATTTAGAGTAGCATTATCAATGATTCCATCATTATCGGCATCTATTGCATTATGTCCTGCCTCTTCAACATCATACAAACCATCATTATCACTATCCAAATCAAAATGATTCGCAACTCCATCTCCATCACAATCACAATTAGAAATCACTTCTCTTAAAGAAACATCATCAACACGTATATCATTACCGCTGCACCCAGCTGTTAAATTAACTAACTCAACAGTTACATTTCCACTTATATCTGCTGAATACCAACTAGCAAAAAATTGTTGCCAAACATCTGGACCACCTGTCCCTGAAGTTTGTCGATCAAGATTAAATCCTGCTGTTAAATTTGCTCCATTAATTCTAAACTGAAGATTTGGATCTTCCTCTATTACCATAATCCATGCAGAGAATTCATAGTTCTTATATGCTTCTACTGTAACCACTTGCTTCCAATATCCCATCCCGGCAATGTTATTCGGGTCTACATATAAAGAGAGTCCTGTGCCAGTCGTATGATCAGGTAAAATTTGTGCTAAACAAGAATTATTTGTTGAATTACAGTTGGTAGTTGTGATAATATTTGCTCCTGTTCCTAAAGCATCGCTGATCACAATAGAGCCATCTGGAGTAGCTCCAGTATAATTGTAATATTCATTACAAGCACCATTTATTGTAGCGCAAGGGCTTATGGCTACCCAACCTTGAGAACTACAATTTCCTCGGGTATCAAAATAATTATTTCTTCCTCTATTAAAATCTGAAGTCCAATTTGCATAAGCATCTTCAAAATCCCCATTTATTAGTAACTCTGATCCATAAGTAGAATTAGGACATTCCAAAGAATCAGGAATTCCATCATTATCATCATCTAAATCACAAAAATTACCAATCCCATCTCCATCATTATCACTACACGAAACAAAGCTTGCACATGCTTGACAATCAAAACAATCAATTAAACCGTTACCATCATTATCTATCCCATCATTACATATTTCTACACAACTTGTACCTACCGAAAGTGAGACTGAAACAGTAGCATAACATCCTGAAACATCATTTTCAACTCTAGCATAAATTATAACTGAGGAGCTATTATATGAATTATATAAATCATCAGCTCCATTTTGTGCATCAACCAAATTTGAATGATATGATACTGAAACGCCTGAAACATTACCTGAAACATTATTATTTGCATCTGGTAAAAAGAAAGTTCCTTGGCCTGTTCCATTAGTATCATCGCAAGTATTAAGTACTGCTGGATTTGCGATAGGAGTACAATCCGAATCATTACAATCCTCATCTCCATCTCCATCGTTATCTATTCCATCTCCACATATTTCTAAAATCTCCACTTGTATTATTCCACTAAACTCAGAGGTATTATTCGAACCATCGGTCGCGGTTGAAGTTAAAAAACTATTATAAGTTAATCCTAAACCAATTGTATCAATTGAAAACTCAAATCGATTTTGAGTTTTAGTTGAAACAGCTCCCGTTCCATCATCAACATAATTTCCAACAGTCGCATCGGAATCACTTCCACTTCCTTCTGTTCGAGAAAAAAGATAAATAGCACCTTCTCCAAAACTAGTTGTATAACCTGCAGGAAGAGGATTTGGATTGGGGCCAGCATCTGCAACAAAGAATTCTATATCTGCATTTGCTGAAGCGTACCCAGTTATTATTAAAGTCGTTCCATCGATAACCACGCTTTCAAATACTGGAAAATTAAGTACATCATTAGGCCCGGTATCTCCATCTCCATTATCATTTGCCGTTACTAAATCATAATCTAAATCAATTCCTAGATCGTCATTATTAGCAATTTGATTTCTACTAATTCGGTTATTTATTCCTGTTCCTGAAAGTGCAACTCCTACTCCATTATTTTTTATTTGATTTCCGACAATTGATTCATCCGTATTTATCATCGAACTGGAATAACCGATTGTATTACTATGAGAAGTAGTTGCTATGATTATTCCTCTTCTATTATTTCTTAGTGCGGTAGTACCGTCTGCTCCAATCCCTATTTTATTTCCTGCGACAATACTACTACCTGCACCATCTAATCGTATGCCGTCGGTAAGATTTCCAGAAATAACATTACCTTCTACTTCATCATTTACACCATCTCCATTTGTCCCTATTATAGTTTGATCATTTGTTATAGATACTCCAATTGTTAGATTAGGCACAGCTACATTTCCCGTGACATCTGTTCCTATGTAATTTCCTGCAATGATATTATCTGTACCGGTACTACTTCCCAAAGTTCTAAATCCAGCACCATTGCCTGATATAATATTTCGTTCTTTTACATCATCATCACCATTAGAATTGGTTCCTATTATATTATTACTACTGGTTCCTTGAAGTTGAATTCCATAATTAGAATTAGATATCCCTATCGTTCCAGTAATATCAGTTCCTAAATAATTTCCTGCAATCATTTGTCCATCTGAATCAGATATTCTGACTGCATCATTTCCATTTCCACCTATTACATTTCTATAATGAGCAGCATTGGTATTAACTAAATCATCTCTAAATCCAACATAATTTGAACCTGTTGCAGTTCCCAAATATACCCCTACATAAGTATTTCCAAAATCTATCGTTCCATTTTTATCAAGTCCTATATGATTTCCTGCTATTAATAAATTACTACAACTTCTGGTATCAATTCCGTAATAACTATTAGAAATAACATTCCCTTCATTTGCATCATTGAAATTATCACCATTCATTCCAATGACAGAATTTGTTATAGTCCTAAAATCAATCGCACTACTACTATTGGCTCCAATTGTAGTTCCATTGGCCTCTGTTCCTAAATAGTTTCCCCAAATAAAATTATCAACTGAATTTGTTCTATAACTATAAACTGCTTTTCTAAAAGAATGTATCGCAAATCCTGAAATGTGTATACTATCTGAATAAATTCTAAAAGCATCAAGGTTACCTCCATTTCCATCTAATTCTACATTTATCGTTCTTGCTGAGATTGTTCCTTGAGCTGAACCTGCTTGAGTGTAACCTGTGATATGAGTTTGTGAATCTTCAATATCATCAAAAGAAGAGGTGGGTGATATGATATGTTTCCCTGTTCCTGGAATCATAAATATCGATGTTTCCCATTCATTATTTTTAGGAAAAGAAACTCCGTTAGTCGGACTATCTTCTTGGTCTAAATTAGTGTTATCTAGTTCATTACTATTTAAAACAAACTGTCGTAATGATCCTTGTCCTGAATCATTCGTATTTACTACCACATCGAAATTATATCCGAAATCAATATCAGAAATATCAGTTGCACTTATTGTAATTGAGGTAACTGATTGAGCGGTAGTTGTTACTGAAGTCAATGTAGAAATATTGGCATTCGTAGTATTAGCATTTGCATCTACTAATGTTGGTGAGACTCCTCCTACTTCATTAATAAAATCTGTAATATTATCCGTGCGAAAGGTCTGTACAGGAATTATTGTTTCTCCTGTTCCATTACTCGCTCGATTAGAAGAGATGGTATTATTAACTACTCTCACAAAATAATCACCACTCAATACATCCGTAAAAAGATATTCTCCACTTACATCTGTGAGCGTACTTGCTATAAAATTTCCTGATCCGTCATAAAGTTCTATCCTAGCATTAGGCACTTTAATAGAATTAGTGGCCCAACCCGAAGCTACGGCAGAAGCATTTGCAACAGCTGGATTTCTTCCTTGTCCTCCTCCAAAGTTAATATCTTCATAGACGAATCCTGAGATATTCAAACAACTAGAAAGTGAAGAATTTTGCCAAAAATTATTAGGTGGATCAACATATGTAATCGAATTCACTAATCCATTCACATCCACAGTAGGAGTTCCTGTCCCTGCAATTCCATCACTATCTGAATCTGATATACTTTCTTCCTTTGAATCAAAACAACCATCTCCATCTGAGTCTAATTCGTATGGATCTGCAATACCATCAGCACTAGTTTCACTATCAGAAATAGTGTAATTAATGACATCACTATCTGCTAAAGTTTCGATCGCATCATATAACCCATTTGTTCCAAAATCTGCATCTACTCCATCAATGATTCCATCATCATCTGCATCAACAGCACTATGCCCTGCTTCATCTACATCCAGAATACCGTCATTATCTGAATCTAAATCAAACATACTAGCCACTCCATCCGAATCTATATCATCACATAAAATATATCCGATATTAGTAGTAAACCTGATCGGCCCATCTTGATTAGACTCCGAATAATGTCCTAGTTGAAATTGGAGTTGAGTTACAATCCCTTCAAATTCGATAATACCAGTTCCATTGGTCGATAAACTCTCGCTTGCTCGAATCGTATCCCCAATTATTTGAAAATCTCCATCAGTACTTAGGAGGTTCATTGTCACCTCTGAGGTTTGATTAATTATACTTAAACTTCTATCAGGAGAAATTGTGTGAGCACTTAAATCACCAAAAGCTATCGTTGGGTCTACCACAACTCCTGGAAAAGTAATAGTAAAAGTACCATGATTATCTACTGTACGATCAGTATTGATCTCTACCCACAAATGCGTTTGAGAACCATTATAAGGAGCAGGAGAACTACTACTAAAATTATTTAACCCAGGACCTACTCCTGTATTAAAAGTAATTCCATTAATTAGGTTGATATCATATTGTATTCCACTAGCAGTTGAAGTTAACTGAGTAGAAGTAAAAGTACTTGCAGTTTGTGCTCCATCTATAGCAAATGTTCCATTGCATTCGTCCAAATCAGGAATTCCATCATTATCATCATCCAAGTCACAAGTATTTCCTATCCCATCATTATCAGTATCTACAGTTCCTGAATTAGCAGCTAAGTAACATTCTGGATCTTCACAATCTATCAACCCATCACCATTGTTATCAATTCCATCATTACAGATTTCTGGAAAACATACTCCAAATGCTGGATTTCGCCAGTTAAAATTAGGAGGAGAAATATACGTAATCGAAGTAACTAATCCATTTGCATCCACGATAGGTATTCCCGTTCCTGCAATTCCATCATCATCAGTATCATCGATATCTTCTTCCAATGCATCGAAACATCCATCACCATCAGAGTCTAATTCGTATGCATCATAAATTTCATCGGGTGAAGTTTCACTATCTGATATTGAATAATTAAGTGTCCCATTATCCGTTGAAGTTTCCAATGCATCAAATAATCCATTTGTCCCAAATAAAGAATTAGTTCCATCTATAATTCCATCATCATCAGAGTCAGCAGCAGTATGTCCTGCTTCATCTAAATCAAAAATACCATCATTGTCAGAATCTAAATCTAAATAATCTTCAATACCATCATTATCCGTATCTGTACAATTATCCACAGGATCTCCGAAGATAAATACTTTCCCATCAGCAGCATCACTCCCTGTATGATTATCATAAACTCTTATATAATGTACAAAATCACCGACATTCGCTAAATCATCCAAAGGTAAAATAGCAAAGGTTAAGGCATCACTTCCAGGGTTTAGATCAGCGCCCGTATCAATATAATCAGAAGCATTAATTGTAACTTGAGTACCAAGCGGATTACCATTATAATCTAATGCCTCAAGGATTACTGAATTATTTCCATTTCTCTCACTAAATACGACAAATAAATTTTGATTAACATAAATCGGAGAAGTATACCCCAGTTGAAAATAATCTACCCCATTCTGTAAACTATAGTTGATATACTGATAATGATTCATATTTTGACTTTGGAAAGAAGGTAGTACATCATTTGTCCAGTTTGCAGAAGTGGCATAGTCTGATATAATCGTACCATTTTGATAAGCCACGATTCTATTAGTCCCAGGTGATGGGCTTGCTGAAAAATCAGATGAATATACGTTTGGAACTAAAAAATCTGAATATACCGTTCCATTTATCGTAATATTATTCAATATAACAGGTGCATTACCAGCACTTCCAGTTATACCAAATGCATCTGGAGTAACAAAACCATCAATCCCATTTGTTATTGGAAAACATTCTACAACATCAGGAATCCCATCATTATCGTCATCCAAATCACAAAAATCACCTATCCCATCTCCATCATTATCACTATCTCCTGAATTAGCAGCCAAATAACAATCAGGATCTTCACAATCAATCAACCCGTCACCATCATTATCAATTCCATCATTACAAACTTCTGCTGGAGGAAGTATCAATCCTAAATCCCAACTAGCATCATCATTCCCAGCAGTAACAGAAAAAACTTCTGTTCGATTATTTCCACTATCAAAATCTGAGTCTAAAGGATCACTCGTCCCTGTATTTCCTTGAGTTGTGATGGTAAGTCCTGATGGTAATTTTATTTCTAAAAAATAATTTCCTACAGATATATTATCAAAAACATAATATCCTGGATTTCCATAAACATCATTTGAAGTAATAACTGAATCTAAAATAACTGAAGCGTTAGAATCATCGTACAAATAGATCCATAAATTATTAAGTCCATCACTTGAGGATTCATTTTGAATTCCATCTGCATTGATATCTTCCCAAACATAATTACCTATTGCACCTCCAGAAGATGGATAAAATCCTTGATCCCAATCTAAATCAATTTCCATAGAAGACAAATTCGTAATCGATGTAATTGTAGTTGAAAAACTATTTGTCAATTGATAAGTTCCATCAGAGTCCAAAGTATTATCTCCTCCTACATCATTAGGAGAAATTTCGTAAGCATTCGGTTTATAAAAAACTGCATAGTAATTACCATCATCCAAATTTGGAAAAAGATAGTACCCTCCATTTGCAGTTAAAGTAAAATTGATAAATGTATCCACACCGATATCTCTTGACCAATCACCATTATCTTTATATAATTCTACTCTCACTCCATCAATTCCCACTTCTCCTCCATTTTGTCTTCCATTTTGATTGGTATCTTCCCACACATAATCGCCAAAAACATTTGGAGAAATCGGATTAATTTTCATCCCAACTTTTACAGGTTCAGAAGCTAATAAAATGTCTCCATTATCCACTCTTTGAGCTATAAATCCGAATGAATTCCATGCAATTGAATCAGGCTGAACTCCTATGGTAGACAATACATCAACAGGAGCACGCATCGCCCATTGTAATTGAAGTGTATCTAAGGCATTAAGAACAGTACTACCCAAATCAAATTTTAAAGATTGTACCGCTGACAAATCTGATGGAGAGGTTGTCCAATTTGGAGTACTACATCCTGCTGGTCCAGATGGCACTATTCCTTCACTACTTCTACATGGATTACTTTCCGTACTATAATATACTGTTACACCAGGAGGAGCAGAAACTGTACTAACTAAATTAGGTCTCCATCTTGAATTCCTATTGTTCAAGTCAATTACTCCTTGGTCTCCTAAAAAAGGTAGGATATCTATAATGACAACACTATCAACAGCTATATTTCCTAAATTTCTAATCTCTAATAAATAATCTGAAATTCCTCCTGAAACAGTATTGCCTGAATTTGGAAACTTTGTCCAGTCCGAATCTAACTGACCTTTTATCAACATTTCAGATTCAATTGAAACAATACTACTGACATCCATCGCTGCATAACTAAAACAAAGTAATTCAGTTGTATTTCCATCTCCATCTAAGTCATCAACATCTGCTTTTTCTGAACCTCCCGAACTACTATTACAACCGTTCCCATTATTTTGTAACATAGCATACTCATTAATAAGAGCATCTTCTCCTGTCGGAGCATCAATCCCTAATACTGCATCAAACGTTATATATACATCTTCTGTTGGAAGTAAACTAAACCCTGACCATTCCCATTTTAATAATTCTCTTCCTGTTCCATTAAAATTATTTTGAATAGTAAAATTAGGACTAGGTGCACCTAATCCATTATCATCCATAGACCATGATCCAGGAATATAAGTAAGTCCTGTAGGTAAGAAGTCAGCAATACTTGGATTATCAATATTTGTACTTGATGTATTATAATTTCCAGCTCTTATTCTAAAAGTTAATGTCTCACCTGGAATAAAATAATCACCTGCTCCAAAGTAGGTCCAACAACCACAACTTTTGCCTAAATAATCCTTTCGAGTATCGGGAACAAATCCCGTAATTCCTGGCAATACCTCAAATGTTGCACAATTAGGATTACTATTCGCATCAACTATTAAGAATGTGGAATCCACTCCTCCTCCTGTAACACAGTTGGTAATATTTCCCGGAGACGCATTATTATCCACATGGAAATTAATATCGATATAACCACTACTATTAAATCCTGAGGAATAAGGCATAGGATCAGGTCCAAATTCCCAGCGCAAACCTGTTATGTATTCATTAGAAGCTAATCCAAAGGTTGAAACATTGAGGACAAAATCATCCCATAAATTATATGGAGATCCAGGAGTGCTAGTCCATGTGGCATTTAGGTTTGTCGTATATTTAATGTCTTTTTGTATATTAGTATAGGTTCCATTGACATAGTAATTTCCTGTATTAAAATTGTCAACAATAACTCCACTAGGTATAATATCTTCTATATAAAATCCATCAATGTAAACATTACTGGCATTCCAATATCGAATCTGATAACTACTATATTCACCTGGTAATCTTGTTGAATTATTTACACTTTTTAAAACATTTCCTCGAGTCCTAGGAGCTGAAAACCATACATTTGTACTCACCTCATTTGTTACAGGGCTTCCTCCTATCGGTGTATATGTAACATATGCTGTGTTACTTTCTGAATCTCCGATAGAATAGTCTGATGAACTAAATTGAACAAAGACCTGTGGCCACCAACATCTACCCAATTCAAGGGTATCATAAAAAGTCCATTCTATAGAATGTGAAACAGGATCATAAATTCCTCCTTCATCATTAGAAATATAAGTAGCATTAGGATGAAGTGTATCTCTAACTGTGATAAATGATGGGTTAATCGTTCCATTCTCAACAGCGGCTTGATGTTGATTATTACAAACCTTAATACCAAAAGCCATTTCATTATCCAAAACTCCTCCTTCATAAAATTTATCCGTTACCATCCTATCTACTGCTGAAGAAGTAGTTATTACTGTATTACTAAATACTTGACTTGCATTGGAAGCAGCTATACTAGCTGTATTTGAAGCAATTACATTATTAGGAGTATTTCCATTGGGAAATCTGACTATAATCTCTACTTGTCCAGTTGTTCCAGACAATAAAGGATCATTAAATGTAAAAGTAACAGTATGTGAACTTGAGGTATAAGATGAACTGGCTATATGTGCAGAATTAATTAGTGATACAAATTCCACTTCTGGTGGAAGTGGATCGGAGATATAAGTACCATTACAATCATCTGTAATACTTGCACATCTATATTGAAGTGTATAAGAGAATGTTTCACCCGTTTCTGGTGTTGAGTTGGAAACAGACTTTGTCAATTCGAGTGTTGCCGCTCTCGCGTTGGTAAAGGATAAAAAAGTTGAAAAATTTCCATCTAAAAATATAAGGTTGGCAAAAAGCAATAGAATTGTGTTTATTGCTATAAACAACTTAATTGAAGAAGAAGAAAGAGGTGTCTTCTTCAATATCGTAAATTTTTGTTTGGTATTTTTCAATTATATGCACTACTCCAGCATAATCATAAATAACTGATAATCAATTAATTAAGATGCTTTCTTGTAGAATGTTTTTAAAACTGTCAATGAGAAATCATATTGATTTTATACTAATATTTATACCCAAGAATCATACCACCTCTAGAGAAATATTTATTAAAAAAAAAGGTAAGAATGTTTCTGATATTTGAACATTCTAAAATATAAATCAATCTATTTTTAATAACTCAAAATAAAAAACCATATATGTATTTAAGGGTCTTTTTTATTCAAACCATTTAAAATTGGTGCATAAGCATCACAACAAGGACAATCAGGATCATCACAATCAATCAATCCGTCACCATCATCATCTTTTCCATTATTACAATTCTCAGGACATTTCGCTCCTACATCTAGTGTAATTTCTGAAGTAGAAAAACATCCAGTTGAAATTCTTTCTACCCTAGAATAAACAGTTGCGTCATTACTAGTATATGGACTAATTAAAACATTCGCTCCATTTTGAGCATCCAGTAATGTTGAATGATAAGAAATCATCACTCCAGATTCTGATGAAACGGTTGGATTAGCATCATGCAAAAAGAAAGTTCCAGAACCTGTCATATTTGAGTTATCGCAAGTATTCAAGGTTGCGTTATTTGCAATCGGAGCACAATCTGGGTCATCACAATCTGTCAAACCATCACCATCATTATCAATTCCGTCAGTACAATCTTCTGGACAACTTACTATTGTTATAGTAATCTGATCGGTAACGGTACAGCTGTTCAAATCAGTAACTGTAACCGTATAAGTTGTTGTGACTAAAGGATTTACTGTCTGATTTTGTCCACTCCCTAATCCGTTATTCCAAGAGTATAAATATGTTCCATTTCCGCCACTTGCAGCTGCAGTTAATTCATAAGGCTCTCCTGCACACATTGTGGTATCTGCTTTAGGATTAACTTGAATCAATGTTGGTTCAGAAATAGTTATACTTGTGCTCGTTGTACAACCGATTGAATTTGTAACTGTAACCGTATAAGTGCCCGCTGAAACTGAACTCAAAATAGAATCCGCATCTGAATTGCTCCATGAATAATTAAATGGATAGTGATCTCCTGCAACAACAACTGAAGCTTCTCCATCACTTGCTCCATTACAACTAATTCCCTGCGTATTATAATTAGAAGTTACACTCGCACTCGCAGTCAATGAAACATCGACAGTAATATTTTGGGTATCTCTAGAAATATTTGAGCAGTTATCTTCAGCTTCCCAAATTCTTTGAATCACATATTGACATCCTACTGGAATGGAATCAACTGAGTAAGTAATAATTGGACTATTATCACAATTATCTGCAAATGTAATAGCGGGTATAGTTGGAATCGTTGTAGGTGTTACGGTGACATCTGCTGGAACTCCTGAAATAGTAGGGGCAACATTATCTTCCACAGTAATTTGTTGAGTATAAACGGTGCTTTGTCCACAATCATCTGTTGCAGTCCAAGTTCTAGTAATTGTATAATTATTAGCACATGAAATAATTGCAGTAGTTTCAGAATAAGTAATTGTTACTTCATCTCTGCAATCATCTGCAGGAATAATAGTTCCTTCTTCAGCAATTGTTCCTGGCACACAGAAGCACATTTCACTAATTGCAATTCCGTGATCTTCATTTGGATTAGCTGCAAAATAATCAGCAAACGAAGTTGCAGATGTTCCAGAACTTGTACTCCCTGAATTCCAATCATTTTTCAAAATAATATCAATTCGTCTAACTGGAATATCATAAAAATTAAATCGTACATCTCCAACACTATCCGTATCTGCCAAATCATTATACCCATCTGAATTATCTAAAGCATGGAAATGATTTGAACCTTCCATAGTAATATTTCTACCGATAGTTAATTGAGAACAATCATAATTTATTTCCGTATTTGAAGCATCATAAACTCTAACCGTTGCTCCATCTACATACCAAACTCCTTCATCAAAATCCAGTAACCCAAACGATAAATCTTCTACCTCTTGTGAAAACTCAATTCGAATTACTGTCGAATCACCTGTGCCATATACAGAATTACTTGCTTCTTGATCTTGAGTTAAACTTATCGCTTTAGTCGAAGCTCCACATGGTATATTTTGATTTGCAGAACGAGGATATTGTCCATCAGTCATATTAAAATCTTCAATTATTCCACCTGTAATAACTGAGTAGGTTGTGGTTACTCCACTTGTTGTTAAATTTTGTGCATTCATCGCAGTCGTTCCAGAAGGTTGTATCCCTGGATATGGAACGGTGGTTAATGTACAATTCGCAGTATCTAATGCAGGAGGATTCGGAACACTATCACAGCTCACCGTCACATCCATTGGTACATTTAACAATGCGGGTGGAGTTTGATTTTCAACATAAAAATCAACATTCGTTTCGGTTTGTTTTGTTCCATCAAAAACAATTACTGGATTACTAATTATTCCATCACCGGTTGGCTGAGCATTAATACTTGCTGTAAAAATAATTTCAATGGAATCTCCAGGCAAAATTACATTCGGATAATAAGCTCCTCCCTCATCCAATGGGAAAGTAGAACCCGCAGGTGGTGCAGAATCATCTGACCATGGAGTTATAATTCCATTCACATAAACTATTGTAGAATTATCAATATAGTCTAATTCCACAGCTAGTGTATCAATAATTAAAATTGAGTTGGCAGGGAAAGGTAATGCACCTGAATTTTGAATTGAAATAGTATAACTTACTTCATCACAAACATCAAACAATGCATCATTATTATGGTCAAAAGTCAAATCAACACATTCATTAGTATTGAATGGAATACCATTTGGAAGTCCTGTTCCTAAATCAATCTCTTCTAAACCCGAGCCAGTTGAAACTAATGGATCTTGTCCCCATGCTCCTGCAACAAAAGCATCACTATTATCACAAACCCAAATTCTCATTCCAGTTTGATCTCCATCTGGATCATTAATTTTTAATTGATCTAAAGGGTTTAAGGAGTAACTCACATCATATGGAACTCCATTGATATCTAATAAGCCTCCGCCATCTCCATTATAATCTACACAAACTGTGATATTTCCAGAAAAAGAACTTCCTGCTGGGTAATTTCCAGTCAACCAAACAGGAGCAGTATTACTTGTACTCGCACCTGCGTAAGTAGGATCTTGCCCTGGCGCAAAACCAACCATTGTAATTTGAGGTGTCAACTGATTCTGTGGAATCAAACCAAATCCCCAATCATGCATAAAAGTCTCTCCAGCTGAACCAATCGTTGCAACGGCATAAAACTCTGCACCTGAATTTGTATAAAAATGAGAACCTGTCCCAACAGGTATTTCTACCCAAACAGTTGTTCCTGCTGGTACATTAATATTCGGCTGCAAACCTGCATTAGTTTCCCATCGTACATTAATCAAATTAGTATTTGGATTATGGATATGCACATAAGTTGGATCATTTAAAGAACTATCTGGTTGACTTGAATATAACTGAGTCGAAACAGGATTATAGTAACTATCATTCCATTGATCTCTAGGAGTAAGTGTAATCCAACGTCCTTCGTAAGACGCACAAATATTTCCAGTTAAAAGATGAACTTGGATCGCTTTATCAGCGTCTACTGTTGCTCCTACATTAATTCCACCATTAATCAAATAACTTTCTCCTTCATTTAAAGTAATTGTTGTTTCCGCTGATCCATCTGAATCTGCATCAATATTAATTGAAGTATTATTTTCAAATGCCATAATAGTAGCCCCCACATAATCAAACATCTCATTGACTAAATAGTCTTCCCCTACTGGCAACACAAAATTTCTTCCCCAATTTACCGTAGGATAAATTTCAACTGCACCAGCCAAATATGTTCCTGATCCAGATGCCCAAGCTAACCTTGTAATTGCTAAATTTCCAGTAGTAGCAATTTTATCTCCACCATCATAATCAACAACAGATGACCGAGTGCCTGTATTTACATTTTCATCCAAAATAATAACATCACCTGCTGCTAAAATATCTGCAGGATATCCAGGAGCAACTCCATTAGACAAATCTCCATCTCCCCATACTGATGTTGAAGTCTGAATAATATTACCTAAATCATTTTCAAAACCATCTTCCCAATGATCGTAATAAATTCTCGCATCACTTTCTACAACGCTTATTGAAACATAGGATCGAATAGGACTTGCAGGTAAAGCTGAAGCTCCACACGAACTTGGATATAATTGTTCCAATGAACTTAATGCTTGATCTTCAGGAATTGGGATATAATATGTTTCAGAAATTTGCTCATTGGAAAAATCATCAGAACAATAAGACGCTCCTGAATCTCCAAATAAGCTTCCTCCAGAAATTAATGAAATTGGTCTTTGTGCAGGACAATTTTCTCCTTGATTTCTTACTTCAATAATATAATCACCTGCATCGAGTCCTTGAAAATAAGAACTTGTTTGCCAAGGTGTTATACCAACTAATCGATATTCCAAAGGACTACTTGGACCTTCTGCTTCTACTAAAATTTCTCCATCGCTACTGCCTGCTGCTTGAGGATTAATTGCAGCTGCGCTAAAAATGATGGGTGCATCTGGTTCATCAATTACAACTGTAACTGGTCCGACAAAACAAGTTTGATCTGTATTTCTTACATATACTGAATATGTTCCGCTAGATAAATTTGTATAAGTATTGGAGGTTAACCAATTTGTATTATCTATACTATATTCCAAATCACCAGTACTTCCCGATGCTGTAATTTCAATTGTTCCATTAGATACATTACAATCTGAAGAAGCAGTTGCTGTGGCTGACAAACTCAACACCGGCGGGTCAGTTAAAGATACAGCGGCAGTTGAACTACATCCAAATCCATCTGAAATAGTAACCGTATAAGTACCTGCTCCAATATTAATGAGTGAATCATTTGTTGATCCATTATTCCATACATATTCATAATCTCCATCTCCACCAGTCGCTGTTGCGACGATCAAACCATCCGTTCCGCCTGCGCAACTCAATGCTTCCGATCCTGAGCCATAAGCTGATGCAATTGTAACTCCTGATCCAACAACGATCGGTTCTCCAATAGTTACAGAAGTTGTTGCTTGACAATTATTTATATCAGTAACGGTTACAGTATAAGTTCCAGCTCCCAAGGGAGGATTAATATCTTGTGTTGTAAAACCACCAACACTCCATTCATAAGTATAATCTGTCCCTGTAAGTGTAGTTCCTCCTACAACTGAAATATCAACAAAACCATCTGTATCTCCTGTACAACTTACTGTTGCGCTATAATCAAGAACGGTAAGTGATAAGTTATCAGGATCTTCAAGTGTAACATTTGCAGTTGCAGTACAACCATTATCATCTGTAACTGTAACTGTATAAGTACCTGCATTTAACCCAGTTGCAGTAGTATCTGTTTGTCCTAAAGGATCATTCCATAAATAGGTGTAAGGTGATTTCCCTCCTGCTGGTCGAACCGTTGCTTCTCCATCTGAAGCTCCGTCACAACTAATATCCTCTCCATTATAATTAGAACTTACAAATGCATTTGCAAGAGAAAAACAATCAGGATCATCGCAATCTATCAAGCCATCAAAATCATTATCAATTCCATCATCACAAATTTCTAAACATGAAACAATGAAAACTGAAACGGAATCCATTGAAGTACAATTATTAGCATCTGTAATTGTTACATAAAATGTCGAATCAACTATAGAGTTAACTGTTATACTATCCGTTGTTTCTCCTGTACTCCATTCGTAGGTATAAGTTGGTGTTCCTCCTGCCCCGATTGCTCCAATTTCTGCATCATAACCTGAACAAATATTTTGATTATTTCCTGCGTTTACAATTACAGGTGTTGGATCGAAAACTTCAAGACTCGCTGTCGTCGTACAAGTATTATTATCAGTAATAGTAACCGTATAAACTCCTGCTGGAACACCACTCAAACTATCAATTGTTGCTCCCGCAATATCACTCCATAAATAAGTATAAGGTGAAGTACCTCCAGAAGCAAATGCTTTTACCCTCCCATCACTCGCTCCTGTACAACTTATATTTTCTCCATTAAAATCTGAGGTAACTGAAATTAATGCACTTAAAGCATTTGGATTAGTTAAGGTAATTGAATCTATTCCAATACAAGAATTGCCATCTGTAACCGTAACGATATATTTTCCAATATTTAATCCAGAAACTGTAGCTCCACTTGCTGAATTATCCCATGCATAAGAATATCCTCCTGCACCACCACTTGCACTTGCTGTAATTTGTCCATCATTACCTCCTTGACAACTAATTGGATTATCAATACTAAAATTGATAGAAATTGGTATTGGATTATTTAAAGTAACAGAACTTTCAACCGTACATCCATTTCCATCGGTTACCGTAATCGTATAAGTTCCTACTCCTAAATCTGTTAAAATAGGATCTGTATCATTTGTATTCCAGAGTAAAGAATAAGGAGTTACTCCTCCAGAAGGAGTTGCTAAAACGCTTCCATCTTCTGCTCCAATACAAGAAACTTCAGAAATTACACTCGTATTAACTTGTAAAGGTCCTGGCTGTATTAAATTAACAGTTGCTGTAGTTTGGCAGAGATTTGCATCTGTAGCTGTTACAGTATATGTACCTGCTACCAATCCACTTACTGCTTGTGTTGTGGCTCCCGTACTCCATTCATATGTTTTAGTTCCTGTTCCATTTGTAGCAACTGCGAAAGCTGTTCCATCGCTTGCTCCATTACAACTAATTTGATAAGTTGCATTTCCAGAAGTAGTTTGAGCATTCAAATCAATTGCAGGTGGATCACTTAAAATTATATTTCTTAAAGCGGTACATCCATTATCATCTGAAATAGTAACGGTGTAGGTACCTGCACTTAATCCAGTTGCAAATGAATCAACACTTATTCCTCCAGACCAAGCATAACTAAATGGTCTTACTCCACCTGTTGCAATCACATGAGCAGCTCCATCATTTCCTCCATTACAACTAATATCTCTTCCATTATAATCCGAAGTAATCGTATCTGTTGCTGAAAGAATCGCTTCTACAAAAATCTCCTGAGTATCTCTTTGAATATTTCCACAATCATCAATAGCTGTCCAGATTCTTTCAATGGTATAATTACAAGTATTTGAAACGGTATTTTCTGTATAAGTTATTGTTGGATAACTATCACATCCATCAAGAGCAGTTATACAATTTGATACACTTCCATAAACCATCACTTCTGCAATATTCATTGGATCACTTGTACTCGTTAATTGTACTCGAACATATCTTCCTACTCTACTTATATTCATTGTTGTTGGAAAACCTGCATCTGTTGATTGATAATAACTTGCCACATTCGGATCAGCCAAAAGTGCACTTAAATCATTTGAGGAAAATGGAGTTTCGGAAACTAAGATATAATACTGAGAAGTTCTCGATTGGCAACAGCTTACTCGATTATAAATTTCTAAAACACTAATTTCCTCTAAAGTTCCTAAGTCAATTTGCCACCAAGATTGAGGGTCTCCACTTCCTAAGGTATGATTAAAATTGTTTAAATTTCCATCAATAACATTACCTGCAGGTAATGAATAATCAATACTTGATTGAGTAACAGTTTTTCCTAAAGCTAAATTAACACCATCCGAACAATCAGTTGGAGGAGCATTTGGAATAGTAGAAGGTGTTGCAGTAATATCTGCTGGTATTCCTGATAAAACAGGTGGTGTATTATCTTCTACAGTAATCACTTGAGTCATTGTTGAATCATTTCCACAATGATCAGTTCCTGTCCAAGTTCGAGTCAAGGTATATTCTGAATCACAACTTCCATCAGTTCGAACTTCCGTATATGCAAGTGTATCTAATCCAGCACAATCATTTGCTATGAAAATAGTTCCTGCATTAGTACCTGGAATGCAATAACAAATTTGTCCAATTCCAATTCCATGAGAAATGTCTGGGTTGGCAGTCATATAATCATTGAATGTAGTTGAATTTGTTCCAGTCGAAGTACTCGATCTAGTCCAATTATTTTTTAACGTAATTTCAACACGTTTTATCAATAAATTATAAAACGTAAATCGAACATCTCCATCATCATCTGTTCCAGCTACTGGTGTATAACCATCAGTATTATCCAATGCTTGAAATTCATTTCCTCCTAACCAATCTACATTATTATTAATAGTAAAATATCCACAGTCGTACTCAATCTCAGCATTTGATCCATCAAAAATTCTTACTTCTACTGCATCTACATAAAATAAACTTTCATCTAAATCGAGTAAACTAAAAGATAAATTTTCTACTGGCTGAGAAAAATCTATTTCAAAAACAGAACTAGAATCTGCGCCCCATTCTCCATTACTTTCAGCTTGTTGTATTTGAAAATCAATCGCTTTTGTCGAAGCACCACAAGGGATATTTTGCAAAGCATTTCTAGGATATAAATTATCTGCAATTCTAAATTCTTCGGTTATTCCACCTTCGGTTAAGTTAAATGTTGAAGTTACTCCATCTCCTGAAATAACTTGACCATCCATTGCTGTAGTCCCTGCAGTTTGCGCAGCTGGATAATCAATATTACTAAATGTACAATTGGGTTCATCCAATAACGGAGCAATTGGAATGGAATCACATTCTACTGTCACGTCCGAAGGAACTCCTGTCAAAAATGGATTTTCAGGATTGTCCACCGGAAAGGTAACTTCTGGTACAAACTGAGTTTGGAAATTACTTACATAAGCTTGATTCGTAATTATGGTTCCATTTCCTGACAACTCATCAATAGACGCTTGGAAAAATAAAATAATTGAATCTCCAGGTTGAATAATTGAATTATAATCAATCCCATTTTCATCTAATGGAAAAACACTTGCTGTTGAAGTTTCATCTGGAATAGTATCATTCGATCCATTGATTCTCGAAACAGTTGTATTTTCGATATAAGTTAATCCTGCAGGCAATGTATCAATGATATTTAGTGATCCAACTGACAAAGGAAGTACTCCTGTGTTTTCGACAATGATCGTATAAATCACTTCATCACACTCATCAAAATCTCCATCCAAATTATAATCTCTACTTAAGTTGACACATTTCGAAGTAGAAAAAGGAATACCATTCGGTAATCCAACTCCGAGGTCAATGGCTGGTGAACCGGGACTTGCAGTACTTGGGTCTTGTCCCCAAGCTCCCGCAATAATCGCATCTGATCCATCACACACCCAAATTCTCATTCCTGTTTGATCGCCGTCGGCATCTAATATTTTTTCCCGATCCAAATGAGAAAATACAAATGTTGAATCAAAACTAATTCCATTGGCATCAGTTAAAGGTCCACCATCTCCATTAAAATCTACACATACATTAATATTTCCAACACTTGTACTCCCTGTAGGAAAAGCAGCTGTAATCCAAACTGGAGCAGAGTTTTCAGAATTTAAACATTCTAAAACATTTAATTCCGCAATACTTGTCCACGGATTTCCATTCAATTCAGAATTAGCAACGATTCTAATATATCGTCCAATTTCAGTTGAAAATATAACCTCTTGTTGATCTGTAGAATTAGGAAAAGCTCCTGATACATTTGCACTTCCCCAGTTTATTCCATCTGAGCTAATATAAAAGTCGTAATCTGCTATTGCTCCATTTTCAACACCACCAATACACTCCTGTGATGCTATTTCGAGCGTCCAATCATCAATAAAACCTCCATCTCCAGTTGCTTGATCATTTACAGTTAATCTCCATGTACCATTTATATTTTCCCCAAAAAAATCAGATAAACTTCCAAAGGGACGGTGAGTGGCACCACTAGTAGGAGGACAACCATATCCAGTTGTAGCCTCATCATCTAGTCCCATAAATATGTCATCCGCATCTCCACACTCATTATTGTATAAAGTAACAATAGTACCTAAAGGACTAGTTAAAGTAACTTCCAAATCACTAACCCAAGTATGCTTAATATCCAGAATAGTTAAATTAACATCTGTTACAGTTCCTGTTGCGGTTACATTAATATCAGAAGTATAAACTGCTCCTGCTCCAATATCTATGGTTACATCTGTTGTATCTGAATACGAATTTGTGCTATATGTACAACTCGCTCGTGGCTGGTATCTAAACCCACCTATATTATAACTCGCTCCTAAATCAATCTGCAATTCATGAGGATGTACAGGTGATGAACCATCCCATTGAGTATGCCAAAAAGTACTATTATCACCATCAAAAGCATTACTGGCAGGAGCAGACTCTCCTACCGTTTCTTCACTATCAACATAATGAACACTCCACCCTGCCTGAGAAATTTGTGAAATACTCTGGCATCCTATCGTTGGGTCAATTCCAGGTGCAAGACTTACTAAAGTAATTTGAGGAGAAAGTTGATCCTCAGGAATCAAAGCATATCCCCAATCATTAGCGAGTGAAATAAAAGCACCCGTGGTAGAAATAGCATAAAAATCTTCTCCACCACTTGATGAAAATTTTGCTCCACTTCCATCAGGAATAGATACGTCTACCGTATTTCCTCCTCCAACTGAAAAAGATGTTTCTACTCCAGAATTAGTTTCCCAATCAATTGTGATTGTTGAAGCGCTAGGATTATATATATGGACATAAGTATCATCATTAATAGTTGAAACTGCCGTGTAATAAGCATTACTCCATTGTTCGGTGGGTTTTAAGGTGAACCATCGAGTTGTAAACCCAGCACAAATATTACCTGTTACTAAGTGAACTTGGACATTTGCAGAAGCCTGAATCGTTCCACCAGTATTTACATTTCCGTCAGCTAAGTAACTTTCTCCTTCATTCAATATAACAGTAGTTTCTACTGTCCCATTTGCATCCGCATCAATGTTAACTGACGTATTATTTTCCGTAGCCATTACCACAAACCCCGTATATTCAAACATTTCATTAACTAAATAATCTTCTCCAACTGGTATTTCATAATCAGTTCCCCAATATGGTATTGGATATACTTCAATTGCACCGGCTAATAACGTTTCGGATTCATCGGCCCAAGCCAAACGAGTCATTGCTATATTTCCTCGACTTGCAATTTTATCACTTCCATCATAATCTATTGTAGCAATTCTAGTTGCAGTTGTTGTATCAATTGATTCTGATAAAATAATATTATCGGATGATTGAAATAAATCATTTGATCCATAGCCTGGAGCAAATCCATTTGATAAATCTCCATCTCCCCATATTTCAGTAGTACTTTGAATTGGAAAACCTAAGTTTGGTTCATATCCGTCTTCCCAATGATCGTAATAAATTATGGTTCCTTCTTCTACCACTCCAATAGAAACATAACTTTGAACTGGGTTTCTTACTTTTTCTATAAATCCACAAGTATCACTATTAAAACTATAAAGTGATTGTAGTACTTGATTTTCGGGAAACGGGATATAATATATTTCTACTAATTGTCCACTATTTATTTCCCCTGAGCAATAATCCGAATCCTGACTCCCCCCAACTACACCACCTCCAGCAACTAATTCTACCGTTGTCGAAGTTTCACAAGTTTGATTATAATATTTTACATTGATTGTATAAACTCCTTCTGATAAATTGGAAAAAACAGAACTTTCTTGCCACCCTGTAACTCCTTCTATTTGATAATTTAACTGTACTCCATTTCCTGAAGCATTTACGATAATACTTCCATCTGTACTTACTCCAGTTGATGGATTTATCAGAACCGTATTATTAATTACTGGTGCTTCAGGAACATTAATTACTACCGTTTTTGGTCCTTTTACACAAGTCCCAACAGAATTTCTTACATAGACATTATAGGTACCTGGTGCTAAATTATAGAACTCATTATCTGTTTGCCAATTGGTCCCATCTATTGAATATTCATAACTTCCAGTACCACCAGAAGCGTTCACTCCAATCGCTCCATCATCCGCTCCACAATCTGTCAAATCTGAAAAAGTAGTTGTAAAATTCAAATCGGAAGGTGCTGTAAGAGTTAAGGTATCTGCTGCGGTACAATTATTTGCATCAGTTACTGTTAGCATGTAAACCCCTGACCCTAAACTAGATAGATTAGCAGTTGTTTGTCCTCCATTCCATAAATAAGTGTAACCTGTTGTTCCTCCAGAAACAGAAGAATTTATTCCTGCATCTGTGGCATCAGGACAACTAACACCAGACCCAGTTAAACTTATTGAAACAGATAACTCAGAAGGTTCACTCACGACATCACTTGCTGTAACAGTACAACCAAATCCATCAGTTACAGTTACCGTATAAGTTCCCGTTGATAAATTAGAAATAGTAGTTGTCGTAGAACCATTACTCCAAGAATAAGAATAAGTTCCTGATCCTCCGCTAACTGTAGTTCCTAATTCACCATCCGATGCACCGTAACAACTAATATCCTGATTACTATAATCTATAGTTCGATCAACTGATAAGCTAATACTTGGAGGTGCAGATAATGATATTTGTGAAGTTCCTGTACAGCCATTATTATCAGAAACGGTAACCACATAAGTTCCTGCTCCTAAACCAGTTATTTCTTGTGTAGTTTGCCCAGAGCTCCAAGATATATTATAATTAGGAGTACCACCATTAATAATTACTTCTACTGCACCATCATCATTTCCTGCACAACTGATGTCACTTCCGTTATAATTAATAGTTCTTTGTGTCGAAACACTCAAACTTGTTGGCTCTGTAATAGTTTCTGTTAATAAAATGGTACAACCATTATCGTCAGTAACTGTAACTGTATAATCTCCTGAATCAAGACCTGTTACATCTTGAGTAGTAGCTGAATTTGACCAATTGTATGAATAATTGGGAGTTCCTCCTCCTATAGTTATATCAATTGATCCACTTGAGGATCCGTTACAACCAATATCTTCTTTAGTACTAGTAATCGTAAGAGCAGTCGGTTCAGTAACACTTAATGTTTGAGTAGTTAAACATCCATTAGCATCAATAACGGTTACAGTATAAGTATTTGCAGAAAGTAACGATCGAGTTCCATCATTAGTCATCACCTCTGCAACTTGCTGAGCCGTAAGAGCATTGTTAAAATATCCAACTCCATCCATTAATCCATTATAAAAGAAATCTCCAGCACCACCAAATGCATCTGTTCCAAATGTACCTCCTAATCCTCCTTCCTGCGAATTTGCAATAACAACAGATCCTACTCCTGAATTATATATTCCTAATTCTACTCCATCAAAAAACAAGGTCAAATCACCATTGTCAAAAGTAATCGTAACATGATGCCAAGCACCATCGTTTGGAAATGGATATTGTAAACCATATAATGTAAATGATTCATTTACTCCAACTTGCAAGATATTTCCACTTAAGCGAATTCCAAATCCATCACTTACTCCACCCATTTCAAATAACGTTTGATTCCCCGTAAAGTGATCAGGCTTTATCCACATTGAAACACTAAATGTAGAAATAGTACCATTTAAAAAGTTATTATTTTCTTCATACTCTATCTTAGTGGCTCCATCAAAGTCAAATGCATAATCCCTTTCTATATTATCTGACGCGTAAGCTTCTATTCCTACTCCACCACTCATAGGATTATGATTATTTCCAGTCTCATCATTCATGGATTGTTCAAAACCATAATATGCTTCCACATCCATATCACTCCATAAATAAGTATACCCAGGGATTCCTCCTGTTACTGTTAAAGCTATCACTCCTCCATCATCTCCACCGTTACAACTCACATCTGTGATAGTACTATTTATATTAACAATATTAGGTTCGGTAATACTACTTGCAGCTGTACTCGTACATCCATTCGTATCTGTAACAGTAACGGTATAAGTTCCAGTACCTAAATTTGAAATAGTTGAAGTATTTCCTCCTCCATTACTCCAGCTATAATTATAATTATTACTTCCACCGATGGCATTAGTGGTGATTGATCCATCAACTTCTCCATTACAGCTAATATCTGTCACTTCATTTGTATTGGATAAAGCGATTGGTTCTTCAACTGTTGCACTAGCTGTGGTAGTACATCCATTATTATCAGTAATTGTTACGGTATAAGTATTGGCACTAAGTCCTGTTAGATTTTGAGAAGTTCCAACACCTCCAGACCATAAATAAGAATAGTTTGGTGTTCCTCCATTTACAGTCAAAGAAATCTGGCCATTACTTTCTCCATTACAATTTGCATCCTGAGCGGTTGCACTTGCTGTTAAAGCTGAAGGCTCAATAATCGTTACTGTTGCAGTATTGGTACATCCATTATCATCAGTTACAGTTACAGTATAATCTCCAATTGAAAGTCCTGTAAGGCTATCTCTTGTTTCTGTTCCTCCCCATGAATATGAGTATGGAGTTGTTGCGCCTGAGGCAATTATTCTTGCTACTCCATTGCTACCTCCATTACACGAAACATTAGTTTGGTTGGTTGTTAAAGTTAATTCTGTAGGTTCATTAACTGTAATATTCGCAGTTTCTGTACAACCATTTCCATCAATAATTTCGATATTATAAGTTCCTTGAGAAAGATTAGTTCTATCTCCATCATTATTAGCTAAATCTTGTACTTGAGAAGCAGTCAATGCTATATCATGGAAAAAAGCATTATCCATTAATCCTTCATAGTATCGATTTCCTGTATTTCCAAAAGCATCACTACCTTGAGTTCCTCCTAGTCCTCCATTTCCAGTTGAAGCACTAATAGTATTGTAAGGAGTATTAATGGTAGAAACGGCAACTCCATCTAAATATAAAATCAAATCTCCATCATCATAGACCAATGCCAAATGATGCCAATCACCATCAACAGGGAAAGGTATACTACCAGTTCTTTGTTGACTACTTCCTAAAGTTACAACACCTTGCACATCACTTCCATCCATTCGTAAAGCTAAACCTCTGGATGATGTTCCTCTTTCAAACAAAGTATTTATTTCAGTTAACGCATCTGGTTTCACCCACATTGAAATAGTCATATACTGAAAAGAAGATTCCAAAAACCCTGCAAAATCTACACTATATCGAATCTTAGAACTCCCATCAAAATCAAATGAATATTGACCTCCTACTGCATCAGTTGAATAGTCTTCATTTCCTGAAAAATTTACTGGATCATGATTATTTCCTGAAACATCATCCATTGTTTCCTCAAAAGTCCACATTCCTTCATTGTCCATATCAGCCCAATCATATACGTATTTTTGAGTCCCCCCTGTTACAGTCAAGTCTATTGAACCGTTGTTATCTCCAAAACATAAATTATCACTTGTTGTGGATGCAATATTTATAGCTGTTGGTTCCGTAAGAGTAATGTTATAAATTAAATTACAATTTTGTAAATCTGTAATTGTTACGGTATAGTTTCCTGCTGAAATATTATTCAATGTATTTGAAGTTCCTGCCACATTCCATTGATAGGTGTATGGTGAAACCCCACCAGACGGTGTTACGGTAATGTTTCCATCACTATCTCCATTACATAATGGTTCCGTAGATGAATGTGTCGTAGACATTTCAGTTGGTGTAGAAATTACTTCAGATAGTGAAGTAGAACAATCATTTTTATCAGTTACAGTTACAGTATATGTTCCTGCTCCAAGATTATTTATAGTTTGTGTTATTGCTCCTGTGTTCCATTCATAAGAATAGGAAGTAGTTCCACCTGTTGGATTAGCTGTCAGCTCGCCTGTTGTTTCTCCAAAGCATAAAGGATCTGTTTTTGAAATAGTTGTATTTAAAACTGGTGGTTCACCAACAGTAAATGAATTGACGATGGAACAACTTGAATTATCTGTAATAGTCACAGTATACGTACTTGCAACTAACCCGTTGATCGTGGATGTGGTGGCTGAAGTATTCCAATCATATGAATATCCTGGGTTTCCTCCTGAAACTGAAAGTGAAATACTTCCGGTATTCCCCCCATTACAAAGTACACTATCAATCGTTGCACTTGCTATAATTTCAGTAGATTCACCTACTATTACAGATATTGATTCACTACAATTATTTGCATCAGTAACTGTTAGCGTATAAGTCCCTGCAACTATTGAATTTAAATTATTTGTCGTTGCTCCATTTGACCATAGATAATTATAAATTGGTGTTCCTCCAGAAGGTGTAATGGAAATGTTTCCATCCGATCCATTATAACAAGTTACATCTGAGTGAGTTTCTGAAATAGTTAAATCGGTTGGTTCTGCAACTATATATGATTTTATTTCAATAGGACAATTATAAAAATCAGTTATCGAAACAGTATATGTCCCAACTGTCAATCCTGAAATATCCTCGACCGTTGCTCCATTGCTCCAAATAAAAGAATAAGGTGGAGTTCCACCACTTACGGTTTGAGCAATCGCTCCATCATTTCCCTCAAAACATTCTACATCTGAAATAACCGCAGTTGCTGAAATAGTATCAGGTTCTGTAATCCTATAAGTTTCTGAGAGTTGGCAAGTATTTTCATCTGTAACTGTTACTGTATAATCCCCTGCAGCTAAAGATGAAATATCTTGAGTACTTGCTCCTGTACTCCATGCATAGCTATAGTTGCTTGTTCCTCCAGTTACTGCCAAATCAATTTCTCCATTTGCCGATCCATTACAATTTATATTTGTAACTGTATTACTTATTGATATTGCATCTGGCTCTGTAATCGTAAATGTCATTGTAGTATCACAACTATTTCCATCTACTAAAGTAACAGTATAAATACCCGGAGATAAGTTAAAAATACTGTCCACATCTCCACCTCCATTACTCCAAATATAATTATAAGTTCCCTCTCCTCCAGAAGGGGTCACTTTTATTTTCCCATCAGAAGCACCATTACATGAAACTCCAAATCCATTAAAATCTTCACTTGATAAATACGCTGTATCTAATTCTAACAATGTCGGTTCCGTAATCGTATAACTTGAAGTCCAAGTACAACTCCTTCCGTCAGTTACAGTAACAGTATAATCACCTGGACTTAAATTTGAAATACCACTTGTACTTCCTCCGTTGCTCCATGAGTAACTATGACTTCCATCTCCACCAAAAGCAGAAACGAAAACAAATCCATCTGATTCTCCAAAACAAGACACTCCAAAACCTTCGAAATTATTACTAGAAATATCTGCAATATTTGCTCCCAACTCCGCAGGCTGATCCAAGGTAATATTTCTAGTGATTGTACAGCCACCACCAGTATCTGTAATCGTAACAGTATAACTTCCAACTACTACATTTGGCAAATCTTGTGTCGTTTGACCTGAATTCCAACTATAGCTATAAGGACCAGTTCCTCCTGTAATATCTATATCAATATTTCCATCTGACTCTCCATAACAACTTATTTCAAAACCAGAATAATCTGTTGCTGAAATGTCTGCGGATAAGACTGCATTTGCATTTAAAGTAAAAGAATCAACTTCCAAACATCCTAAATTATCATTAACAGAAACGGTGTAAGTTCCTGCGCTTAATCCTGAAATTGAAGTGGTCGTTTGCCCACTAGACCATATTTGTGTGTATGGTCCAGTTCCTCCTGTCATACTTATTGAAATGGTTCCATCAGTTCCAATACACCCAGGATTTCCTACAGTACCAGTTATTCTAATTGAGTCAGGATCGCTTATCGTAATAGAATCAATTGCTAAACAATTATTTTCATCAGCAATCGTAACCGTATATATTCCTGCGCTTAAACTGTTTATACTTTGAGTTGTTCCTCCATTGCTCCAAGCATAAGTATCTCCGCCCGAACCTCCTGTTCCATTTGCAGTTACTGAAGCTTCATTTCCCCCCACACATTGAATTACTGTATTTTGAGTTATAGAAACAGTTCTTGCTGATGGATTTACAAATGTGATAGAATCCAAATAAGTACATCCATTTGCATCCGTAGCCGTTACATAATATTTTCCAGCACCAACATTTCTTAAAGTATCCTCAGTTTGTCCATTACTCCATTCGTAAGAATAAGGTTCTACTCCAGTTGGGTTTGTCGGAACACCATCATAAGAAAAGGCAACAGCAATTCCATCCGTTTCATTTTCACAACTAATGCTTAATCCATTCCCATAATATCTTACAAAATCAGTTCCTCCGATCAGTTCAGTTGGTTCAGTTAAAATAGTATCTGCAACAACTGAACATCCAGAAGCATCTGTTAAAGTCACTTCATAAGTCCCTCCCAAAAGTCCAAGCGTATCTTCACTTGCTCCAGTTCCTACACTCCAAGCAAAAGTATAAGGAGGTACTCCACCAGAGGGAGTTGTATAAATAGCTCCATCACTTTCTCCGAAACAACTAATTGAAAATCCATTATAATTGGAAATACTGTCAATAGTTAAAATTAACTCAGTAGGGCTTCCAACAACAACCTCAATACTATCTCTACATCCATTCAAATCAGTAACGGTCAAGGAATAAGTTCCTGTAGAAAGGTTTTCAATACTATCTATTGTACTTCCAGTATTCCACAAATAGGTATAACCTGGTGTTCCTCCAGAAGCAATTGCAACAATTTTTCCATCAGAATTATTAAAACAAGATTCGTCTTGAACTAACGTATCTATTGCAATAATATCTGGTTCCGTTATAGATATGGTACTCAAATTAGTACAACCTGAATTTCCTATAACTGTAATTGTATAATCACCTGGACTCAATCCAACACGATCAGGATTGTTAGATGCCAAAAAAGCCATTTGGTTCGCATCCAAGGCAACATCGTAATTCGAAACATTATCCATCAGTCCAGTATATAAATCTTCTGCTGGATCACTTCCAGAAAATATCAACCCAAGTATGGCAAATCCATTATAATCTTGACTTACAAATGGATGCCATCCAAAAAATCCACCAAGTCCTCCTTGAGTATCATTAGCAAAAGTTAATGGACCTAATCCTGTCGAAACATTTCCTACTTCAACTCCATCAACATAAAGCAATAAATTATCTCCATCATAAACCAATCCTACATGATGCCAATTTCCATCTGTTGGAAATGATGCACTTAATGGAAAAATAGAAAATCCTCCCCCTCCAACAACAATCCCTTCAATATTTCCACCTTTCAATCTTAGTCCAATACCTGCTTCTCCATCTCCTTCTTCATAAAGTGCCATAGTATCAGTTAGGTTATCAGGTTTTACCCACATTGAAATGGAACGAACTGAAAGATCTTGAGACATAAATGCATTATCTACAGAATATTGTATTTTGGTTGCACCATCAAATTCAAACGACTCGCCTCCTTCCAAAGCATCATTATTATAAGCTGGATTTCCAGTCACCACTTGTTCATGATTTCCATTTCCAGAAATATCATTCATAGTAGATTCAAATGTCCATTGTCCCTCAGTTGGAATATCATCCCAAACAAAAGAATAAGAAGAACTATTTGTAATGGAAATATCTATTGTTCCATCATTAGAATTTGGACAAGATGCAGGTGTAGTAATACTTGAAATGACTGGAGCACAATCATCTACATCCAAACAGTCAATTAAATTATCTCCATCATTATCTAATCCATCATTACAAATCTCTGGTCCATAAATTATGGTCAAATTAGTCGTACTATTAATTGTAGGAATTGTCCCACCACCAGTATCTGATGCACCATTTATTGTGGCAGTAATAGTTGCTAAATTTATATCATCTATTGCTAAAAATGTCAACTCAAAAGAATCCGTATCTCCCACAGCCAATCCTCCTAAATCATTCAAAATCAAATTATCTCCACTTAGAGAATTTACAGTTATTTCTTGTTTTAAGGTCAATTCCAAATAAGATATTTTGGAAGCGGTACCTTCATTTGATTTCAATTTTATTTCTTTATCTCTATTTCCTGAGCTTAATAAAATTAGCCCATAATTTTCGGAAGCGTTATCTACCCAATTTTGAATCGTATTTGCAGGTAAAGTGGTGGAGTACCAATCTTTAGTGTTAGTTGGTATACTTCCTAAAAGAGTAGGATCATAATCTCCTCCTTCATTGGTCCAATCTATTGGTTGAGTCGCTTCAATCCAATTAGATTCATCATTATCGCCATCCTCATTTCCTTCGTCCCAAAATCGAGTAACCTCATATACATCTATTGTATTTCCATTCCCACTTCCCGCTTCAATAAAAGTAAACAACTCAGCATCTACTACATTATAACCTGAATAACTAGACAAATCAAAATGCATCAGACCTCGCTTATCGTCTCCTCCTTTTAATTTTATTTTTATGTCATTATCATCACCATAATTCCTTCCATCATTTTTTTCTTCCAGCCAATTATCTTTTGATGCTTGAGTCGAAATTTCAGTAGCATTACTAAATCCAGAAACATCTAAAAATTGCAAATTAGCAGATGGAAATATTTCAGAAAAAGGAATAGATGATAAATCCACAGTTCCTGTATTTGTGTAAGCAATTTTATAACGAACAGTATCCCCTACAACGGCAGTATCAACAGCATGTGACATCAATGTATGAGTTACTGATATTAAATCAGGAGGAGACAAAATTGTAACACTCGCATTATCAGAATCTGCTGATGTTCCTCCAATATCATCTAATGCGTCCTCCGCAAAGACCTTATTTTCACATGTCGGACAAGGATTAGTTGCAACAAAGGATATATCTATTGTACCCGATTCTCCTGCTGCTAAACCAGAAATATTATTCCATACTATCGAATTAGAATTAATGACGTCTGGTGATTTTCCTAATTGCAAATCCAAGTAAGGAACTTTATCAGCATCTCCTTCTCGTGACCTGAACTCTACCCAATCTTCTGTATTGCCAGAACTTAACAATGCTACTCCATGATTTTGACTTGGAAAATCGATCCATTTTTGAATAGTATCTATTGTCAAACCTGTTGATAGATAATTTTTATCCGTAGGAGTAGCAATACTCCCTAATTGAGTTGATGTAAAATCTCCTCCTGGAGTATTCCAGCTAGTCGTCGAAGTTGCTTCTGTCCAGTTAGATATTCCAATATCATCAAAATGCACTCCTTCTTCCCAAGGAGATGTCATCCCATAAACATCAAGGCTATTTCCATTTCCATCTCCACTTTCTAAATAGATATTTAATTCAGCCATCTGAACGGTCTGTCCACTATAAGAAGAAAGGTCAAAATCAATATATGTTATCGAATTATCGCCTGATTTTGCACGAGACCATAGTGTTGGGTTATCTCCTAAATTATACGCTGGCCATATTTCTTCTGCGTGATTATCTTTCTCAACAAGAACTTTATGAGTAACTGATAAACCTGTAAAACTTAAATATTGAAGATTTGCAGAAGGAAAACTATCTATTAAATCAAAACTCACAATATCATCTGCACCTGTATTTGAATAGGTGATTCGATAAGTCACCGTATCTCCGACATAGGCAGTTCCGCTCGCAGGAGAAAGCAACGTTTTGGTAACTGAAATTTGTCCCGCAACATCCGATGAATTTTCTGTGGAAAAAGATTTTGAAATATTATTATTTGTAAAAAAAATACTCGCACCAACTGTGGAAAATAACAGTAATAGCGAAACTATGGTAGGCAATATTCCCATATCAAAAACAAGTCTTCTACTCGCCCTCTCAGCTTTTTCAAAAACTAATTGTTCCCTTTTAACTATTTTTTTAACGTTGTTAAAAAACTTCATACCTAAGCTACGCTTTAGAATAAATGACTCACAACTCGCTCATAATCAAATGTTTACAAATAGACGAATTGATGTAGCGTGGAGGATAGTTGAGAAAATAAAA
The DNA here is from genome assembly GCA_045106765.1 of Saprospiraceae bacterium. Taxonomy (GTDB): domain Bacteria; phylum Bacteroidota; class Bacteroidia; order Chitinophagales; family Saprospiraceae; genus CAJQQY01. Next base: position 22,064 of record JBGCFD010000097.1, on the reverse strand, counting down.
TGTGTAAGTGTAAAGTTTTAGAAAGAAAAAAGGTAAGATTTTGGTTGGTTAAGTATAATCTAAGAATGTCTATCAAATAGACATTTTCATTAATCATTATATATAAAGACAATAATTATACCATGGAAGTCCAGTTAATTAGATCAACTAACCCCTAATTTATTATAGCTTTTATTTAAACAGACATATTAACCCTGTATAAACAATTCCAACTAGAAGATGGTTATATTTGTACTTTAGAAAAAATGCTCTTAGACGAATCTTGTGATTAAGCTAAAATTGAATTTTAAAACGACCAACGGAAGTGATAATTTTAATTTTAGTTCAACTCAATACACAATATTTTTCAAAGATAAATAAGGTAAAAGAGACATGAAAAAACAAGCAGAAGCTATGCTTCCTACAACTTGGGGAAATTTTAATATGATTGCTTTTTCGGATAATGAGGACGATAGAATGCCTCATTTGGCAATGGTTCATGAAGATTATGATCACTCCAAACCGGTGCTTATTCGGATTCATTCTGAGTGCATGACGGGTGACCTTTTTCACTCTCATCGATGTGACTGTGGAGAGCAATTAGATGCTGCAATGAAGCTTACTTCTGAACAAGGTGGTGTTGTTATTTACTTGCGCCAAGAAGGCCGAGGAATTGGCTTAATCAACAAACTTAAAGCCTACAAAATTCAAGATAAAGGTGTCAATACAGCTGATGCAAACACCCATCTAGGTTTAGAAATCGATGCTCGAAAATATGACATCGCCATCAAAATCATGCAAGATTTAGGTATTAAAAAAGTTAAACTTTTAACCAACAATCCAGATAAAATTGAAGCAATTGAACAATCTAAAATAGAAGTTGAAAAAAGGATTCCCCTCATTATTCCTCCCAAAAAAGAAAATCATGGTTACTTAAAAACCAAACAAGATTTGATGGGACATCTATTTAAAATCTAAAAAAATAAAGGCTGCAATTTTAAAATCGCAGCCTTTATTTTTTTGTAAAATTACGTCTCTTCTTTCCTTAAGGATTTATCTCATCAAATCCTCGATGATTGGTTTCATCATAGTATAAGCAGCCATTTCTTTTTCATTTTCGGTAATAATTACTTTCTGAACCACTCCCTTTTTATCTAAAATAAAAATTCGAGAGGTTCCTAAATCTCCACCATATCCAATTTCTCCAAGAGGTCTTGAATTTGGAATTACAGGATATTCAATTTCATTATTTTTCAAAAAAGAAACTAAATCTGATTTGTCTTCTTCGGCAAAAGAAATAACTGCCACTTCCTCTGAAGAAAATTCGCGTTTTACTTGATTTAAACTTTTGATTTGTTGCCTAGATGTTTCGTCGCCAGTTGCCCAAAATGCAATGACTACTATTTTTCCCTTGTACTCTGGTAAAAAATGGGTATTTCCATTCATGTCAAATGCCTGAAAAGGCATAGGTTGGGTTCCTTCAAATTGGGATTGTGCTTTATTAGAATTGGAAGAATTAGCAAAGGCTGGTGAATTATTTTGAGCCAATAAACTGCTCATCATCACTAAAACTAAACTAGTAGTTAAAATTAAGGATCTCATTAGGATTGTGTTTTTAGTTAAAATAAAATGGGTGGGATTTTTAACTAAAAACAATGATTACGCCAAAAAGCACCTCTTAACTACTGATTATCAACAAGTTATATTTTGTCTTAATGTGAAAAACTAAAACTCAAAAGCTAATTAAATCTGACTCTGGTGATTCTAAATATTCAGCTAATTGCCATAAATTTTCAAATCTTCCATCCACAGGTATTTGCCTTGTTCGTTCAGTCTCTTCCTCCTTTCCTTCGATAAAAACAGTTTTAGTTCCCAGTTGCCAACCAAATTCCATATCTGAAAATGAGTCTCCAACCATGATAGATTCTTGAAAATTTATTTTTGGAAAATCTCTTTTAGCCTGCCACCCCATTCCAGGATTAGGTTTTCGACAAGGCGCATTCTCAGCTTTTAGATTTGGACAATAGTAAACCTTTTGAATAAATCCGCCTGCTGTTTCAATCTCTTTTTTCATATTGGAATGAATCAAATCGAGTTCCGCAGAGGTTAATTCTCCTTTTCCAATACATTGTTGATTGGTCACTACGACGATAGTATCAAAATATTTTCCAAAAATATTAATGGCTTCTAAAGCTCGATGAGTGAATTCAAATTCTTCCCAACGCTTAACATAAGTCCCAACAAGTCTTCGATTGATTACTCCATCTCGATCTAAAAAAAGTGTCCAACCTGTATTTTCCATAATTAATTTTTCTTTTTAAATAATACTCCAGCTGTTCCAAATTTCTTTTCTAAAACATATTTATCTTTCAACAAATTCACTTGATCTGCCCGAACATAAATAAAATCTAACGCATCAATTTCCTCAAAATCTGCTTCATCTAAACGCTCCACTTTCTCAATCTTTTCCATTGAAAAATGCTTTTGATAAAATTCACTCGCTGGTCCATAAATCCAAAACACACCTAAATTGATCTTCCGCTTTTGTTCTACATGCTCATCCAAATATTGAATCATATCTTTCGTATAAGCATCATAACTCCACTCCACCGTTTCCTTCAAATCAAACGTTCGATAAAAATGATTAAATGAAAAAACAATAATCAAAAGAGCAAAACCAATTGTCCAATTTTTATTTTTTTCTCGATATAAAAATTCTAAAAATAGATATACACTTAATCCAAAAAATGGCAACAACATCGTCGATTTCCGTCCCATCAAATATTTTACATCTAACAAATAATACTGCACCACCATTGCCGACATCATTAAAATCATCAAAATAATCCCTGCAAAATAAATTTTCGAAAAGTTGTTATCCCTTTTTTTAAGAAAATAAAAAACACCAAAAACTATCGAAAACCCTAACAATACAGTTGATAACAATATAAATACATTTGTCGTAAATGGATTAAAATATCCTTGACTCATCACACTCTCTTTAACCATTCCAACAAAACTTTCAATTAAACTTTCTCCTCCATAAACAAATTCTCCTTTCGATTGCAAAAATTGAATTGGTTTTTTTATTAAAAAAAATAAACTAACAGAAGATAATACAGGAAGTCCAATTGATTGTAGAAAATTACTTTTTAGTTTTTCATTTTTTTTTAAAAACCATTTTTCCAAGATAAAAAAAATAAAAACGGCTGTAGCACTTGCCCAATAATTAAGGAAAATAAAATTACTTAAAACAGCTAAAAAAGCTCCTATATAACAATACATTCCCAAACTCAATTTTCTACTTTCTACCCAACGGAATAAATAATAAATACTCATCATCATCCAACCTACTCCCAAACCATAACCTCTTGCTAAAGAAAAAAACTCCAATAAAAATGGGTTTAAATTCAACAAACAAAAACCTGCTATTCCAAGCAAAAAAGTATTAGAATATCTAAGGATTAAACGAATAGAAAAAATCAAATAAATTAAATGTCCCAATAAATTTGGTAATCGTAAAGTCCATTCAGAAACACCAAACACATTCGTCGAAACCTGCATTAAAAAAGTATTGAGCAAATGATTGTTAGCATCAGACCAACAAGATTCCGAAAAAAAACATGACCAAATAGAATTAGGAATATGACTAAAATAAGTACTCGCTTCATCACAAGTCAAACTGAGCAAGGTTGCTCGTGAAGAGGTATAAATAATTAAACTTAAAGCTAAAAGAAAAAAAATCAGATTTTGAAAAAGCGATTTTTTGAAAGTAAAATTACTAGGAATCATATTGGTATAAAATTCATTATCAGAATCTTTTATAATTCTTTTTCTGCTTTGGCATAATCCTCGGGAATTCCAATGTCAATAAAATACCCTTCCATTTCATATCCATACATTTGAATTTCATCCAAGTATTTCTCCATAAAATCTTTTTCAAATGAAAAACGATTGGGAAAACTTGCTATCTCAAAAATCTTCTTTGTAAAAATATAAACACCTCCATTGATCAATCCTTCTTTCTGATATTCCTTTTCTCGAAAACCTATAACCCGCTCATCATCAGCTAATTCTACAATTCCATATCGATCAAAATCTTTCATTGCTTTCAAACCAATTACCATTTCTGCATTTGATATTTCATATAGATAGCTGAGTTTAAACAAATCTATATCAAATAAAGTATCACCATTCAAAACTAAAAATGGTTCATCATCACACATCATAGCAGCTTGATAAATTCCTCCTCCCGTTCCTAAGGGAGTCTCTTCGATAGAGTAATCAATCTTCATGGAATTAAATTCCGCGCCAAAGTAATCTTGAATAACTTCCCCTCGATAGCCGATAGAAAAAATGATTTTTTCTATTCCATATATTTTTAAATATTGTAACACATATTCCACGAATGGTTTGCCTCTAACGGGTGCCATTGGTTTGGGAATATCTTGAACTACCGACTTTAATCGAGTGCCTAATCCCCCTGCTAAAATTATTGCGGTTTTCATAAAACTAAATTTAAGAGAAGATATTTTTTTCTACCAATTCACAAATAATATGTCCTACCATAATATGAGCTTCTTGAATTCGAGGTGTATCGTTGGAAGGCATATTTAATAAATAATCAACTTTTCCTTTCATTTTTCCTCCTGTCTCTCCTGTCATTGCAATTGTTACCGCCCCTTGAATTTTTGCTTGTTCAAATGCTCGAATGATATTTTCAGAGTTTCCAGAAGTTGAAATTCCAAAAAGTATATCGCCTTTCCGAGCTTTTGCTTTGACTAATCGAGAATAGATTTCATTATAAGAATAATCATTAGCAACAGCGGTAAGGTAGGAAGTATTTACATGCAATGCCTCAGCAAATAATGGATCACGATCAACATAAAACCGCCCTGAAAATTCTGCAGCAAGATGTTGTGCATCTGCTGCGCTTCCTCCATTGCCACAAAACAATATTTTTTTATCTGCTTGCAAAGCCTCCGTACATAAGTCAGTTACTTTATCAATCATATTTAATAATTCTGGATTTTCCAAAATTGATTTTTTGACTTGAATACTTTCTTTAATAACTTCTTTGATCCGTAAGTTCATTGTTATTTTGTTATTATTATATCGTCCAACTATTTAATCCATGTTGAGTAAAAGTAAAACGTTTGATGCTTCCTCCAAATGTTTCTAAAGTTTTCATCACTTCATACCGACTATTTCCAGGAGCATAAATTGTCATAAATCCACCACCTCCTGCACCTGATATTTTTCCTCCTGTTGCTCCTGATTTTTTTACTGCTTCGTAAATTTCGTCAATCATAGGATTAGTAATTCCACTTGCAGTTTGTTTTTTATATTGCCAACCAAAGTCGAGAATTTCGCCTAACTTTTCCAACCGACCGGTGAGTAATGCTTCTTTCATCATTACCGCTTGCTCTTTTAATTTGTGCCCTGCTTCAATCGCTTTGTCGGACTTTTTGGTAAAATTGGAAGCTTGTTTTTTGATAATATTTGCTGACAATCGACTTGTTCCCGTATAATACATCAACAAGTTAAATTCCAATTCATTAATATATTCTTGCTTGATTCTCAAAGGATTCACAATCACTTTATCATCAGCATAAAATTCCATAAAATTAAATCCTCCAAAAGTTGCAGCATATTGATCTTGCTTTCCACCTGCCATACCTAAATCTTTTCGCTCAATTTCAAAAGCCAATTTAGCCATATCATATTCACCTAAAGGTAATTTTAACCACTCAGCAAAGGCACCCAAAATTGCAACCGTAATAGTAGATGACGAACCCATTCCTGAACCTTTTGGTGCATCACAATGAGTTGTCAATTTAAATGATAATGGTTTTTTCGTATAGTTTTTAACTACTCGATTATATACTCCTTTAAGTAAATCTAACTCTCCATTGATAGTTAATTCTTCCGAAGAATCAAGGACTAATTTTTCGCCTAAATCAACCGCATCAAAAATAATTTTTCCGTCATCACGAGGCTCGATAGTCGCACTTGCATATAGACTTACTGTGGCATTCAGAATCGCACCTCCATATATATCTGAGTAAGGACTGACATCTGTTCCGCCTCCGGCTAGTCCAATTCTTAGTGGTGCTTTTGCTCTAATTATCATGTTATACTTTATCTTTTTCTAAACCAGCAATCACTTCAATTCCTTCTACCATGTTTTCCCATGAAAACATTTTTTTATCAATTTTGACTTGCGCTATAAATTCTTCTTTTCTATTTTTTTCAAAATAATTTACAATTGAATCTGCAATTGCTTTTGAGTTGACCTCCACTACGTAGCCAGCTTTATCATGTGCAACTACCTCTGGTAAACCACCAACATTTGTTACTAACATTGGTTTCTCAAAAAAATAAGCTAATCGAGAAACCCCACTTTGGGTCGCAGTTTTATAAGGTTGAGTAATTAAATCTGCTGCACAAAAATAATATTTCACTTCTTCATTTGAAATAAAATCAGTACGCATAACTAACTGACTTTCAACACCTAATGATGTAATCTGATTGTTATACTTTTCTCTATCTGAATAATATTCTCCAGCTACAATTAGTTTCACTTTCAACTTTCTAACTCGTTCATCTGCCATCGCTTCGAGGATCAAGTCTAATCCTTTGTAATCTCGAATAAAACCAAAAAACAGTAAATATTGATAGTCTTTAGATAAATTCAATTTTCTCAAAGAAACATCTTGAGTAACTGGTTCTCCATAATTATCATAGACAGGATGCTCAACAAATGTAATTGGTTTTGTAGAAGTAAATGATCGCAATTGTTTCTCGACAGATCTTGACATCACTAAAAATGCATCACAAGCTCCAACAAAATATTTAGCAAAAATATAATCTCCAGGTCGTTTTTCATGTGGAATAATATTATCTACAAATCCGATTATTCGAGTATGTAAATTCTTTTTTGCGAAGCGTAAAATTGTTCCAAAACATGGCCCCATAAATGGCAACCAAAATCTACAAATTATTGTATCAGGTTTCAGTCGTTGGATTTCTTTTCCAACTTTAATCCAATTAAAAGGATTAACAGAATTAATTTTGACTTGAATATTGAGATTCGCTGGAGGGTTATCTTCTGAATATTGTGTCTTTCCTGGAAATAAAAGATTCGGATACTGAAGACTAAAAGTGTAAATAATCACCTCATATCCATCTGCTTGCATCACTTCTGCCAATCGTTGATTTAATGAAGCCAATCCTCCCCGAAGCGGAAAGGCAGGACCAATAATGACTATCTTCTTTTTATCATTCATCTTTAGGTTATTCGTTACTTAGTTGCCAATTATCACTTCAATCAACTACATTTTCATTTTCCTTAATCCCAATTTTGGTCTCAATCAAATATGCATTTCGCATAGGAGAATTTCGAGAAATTAACTCTGCTAAAAAACCAGTACAAAATAAAAGTGTTCCCAAAATCATTGCAGTCAATCCAATATAAAACCATGAAATATCGGCAATATTTTTAGCAGGAGTTTCATTAATCAAATTCCAAACTTTCCTTGTTCCTAAATAAAAAAACAATCCAAATCCAACTGTAAACATGATCGCTCCCATACTTCCAAAAAAGTGCATCGGCCGCTTTCCAAATTTTCCCACAAAGACAATTGATAATAAATCTAATGGTCCACGAATAAATCTTTCTAACCCTCCAAATTTAGTTACACCAAATTTCCGAGCTTGATGTACTACGACTTTTTCGCCTATATTTTTGAAGCCAGCCCACTTTGCCATCACAGGAATATAACGATGCATTTCGCCATAAACTTCGACTGTTTTCACCACATCTTTTCGATAGGCTTTCAGTCCACAATTCATATCGTGCAATTTTATACCAGTCATCATTCGTGTAACTCCGTTGTATAATTTGGTAGGAATTGTTTTGGAGAGTGGATCGTGACGTTTCTTTTTCCAACCTGAAACCAAATCAAATTTATCTTCTTTGATCATTCTAAAAAGCTCAGGAATTTCGTCAGGACTATCTTGTAAATCTGCATCCATCGTAATTACTACATCACCTTCCACCGCTTGGAAGCCAGTATGCAAAGCTGCAGATTTTCCATAATTTCTTCGGAATTTTATGCCTTTGACATTTGGATTAAGTTCGGAAAGACCTTGGACGACTTTCCATGAATTGTCGGTACTTCCATCATCTACCATCATAATTTCATAACTGAAATTATTTTCTTGCATCACTTTTCTAATCCATGCTTCGAGTTCAGTCAAGGATTCATCTTCATTAAATAATGGTACGACTACCGATATATCCATTTTAATTATTTTTGTTTTTCACTTTAAAATCGTCGTTAAATATAACGATAAAAAGGCGGTTCTTGTTTCGGCATATTACCGACTAAGACTAGGTCCGGCGAACTATCAACGCCATCAAAAATGACAAAATAAAACCACCAATTGCTCCTATCATATATTTAGTAAAAGTAGCTCCTAAAGTTGGCGTATAATCATCGAGAACATTTTTTCTCACCTCTGATATTTTGTCTGTCCCCTTATGGAAATCCAACATTTCTTGATGCGTCAACTCTTGATGAATTTGTAATAATTCTACATCAAACACATTCATGATCCAATAAAAAAACAAAGCATAGTAGGCATTCGTAATTAAAAAAACAATGAATGGAGTTGACACCAAACTTCTCAAGGAAGATTCTTTTTCTTCCCCTTTTGTATTTTCCAAAATACTCCCAATAGAATTATTAGAACTTCCTTCCAATCGATGAACTTTCATTGTTGCCCAAAACATTCCTGCCAAATACAAAATCATTGTTGACCAAATCACTTCAGGACTTCGCATGAGTGTTTTATCATAAAAGTAAAATACCAGCATGAAAAGTATCACTCCAAAACCGGTATAAATACCATACTTGATTGCTATTTTATTCAAAGTTTTTCTTTTTTATAACATTATACTTGCGGGCGTTCTCTTTTTACAAAAATTCCTAAAACGGCCCCAAGCAAAACAATGGTGATCAAACTACTCAAAAGGATATAAAAAGAATTTGCTTCCAAAACATTTTCACCTGACATGACTTCTTTTGCAATAAAATTTCTAAACACAAAATTCCATATTACTGCCAAAACGCCATAAAACAATCCCATCCAAAAAGCTAAAACTATCGCTCTTTTATGTGAAATAAATCCATACAACTCTTTGTCTCGATGAGTCTTTAACATGATCATTACCACAGCAATTGAGATCGCAAAGGTCAAAGTGTAAATCAAATAAATTGCTCCTTCAGCTGAGGAGTCTGAATTACCCCATCCCATAAAATATTTGCTCAACTCTAGAGCAATAGTTACTGAAAGTAGCAAAAGCGCAAATCGAAATGCAGTTCGAAATGGAGTGGATAATTTTATCTCAGCATTTGATTCAGTCATGATTGATTGGTTGTTCAAAAAATCAGGTAATCAGGATCCCTTAGTTAACTAAATATTTACCATTATTCACTACAGCCAGAACTTTTCCTTTTAACTCCATTCCAATCACCGGTGAATTTTTCGACTTAGATAAAATATCTTTTTTCGAAAAAGTCCATTCATGATCAGGGTGAAAAATAGTTAAGTTTGCTTGTGCTCCTTCCTCTATTTCTGGCAGGTCAATATTCAATAATTGCCGTGGTTGAACCGCTACTTTTTCTACAAATTTTTCCACTTCAATTACTTTTGACAAATGTGTATTATAAAGTGAGTAAGTGGTTTGCAAACCTAATGCACCAAAATCTGCATTAAAAAATTCTAGATTTTTTCCTTCTTCTTCGACAGGTCTATGATTAGATGTGATGATATCAATCGTTCCATTTTTCAATCCTTTTTGCAAAGCCTTTATATCATTTGCTTCTCTTAAAGGCGGGATCACTTTAAATTGAGTATCGAAGTCTATCAATTTTTCATCGGAAAAAATCAAATTCAAAATAGATGCAGAAGAAGTAATTTTTAATTTTTTTTGCTTTGCCTTTGCTACCAATGCTTCGGATGTTTCACTTGAAATATTTGATACGTGTAATTTTGAATCGGTATATTCCGCCAAGTAAATATCTCGTTGCACCATCAATTCTTCTGCTAATCGAGGAATTCCTTTCATACCGAGTGAGGTACTATTTTTCCCTTCGTGCATTTGTCCATTTCCAGCAATATCAGAATTATGTGGATGATTCATCACCGTTCCATCGAAGGCTTTGACATATTGCAAAGCTCGCATCATCAAACCACTATTTTGAATCGCTTTTTTTCCATCAGAAAATGCGACTGCACCTGCATGATGCATGTCATACATTTCAGTAATATCTACCCCTTCACAATTTTTAGAAACTGCTCCGATAGGGAATAAATCAACTAGATTATCCTTTGCAGTATTTTTCAAATACAAGACTTCCGACTTCGAATGAATGGATGGAGAAGTATTCGCCCAACAAGCAATTCCAGTATATCCACCCGCCGCTGCTGCTGCCGAAACGGTTCTCAAATCTTCTCGATGTTCAAAACCAGGATCACCTGTCTGAACACCAACATCTAACCAACCGATAGAAACCATTGCACCTGTGCCATCCAACACTTTTACTTTTGGAATATCAATTTTGGCTTTGATACTTTCAATCTTTCCATTACGGATATGAATATCTCGCTTTTTTCCATGATGCTTGGAACGAGAATCTAGAATGGTTACATTTTTTATTAATAGCATTTTTACTACTTTAAAATTCGTGCAAAAATACCACCTGAGTTTTATTTATTAGAATGTAAGCAGGTTTTATTATTTATTTTTTTTACGTTGCTCAACTTTCAAAGTGCAATCCAAAAAGCATATTTAATTTCTTTTTTTGAAAAAAGAAATTTTGCACCTAACTTGTTGAAAAAATCAAGAATATGGATTGCCCTCGCTGTCAAACCCGCTTAGAAAATAAAACTATCGTTGAACGAAATGATCAAATCGAAATTGAAACTTGCCCATCCTGTGAAGGACTTTGGTTTGATAAAGGTGAATTAAATCTTCTTGAGAATATTTCTGAACCAGTATTATTTGAATGGCGAATGCTTTGCTCTGAATACGAACAATTAACACCACTTAATTGTCCATCTTGCGGTGATCATCCAATGATGAAAAAAGCAGAACATCCTCGTGACTCACATGTTGTTATTGATTATTGTGAACATTGTGAAGGGACTTGGTTAGATGGTGGTGAGTTGGAAGCAATTCAAAAGGAGAGTTGGCCGATTGCTATTTATAATCTGTTGAAAAAATTGTAATACGATATTACAATTTGAATATTACATATTTTTCATTCTCCCCTACTCTTTCTAAAGGTAAATCAACCGATTTGAAAGTCAGTAAATATTGAATTCCTTTTTTGCTAAAAACTTGTAAATCTTCTATCGTTAAATTTCTAAAATTCTGATTTCCAGTCATTACATTATCTTTTCCAGATTGTCGAGTTTCGATATTTACATTATAAATCTCTTGTATTCTTTCGTACCAACTTGGAATAATCGACTTCCGATGAATGACCGCTTTGTAATCAATATAAGTACTTCGTTCGCTATAATTTTTAAAATGAGTATGATCCATTGGAATGATAAAAAGTGCGTCTTTTGGAGTAATCAATTTTGCCATTTCAGCGATTTCAATCTCTGTATTTTTTTTGTTGAGAAAAAGGAAATCGTACGTTTTAGTTTTAAAAATGGAAACAGGATTTAAAATTATTACTATCGAAATCACTCCAATAATTCGCAATCCCCAAGTACATATTTTTTGAAAAAATTCTTTTTGTAAAATGGGTATGTTATTTTCCAAAAATGAAACCATTGCAATTATAGAAAGTGATTTCAACCAAATTGTGGTCTTAAACCATTGGGAAGAAACAATCGTTGAACTCTCCAAAAATTCAACTCCAATCGTATAAATCAACATTCCCAAAAGAGTCAAAACAAACATCAAAAAAACGGTTTTATTTTTTTTAAAATAAAAAAACAAACTCCACCCGAACAATGGTAGAAGTACGATAGCTGCTTTTTTGGAAAAATACGTTGGGATAAAATGATGCGGCAATCGAAATTCTAAAAAATCAAAAAGTAATCGATTGTCAATTCCACCTTCTGCAAAATCTCGCTGCAACCAATACACCCAAACTCCTCCTGTCAAAAGATAAAATAGAATTGGCAAAAACGTTTTCCATTCTATTCTTCCATTAAATATAACAATCAACACACGGGCTCCTGACATCACTAAAAAAAGTTGTAAACCAACTAAAGGTTGAATAAAAGTTGCAACTGATAACAATATGTACACGTACCAAATATTATTGTTGTAATTTTCTTTTTTTAGAAAAAAATAGATTGCCCAAATACCGAAAACTTTGGCAACTGTACTTGAAGTGATGAGTGGAATATACATTTCATTACCCCCTAAATTCCAATTCATCAAAGGAATAAATGGAATCAATATCGCCAACCAAATCAATCCACGGGAGCGAATAAATATTTGTGCCACTCGAAATAATCCTTCTAATAAAAATAATCCGCAGATCAAATGAAGCAACATAGCAACTTGCGGCATCCACTTTCCAAACAAAGAAAAGAAGTAAGCGAGGATGTATCTTTCGTTAATACTTTGAGCAGAAATATGTTGAATAAAAAAATCTTTTGGATATAAAGTACTGTCAGTCAACCACTTAGCATAAGGCAACAATTCAATCATATCACCATGACCATAAATATATCCATTCCATAAAAGTAAAAAAAGGTAGGCTGCTAAAAGGGAAAGGAGGTGCTCCCACCGAGACACGGTTGCAACTGTGTCACGGTTATTTGAAAGGAAATTTTCCATTTTCGTTTTGCGTAAAAAACCTATTTGATTTTTTTAAATGTAAGATTTTGGTTTTGAATAACCATGACACGGCTCAAAACTGTGCCATGGTTATTCACTTATACTTTCCAAAACCGAAGTAGCAATGCTTCGATAATTAAAAATATTAATGCTGCAATAATAAACCATCTCCACATCACAATTCCACGACTTCGTTCTCCAATTAATTGAGTAATATCCACCGCAGTTGTACCTTCAATAATTTGAATTCCAGCTCCAGCAATATCAGCCAAATCAGTCGAATTATAATAATCTAAGTTTGACTCTTTTCGATCAAAATTAAAAGCAAACTCATCTAATTTTTCCGTAGGATTTAAATATAAATTATAAAATCCAGCTTGTGAGATTTGGTTATTAATCCCTAAAACAACTTTACTTCCTATTGCTCTTTGCACAGGAATAAACTCTTCGGCTTTTCCTTTTAATTTATATTTCATTTCACCAGTCCCCGTAAAAGCATTGTTAGATTCGATCACTTCATCCTTCCCAATCGTGTATGCGATACGATTATCTTTGGCTGTTGAGATCGCCATTTTGTATAACATTGGAACAAATATTTCAGCATTTCTCACTAAATTACTTTGATCTTCATCGAGTGGCGCTGCACACAAATAAAGGTTTCCTTGATCCTTTCTAAACTTACTTAAAAATGTACTTCCATCTCGATAACTCAACAGTCGCTCTTCGCCTCTACCTCCAAAATTTGTCATTTTATAATTGACTTTAGTAACAGGTAGTTTGAGATTCGCACTTCGATTTTCAAAGACATCTTTAAAAATAAACTCTTCCGTATTCACATCCGAAACGTTGCGTTCTGATCTTTCCAAAGACACTAATTCGTTGGCTGGAAATTCATTCAAAAATGTTTTGTATGAACTAATATTTGAATTCACTCCTGGAAAAACTAGCAAGTTGCCGCCGTTGCTTACATACTGTTTTAACTCGGAAGCTAGCCCAGATGAAACATTGACCAAACCATTCATCACAATCAGTTGATAGGTAGGAAATTTTGCATAATCCAAACTTCGACTTTGTTGATTTGTCACTTTGAAATAACTGATTCCTTTGAAGGCAGCATCCAAATATTTATTGCCAGTAGTTTCATTTATCACAAGTGTATTAATCTCCTCAGCCACATTAAAACTGAAATAATAAGTATCATCAAATTGAACAGGATAATCTGTAATCGTCAGTTCCGCTTCATGCCAGCCCGTTCTTAAAATGGTAATATTAACCGTATCTGTTTTGGATGCTCGTGCTGGAATAGTAAGTGTTCCAACAGGTTTAGTTTGTCCTTCATGACGTAGTGACAATCGAACATTCTCAGCCACTTGATCGCTATGGTTTCTCACTTTGATCACAAGGGTATTCGTTTGATTCAACATCTGAACTGGTGAATCAAAATAAGCTGTATCTATACTAATATTTTTCTCTTGGACAGATTGCAAAGGAATTAAATTAACCTCCATTGTCGTATCAGAGAAATTTTGAAAATCAGTAATATTTTTTTGAAAATCAGAAATAACGTAGGCCGTTTTGTTTTCTATTTGTCCAGTATTGAGTGCTTGTAATTGTCTAGTTAAAGTTTTAGAAATTTCTTTTACCGAAGGTGTCGTTTTGACTTCATCAATTAAAGCTAGCGCATCCTCCTTACTCACCAACCTTTGGTGCCTTCCTTCAAATTCATTGGTCAAAATTTGAAAACGATCTTCCACCGAGTAAGCATTTACGACTTCACGAGCTCGTTGTTTTGCTTTTTCAATCAAAGGCACATCCTCACTTAACGCATTCATACTGAATGAGTTATCAATAAAAACACTAACTGATTTATCTCCTTTTTGCACTTCAGTATCTTGTGGAATAAAAGGTTGAGCAAAAGCAAAAACCAACATCGCTATCGCAAACAATCGACTCAACAACACCAAAAGATTTCGCACTTTTCGACGTGCACTTGTTTCCTCTTTGACTTCTTTTAAGAATTTTACATTAGTAAAATATACTTTTTTGAATCGTCGAAAATAGAATAAATGAATAATAATCGGAATAGCTAACGCCAACAATGCCCACAAAAAAGATGGATATAAAAACTGCATAAAATGTGTTTATATTTTTAGTGTATTTGTTTTCGAATAACTCATTTTCAAATCAGCTCAATCACAGATAGCACTTTTAAAAAGTGGTCAAAAATACAAATAATTTTTATTTGAAATGTGACTCATATTTTCATCTAAAATAATACGTAAAAAAGGAGGTTTTGTTATTCTGAAGAACAGATGATTTGGAAAAGAGTTGCATCCTGTTTTGCTGCAACTATTCAAATTAATTTTACTCTTTCTTTTTGTAACAAAACATAAAATATCATGAAAAACCTATTTTTAGTTTTTACATTTTCTTTGTTCTTCTCTTCATTAATTTTTTCTCAAAAAGAAAATTCTAGTTTAATTTATGAACCTTCAGTTGTTCATCCATATGGGCTTCCAAATCCAGATGCGCCAAAAGAAATTACAGACTATGCTCCGATGATTGGAATTTGTGATTGCAAAAGTCTTTCACGAAACCCAGATGAAACATGGAAAGATACTTTGGATATGACTTGGAAATTCAAATATATTATGAATGGAACTGCGGTGCAAGATGAAGTTTGGCGAGTCAACCAATTGTATGCCGGAAGTATTCGTCAATTTCAAAAAGATAGTGCAGAATGGGTGGTTTCTTATTTTAGCTATCCTTCGGTTGCATATACTCCAGGAGTTTGGCATGGAAAAAGAATGGATAACAAAATCGTTTTGACTCAACCTCAAAAGGCTCCAAATGGGATGGATGGATTTTCTACTTTGACTTTTTACGAATGGAACGAGGAAGGCTTTAAATGGAAAGGAGAATGGGTGAAAGATGATAAACAATTCTCTCAAATATTTTGGAAAATTGAATGCAAAAAACGTAAATGATGATTTTTTTTGGAAGATAAACTCTAGATATTTTATCTCTAATAAGGAAGGAGTCATTTCAAAATTTGAAATGACTCCTTTCTTATTTTTTCAAAAAATCTTAGTTCAGAGGTTGTGTAAAAAATCCTTTTAAAATTTCCTCATCTACACTTCCTGATTCCAATCCTGCTCGGAATGATGCCATTCTTTGCTCAGAAGTTCCATGAGTAAATGAATCTGGAACAACATAGCCTCTGCTTCGTTTTTGAATCGTATCATCACCAATTGCATGTGCTGCCCGCATTGCTTCTTCCACATCGCCTTCTTCTAAAATATTATTTAATTTCTGATCATGGTGTGCCCATACACCTGCTAAATAATCAGCCATCAACTCTAATCGAACTGATAATTGATTGTATTGCTTTTCAGAAACTTGTCTTTTTTGTTGATGTACATATTGAGTAAAACCTAACAAATTCTGTACGTGATGCCCTACTTCGTGAGCAACAACATAAGCCATGGCAAAATCTCCAGGCGCTTTAAATTGGTTTTTTAATTGTTGATAAAAAGCTAAATCAATGTACAATTTATTATCCCCAGGACAATAGAATGGCCCGGTTGCCGCACTTGCATTTCCGCAAGCAGATCTAACTTGTCCTGTAAAAAGAACCAAAACTGGATTTTCATATCTACGACCTAGTTGTTCTGGAAAAACCTTTTCCCAGATTTGTTCGGTGTCTTTTAAAACGACTGAAACAAACTTAGCTAACTCATCATCTTCTGCGGAAGTTTGAGTTTGAGTCTGTTGAGTTTGAGGTTGTTGAACTGCTGCTTGTTGAATAACGGCACAGCCATCACCTCCCAATAGTTGGATAATAATCGCCATAATAATCACACCTATTCCTATTCCTCCTGCTGCACGAGAACCGCCACCGCCGCCTCGTCTATCTTCAACATTGTCGCTGCCTTGTCTGCCTTGCCAACGCATAATTTTATTTATTTAAAAGTGAAAAAATGATTTTGTTTGCTTACTTGTATTTGTGTAAAAGTACATTTTTTTTTTAGGGTAAAAAAAATATCAATGTTTCTAGTTTGATATAGGGTGATTGTAAAGACAAGGCATGCTTTTCTACGGGAGAACAATACTTTCCAAAACAAAAAAACCTTCTGCAAATATTCACAGAAGGTTTTTTATAAAATATTTTAGAAAAAACGAATTTTATAATCTTGCTAAAATCGTTTTATTTCCTTTTACTTTTTGACCAATTTCTACTTCAATCTTGGTATCCAATGGTAAATATAAATCTACTCTTGATCCAAATTTGATGAATCCCATATCTTTTCCTTGTTCTACTTCTTGTCCAACTTCTACATAATTCACAATTCTTTTGGCTAAAAAACCAGCAATTTGTCGGAGCAAAATTTCTTCCCCATTATTATTAATTACCGTCGTAGTTCGTTCATTTTCAGTCGATGACTTTGGATGCCATGCTACGAGATATTTGCCAGGGTGATATTTATAATAATTAACTGTTCCACTTACAGGATTTCTATTTACATGTACATTGACTGGTGACATAAATATAGAAACTTGTAATTTTTTAGTTTTGAAGTATTCATTTTCTACTACTTCTTCGATAGTTACAATCTTTCCATCAGCAGGTGCATAAACTACATTATCATCAGTAAGAATAATCTCTCGGTTTGGGTTTCTGAAAAACTGCAAAACTAAGAGAAAGAGAATCATAGAAATGATTCCAACCACTTGTAATGCATTTGGAAAATACCAGAAAACCAATAAGTTGACAACTGCAAAGAAAAGACCTAAACCAGTCAATATTTTATATCCTTCCTTGTGTATCTTCAGTTTCATATATTTTATTTTTGATTAAGTAGTACATCAATCTTCAACAAAGCTCACAAAAATAATAAATTTTGAGAGACATGTATGGTTGTAACCCCAATTTTCGACTAAAATAAAACGCTTTATTAGTCAAAAAGTTATCGAATTAGCAGTAAATAACTAGCTATAAATGGTAAAACAAATATAAATGCATCAAATCTATCTAAAAATCCGCCATGCCCTGGCATAATTGTTCCGGAATCTTTGACTCCTAAACTTCTTTTTAACATTGACTCAATCAAGTCTCCAATGGATGCAAATATAGAAACTAAAACAGCCAATACTAACCAATTCGTTAAACTCAATTCTGTTACGTAAATACTTAATAACCAAGCAATTAGAAATGTAACAGCTACTCCTCCTAGCGATCCTTCCCAAGTTTTATTAGGTGAAATTCGTGGAAAAAGTGGCGTTTTTCCTATTTGAGAACCAATCATATATGCTCCGGTGTCATTTGCCCAGGTTAATAAAAGCAGTCCTAAAATGATATTTGGATAATAATTCCCATTATCGATAGCAATAAATTGAGCTAATGTAAAAGGAACTCCAATATAAACTAAACCCAAAAATAAATGACCTAAATTAGCAAATGGAAATTTTGATTTTGTAAATAATTCAATGACAAATAAGAAAAAAAGGATTGGAAGAAAGGCTAAAATGCTAAATTTTAAGAATTCTGATCCATTCTCTATTTTTTCAAAATGATAATAAGCTGCGATCAAAAATGGAGTTACACCAATAACTACTCCATAGATTTTCCGTAAAAAATCATGGGTGTCATTTTTTAAAATAATCGTATAAAATTCCCATAAACTTAAAATAGTAATCAATCCAAATAAAATTAAAAAGGAATTTTTACTAAAATACAACCCAGCTAGCATGACTGCTACAAAAATAATTGCTGTTATTCCTCTTTGTAATAATCCACTCATAAATATTGGTTTGTTAGAGACTGTTTTATCTTAAAAATGTGGGTGTCTTTTTTAAATATAGTATTAAAAAATTCAAATTTTCTCATCTATAGTCGTTGAGGCTACTATCCACTACTAATTTTTCTTTTTTATTCAATTTTATCATCACATAACTCAACATTCCAACGACCACAAATGCAATCAAAGTCATTAGCCAATTTGCTTCTACAATAGCATCATCCATATTAATGTCAATTATTCCTTTTTGGAAAAAGTATTGTCCAACAATCTGCACAGCATTATTAACTAAGTGGGCAAAAATTGGCACCCACAGATTACCTGTCCAATGATACAAATATCCTAAAATTCCACCCAACAACATTCGAGATAAAAATCCTTGAAACTGCATATGAATCGCGCTAAAAATCAAAGCTGCCAGCCAAATCGCCACATGTGGATTTTTTAATTGTTCGACTAATTTTTTTTGCAAAATTCCTCTAAAAATAAATTCTTCTCCAATCGCAGGAATTACAGCAATGATAAATAAATTGAACCATAACTCATGTGGTTGATCAACCAATAAAAGGTTTTTAACCATCTCAGAAGTTCCCTGTTCCATTTCTATCAAGAAAGATGGCATCGGTATTTTCATGTTTAACCAAAAGACAAATTGAGCCAAAGGAAATGCTGCTAAAATCAGCATTGAACCAAGCAACAAATTATACACTTTAGGAAAATTATCAATACGTAAAAAACTCGCCCACTTGCTCTTATAGAAAAAATAAGAAAAAACAATTCCAGGAATAACAAATGTGGAAAGGTGATTTATTAAAAGATTAGTTCGAATAAAATCACGTACTGAAGTAGTACTTTCGGCAGTCAAATTAGCCAAAGAATCAGCAATATCTATCCCTGTTAAATATCCATATCCCTCCACTAATCCAAGTCCTACCAAAAGGCATAGAAATACAATTAATCCTAACATCGAAAGCATGAAAAGAGGCGGAACACCTACATATTTGGCTACTGGTGAATCTAAAATTTTATCGTCATTCGTCATCCTAAAAAATTAATTTCATGCGAAGTAAATTACTTCAATTTTGTCCTTACATTTGCCGCAAGATAAGAAAAAGGTGTTAATCTGTTTGAGTGTATATGTATTATATGTTTGCCAAAATAATTTGAATTTTCACATATTAATTGAACAACAGGAGAAACATATACGCAGATGCACTTAAGCACATAAAAAAAGAAGATTATGACTAGATTAAGTATCAATTTGAACAAAGTAGCATTAATCAGAAATGCTCGTGGTGGAAACTTACCAAATTTGGAGCAAGTAGCAATTGATTGTGAAAAATTTGGAGCACAAGGAATTACCGTTCATCCAAGACCTGACGAAAGGCATATTACCTTTGCAGATCTTCCTAAATTAAAAGCTTTGGTTCAAACTGAATTTAATATCGAAGGAAATCCAACATCTCATTTTATGGATTTAGTTTTAAAAAACAAGCCTCACCAATGTACTTTAGTACCTGATGATCCCAATCAATTAACTTCAGATCATGGTTGGGATACCATTGAACATGAAACTTTTTTGACAGAAATCATTTCAGAATTAAAATCAGCAGGAATTCGGACTTCATTATTTGTTGATCCTGAAGGGAAAATGGTGGAAGGAGCAAAAAAAGTTGGAGCAGATAGAATTGAGTTATATACAGGTGATTATGCTAAAGATTTTTTTAAAGATAAATATGCTGCTGTTAAATCATTTACGGAAGCAGCTCAAGTGGCTAATGAAATAAAAATTGGAATCAATGCAGGACATGATTTGAATCTAGATAATCTTAAGTTCTTTAAAGAAAACATACCAAACTTATTAGAAGTTTCAATTGGGCAGGCGCTTATTTCAGATGCATTATATTATGGTTTATATAACACAGTTCAATTATATTTAAGAGAATTAAAATAATTTTTTATTTTTGAGAAGATAAAATGAAAAGGAATTATAATCTATTAATTACCCTTGAAGAAAAAAGTTAACACAACTTATTAAAATAACACTCTACAAAAGGACTCACCTCATTTCTACTCCCTAAATCACTTAAATTTTAAAATAGTCGATAAATATTAGTCGCTTAACGTTAAAATACATAAATTCGTCTTTAATTTAATGTTAAAAAGATGTTAAAAGATAGCAGCGGAACAGTAAATTATGTCGTTTAAGTAGCAAACACTATAAGTAAAACACATCCAATCATAGAACATATAGTAACTCTTTTTCCAAAAATCCAAAGAGATTTTTGCTGATCAACTTTTTTTAAAATCATTCACATTTGATACACTATTTTATTTCGTTTTTTAATACAAGACCAAATAAAGAATGAATTTTACTTCAAAAAATTAAATACATCATTGCAGAAAAGAAATTGTTTCACCCTGATAAAGACAGGTGCTGATACAATGCATTTTGCATTTTAGATACTATTGAATGTAATTATTACCAGTAAGAAAGACGAGAACTATTATTTAAGTAGTACTCAATTAACTACAAGCGAACAAAACGAAGTATTGTTAAAATCAATACAATACGAAAAACTACAGAACAGAATCGGAACAATTCAAAATTTAATTTATTAATTTTTTTTATTAACTAAAATCGGATTAGTATGAAAAAACTCTCACTAGTTTTAGTGCTGTTCCTCTGTGCCCTAGGAACTATGTTGGCACAGAGAACAATTACCGGTACCATATCAGACGACAAAGGCGAAGCACTTATTGGTGCAAGTGTCGTAGTTAAAGGTGCCGAAGGTGTAGGTACAACTTCGGACATTGATGGAAGCTATTCATTAGACATTCCAGCAGGTTCAGATGTTTTAGTAATTTCTTACACAGGTTACGGAACAAAAGAGATGACCTTAGGTGCATCTAACGTAATGAATGTTTCCCTTACAGAAGGAAGCGTATTAGGCGAAATCGTAGTAACAGGTTTAGGTATCAAGAAAGAGAAAAAAGCTCTTGGATATGCTGTAACCACAATTGACTCCAAAGACATCGAGCTTAAACCAGAAGCTGACGTTACTCGGGTATTAAGAGGAAAAGTTGCAGGGGTACAAATTGGAGCTACTTCTGGTCTTGCAGGATCAGGAACAAACGTAATCATTCGTGGTTATTCTTCAATCACAGGTAGTAACCAACCATTATTCGTAGTGGATGGAGTACCATTTAACTCTGACACAAATGCGGATAGAGGAGCATTGGCTGGATCATCTTCAGCATCTTCCCGTTTTTTGGATTTAGATCCAAATAACATCGCTGAGGTGAATGTATTGAAAGGATTGAGTGCAACTGTACTTTATGGAGAAGCAGGTAGAAATGGTGTAATCTTAATTACAACCAAAGCAGGATCTGACAACATGGATCAGGATAAG
>JBGCFD010000096.1:0-4156 GCA_045106765.1 Saprospiraceae bacterium | reverse complement strand
AACTTAAATAATGCTCCTAATAATACTACAGATGCTCCAAGTCCAATAATTAAATTTTTAATGTACTTGAACGTTTTTGACTTTAAAAAACTCATTTTAATCTTTTTAAGTAGGTTAGTAATTTATTTCAATAAATGGGTTTGCTACTTTCTAATAGGAAAACCCTTTAGCATAATGCTAAGATTATAAAAAGTAACAATTTAATTTAACGTAAATATAAGTAGGTAGGATTCGGTTCAATTAAAATTAATTTATAAACATTAAGGAATAGTAATTTCTATTAATTGCTACTCCTTAATGTTTTTATATATTTTTACTAAAAGTCATTGATTGATCGACCTAAGAATGTCAATGCACATCTAAATCCAATGTAAGATTTAGTAGTATCTTGGAATTCCCAATGACGTGTCCCTGTTTGCATAAAGAATGCAATATCTTTCCATGATCCTCCTCTGATAACTTTTCTCTTTTGAGCTTCTGGCTCTTCATCAGCTGCATCATATCTAAAATCTGGATTCAAATCATGGATAAATGAATAGGAGTTTTCATGGAAAGCAGAAGAAGTCCACTCTGACACATTACCTGCCATATTATATAATCCATAATCATTAGGAAAGTAAGCATCTGCTTTTACCGTATAAAATCCTCCATCTTCAGGATAGTTTCCCCTTCCTGGCTTAAAGTTAGCTAGAAGGCAACCTTTAGCATTTCGTACATAATAACCTCCCCATGGATAAGGTGCATGTTCATGCCCACCCCGTGCTGCATATTCCCACTCATGCTCTGTAGGTAATCTGAAATCTTCAGAATTAACTTCGTCAGATAGATTCCAAAGTTTGGTTCTCCAATAACAAAAGGCATTTGCCATTTTCCAATCAATTCCGACTACTGGATAATCGTCAAAAGCTGGATGCCAAAAGTAATTACGAGTAAAAGGTTCGTTATAAGAGTAAGCGAAATCTCGAACCCATACTAATGTATCTGGGTAAATATTTGCTTCGTCCCTCAAGATAAAACTACCTCTTGAAGCGTCTGGATCTTTATTATGAGCAGCAGCTTGCCAATTATACCATTCGTAATTATATACGAAGTTTCGAGTATCCAATTCCTTTCTACCTGCAAATCGGTCATCACCAGAATAATAGAGATCTTCTAACTCTTCTGATTCCCAATCGATTTCCATTTCCCAATCAATCTTTTCTTCACCAGTTTCTTCATCATCCATCACATTACCTAGAGCGGTATGCGCTAATGAATCTCGAACCCAAAATACAAATTGACGCCACTCATTATTAGTGATTTCGGTGTCATCCATATAAAAGCCTTGGATAGAAATAGACTTAGGTCTTTGAATGTAGGTTTGACTTACATCTTGATCACTCGGACCAATGTGTAAAGTTCCAGAGGGGACATAAACCATTCCGTAAGGATTGATTCCACTCCATGATGGTCTATCAGATACACCAATTAATTGACCATTCTGCTTTGTTCCGCAAGAACTTGCGATGATACTAAGCGTTAGCAATACCAGTACTGTTTTTGATAATTTTTTCATTTTAACACCCGAGTTTTCCTTCAGATTAAGTAAAGCTTAAAAAAATGAACGTAAATATAGTCTGTTTAAAAGCTAAAACAAAAATTTATATTTCGAATTTTGCTTAATAGCTAGCAAAGATATAAATAGCAAAACAAAAAACGGAGAATTTTCCAAAAAAGAATATTTCTCTTCACATTTAATTTTGCTTGCTGTTAATAGTTTTGAATCAGACTAAATTAATACGTTGATTATTTTAAAATAAAACGTATAAATAATAAATTTATAAAAATCTTGGATTGTGAATAATTCGGGGAGGCACTCCGGCTCCAATTATTTTATTCAAATTATAATTGATTAAAATTTCATGGGATCCGTTGCTTACCGAATTGTAGGAGGACAATGTTAGGTCGTAGGAGTAGGCTAGGGTAATTTTCTCACTCAATTTAATGCCAACCAAGAATGCTGTTGCGTCAATTGTATTTTCGCTATATCCTCTAAACGCAAGTCCTCCAAAAATATTGTCGTTGTATTTAATTATTGTTGAAATTTCTAATTGTGTTTCAACTAAATCTGATTTCATCATGATAGATGGTTGCAGACTAAAAGAATTGTTAATATCCCAATTGTATGCCATTGTGAAAAAATAATGTCTTTTCAATTGAAAATTAACATTTGTATTCAAATTCACTTTTGGTTCTATCAGGTTTATTGCTGATGCTCCTACTTCAAATCTTTCTGTTTGAAAAAATACACCTGCATTGAATATTGGTACTATCCCCGTTTCTCTTCCTTCTGACAAAATTAAATCGTTATGATTAATCGGATTATTTTCATCATAATCCCCTTCTGGAGTTCTTAAAATACTTCCATCCAAAGTTTTTTGATAAAAACCTCCTCCTGCTCCTATCGAGAGTATTCCAATATTTCCTATTGGTTTGTGATAAGCATATGAAAGTGTCATTGAGGTATTTTGCTCTGCCCCAAGTTCTATATTATCTACATTCAGTCCAACTCCTCCTTTCATAAAATATACAGGCATATGTGCATTAATATTTTGCATTACTGGATTTCCATTTAATCCTACCCATTGACTTCGAAATACACCTGTAACACTTAATGAATTATCTAAACCTGCATAAGCTGAATTATTTTGATACTTATTCAACATATACATTGAATATTGACCAGCCTGTTGACTGTGTACTGAAAATCCAATGCATAAAATAAGAAATGTAAAAAAATTCTTCATAGTAGGAGTTTTTGAATTCTAATTAAAAACCACTTATTAAGTCTTAATTATTTTGGAAATAACTCTTGTCATAAATATAAGTGTCTTTTTTGGGTATTTTATTTTCCAGTAAAAGATAATTAAGATTTTTTACGACAAATAACACTTTAATTAAAACGTCTTTTGATCTTTTTGTTTAAAATTAGGTGAAATTATATTTATCTAATAAAACTTCTATCGTTAATATCTAATAATTTTATAATACAAATTCCGAACCATTGTTATCTTTCTTTATCCAAAATTGTTTAGTTTTCTAATCCCTAAACATTCTTGTTATATAAATGTGAAAAAATCAACCTTTCTTTCTTTTAAAACAACGTTCATCCCATGATAAAAAGTTGGTAATCCAAGTGACAGAAGTTTGTTCCTTGCATTACTGATTAATATTTACCACTTGTTGATCATATGCTAATTTAACATTAGTCGGTAATATTTTATTTATTTCAGCAGCTAACCCCATATGATGACTTACGTGAGTCAAAAATGCTTGTTCTGGTTTCAATTTTTCAATCAAATCCAAAGCTTGAGGAACATTAAGATGTGAGTAATGCTCAAAATAATGTAGTGCATTGAGTATCAAAATTTTAGATCCTTCTATTTTTGCCATCTCCTCAGAAGTGATTGTTCTGGCGTCTGTAATGTAAGTGAAATCTCCAATCCG
This sequence comes from Saprospiraceae bacterium, assembly GCA_045106765.1. Classification (GTDB taxonomy): domain Bacteria; phylum Bacteroidota; class Bacteroidia; order Chitinophagales; family Saprospiraceae; genus CAJQQY01. Next base: position 670 of record JBGCFD010000096.1, on the reverse strand, counting down.
AAATCCTAATATCGGCAATTTTCCATGCATTACTTCTATTGGAGTAAAATTTAATCCTTTTATTTCAAAAGGTTCATTCTTTGAGATTGTATACAAACCTAGCGAAGGGACTCCTGGATATTTTTTTTTCGAAAAAACATATCCAAATCGTAATTGTAAATCTTTTTGAACTCGCTCATCAGCATAAACTGGAATCTCCTCTTGTTGCTTAAAGTTAAATGGTCGAATATCATCTACTCCAATCATATGATCATTATGTTCATGTGTCAAAATAACAGCATCCAAATGACAAACTCCTGCCCTCAACATTTGTTGTCGAAAATCAGGTCCTGCATCAATGACTATATTTTTGCCTTCTGCTTGAATTAAAACAGATACTCGCAACCGATTATCTTTAGGATCTTTGGATTGACAAACTTGGCAGTCGCATCCGATAATCGGAACTCCTTGAGAGGTCCCTGTTCCGAGAATGGTTATTTTTAATTTTATGGTGAGAATATTTTAACATCAAAATTAATTTTGATGATTATTAATAATATTGATTATTCTGACTCAGCAGTTTTTTCTGAAGGTTCTACCTTTATTTCCTCTTTGTCTTCCTTTTTATCCAAAGTCTTCATTATTTTCTCATAAAAATCTAAAGTCTTTTCCGTAAAAACAGTTTCATCTA
>JBGCFD010000095.1:0-82249 GCA_045106765.1 Saprospiraceae bacterium | reverse complement strand
ACTGGTTAGATTATACAACTGCGGATTTATTCGCATGTAATGAGCCAACATTAAATGGAGAAGAAACACCTTATGTTGCGGATAACTTAACTCGTATGGTCTTAAACCCAGACGTAACAGTTCGTTCTCGTGGTGTTATCGAAAAATGTTCATTCTGTGTTCAAAGAATCCAAGAAGGTAAATTAACTGCGAAGAGTGAGGGAAGAAGTTTAAGAGACAATGAAGTGAAAACTGCTTGTCAGACTTCTTGTCCAACAGGAGCAATTACTTTCGGAGACATCAATGATAAAAATAGTAAGATTAGCAAAACAATGGCTTCTGCATTGAACTATAAAGTTTTAGAAGAAATCAACACAAGATCATCAGTTGATTATGCTGCTAAGATTATTAATAAAGAAGGATCATTAAGTTAATAAAAATGGCGAGCGATAATTGATTTTTCAATTATCAAATTGAAAGCAATAACAATCTAAAAAAAGTCAATAGTAAAAATAAGAATATGAGTCATCATCCAATTATTTCTCCATTAAGACACACTCTCATCACGGGAGACAAAACCTACCATGATATCACGGAGGATATTTGTGCACCGTCAGAGAAAGTTCCAAGTACAGCTTGGGTTATCGCATTTATTTTGTCGGTAACCGTTCTTGGTTTCGGTGTATTCTGCATCCTTTGGACCATCTGGATGGGAATTGGAACTTGGAATTTAAATAGAACCATTGGTTGGGGTTGGGATATTACTAACTTCGTTTGGTGGATTGGAATTGGTCACGCAGGAACCTTGATTTCTGCCATCCTTTTACTTTTTCGACAAAAATGGAGAACAGGAGTAAACCGTGCAGCAGAGGCGATGACAATTTTTGCCGTAATGTGTGCAGGACTTTTTCCTTTGATTCACATGGGACGTTTGTGGTTAGGATTTTTCATTTTCCCATACCCAAATACACGTGGACCTTTATGGGTAAACTTTAACTCACCATTACTTTGGGATGTATTTGCGATCTCGACTTACTTCACCGTATCATTATTATTTTGGTATACAGGTTTAGTGCCTGATTTAGCAACATTAAGAGATAGATCAAAAGGATTAAGAAGAAAAATTTACACTTTCGTTTCATTCGGTTGGACTGGATCTGCAAAGCATTGGCAACGATTTGAGTCATTGTCATTGATCTTAGCAGGTATCGCAACTCCTTTAGTACTTTCTGTACACACGATTGTATCTTTTGATTTCGCCACTTCAGTTATTCCAGGATGGCATACGACTATCTTCCCTCCATACTTCGTAGCAGGAGCGATTTTCTCAGGTTTCGCGATGGTACAGACGTTGATGTTGATTACGAGAAAAGTTTTGAAATTGGAAGATTATATTACGCTGCAACATATCGAATCCATGAATAAAGTAATCGTTCTTACTGGTACAATGGTAGGGGTAGCTTACTTGACAGAGCTTTTCATTTCATGGTATTCTCAATATCCATACGAGCAATTTGCATTTTACAATAGAGCAACAGGTATTTACTTCTGGTCATATGTAGGTATGATGGGCTGTAACGTATTAGCTCCGCAAATTTTCTGGATTGAAAAATATAGACGAAATATTATGTTGACATTCTTTATGTCAATCTTTATCAATATTGGAATGTGGTTCGAGCGATTTGTAATTATCGTAACTACATTGGCTCGAGATTTCTTACCATCAAGCTGGAGTTATTATGTTCCTACTTGGGTAGAGATTGGTATTTATATCGGAACATTCGGATTATTTTTTACACTATACTTAATTTTTACAAGAGTAGCTCCAGTAGTTGCAATTGCAGAGGTAAAAAGTATTTTGAAAACTTCTGGAAGTCAGTACACAGGTTTAACTAACCGAAAAGCAATTGACTATAAAGAAGCAGCTGCAGAAGCAGATCATGCGCATGCGCATGATGATGATCACGGACATCATTAATTTGAGCTCGTAATTAATTTTATTTTGAAAAATTAGCCAAGTTCAATTTTTACAAAAAAAATAACAAGGCTTTTACATAAAGATTTACTTTAAAAATTTTCATAAAAATGGAAGGACATAAAGACGTTTTATACGGATTGTACAATGATGAAGATGTGTTGATGGATGCAATAACCAAAGCACAAAAAGATCATTTGGACATTCATGATGTATTCACACCATTTCCAGTTCATGGATTGGATGATGTGATGGGATTGTCAGAGAGTCGATTGCACATCGCAGGATTTGTTTATGGTGCATTGGGAACTTTGACAGCATTCTTATTTATGTCTTGGGTATTTACTCGAGATTGGCCAATCATTTTTGGAGGTAAGCCATATTGGTCAGTCCCTGCATTTATTCCAATTACATTTGAGTTGACAGTTTTGTTTTCATGTGTAGGAATGGTTGTGACTTATTACACCGTTTGTGGAATGGGACCAGGTGCTGATAATCCAACTTTGGATGATCGAATTACTGATGATAAATTTTGTATAGCATTTAATGTTTCTAATTCTTCAAAAGATGAAATCGAATCATTAAAAGGATTCTTAACTGAATCAGGCGCAGAAGAAACGAATATCAAAACTATCTAGAAATTAAAATCTAAATCAAATTTACCATTTGGTTTTTTAATCGATACAAAATGAATTTAAAACAGAACATTTACATTCTCATTTTTGCATTAGCAATTTTTGCTAGTTCATGCTCATCAGATCCAGAGGTGGCAGGAAGAGAATATATGCCTGACATGGCTCACTCAATTGCTTATGAAGCGAATGTTTTAACTGACTACTACCAAAATACATGGGAAGAAGCAAGTGTGAATAATGGTAGTGGAAAAACATTACTAGAACTCTCTTCTCCACGAAAACCAATCGCTGGAACAATTCCAAGAGGATATGCTGGAGGAAATCGACCAGCAGGGGAAGCTGATCGAGGAATCAATATTAAGCCAAACGGAAGTGTACCTTATGATTATGAAGATACAGAAGAGGAGCGAACAAGAGCAATGGCTGAAATTATCAATAATCCATATCCAATTACAGAGGCGGCCTTAGCCAATGGAAAAGAAATGTACAATATTTTTTGTGCGACTTGCCATGGAGACAAAGCAGATGGAAATGGATATTTAGTTAGAGATGATGGAGGTGTTTACCCAGCTCAACCAGCTAACTTGATTAATGAAGAATTTACAGCTGCTTCTAATGGACGTTATTATCATGCTTTGATGTATGGAAAAAATGTGATGGGAGGTTACTCTGATAAAATTTCTTATGAGGAAAGATGGAATGTAATTCACTATATCCGATCGCTTCAAGCAAAAGAGACAAAAACTAAATATAATCATTTGAGAAATACATTGAATGCAACGGCAGTTCCAGGTGGAGTACCGAAAGCAACAATGGCTCATATAGAAGAAGCTCATTCTGAAGATGGACATGGTGATAATGAACATGGTGGAGACGAAGGACACGGGCATGATTCTCATGATGGAGAGCATGACCATGGTGATGAAGGTCATTCAGAAGAAGGTGGTCATGGAGATCACGATCACTAATCTTTTAGTGAAAAAAAGAATAAAATTAAAATCATAAAATAATAATATTCAGAGATGAATCAATTTACGTTTACAGGCAGAGAAAAGATGGTGTTGATGTTTTTTATGGCATTAGGTGCAATCTGTTTAGCTGCTACATATTTTGTAGAACCAGCTACGATGACTGTCATGAACCATGGCCATGAGGAAACTGTATCTACTTACCACATGCGATTTTGGAGTAATTTTTTGATGAATGCTGTATTCTTTTTTGGGATGGCATTTACTGCAATGTTTGGTTACTGTGCATTTATTACTGCATATGGTGGATGGTTTACAGGAATGAAAAGATTGTGGGAAGCATATGCATTATGGATGGGAGTTGGTTTAGTAATGATGCTTGTATTGGTAGCAGGAGTTTGGATGCATTGGCATCACCTCTACCATTGGAATGCTCATGGTGTAACTGATCCTACTGATCCTCATTATGATGAAATCATTGCAGGAAAAGCACCTTTCTTAAATAAGTACTGGTACACATTTGCTACAATCATTTGTGTAGGTGTATATGTTTTTATAACAATGAGAATTCGTTCACTTTCAATTGCTGAAGATAGCAGCCAAAAAGGAGATTATACTTACCATAATAAAATGAGAAATTGGATGGCAACTTTCCTTCCTTGGGGAGCATTCACAAGTGCCATTTTAATCTGGCAATGGATGATGTCTGTAGATGCACATTGGTATTCAACAATGTATGCTTGGAATGTAACTGCAAGTTTCTTTGTAGGGCTACTTTCCATGACAGTATTGATGTTGATTTATTTAAAATCACGAGGATATTTCGTGTATGTAACTGAAAATCACATGCATGATATTGGAAAATACCTATTCGGTTTTTCTGTATTCTGGACTTATACTTGGTTCTCTCAATATATGTTGATTTGGTATTCAAACAACGGAGAGGAAACAATTTACTTCTTGACAAGAAGAGATCAATATCCAATTTTATTTTACGGAAACTTGATCCTTAACTTCGCTTTACCATTTTTAATTTTGATTAGAAATTCTTCAAAAAGAAAATTTGGTACTATCGGTTTAGTTGCGGCGATTACTTTCTTTGGACATTGGTTTGATATGTTTTATTTAATTAAGCCAGGTGCATTAATCAATATTGCAGGAAGTAATGATGCTGCTACTGCACTCGGTTCAGTTACAGGTTATGCACTTCCAGGATTATTGGAATTAGGAACATTTTTAGGATTCACGGCGATGTTCATTTATTTCACTTTCTCTAAATTAAGTGAAGCACCATTAGCGCCTGCGAATGATCCATACATTGGAGAAAGTGTAACGCACCACGTTATTTAAATTTTTATAAAATCAGTTTAATATTTTATAAAAAAAACTAATAAACGTTAGTTTTTGAAAACAAGATTTTAATCTATATTGTTAGAATAGAAATAAATAGAATTTAAGATATGACATTTTTAATTATCTTTTTATGTATCGTTTTGACTGCTGTCGTTCTAGTGCAGTTAGGTAAAGTAACGGAAATTGCTCGCTCCATCAGAGGAGAGGCTGATGCTCAAGAGGATTTAAATACTCGCCAAGGAATATTCGGAGTAATCTTCCTAGTGCTCTTTTTGTTTATTAGTCTTGCTTCAGCCATGTATTATAAGAATTGGATGTTAGGTTATGGGCCACATGCATCTGCCTCTATTCATGGAGATTCAATAGATGGAATGTTCAATATTACTTTAGCTTTTACCTATATCGTCTTTGTCTTAACCCATATTGCTTTGTTTTGGTATGCTTGGAAATACCGTGGAAGAAGAGGTCGGAAAGCGTTGTTTATGCCTCATGACACTAAGCTTGAGTTAGTATGGACAGCAATTCCTGCAATTGTAATGTGCTTTTTGGTAGTTAATGGTCTGATTGCATGGAATGAGGTCATGGGTGATGATGGAGATGAAGATATTGAAATCGAAGCTACTGCTCACCAATTCTCTTGGACTATACGTTACCCAGGTCAAGATGGAAAAATTGGTACTAAGAATTATAAGATGATTACAGGGCTAAATAGCCTTGGTCAAGATTGGACAGATGATAAAAACTTAGATGATATAGTTGCAGATAAAATTGTTTTACCTGTAGGAAAAAAAGTAAGGGTGCGAATTACAGCAAAAGATGTTTTGCATAACTTTGCTATGCCACACTTTAGAGTAAAAATGGATGCAGTTCCTGGTCTTCCAACTTACTTCTATTTTACACCAAAAATTACTACCAAGGATTATAGAAAAGATTTATCAAAATATCCTGAGTATCAAGCACAAGATCCTAATAATCCTGATTTACAACTTTGGGAGACTTTTAATTTTGCTTTAAACTGTGCAGAACTTTGTGGATCAGGTCACTATGCCATGAAGAAGGTGGTAGAAATTGTATCGGAGGAAGAGTATGAGAAATGGTTAAGTCAACAAAAATCTAATTACTTCACGTCGGGAGTAAGATTCTCAGATGAAGATCCTTATAAAGACCAATTATTTGATGCAGAGTATGCAGCTCGATCTGCTGAATTCAAAACTAACTTTGAAAGTACATTAATTGCTGAAGACAAAACAATCATTTTGGATAAAGTAGAATTTGAAACTGGCAAAGCTAGTCTTACTGCATTATCTAAATATCAAATTATGAACTTGGCTGAACAATTAAGAAGCAAGCCAAATGTAATGATTGAATTAGCAGGGCATACAGATAGTCAAGGAGCAGAATTACCTAACTTAACGCTTTCTGATGCACGAGCAAATACAGTTTATAATTATTTAGTACGGAATGAAAATATTGATGCTAGCAGATTAACGGCAGTTGGATATGGAGAAGACCAACCAATTGGTGATAATGATACTGATGCTGGACGTCAAAAAAATAGAAGAACAGAGGCAAGAATTATAGCACAATAACAAAACGGAAATTCAATCCTATATTGGATTTGATCTTATAAAAATTATCATAATGGCTACTATTACAACAACTAAAATTTCTGAAACGGACTTACTCATAGAGGAGTATGGCTATGATGATCACTTTCATGAGCATCATGACGACGATAAGTTTCAATCGGGTTTTATAACGACTTATATTTTTAGTCAGGATCACAAAATGATTGCCAAACAATTCCTGATCACAGGAATGTTTTGGGGAGTCATGGGGGCAATGATGTCTTTGGTTTTTCGTATGCAGTTAGGTTTTCCAGAGGAAAGTTTAATGTGGTTAAAACCAGTTTTAGGAAAATGGATTACAGTTGCTGATGGCGTAGGTACTCTAGCACCAGAATTTTACTACGCCTTAGTTACAATTCATGGTACGGTCATCGTATTCTTTGTATTGACTGCAGGGCTGAGTGGAACATTTAGTAATTTATTGATTCCATTGCAAGTAGGAGCAAGGGATATGGCATCGCCACTCTTGAATATGTTATCATACTGGTTCTTCTTTTTAGCAGGAGCAATCATGTTTGCCTCATTGTTTTTAAGTACTGGACCTTTCTCAGGAGGATGGACAGCTTATCCACCACTAAGTGCTCTGCCTCAAGCTTCTGCTGGATCAGGCGCAGGGATGACGATGTGGACAGTAAGTTTAGTTTTCTTCGTAGTATCAGTTTTATTAGGAGGTATCAATTATGTAACAACAGTATTGAACCTTCGAACAAAAGGAATGACAATGTGGAGATTGCCTCTAACAATTTGGGCATTTTTCATCACAGCGATATTAGGGATTTTATCTTTCCCAGTCTTAGTTTCTGCCTTCTTTTTATTGATGTGCGATAGGGCTTTACAAACAAGCTTTTTCTTAAGTGAAATATTTGTTGGTGGTCAAGCATTGGAGCACGTAGGCGGTAGCCCTATTTTATACCAGCATTTATTCTGGTTCTTAGGTCACCCTGAGGTGTACATTATTATTTTGCCCGCGATGGGGATTGTTTCAGAAGTACTTTCTGTTCACGCACGTAAACCAATTTTTGGTTACCGAGCGATGGTTTATTCTATTTTGGCAATTGCCTTCTTATCGTTTATCGTATGGGCTCACCATATGTTTATGTCAGGAGTGAATCCATTTATCTCGAATTTCTTCGTAATCTTTACTTTGATTATTGCAGTACCATCTGCGGTAAAAGTGTTCAACTGGATTGCGACATTATATGGAGGTAATATCAGATTTAACGCAGCTTCTTTATTTAGTATTGGATTCGTTTCGATGTTTATCTCAGGAGGTTTGACAGGTATTTTCTTAGGAAACTCTGCGATTGATATTCAAATGCACGATACATATTTCGTAGTAGCCCACTTCCATATTGTAATGGGAGTTGCAGCTTTCTTCGGAATGTTCGCAGGAGTATATCATTGGTTCCCTAAAATGTATGCTAGATTTATGAATGAAACTTTAGGTCGAATTCATTTCTGGGGAACATTGATTGGAGCGTATGCAGTATTCTGGCCAATGCATTATCTAGGAATGGCAGGTGTACCTCGTCGATATTATTCATTTGATACTTTTGAGAACTTCTCTCACTTTGCTAATATTAATAAGTTTATCACGATTGCAGCAGTAGTAGTATTTGCTTTGCAAGTATTATTTATCATTAATTTCTTTTATAGTATTTTCAAAGGGAAAAAAGTTACAACTAGAAACCCATGGGGAGCAACTACTTTAGAATGGACAACTCCTATTGAAGCTGGTCACGGTAATTGGCCTGGAAAAATTCCAGCTGTTCAAAGATGGGCTTACGATTATGGAAAAGATGGGAAGGAATTTATTCCGCAAATCATTCCATTGGCTGATGGAGAAAAAGACAACGGCGACCACTAAGTGTAGTGTGTTGATATTTTATATTCAAAAATTATCATTTAGAATTTAGTTTAGTGAGAACAAGAGTAATAAATAAATCAAATTCAGTTAGTGCCTTTCGTCAGAAAGTAGCAGACTATAATATGTTATTCAAATTCCGTTTGAATATGTTAGTTGTGTTTTCCGCAGCTATGGCATATTTAGTTGCTCTACAAGGAGACTTAAATTGGACGATTTTTATAGCACTTTGCCTTGGTGGATTTTTGGTAACTGGTGCTGCTAACACTTTGAATCAAGTACTCGAAAGAGATACTGATCCATTGATGAAGCGAACCGCTGACCGACCATTAGCAGCAGGAAGAATGAATGTTTCAGAGGCAATTATGATTGCTGGATTTGCGAGTATGATTGGAATTACGTTCTTGGCATTTATTAATCCGTGGACTGCGGTACTTGGAACTTTGTCATTGATTCTTTATTCATTCTTGTATACTCCAATGAAAAGAATTTCACCAGTTGCAGTTTTTATCGGAGCAATTCCTGGAGCTTTACCAACTATGATTGGTTGTGTAGCTGCTCAAGGAGATTTGACAGCATTAGCCATTGTTCTTTTTGGAATTCAATTTATGTGGCAATTTCCTCATTTTTGGGCGATTGCATGGGTTGGGCATGAAGACTATTCTAATGCTGGTTTTCGATTGTTACCATCAAAGGATGGAGAACGAGATTACAGCGCAGGTTTACAATCATTCTATTTTGCCTTGATGTTAATTGTAGTTAGTTTGATGCCTTACTTCATGGGAGTAACAGGAATCATTTCAGCAATTATCGTTGCTAGTTTAGGAGTGATTTACGCAGGATACAGTTGGAAATTATATAAAGAATGCACAAAAGAAGCAGCACTAAAATTGATGTTTAGTTCTTTTGTTTATTTGCCAATAGCATTAATTGCTTTGGTTATTGATAAGATTTAAAATAACGGTAGTATGAATGCGACCATTTTTGATAACAGACCAAAAACACAAACGAGAAATAAAATTCATCCTCAGAAATTTGCGCTTTATATAGCATGTGCGAGTATGGTAATGATGTTTGTAGGTTTTACAAGTGCATTTGTAGTAAGGAGAGCAGCGGGGAATTGGTTAGAGTTTGATTTACCCAATTTATTCTTTTGGAATGCAGGTTTAATTGTGGCGACTAGTTTAGTTTTACATTTTTCAAAAGTTGCTTTTCGAAATGGCGATTTTTCTAAATATAAAACTTTTTTAGTAGTTGGTTCATTGATGGGAATTGCATTTGTAGTTTTACAATATGAAGCATGGATGGAAATGACTAGTAATGGAATTTTTATGACAGGAAATCCAGCAGGATCATTTGTATACGTAATTTCTGGAGTGCATGCTGCACATGTTTTAGGTGGATTAGTTGCCTTGACTGCAGCATTAGTTCATGCATTTTCTTTGAAAAATTTTGTTACACCTCAAAGAATACACCGACTAGATTTAACAGTAACTTACTGGCATTTCGTTGGAGTACTTTGGTTGTACTTAATTTTCTTTTTAGTATTGAATTCATAGAAAAGAGTTTATTCAAAAAGAGTAGAGTGGGCGGCCGTCAAACGTCAAACGTTCAACGTCAAACGAATAAGTTTAAATTATTTAAATAAAAAACTGAAAATTTTAAAATAGTTCATAATGGCAGATACAGCAGTACACGGACACCACGATGAAGTTGAAGGAAAATGGGATGGAGGACAGGCTCCCATGGATGCAAGTTACGGGAAGTTGATGATGTGGTATTTCCTAGTTTCGGATGCATTCACATTCGCAGGGTTTTTGATCGCATACGGAACGATTCGTTTTAGTATGCCGGCTTGGCCTGTGCCTGATTTTGTTTTTGCAAAAGCGCCATTTTTGCATGGTGAATGGCCTTTGATTTTTGTAACATTCATGACTTTTGTTTTGATCATTAGTTCTGTAACAATGGTAAGAGCGGTACAAGAAGGAGCTAGAGAGAATAAGCGAGGCGTTGTTTTTTGGATGGCATTAACCATTGTTGGTGGTGCTACTTTCCTTGGATGTCAAGCTTGGGAATGGAACACAATGATTAACGGTGAAGGGGTTACTGTAACTAAAGACCCATTTTCATCTCAGTTAGAAGCGGGTACTTATGTGAGTGGAAAAGAGTTAGTGGCGGAAGGATATATAGCTAAAAAAGCAAGCGATGCTCCTGAACTTCAAGGAATGGATCTTCATGCTCATGGTCACGATGATCATGCTGAAGGTGGACATCATGAAGAAATCATGTATTATCTTAAACCAGGTACAAAAGATATTGAAGAAAATAGATTCTTTGTAAAAAGAACGCACGAAAAGACTTTTGAAGAGTTGACAGCGGATAATGAATTATCTTTTGAAGTAAAAGATCCATACTTAATTACTTACGGACATGATACTCACTTATACGAGCCAGCAGCATTTCGTGGAGAAGATGGGACAATCAAGGCAGAAGAATTTGGTCCAATCGCATTCGGTTCATTATTTTTCTTTATCACAGGTTTCCACGGATTCCACGTACTCTCAGGAGTAGTGTTCTTAATTATTATTATGATTAATGTAGCAAGCGGTTTGTATGCCAAAAGAAAGAATGGATATGAGATGGTAGAGAAAATTGGATTGTACTGGCACTTTGTCGATTTGGTTTGGGTATTCGTTTTTCTTTGTTTTTACCTTTTATAAGAATCAAAAGTCAAAAGACTTTTTTATAAAAAATAAATTAATTGACTAAAAGAGAGTTTGAAAAAAATCAAATTCGTTTAAAAATAAAATTTCGATAATGGGACATTTAAGTTACGAAGAAAGTAAAAAAGTAGTAGTCAAAGGTTTAATCCTTCTTGGTGTATTAACTATCGTAGAAGTCGCGATTGCATTATTTGCAAATGGACACATCACTTCATTTGATGTAGGAGACACTTGGATGCGTTATGTGTATATGGCATTAATGATTGGATTAAGTTTATACAAAGCTTACTTTATTGTATATGAATTTATGCATATGCGTTATGAAGCTAAAGGATTGGCTGCAAGTGTATTAATGCCAACTATGTTATTGGTTTGGGCAGTCGTAGCCTTTTTTAATGAGGGTGCTTCTTATGGAGAACGAAGAAATGTGATTGATAGAAAAGATAAAATAGAGGTAGAAGATCCCACCTATAAAATTAAAAAAATTGGTATGCTCGAAAATACTCGAGAACTAAAAAAAGAAGATTTCAAATAAAAAATATAAAAAAGGTGAGAATAACATTCTCACCTTTTTTTTGTTTAAAAGTTAAGTTTTAAATATACTGTCAAAGTAAAATGATAGTTTCGTAGTAATAAAAAAAGAGCCAATGTCTGATAAACCTAATGTGAAAAGTAAAATCCAAACGTTTGCCATATTAACTATTTTGATTGGTTTTCCATTGTTGTCTTGGTATTACCTCACGACAGGATACAATTACCAAATGGATGCGAGAGCCGAATTAAAAGATTATGGAAAATTGCCAGCTTTTAATTTTAGCAATCACCTTGGTGGAACTTATACTTCTGATAGTCTAGAAAATACGATGTCCGTGATTTCTTTTTTTGGAAAAGATGGAAAAATGAATCAGGAGATGTTTAATATCATGAGAAAGTTGAATACTCAATTTGGTGATAATCCTAATTTAGAATTAGTGATTATTTCAATTGAATCTGAAGTGAAATCGCCTGGTGTATTAGCAGGACTTTTTGCAGTAAATCAATTTGATGAAAAACAACATCATTTTTTGACTACTTCAAATCAAGCGATTCAAAAATGGATTGGAGAAGAAATTAAAGTCCCAACCAAATGGGAAAAGAATGAAGACGGTCCAACAGATATTCAATTGACAGAAAATAAATCTGGAGAAATTGGCGATTACCCATTTTTTGTGCTTGTTGATAAAAAGCAAACGATTAGAAATTTTTATCATGTAGACAAGGAGGATGAAATAAAAAGGATGGTAGAGCACATCGCCATTTTACTACCAAGAGAAGTAAAGCCTGATATTGAAATGAAGAAAAAAAAGGAATTGTAATTTGACAATATTCTGAAATTACTTTTCAACTTTCCAGTTGACGTTTTTGTTTATTTGTAAAAAAAAGAAATGGATAATAATTTACAACCTAATCGAGCGCTTGAAAAGAAGCTAAATATTTTAGCTGTAATTGTCTCGATTGCGGTTTTAGGATTAGTAGTATTGATGCAAAAAGTTACGATTGAAACAGATATTGACTTTAGTTTTTTACCACCTTTTCATTCTAGCTTGAATGCCTTGGCTGCAGTAGCATTAATAGCTGCTTTATATTTTATTAAAAATAAAAATATGATTGCTCATCGAAATGCAATTTATGCAGCAATGGTTCTTTCTGGGTTGTTTTTATTGTCTTACGTTGTATATCATTTTACAAATGAATCCATATTATTTGGAGATGCTAACTTTGATGGGGTAGTAGAGGATACTGAAAAAACAGCTGTTGGTCCAATTAGATATTTGTACTATTTTCTGTTATTGACACACGTACTTTTATCAGCGATAATTCTCCCTTTTATTTTTGTAACCTTTAATCGAGCATTTACCAATCAATTTGACCGACATAAAAAAATCGCAAGATATGTTTATCCATTATGGTTATACGTAGCTATTACTGGTCCAATTTGTTATTTGATGCTACGACCATTTTATCCTTAGAATAGGAAGTCATTAAACAAGTATCATTAACCGTTATTTCATATCTTTGCACTACATTTTCAATTAGAAAATAAGAATATCATGAAGAATAAATTTTTAAAATATTGTTCCCTTTTCGCTTTAGCCTTGGTATTGAATATGACCTCAGTAAATGATGTACAGGCTCAATGTCCAATGTGTAAATTATCTGCCGAGCAGAACCTTAAAGATGGAGGAACAGCAGGGAAAGGATTGAATACTGGAATTTTATATATGTTTTCAGCACCATATTTGTTGGTAGGTGGAATTGCTTACTTCTGGTGGATCAATCGAAAACAAGAAGAAGAGGATGAGTTTGGAGATACATTTTCCAATAATTAAAATCTAATTTTTTTCAAAAAGAAAGTCAGTAGATCGCACATTGATCTACTGACTTTCTTTTTGGAAAAAAGGAGATTCCTAACTACTTGATTCTTTACGCTCTAGGTCTAGCGTAACCTTTGTTTAATGGGATTAAGAATCCTGTAGTTAGTGCAAAGTTTTTATTTCTAAAATCTAAATCTATCACCGGAATATTATCCAACTTGTTAAATCCATGCGTATATCGAGCATCCACAAATAATTTCGTAGCACCCAGATTAACCGTTCCTCCTGCACCGATAGATGCACCAATATCGAATTTGGAAATATTTAAATTATCAAAATCAAATTTCTGATCAATCACATTGAAGTCGATAATAAAGTTAGCAGCAGTTCTAAATCGACCACCAGTTGCGTAACTCATCGTTGGTCCAGCTGTGACATATCCACCCACTTTATCATTTCCAAAATTGTATTTGGCTAAAACAGGTACTTCGATATAATTTAAATCAGTCGTCACTTTTACGCCTATTGGCAATGGAATATTAGCTAACTCCAAAGGAATTCCTTCATTGATGATAAATCCTTTTTTCGTATAATTCGCTTCCGTCTGAATAGCAAAACCATTTGCAATACCGAATTCAGCTACTGCTCCAACGGTAAAAGATTTGTTCGCTTGTGCTTCAGGAATATTGATGATGCCAATTTCAGGGATTGTAACATTTGAGAAGTTTACCCCAGCTTTCAGTCCCAAAGAAACTTGAGCAAAAGTAAATGTAACTAATAAAAGTGCGAAGGTTGTCGTGATTATTCTTTTTGTCGTATTCATAATTCGTAAGATTTTAGTTTGTTAAACGAAATGTTTTGTCTATGTTTTTTTTGGATAATTATGACACCAAGATGCAGGTTTCAATCTGTTAATTGGAGTTAAGTACCTGATAAGGTTTTATTAAAAAAAATGGGAATGTGATAAGAAAGGGTTAAAAGAAGTTAAAAAGCATTTAAAAAGTGAAATTCTTTTTTTACAGAAAAGTCAATTACCATCAACTTTATTTTTTTTGATGTTTATTTAATTAATGGGTATTGGATTTATCTAAAGTGAAATAAAGAATATACTGATAGGATGGGTTTTTAATATTTGTAATCTTATTTTGAGAAAGCTTTATTTGAGTAATTCTCTAACTCAAATCTTTATACTTCACTAATTTATTTACCTGACAAATACCCTTTGACAAAAAAACATTGATATGAAACAAGTAACGCTTTTCCTTCTATTATTACTTTTCTTTTTTCATGTATCCTTCTTTTTTTCGGATGATATTGCATAGAAGTGAAAATGGGATTAAAATCTTTAAGTATGGATCAAGCAAAAGAGTATATGATTTAAAAAGAAACTGGTGTGCTTCCCACTAGAATTACCTTTATAACAAAAATTTCAGACATTGGTATTACCACAGAGCAAGTAATTCCAACAGAAACTCTTCCAAGAAAAACTTCGTTTAACAACTCGTTACCAAGTTCCATTTATAATTTTCAATACTTTTGACTTTTTAACAAAGCACACATTTTTATGTCAAAAAGTATTCTAATATTATTTTCTACACTTATCCTTTTATCAAGCTGCCAATCTCAAATCAACTTAAGTGATACGCCTATCGGATTGATTAACAATGTCTCTTATAAAGATTCGCAATACAATAATTCAAATGCGGGGAATGGTTTTTTGGTCAATTATAAAAAGGAAACCTATGCCATCACAGCCAAACATATTTTGATGATCGCAAAAACTCCCACGATGAAGGTTATTGATTTTGGAGATGAGCTAGAGGAATGGAGGATGAATTCCAAGAATGATACTTCTAAATTTGTCATCTTGGATAAGTTACTTAATGCAAGTCGAACCGATCTGCTTAATTGGGATTCAATGACTGATGATTGGTTAATTTTTTCGATAAAAGAAAATAGTACGAATCATCTACCTTTGCAATTTAGGAAGAAACCGTTGATTGTTGGAGAAAAATTATTTATAATTGGATGGTCATATAAAGATGAAGATGGTGCGCAGCGAGTTTACGAATATAAATATGCAAAAATGGATAATGGACTTCATGAAATTATTCAAGTAGCAGGGCCAACTAGTTTGGGTGGATTAAGTGGTTCACCGGTGGTTGATGAAGATGGTCAATTGGTTGGATTAGTTTCGTCAGGATGGGAAGATGAAGAGACGAAGGAAAAGATTGTTGCTGCTACCGGAGTGGATAAGATTGTGAAATTTCTTTCGACATTGAAATAAATAAAAAAGGTATTGAAAATTACTTAAGGATAAGTCAACGGTTGACATCGTTGACACCACCGCTGATGAATAATTGTGAGCAAGAATTTATGATTAAAGAATGAGAACTTTCTTGATTTCAATTTTATCATTAAAACTAAAGTGTAAATAAATCATCTTGTGGATTATAAGCATACAAGTCTTTTTTAAAAGTCCCAAACATACTAAACGTCGGGAAAAGTTCTAACAAGTTTTGTGTAAGGCAAAATTCTAAATTTTTCTATAAAACTCCTTAGAATAAAATCTATGACGAAAGGACAATCACAGGAGATTGACCAACATAGTTTAATTATGCCCATTCAAATATCCAAACATCTGAAAAATAAAAAGCCCAACTCCAGCTACTACTAAAAACCAATTGACGAATTTATAAAACAGTTGGTAACTACTCCAAGATTTCCATTTCGAAATGATAAAAACAATTGGAATTAAAGCTGTAATCTGACCGAGTTCAACTCCAATATTAAAACACACGATTTTAGCTAAGAACTGTCCCGCTCCTAAATCAAATGATTGCAACCTTGTCGATAAACCAAACCCATGAATCAATCCAAAAATAAAAACCATCAATAATAAATTAGGAGATTTAGTTTTAAAGAATGTTTTAAACCCTCCTAGATTTTCAAACCCTTTATACAATACGCTCAATGCAATAATCGCATCTATCAAATGTTCATCTGCTTTGATTCCCAAGTAAGTAGCGCCTATCAAAGTGATACTATGACCAATTGTAAAAATAGTTATAAAACGTACAATGTCTTTGAAGTTATTGAGATAAAAAATTACACCAGTTAGGAAAAGTAAGTGATCGTATCCTGTAACCATATGCTTAGCTCCAACTAAGATGTATGCAAGCAGTCCGCCATTGCTCAATGTCTCTTGATCAGATAAACTTACACCATGTGCTAAAAGTGAAATTGGAAAAAGTAGGAGCAAAAATGAAAGAAGATTTAACTTCGATAATCTCATAGAATTGATTTGTTTAAAATAGGATTTTAAAAAACAACAAATCTAATAAGAGCTTTTAATAAAAACAATTATGTGTCTAATATTTTGCGTGCTTGAAACATGTTTATCCTGCTATTGTAACCTCTGTTACAAAAAAAACGCAGACGTTAATGATACCGCTTTACGATAATTACAGCGTTCGTTCAGCGAAATGAAAACTATTTAATCTTATGATTAAAACCATTTCTTTAGACCAATGAGCAGACTCCCAACTTTTCTTTTATCAGAAAATCCGCTAGTATTTTGAAAAGAATTATTGACTGAACCACTTACCTGAAAACCAAATGAGGCTTCCCAATTTTTATTCATCAGATAATAAATTTCTGTCTGAATGAGTAGATTGGTTAATCCAGTTTTTCGATAATTACTTTTGGATAAATCATCGTAGGTATTGGAAGAATCATTGCTAAATATAGTTCCGTTTTTAAGAGTCAATAAACTGTAATTCAATCCTGAGGAAAACGAACTTCCCCAATGATTATTGAAGGAAAATTTACGACCGAAAATTATTTGAGCAAATACATTTTTATGGTAGTGATAATAAGTTGCTATGGTGGTAGTCGTTTCCTCTGCAATTACTTCACCTGAAATGATATCTGTTGTTCCATCTCGTCTATAGATAATACTGATGACCTGATCAGCTGTAGGTTGAGAATTATTGGTAACATAAATATCTTGAAATCTATCCGTTGTTTGTGAATAGCCAAATCCGATTTCTGTAAACCAATTTTGATTAATCATCCGAGATAAATTAAGAGAAACGTTCCAACTATCAAGTGGTGTTTCAAATTTATTCCGACGATCGATCAGTAATTGTGTACTTGGATTAAGGGCATCTAATTGGCGGAATGATTTACCATAAGTAGCTTCAATTCCTAGTGCCCAAATAGGTTCTTTTTGCTTAGTAATTTCTTCCCGTTCTGAAGTTAAAAAATTAAGTATTGGAATAGGAGAGGAGATGGACAAAAGAGTAATTTTTTTATTGGGTATTTGAGTTATTTGGGTAAAAGTATTTTTTGATTCTCCAAGACTTGTTTGATTTTTATTAATAGAGGTGGAATTGGTGACTTTTTTTGAAGTGTCAGTAATGGCTTCTTTTTTAACTAGATCAATAATTTTTACTTTATCATCGTCTAATTCAGGCTGGAAATTTTGAGGAATGGCTTTGGAATTTTTTGAAATATTTGAGAACGTTTTTGTAGTACTGATAGATTGCTGCTCATTAACAGTTGTTAACTCCATATTTGTTGTAAGCTCTATTGTTGGATGGGATGCCATAGACAATTGCTGGTCAATATTTACAGATTCATTTTTGGTAATATCAGCAGAAGAGTTGGAAGTCTGATCGATGTTATACCAAACAAGAAAAGCCATCATTACCGCTACTGATCCAAACCAAAACCAAATGAAAGGTTTTTTCTTTTTAGTAGGTCGACGTGCTTCTAGTGCCGCCCATTCCGATTCCAGATTCATTGGAGTTGAATGATTGTCCAATCTTTTTCTTAACCTATTTTTATAATTAGCATCGCTCATACTTGAGTCCTGTTTTATTTAAAATGATCTGTTTAAGTAATACTTTCGCTCGACTATATTGTGATCGAGAAGTTCCTATAGAAATATTTAATTGGTCTGCTATTTCCTGATGGCGTAGTCCTTCGAATACATATAAATTTAAAATAGTCCGATAGCCATTTGGGAGAGCTTGAATACATTGAAGAAGGTCATCTATGGAAATTAATTCTTCGATACCATCATTGGTTTGTTCGAATACATCGGGTAAGATTTCCATATACACAATTCGGATATTCTTTTTTTTTTTTTTTTTAATATCCAAAACCTTATTCGTACAAACCCTAAATAACCAACCTTCAAATTCTCCTTTATCGCTATTGTATTTTTTAATGTTTTCAAAAATCTGTAAAAAACTTTCTTGCATATAATCTTTAGCTTCTTGTTCGGAAGAAGCATACCTCCTACATATACTCAAGACTTTACCGGCATAGCGGAAGAAGAGTTCTTTTTCCGCTTGCCGGTTGCCCTGCCTATATAATCGTATGAGTTTTTCGTTATTCAAGTGATAATAATATCTAAATTGATTATTGAATGATGGTTGCTTTTATGTCAATTTCGACATCATTAAAAATTGTTGGTGTACCGCAATCTTTGGTTAAGTCAACATTATTAAAATGGAAGTGAACATTATCTCCGATGGTTTCATTGGAAGATAGTTTTACGATGTCATTAATAGTTGATACTGCTAAACTACTGTATTGACATTCCGGAGTTCCGTCTAGATTCAAGATACCCCAAGCATAAGTATATACCGGGTTGGTAGGATCGTTATTATTGTCGTGTATATTTATATAGTAATTGACATTGCCACCACTTTGGACAGATTGAAAACTAATGTTGTAAACTGTGGCTCCATTTGGGTTAGTACTAAGGATCGCAGTACAAGGTGTAATAAAACTATCCTCCACATTATTAATAATTACTTGGAACCCTGCAATGTCATCTTCACAAGCATCGATGTTTCCAATAGCTAAATTTTCTTCTACCGTAAATACCTGAGGAGTACTTTGAGTTTCCTCATCGATGTCTGCAACTACCACAGAGACTGTTTCGACCTCACACTTATAAAAATCGGTGGAAAAGTTTCCTGTATTTTCAATGGGAATGATAAAAGAAAAGTCAACTCCAATTCCATTTACAATTCCATATCCATTGGTTACAGGTTGTCCATTGCAATTTAAAGCAGCCCCTGAGAAAGTGACTAGTTCTAAATTACTTAAATCAACTGTGATGACGAAATTAATATTATCAAGATTGAAGGGGCCAATATCTTCTGAGTAAACTATATCACCACAAACATCAATTAGTTCTAATGTTAATAATTCATTTTTTGGAATGTGTCCACTAATATTTCCTGAGCCTGAAGTAGTAACGGTACAGGAGGTTCCGTCAGGTCTGACAATGCGAACATCAATGGTTGCTGGACCATTTAATATATTAACTTGTCCTTGTAGAAAGACCGTCTCAATATTATCATCACAATTCCACCAGCTGAAATGAGATACCTCTCCAACATATTCATTGCCTTGTAAAGTTGCTTCCCCTTCTTCTTCCCAAAGACCACTTTCCGTATCAAAGTGCCAAAGGGGAATAGTGTTAGGCGCATCACTAGATAAAAGATTGGGTACAGGAACAGTTAAGCTTGCTGCTTGAGATATTTGAAGTTTTTCACCGGCACTTCCTTCTAATTCTACGTTGATCATTCCAAAACTTTTTAAGTATTGCAATTCCTCAGAAAGATTTAGTGCTGTTAAATTACCAGGCATTACTTCTCTCAAATCAGATCTGGTAGGATCAAGGTAGGTGGTATAAACATTTATTTCACCTGTATAATTATTTCCAGATTCTGTTTTAAATCCATTGGCTGCGAAATCAACTTTTCCACCGCCAGATACATTAATTATTCCTCCACTTGTCGACGAAAAACTACCAGATAATGTTCGTTCGATAAGTTGTACCTTAGTATGAATGGTGTTTTCTCTGAGTGGAGAAAGTGTTTGATTGGCTTCGAAGTAATTTTCCTTTTTGATATTTAAAACAACTATTCTGTCTGGAACGGTACTAATTATTTTAAAAAATCCATTTTGATCTGTTGTGGTCAGGTTCGAACCCCAATTCACTTCTGCATCTTCGATAGGCTCTCCATTCTGATTGGTAACGAGTCCAACTATTTCAGATTCTATAAAAATAGTAGGAGAGGGAATAGTTGTAACTTTATCCGAAATGATGCTTTCCTTTCTACAGCCAAAAGCGAAAAGTACCAATAGAGTTAATAGATATAACCTTGAGGTATTCATGATATTTTTTTTAGTAATAAAAAAGTTCGGCGCGCCTTTCATATTATAAAAAGAAGATTTTTTTAAAACGTTGCATCTAAGGGAAAATAAATTTTTTTTATTATCAAATGTCAATAAGTTAAGAAGAGGGAACAAATAATCTACTTACTTTAAGGATTGTACAAAAAGAACTCACAGATTTCAATATCTGGAAGTTCTAAAAATTCAAGAATTAAAAAGCATCAATAATTTAAGGTAATTACTAATTGATTAACTTCACTTTTTTGTTTAGAGAAATATGTATAATTTTAAAATTAGAAGTAATTGAGTAGTATGATAAGTATCTTAATAGAAATTATTTATAGCGGGGATTAGCTTATAGCCTTGATTAGAAAAAATAAATTAAAGAACTGATAAAGAATATTTTATCTCCGTCAATCAATAAAATAAAATGAGAATAAAAGGTTATCAATTAATATTAGAATATGTTCAAATAGCCTTTGGGATCGTATTAGCCAGCGTTGGACTTAAGGCATTTCTATTGCCGAATGGATTTTTGGATGGTGGAGTTACGGGGATAGCCATTTTGATTAATACACAATTAGATATTAATGTTTCCTATTTATTAATTGGACTGAGTATTCCATTTTTGTTGTTGGCTTATTTTACTCTTTCGAAAAGAATCCTCATCAAGTCCATTATCAGTATTATTGGTTTGGCTATATTTATTGAATTTGAAACTTTTGCTCCAATTACTGAAGATAAATTATTGATTTCTATATTCGGAGGATTACTAGTTGGTTTAGGATTGGGTATTACTATTCGTAACGGGGCAGTATTAGATGGGGCAGAAATCTTAGGTGTTTTTTTAAATGATCGATTTAACCTTCCGATTGGCCAGGTTATTTTACTTTTTAATGTTGTTCTATTTGGGATTACTGCGTTTATACTATCTGTAGAAGTAGCGCTATATTCTATTCTGACATATATTGTCACAGCAAAAGTTACTGATTTTGTAATAGAAGGATTTGAAGATTTCATAGGGGTAATGATTGTTTCTTCTTACTATCGTGAAATAGAGAAGAATATTATTGAAAAAATTGGTGCAGGAATGACTCTTTACAAGGGAGAAAAGGGATATGGGAATAAAGGTAAAGCCGAAGAGTTTATGATTATTCATACTGTAGTAAATCGAATAGATATTCGTAAAGTTCATCGAGTGATTGATGAGATAGACGAAAACGCTTTTGTCGTAGAGTACGATGTCAATAATATAAAGGGAGGAGTATTGAGGAGGTATTTGGATCGAAAGAAACAAAGAAAGTTGGCACCTACTTTATTTTCAAATGAGTAAAATTAGTTTTCTGAAAATAAACTATTTAATCCAAGTTTTCTGTAGTTTGAATTAGTTGATTAAATAATCGTCTCTGCAATAAGCTCTAATAAAAAAGTTTCCCGTTCAATCGACATTCCTTTTTTATCACTTGTCGCCATGGTTTTTTTATTGTGCTTGATGGCTTCATGAATATTGATCCACATTGCTTTCATCCCATTTTTGATTTCGTAAGATTCTAAATTTGAGATACCAAGCTCTTGGTTAACCTCACAGGTATAGCAATAAGAAATCATGTGTTGAATGTCGAAGTCAGTTTTATACCATGGTCTATATTCTTCGTAAGCACCAAAGGGATTGATGTTAGTAATATCTTTAGCTCCAGTTTCTTCACTAAGCTCTCGGATCATTCCTTGGACTTTATTTTCGTTTAAATCTAAGCCTCCGCCAGGAAGACTATAATCTTCATATCTTTCCGTATACATTAATAAAATGGAATTTCTTTGAGTGGCGATAGCTCTAGTGGCTAGTCTGGTGAAAATAGATTTATTCTCTAAAGTTTTTATTTCAGGATGATAATGTGTTTTTAATATTTGCATTTAGAAAGTCAATATTTTTTGCAAATATAGAATAAACGAGTAATTAATAGGCTTTATTTGTTTGACGTTTGACGATTCCTAGTTCATTGCATTTAGGATATTCAAGAGTGAAAATAAAAGAGTAATGTTTAAAGAAGTAATTGACTCGTTTGTGGGAGTGATTTATTCTTCTGGCAAACGACGATCTTCAATCCCTAGATATTTCTCTAACTCAAGTTCAATATATCTAGCTTTATTTCTAGTATCAATATATTGAATGAGTCTTTCATGCTTTTGACCTTCTGGGGAATTGAGTACCACATATAAACTATAATAATTAGAGGCGATTGTTTTGGTATACAACTGTTCAATTTCTTGGGTACGAACCGATTTATCTCGAATAAAATTTTTAGGACGATACTGTGTGTACAAATATTTTTCATCAATATTTATATATATCTTTTCATTTGCCTTATTCCAATATTTGTAAAAAAAGAAAAGTCCGAATCCAAATATCCCTGCTGGCCAGTAAATTGGAATACCCTCTTTTATGTGTACAGAATAAACCAACCCTGCAATAAAAACCGCTGCAATAGCTAATGCAATCCATGTTCCACCTGTAGGTTGTTGCATAGTTAACTCTAACTCATCATGAAAATAACTTTTTTCGATACCAGCAGGTCTGACTACTATTTCGGGTTCTACTTTTTCATTATTTAATGCTACTAAATCTTTGACATCTTTTTCAAAGGAGAATACCGTTGAACAATTTTCGCACTTAGCAATTTTATCATGAATATTAATATCATCTTTAGTAGGAGCCGTTTTACAGGAAGGGCAATTAACAGGAATGATATTCTGGATTGGTTTAGTAGAAGGAAAGGTTTGGTCAATTTGTTTAAGCTTTAATTTTGATAATTCTTCTTTTTCTTTCATTCTGTTGTTTTTATATTTTCTTAAATATACAATTTTATGAATTATTTTCGACTAAATTTATAATAACTAAAATTTGCGCAAAGGCAATCCTTTATGGTTGTTCAACTCCTTTGGAAAATCACAACAATATTGGGCAAAAGAAGAAACCCTTCCTATGTTAGCTTTCATTTAGTAACTTTGATAAAAAAATAAATCACCACTAATTGAATTTTAAAATACCAAATCTCAACTATTTATATTCATTTAATTACGACCGTCATAATAATGAATTATGTAAGTTGGAATCAAGACAACTTTTTGATGAAGAGGAAAAGAACAAATTGCTTTTTTCAAATACCAAAGTTGATCCTTCTATCACTTCTTTTATTAAAAGTAGATTTGAGATAATTTTATCTTCAGAGAATTATTCCGAATTGATAAAAAAAATCAAAGAAGAAAATATTCATGCGGAAGAATTTAAAGTTGAATATTTAATATTGGATGGTGATGAAACCGCTTATAAAGAAAGACTACAAAAGTTAAGAGACATCGGATATAGTATAGAAGGAGAATCTAATTATCACACTCCAATTATAACTTATGCTATTTGCAACTATAAGGGTGTTTGGTATTTTGGTATATTAATAAAAAAAAATACTGACTGGCAGAAGCATAAGAAAAAACCTTATTCGTTTAGTAATTCATTGAATATAGATATTGCTAAAACCATAATCTGTGCAGCGACAAATGGAAATAAAAATATAGAACTATTAGACGCTTGTTGTGGAGTTGGTACAGTAATGTTAGAAGCATGTTATGCTGGATTCAAGATTGAAGGGTGCGATATTAATTGGAAAGCTTGTAAACATACAAGATTAAATCTTGCCCATTATAATTATTCTTCCAATGTGTACCGTTCAGATATTAAAGATCTTGGCAAAAAATATGATGCTGTTATTATTGACCTTCCATATAATTTATACGCCTATTCAGATGATTTAATTATTTCCAATATTATTGAATCCTCCGCAAAATTAGCTACTCGATTGGTTATTGTGTCTATAGTGGATATTACTAATTTAATCAACAACATAGAATTTATCATATCAGATTATTGCGATGTTGGTAAAAGTGGAAAGAGCAAATTCGCTAGAAAGATATGGGTATGTGAAAGGTAGTGGTATTATTATTTGGTTGGTTCAAGAAAAAAGAATTTATAATTCCAACTATTTGTATTTTGACAGCAGGAAACCATAATATATTTAAATTCATTATGTCATATTATTAAGCTATGTTTTATAATATTTTTATATTTGAGAACTTTTAGAAATTAGACACTACAAGAACTTTTGGACTCTAGAGATAAAATCATACAATCAAGATTATTTGAAATTCAAGATTTAATAGCAATGGACGAGGTCTCTAATGCTATTAAATTGTCATTGGATTTTGTAAGAGAATTTTCGGAAGATCACGAAAAATTACATATGGTTGTATTGTTAAGTTCTCAATTTAATTACAATAAGAATCAGATGAATTTAGGGTTAATTAAATATGAGGATGTATATCTCAAAAGAAATCAGATTCTTACTGGAATTTTAGGATTGGTTCAACAAGTACATGATTTTTCCAACCATCAAAACTCAAAAAGTTAGATTTATGAATGAATGGAAAAAACATATAAAAGAACTAATTCATACAGATATTAATCAGGCTTCTGAATTGATAATCAACGCTATACGAAGAAGTGGTTTTAACCAAGATCTATTATTTGAGACTATTGTTCTTAGACAAAACTTGCTAAGTACTTCTTCGGATTCGGAAGTTTTAATTAATAACTTTAGAGAAGATTTAATTAAAATTGTATCTCAACTAGAAGATGAAAAAATTAAGGGAGAATTTGGTCAAGATGAAAAGAAGAAAAATTTATCAGAACTTTTTCAAGTAAAAAAAGAGGTTGTTTTTAAGGGAGAGAAAGTTTGGAAAAAATATCAAAAATTTGATTTATCAAATATTAATATAAAACTTAAGACAGGGGAAATAACTGCTTTGGTAGGGGAGAATGGAGCGGGAAAAACAACATTACTAGAAATCATTGCAGGTGTTATTCCTCCCGACAATGGAAATATTGAATATCCAAAATTTAGTAAGTCGAAAAAAGACAAAGATTGGTTATCCATTAAAAATAATATCGCATATATTTCTCAACAGTTAGAGTTTTGGGAAACAACTTTATTGGTAGGCCTAAAGTTAGAAGCATCGATTCATGGTATTAGGGGAAAAACTAATGAACTTGAAACCCAATTCATTATTGAAAGATTAGGATTAAGGGAGCATATTGGAAAATCTTGGTCTGCGTTATCTTCTGGTTATAAATTAAGATTTGCTCTAGCAAAGGCATTAATTTGGAAACCTAAATTATTAATTCTGGATGAGCCACTTGGTAATCTAGATATATTAGTTCAGATGACCATCTTAAATGATTTAAAGCAATTGACAAGAAGTCTTAAATACCCAATCTCTATATTAATTAGTTCCCAGCATATTACAGAGATTGAAGAAGTGGCTGATAACATTGTATTTTTGAAAAAAGGATCTATCGAATATTCAGGTTCTCTAAAAGATATAGGAAAGCAAAGAAAGGGATTTCTTTTTGAATTTGAATGTGAGGTATCATTTGAGAAGTTTTACTCTGATTTTTATAAAACCTTTCCAAATCTGGAAGTGAAGAATAACTCTACTAAATATTTGATTTCTTCTCCCGAAAAAATCTCCACATCAAAAATTTTAGAATACTTTATTTTAAATAAAATAGAACTAATTAGTTTTAGAAATTTGACAAACTCAAGCAAAAGAATTTTTTATGAAAAATAAATTCTTTAAAAAAATAGATACCTATTTAATTGAAAACCATCCAGCTATTTGGCTTACGAAAATTCATGATTATTTGAAAATTGAGAATTTAGCAGGTCTTATCATTTTGATGGTAGTTACTTGGTTTATTCCAATTTTAATGAATGCGTTTGCACTTGATTTGAATTATGGACATATTCCTTTTGCTTATATTGTTTTTTTTGGCTTACTGTCTTTTGTACTTGGAAGCATAATATTGTCTCAGGTTAGAATTGAGAGATTAAAAATTGGTAATTCAAATCCTTTACCAACTTACAAAATAGAATTTAAATTTTTGATGTTGCAAATATTGAAAATGATATTGGTTCTACTAATACCAATATTATTGTTAACCAAATCGATAAAAAATCAACTAATTCAAAATGTGGATAATTATCAATATTTAATTTTAAACTCAAAAAAGATAGATGATGGTTATTTGATTTATAATAATAAAAAACAAGATTTCCCTTCTTCGGAAATTGATAAATATAATTTGGATAATAGTTTATATTATTTAAAGTTATATAAGGAAGATGTATTTTTAAGGTATAAAGAGATGAGTGAAAAGGAGATGAAGGAAAGGAAAGAAATATATTTAAAAGCGCTTAGTAAATTTCCCGAATTTAAAAATGATGAAATAAGAGAATTTTCAAATAATATTAATTCTTTCAGCGAAGACTATTCTTATTTTCATCTATTTGGAATTAATCATATTTGGGCTGCTTTTTCTATTTTTATTTTTGTTTTCTATTTAATTTTTAGACTTCAAGAGCTTCCTTATAATTCTGATTCTGATTTTTATGCTTGGCTCGCTATTTTAGCATTTGTAATAGTTATATTGATTTTGATTTTTATACCATCTTATTTCTTATTTATAATTTCTTTAATAACATTCATCACATTTATCTTAGGCTATATATCCAATAGTTTTGGGAAAAAAAGGAGGATTTTATTTTTATTATCCTACAGTTCAATTCCTCTTGTGGTTCCTTGTTTATTTTTAATTTATGGCTACTTTATTGGATCCGAATTGAATTATATTTGGATATCGCTAAATTTTATTTTTTGCATTGGTGCATTTTTACTATTTAATCCAATTTATAATTACTTTTTTTCTGCTCCTGTACAAAAGTGATTTTCTAATTTTATATTCTCTATTTTTTGAGGTTAAAATTTAATCAATTTAAAATAAAAAAACTAGTGTATTCATATGTTGACTACACTAGTTTTTGTATTGCTTAATTTTTATTTAAAACGCAAACCCCGCCCCAATCGTAATCAGTTTCTCCTCGTCCGACACAAAATATTCTCCTCGAAATAACAATGCATTTACGGGACTAAACCAAACTCCACCACCATAGCCTTGATGCCA
Source organism: Saprospiraceae bacterium (assembly GCA_045106765.1). Lineage (GTDB taxonomy): Bacteria > Bacteroidota > Bacteroidia > Chitinophagales > Saprospiraceae > CAJQQY01. The sequence goes on along the minus strand of JBGCFD010000095.1, from coordinate 54,495 downwards.
TTTATCTGAATCTTCATCGTCTACCCAAACTCTTCCATAATCGAATCCTCCATGAATTCCAATCGTAAATGGTAAAATTCGATTGGTTGATGAGAAGAGTTTAATTCGTACTTCTGAGTTATGATAGAGAGAAGTATTGCCCGTAAATCGCTCCGCTCGAAATCCTCGCAGGGTAGAAGGAGTTCCGTTAATTGTACCACCGATAATTGCTCCATCGTAGAAATTAAATTTACCAAAATTGTGTTGCGTCCCAACTTGAGTAGCTAAAGTGATGTATTGATTTTTATCCAAACTATAATAAAAAGCTAAACTTGCTTTTAATTTTCCGACATTAACATTATCACCCCAAATATCATTTTCCCAACTCAAACTAGATTGGAACTTGGTACCTGAATGTGTAATTAATGGATTATCTAAGTTGGCATAATTGAATTCTACTTTTGCACCAAGTTGTAATTTGGTATCGAAGATATCAGGATTAGTAGTAGCAAAATCATTAATGAATCTTGGATCATCATCAGCGTTATCATCTATTCCAATTCTGCGAAGTGTTCCTCCAATTAGAAATTCTCCATTTCCTCTGGTCACTAATTTTCTCAAATTAGGATTGATGTAAATCAAACTATTTTGTACTCGATTCAAAGATAATTCATTTGCCACATTGGAAGTCTCATTTCCTAATCCAAAAAAATTGTATGCAAATCGATCTCCATAAAAACGAGAATCAATGGTGAAATCCATTTTTCCAACTGTCCGAATAAATTCCGCTTGATAAATTACATCTAAGGAAACTTTACTAGCTGCCGCTGTTATGGAAAGATGGTGTAATTGAGAATAAGGGAATTTTTTATAATCATATCTTACCCAATTGGCAAATGCGCCAAAGAGAAATCCATCATCAGGATTACTTCCAATAATTGGTAATGGCATCAAAAAGTCATATTCATAATGGATATTTTCTCGATCATAAATATTGTCATCTCGATGGTTGGAAGTTTTATCTTTTGCCTCTGTTCCTAAGTTTAAAGTGTTGCCTGTTGGTGTATCGTGTACCCAAGTTTTTTTACCAATGCCACCAACTTTAGAACTATCATTAAAAGTATCTTTTCCTAAACATCCAATGGTTCGAATAAAAATACCTGTACTTCCTTCTCCAGTTATGTTGAAGATATCATCGTCACCTAATCCATAAATATTTAATTCCTTGGTTTGAGTTTTTAAAAATAGACGATGGTAAACCAGTTTTTGTTTATCACCTTTTTTATTGGAATCATACACCTTAACATCGACGTCACCATTTTCCATTCGAGTAATTTCGAATAATTCTTTTTTGTCTGTTCCATAAATGTCAACTTCTTTCGCTAAAAAATTATAATATTTTTTAGCAATTTCCATCATGTTGTCCCGACGTTGTTTGACGATTTCTTTTATTTTATCTCCTGCTAATCTTTGCGCTTCGATGGGCATATTTTTAAATGCTTCATCAATCACTTCGTCGGTTACATTATCTTGAATGTATTTGGTTTCCCGTTCCCAGTCTTCCCAATCCATTTCTCCAATAAATGATTTATCGAAAATACGACCATTGTAAGTGGTCCATTTTATATTTCCAACATTAGCTTTATAAGGTTTTAATAATCGAAGAAATGGAACAAAATTATTAGCGATGATGGTTAGGAATCCATCATATTTTGCAAATGGCTGATCTCTATCTCTTGGGATTGGACGATACACTTTGTCCTTCCCATTTTCAGAAATAAGTGCCCAGCGCCATTGATCATCATGCCGATCAAAATCTCCAATCATAATATCAAACATCCGACTACGAAGTGCCCATTCTTGATCGACCTTGTGATGATTATTTTTAGTGATTTTGGAAACGAGCTTATCGGTGTTTAAAATTTTAATCGGATTTCCAAAACTAGGATTGTCCTTCCAAGCGGTCACCGGCCGCTCTTCAAATAGATAAACTGCTCCTCCATAAACATCATTATACTCTCCCAAAGTTGGTTGCTTTGGAATATAAAATAATTGAGGATTGGTGTGATAGACTTTCGCTGCATCAGCCATAGTTGGAATGACTAAAGGGGCAAATGGGTAGGTCGCCAAATAAGTGTCTTCTACAATCGAACCAGCCAAATCCATTTGATTAAAAGGGTAGGGGATTAATCGAGAAGCATCTTTAGTCATGTCTCTCATAGTGTAGTGCCGACCAAGACTATCCTGCAATCTGACAGAATTAGTTTGACCACCACCGCCACGCTTGATGGGGGACAACCCACCAGCATAAGTGGAAAGGTCTAATGTTTTGAAATTAAATTTAGTCACATAAGTTTCTCGATGATGTTTTCCCAAAAAGGCATTTCTAAACTTAGTTCCTTTTTTTACTTTTCGAGTTAATAACAACGTATTTACGGAATCCTTTTTTTGATCAAATTCTGGAAATTCTGTTATTTGTTCTCGATTATAGATTTCTAATTTACCTCTAATCTTTTTTCTATAAACCAATTCTCCATTCTCATTTCCTTCGATTGATCTCCAAAATTCTAACCAAGTAGTTCCATCTTCATAAAATTCTAACTTAGAAAAACCTTGACCACCATAAACAAACTGAGCACCCTTTCCTAACTTAGCTGGATTCTTCTTTGAGCCAGCACCACTTACGATAAATTGATTTCGATCTGTTTCTATATATTGCAAATTATGCTCGTGACCTGCGGCAAAAATAAAACGACCATTTTTACCAGCACCTAATAGCATAGATTTTTTCATGGCACGATAGCCAGGGTGAGCTAAGTCTTGACGACTTCCGATAGTTCCTCTCCCTATTGCAGCTAATGTTCCTAATCCTGGCAAAGGGATATATAAATTTTTATTTATTTCGGTCAATGGAAATAAATGCATTTTGGCTGCATACTTCCCGCCATGTGGTCCGTAGGAATTTAATGGATGATGCATTAAGACGACCACATTTTTGTTTCGATTTTTCCTTAAAGATTCTTCAAAAAGGAAATCAAAAACTCTTCTATTTTTAGCATCACATCCATCATTGATGGCAGCGTCTTTGTCCCAGTCTCGTAAGTACCAATTGGAATCGACAATAACATAAGCTAAATTTTTATTGACTTCTACAATCTCTGGTCCACCACAACCATTGTCCGGAAGAAAGTAATTTTTCCAATCATCTTCCTCTTCGATTCCAGCGTTGAGATGTTTTTCAATATATTTTTCTTGCCGTTTAATTCCTTTTAAACCATGCCGAATCCAATCATGATTACCTGGAAGAAAAATTGGATCACCTTTAAAATCTTTTAAAATATTAAGCTGTGCATCTAATCGAGCTTCTGCTTTTATACGATCTTTATCGTCACTTTTTGGAGGCATTCCGTAAGGATAAATATTGTCTCCCAAAAAGACCACATGGCTATTTTTATTTGCTTCCGCTAATTTTTTTTGTAAAAGTGCTAGAGCAGGAGAAGGAGTATTTCCATCAATAGAATTTCCTGCATCGCCAATTAGGAATAAGGTGTGTTCTAATTTTCCTGAAGAGTTTTCTACTTTTTTAGTTTTCCAATCTGCATTCTTACTATCGTATTGCACTCTGAAATTGGCACAAGAAGGCAACAGGGAAATTAAAAGGAGTAGGATAAAAGTTTGTATTGATTTTTTCATATTGATTTAAGATTTCTATTTTTTTAATCTAAAGAATTCCCCGATGTTTGCGTCGGGTGCAGATTAACAATTGATTTCATATAGACATATTCAGAAGTAAAAACTATCACAGAATTTTTATTACCACATAGGCACATAGAAAATATAGATGAATTGCTATGTTATCTATGTGCCTATGTGGCGAAATAATATTAGGAAGCTTGTTTCCATTTTACTTTTGAAATAACTTCCATGAAACCCATTTAATAATTCCTCGTCAGCTTGCTGCGAGGTTTTTTTAATTTAGTTTTTTTTCACCAGATAGGCAGATAGAAAACTTAGGTTTACCAGAACGGACTATGTTATCTATGGGTGAAAAAAATTACAACGCTCTTCCAAAACTAATCACAGGGTAAAAAGATTCTTCCTCTGAAAATCCAACTTGCAACGAAATACTTACCGCTTCATTCAATGGAATAATAAATATTCCTACACCATATCCTGCATGCCATTTCGAACTATTGACATCATCAAAATTAGAGTAAACTCTACCTGTATCGTAAAACGCTTTTAACCCAAACTTGATCGGAACAAAAGAAGTATATCGATGAAATAATTGCCATCGAATTTCTGAATTAATGTACAAACTTGATTCACCTGTAAATCGCTCACCAATAAATCCTCTCAACCCAAAAGCTCCACCAATATTCGGCAAATGATAAAAAGGAACATCGCCATGCGTCACCGCTCCACCAAATCGAACTCCAAGTGTGACTGGATTTTGATGTTTGGAAGATATATAATATTCGATAGAACTTTGTGCAATTCCATAAGTAGCAGTTTCGGGAACGCCATCTACAATTGTCCCAAAACGATAATCGAGTAACCATAGAATTCCATTGTATGGAAAACCTTTTTGGTCTCTGAAATCGATTACTGCTTTTGCTTTGACAGGAATTTCTCCAAGGTTTATATTTGCTCCGAATAAGCTAGAATCAACACCTAAAATTGAGTTTCCAGGATCATCAAAATTACTGGTTTCATATCCTATTAAAAAATCGAGACTACTCTTTTTCCAAAATTGTTTTCCAATCCCTGTTTCTATAGAAAATTTATTTCGAGAAAAACGGTAGAAGTCAGCATCTTGTTTTACCTCTAAATTGGTAGTGTTATTTCCAACACCGAAGAAATTATTTCTGAATTCTGGTCTTGCAAAATCTACTTCAAATGGGATGTCCCAGTTTTTTAAAACATGGTGAAAACGACCTGAATAATTGATTGCAAAATTCTTTTTAGTGGAGGCACTTGCATAAATCGAATGAGTACTTCCGTAATCTTTTTTTCCAAATTTTTGACGAACAAAAGTAGTCCCCAATTTTAAACTTAGCCCATTAAAATTATTGTAAGACATTCCTAGAATCGGTGTATTCCAATTATAGTCAAATGCCATTCGATCATAGTCGTAGATTTTTTTATTCCAATGTTTGACGACTTTGCTACCTTTTCCAGTTTTGAATTCTGTTCCTTTTCCTTTGTCGTAAAGAAGTGTTTTGGTCTTAGATGATTGGGCTTTATCTTTGAAAAGGTCATCTCCAGAATTCCCTAAAATTCGAATTAATATTTTTGATTTTCCATTTCCTTTAATATCAAAAATATCATTTCCTGCTAATCCATAAATTCTTAATTCTTTGGTTTCTTTTGGATAAAAGGTTCTTTCGTAATAAAGATTTTTCCCTTTGGCTTTTTTCTTTTTATTAAAAATTTTAAGATTGACATTTCCATTGTCCATTCGAGTAATTTCAAAATACTCTGCTTTGTTGGAACCGATCACATCTACATATTTCGCCAAATAATCGTAATACCAACCTGCATATTTATCCAAATGTTTGATACGAGATTTTAATTTTTTGGCAATCGTACTTCCAGAAGTAGTTTGGATTTCGAGTGGCATTTTCAAAACTGCTTGATCGATTTCTTCATCAGAAATATTTTCTTGAATACTCTTCGCTGCTGCCAACCAATCTTCTTTAGTTCCAGTTGTGGATAAAAAACGATCCATATGTATTGCTTGATACATCAAACTTCGCAACTCTTTTTTCTTTAAATCATAACTAAAGGTTTCAATGTTTTTGACTGCCCAACTTCGATTCGCTAACCATGGAATTATTCCATCTTGCAAAGAAAAGGTATGATCTCGATCTCGTGGAATCGGTCGAAATAATAGACCATCTTCTTGATCAAATCTTGCCCATTTCCAATTGTCTTCATGCTTGCTCCAATCACCAATCAACATGTCAAAAACTCGAGCTTTGATAAATTCTTTTTCATCAATTCGATTTTTTCGAGTCTCGTATAATTTTTTGTAGAGTTTATTACTTTGATAAATTTTATCAGCTCCACCAAAGATTTCGCCTGCGTCATTTGGTTTGCTTGGATTGTCTTCGAGCATTCCAAGAAGGTTTCCATATCTTTTTTGGAAGACACCTAATTTTGGATCATCAGGCAAAATGTACAAGGTCGGAGTGGCATGTAGAATATCAATTTCATCCAAAAGTGCTGCTACTGTCATCGCTCCGTATGGGCTTTGCGTGGAAGTTTGATCTCGCATAAGTGGCGTAATAAAAGTTGGACGTAGTTTATAATTGAAAGCCTTCGAAGGATCTTTGTTGACGGAACGAAAAGTGAATTGAGTTCCATCATCTGCTTTGAATTTTAGAGAAGTTGTTTGTCGACCGCCACCTTTTTTATAAATAGTCAGACCACCATAAGTTGTGTCCAAATCTAAAGTAGGAACTTTGACTGGTTGTGTCCAAGTAGTTCGATAATGTTTTCCTAGCCAGATTTTTTTCCATGCTCCACTCTTGTATTCTGGTCCAGCAATTGCTAAAGTATCGACATAATTGCGTTGCATTTTTTTAGCTGCTTTTTCTTTGGATAGGCAAGGAGTGTAGGAAAAATTGATGGGTGTTTTTTTATCAGCGCTACTTCCTTCAATGCAAGATGATTCAAACAATAAATAAGTTTCTTGAGGCATTAACCCTTCCTTTTTTTTCTCCCAAAAACTGGATTCAATTTTTCCAGAATCAAAATAATTTAAAACTATGATTCCTGCTTTTTTAGAACTGACGATCCCATTTTCATGTTGACCTGCATATTTCCCTTTGGAAGGAGCGCCAGAATTAATCAAATAATTTTCTCCATCTTGAATAATTTGCTGGTTTTTTTCATGCCCTGAAACATAGATTAAATTTTTATGGAAAAAGAAAAGATTGTGAAACTCTTCTCGATACTCGTGCAAATGTTCATTGGAAATATCTTCTGGTGTTCCAATGTTTCGATGATAAGCTGTTTTAAAACTTCCTATAATTGGAAAGGGTTTTAGATGATCGGTAAATGAAAAATGCCCCCCATAATTTCCAAAAGATTCGAAGGGATGATGCCCTGCGATGATGATGTTTTTATCTTGATTTTCTTTGACTTCACTTTCTAATTCTTCTGCAAAATCTTCTCCCGTGATGACGGTGCAAAGTCCATCTTCTGCTCGGGGTTTGTCAAATGGATGATTCCACCATTGTGAATTAGCGACAATCAAAAGTAGCGATTCATCTAATTCGTAAGTATCTGGGCCAGGGCAACCTTTTTTGTTGGTCCATTCCGTGCGCTTAAAATTATTGTCTTTTATAAATGACTTTATTTTTTTTTCTAATTTCCCAAATTGCTTTTGTCCTCCCTTTCGACTTTTGTTCCAATCCCGATCACCTGCGATTAAAATTATTTTCCCCTTAGGATTTGTTTCAACGGTTTTTATCAAAAAATGTATTCGCTCCATTTGCGCGTTCCATTTTTTAGATTCAAACTTTGCATCCGTCAAGTCTCCATTTAAGATTAATGAAAATGGCCGACGATTATTTTTTATAACGGTTTCTAAATGTTGATAGAAATTATTGTCGTCTACTGCATCACAAATATTTCCAACTAAAAGTACTTGATGTTTGTAATTTTTATTTTGTCCAAAAGATAGCAAATTGCAAAAAAGAAAAAGAAGTGAAAATAAAATGTGTTTAGTTAAAATCATGATCTTGGTTTTTTCCGGATTAATTTTAGTAATACTATTCTGAGAGTTGTATTGCATATTATTTTTAATGAGTGTGCTCTACATCTTTTTTTGGAGGTGAAATAAAAATACTAATATTAAAAAAAGGAGAACCTGTTGGGTTGGTATTGAATTCATTGGTGATACTATTTTTTGCTTCAAACTCACTACTAAAATTAAATTGATAACCTGCCTTGATACTTCCCCAGATCCAAGAGGTAAAACGATGTTCAAGTCTACCTGAAACGATTACCTCAGAGTGATTGTATGCATAATCCATGAGTGGTAAATTGGAATCTTCATTAATATCAATGCGATAACTTTCACTATTATATTCTGCTCCAAACAAAAATATATTGGATTGATTGAAATTATATCTACCAAATATCATCCCTGGTAAAATGGACTCTATGCCCCAATGCTTATTGAAGTTTTTATTAAATAAAATAAAAGGTAAAATATTATTCCTTCGAAAACTTTTAGAAACAGCTAATCCAACTCCCCATTCCAAACCATCATGTAGCTTGAATGCATACAATCCTAAAAGTTTATAAATAGCATATTTATTATTGAATGAAAATAAGGTATTATAATCTCCACTTGAAGTATATTTGAATCGGACTGCTAAATATCTACTGTCATCAATTGGTTTGGAAACAATAACACTTAGAGAATTACTTTTCAACCGTTCATTACTGAGTTCAAGAAAAGCTGGATTGAAATCTGCTCCTACATTTTGGAAGGTGAATGTTTCAGAAAAATATTGATAGCCGACTAGGAGTTTGAAATTATCTTTTAAAACAAGGGGAACTTTGATTTTAAACTCAAGATTTTCTAACTTGTTATACTTACTTAATTGACTTGTGAAAGGGAAATCTTGCTCATTGAATGTTCCTCCATTCATCCAACCATAAGTCAATTCTATTCCTCGAGATCGTGATTTATTATATACACCGGGCGAACAATAACATCGTGCCTCAATTTCGTTTTCTAGTAAATCTTCTGGAAAAATATTTGGTTTGATTTGGGAAAAGGTGGTTTCCCCGAACAAAAGAAGAAAAATAACGATGTGATATTTCATTGGAGGTTTGGAGTTTTCGTTAAGTGTTTTGAAAAAAAGGTAATATAAGCCACCATTCTGAAAAATATTACGTAATAATTAATAAAATTTCTACTACCTTAAAAAAACAAATAAAACTACATTTTCTAATAATAAACAAAAGTCCTTATGGCGATAAAAATAATCATCAATTTCCTTTTCCTTTCCTTCTTTTCTTTTTCTATCCTTCAAGCTCAAATTGAAAATCCTTATAAATGTACCAAAAAGAAAGATGCCATTATTTATTCGATCGGTTCAGCAAGTCTTGGTCTTGGTTTTTATTTAGGTACAAAAACACCTAGCCTTAAAATAGAAGAAATTGAATTGTTAGATAAAAATTCAATTAATCGTTTTGATAGAATTGCCACCTCTTATTCTTCCGAACGAGCAAGAAAAGCAAGTGATGTATTTTTCTATGGTATGATGGCAATGCCTTCCCTTTTTGTATTTTCCAAGAGCATGAGAAGAGATGCTAAAAGTATTGCGCTAATCTATGGCGAAACATTGTTTTTAACTGTAGGAATTACTTCAATCACAAAGAAAACAATTCTTCGAAGTCGCCCTTTGGTATATAATTCCAATTTTGATATTGATACAAAAATGGAAAAAAATGCTCGCTATTCTTTTTTTTCAGGACATGCTTCTGTGGTATCTGCGAGTTCATTTTTTACGGCTAAAGTTTTTGCTGATTATTATCCTGATTCCAAATGGAAACCAGTTGTTTGGGGAGCTGCTGCAACGATTCCTGCGATTACGGGATACTTGAGAGTGCGTGCTGGAAAACATTATCCGACAGATGTTATCACGGGATATGCAGTTGGTGCGGTGATTGGAATTTTAATTCCGCAAATACATAAAAGAAAAAAACGTAATGAAAATGTTCAATTATCTGTGAATCCGATGGGTGGATATTTCAGTCTGAGATTTTGAAAATAATAAATATCGAATATCGAAATTTCTTAGCGAAACGTTCGATATTCGATATTCCCATCATGGATGTGCCGTAAAAAATGCAATCACAAAAGTCACCACCGTCAAGATCATTCCAATCATAAAAACAGTATAACATGTACGAAGCAATTCATATTTTTTCCCAAGCGCTTGTCCTAGATAATACAAATCAGTCATAATAACTTTGTCTACCAACTCTTCATCAGATATAATTTCAGTTACTCCTTTTCTATAATCGTCAATACTCATTTTATAAAAATTCCCAAAAAAGAAAAGATTAGATCTTCCTTGTTTTATTTTAGTCAAATCAGTTTTTCCCTGCATTCTGCCAGGACGAGTTACTAATGCACCGTAGACGATACTGGCCATATTAGTACTTAGTAAGAAAAATGCAGGAACATATAAATGATGATTTTCGGAAGCGTAAGTTGAAAGTAAGGGCAAGGCTATTGTAATAATAATTGCATTAATAGTCAAAATAATATTGGCCTTATTGTCCGCAATATTTGTCAAGTCAATGTGATTTCGAAGCGCAGTTTTAAACATGACTTGAGTTCCTTTGCTATTGTCTACCAATCCACCAGAACTTTTTTTCTTTTTTTTCTTTTTCTTTTTCTTCTTTTTTTCTTCTTCAGGTTTTTCAGAATTCAACTCTTCCATAATTTTCTTTATTTGTTAGCTATTCAATTAGTTATCAAATCTATGAAAATAAAAATACTTTTTTCCTTTTTTTACTCCAAAACAACGGTTACTCGTAAAGCTCTTAAGCCTTCCACGCCTTGCATTTTAGAGAGTGTCAAATCTTCAATTTTCCCAGTAATATATTTTTTTTCTTTCAAAAAATTAAGATACCCTAAGTATTCCGTTTTATCTTTTTCGGAAGTGTAGGCGATAGCGATTTTTCCTTTGACTGTTAATCTTTCACCAGTACCTTCAATTGTCGCTTTATCAATTCTCTTTTTGATAATTTCATACCTCACATTGTAAGCACCATCTACATCAAATCTTTTTTCATCTAATCTAAAAACTATTGAAAGTGGATTTCCATAAACAAAAATTAATTGAGCGGTATCCAAAGGGGCTTCTAATGTTGCTTTTAATTTTTCTACTTTTCGAGTTACCTCAACCATGGTCATCAATTGCCACAATCGAAGATTATGCAAATGCATTTCTCTAAATTTCCCTTGCTTTAAGAGTGATTGCCCAATGTAAATATCATACTCAACTCCATCTGTTTTATACTCATCAAAATAATGAGGAATCATTTTTTGACCTTCTTTCTCTGCATCATTTAACACCCATGAAATCATATCATTAATCTTGGCAACACTTTCCTCATATTTTTTTCGATCCTGATAAAGGAATCCAAAATCTGGGTCTAATTTTTTTAAGTAGGAAATAACTTCTGCTTCAACTTCTGGATTTCGATCTTTTACCTCCTCAAATAAAGGATGAATTTCATTTTTGATAAATTCTAAGACACGGGTTTCATCATCTGAAGTAATTCCTTTGCTAATAGATTTGATATTTTTTTCTACTTCTAATAATTTTAAATCCAACAGAGGAAAAGTGATATGTTTAGTCGCAACGTTGAAAACATTTTTTATCAAATTCAAATTTTCCACTAGGTCTGTTTGAATAGATACATTTCTGAGATGAGATGAGCCAACAATATCAGCTTGTCCATAAAGTGGATAAATATTTTCAAAACCAATTGGTTTCATATTAGAAAAATCAGGATCAATTTCTCGTTTCTCCATAATTTCAAATGCCTCCTCAATAAATTTCCATTCCACACTTGGATGCATGGCGGTGAATTGTTCTCGCATAATTGCTTCAATTCGATTATCAATTTCTTCTCGACTTCGCAACAAAGACATGGAGAAAAGAGGAGCAACTGCTTTTAATTTTAACTTATGAAAACTGTTTAATTGAAATGCTTGGGGTGCTCCAATTTCCAAAATACCAATCACCCGATTATCTTTATTGACCAAAGGAGTGACGATGATACTTTTGATTCCTTCTGCCATTAAATCTTGTGGGAATGTAGTCCCATCTTCATATTTATTGAGATCCTCAATAATCATTTCAGTATTCCATTTGCATACTTTTTCATAAAGTGAACCTTGGTTGTTTTCACTCAATAAGTTGTCGTGTTTTTTCGCTAAAAAATCATATCGGATTTTATATCGATGAGAAATTTCAAATTCAGAAGGGTAATCTAATGCAGTAATTCCTAATCTTAAATCTGGAATATCAAAATAGGTTTTTAAATCTTTTTCGAGTTCTTTGATATTCTCAGGTTGGACAATAGCATCCTTTTCTAATAACTTATATTTCATCTGGGAGATCGTCTCTTCCTGAGTAATATCAATTAATCGTTCCATTCCGATACCATGAAATTCAAAGTTCTCTGGAGGTAACATACTTAACCAAAGGTCGGTATCATAAACATTTCGAAGCAATTGATTAATCTGTTCTTGTGATAATTTTTTAAGTGGTTTGGTTGGAATAATTTTTATAAACTGCTTGTCATATAAAGATTTGAAATGACCTATTTTTGAAGTTCCTTCAATTTCCAAAGTATAAATAAAAGAAGGATTCAATTCTATTTTTTGATTGTAATGTTGGTTTAAGATATAACAACAAGCTTTAACGACTCTCATTTTTTTGGCAACTTCCATTTCCATATCAAAATGAATATTTAGCTGTCCTGAACTTAAAAAATCTACGAGAGCTGGAGTCCTATAAAATGGATCCATTAAGAAAGGTTTATGAGCTGCACCCATAAAATTTTTTCGTTGAATGGATGGAAAAAAACCACTTAAAAGAAGATGAACAAAGTCTTGATGTTTTTCTAAAATAGAATCATCTTCAATCGGCTCATGGAAAAAAGGATACTTGTCCAATTGATTAAAAACTTCACGTGCTAGTATTTTTTCATCTAATTTTTCACTCTCTAGAAGCCCTTCCCAATATGCAATCATTGGCGCAAAACTCAATTTGCTGGAGAAAGGAAATTTCTTCATCTCTGCCATGACAGATTGTCCCATCTCACAGTCCATCGTGAAAAGATCATCTTTAAATTTTAATGTCGGTGGATTCTTTATCATAATTGCTAACTTGAAAATTTAGGTGTTTTAAGTTAACACTTTTTAAAGGAATTAAGTTGGGTGAGTTGGAAAAAAGGAGAAATAATTTTTGAGATCCTAATAATGAATATTTTTTATTTTCACCACATCACTAGGGGCAATCCCTTGTGGTTGCCCAACATCGTGGTGATTCCAATAGTGTTGTGCAACAGCAAGGGATTGTTCCTACAATTACTTTATTACTTCCTCCAAATCCCAAACAACAAAATCCCCCAACCTGCCATAAAAAACAATCCTCCAATCGGAGTAATCGGTCCAATAACCTTCGACCAACTTTCAATTCCTAAATAAGTCTGAGTCGCTAAAAGATACAACGATCCAGAAAAAAATAAAATCCCAATCACAAAACACCAGCCTGCTCGAAGAAATAATTCATCTTTAAAATAAGTCGCCAATCCTACCGCAATAAAAATCGCAAACGTATGATAAAATTGATAATCTACTCCAGTTCCAAAAGTGATAATTCGAGCAGCTGTAATTTTGTCTTCCAAACCATGTGCGCCAAATGCACCAATTGCCACCGCCAATAATCCAAATAATGCTCCGACAGATAAAAGTTTTTTATTCATAAAAATGCTATTTTTGTACCATGAGAAAACTGGTGCAATAGTGAGGTTAATCATTAGAATTTATTCTAAATGAAATAGTATAGTGGATCGTAAAACGTCTAACGTTCATCGTCCATCGAATAAAATCTATTAACCGGTCACAAATTTCACCATTAACAGAAACACTTTGAAAAAAATAATTCTTTTCCTTATTGCTTCAGGGCTGCTTGCCTTGCTCGTTTGGTTTTTCTTTATCCAAGAAACTTACCGTAATCCATTTGGGAGCGTCCAGCCCATCGAAGCTATTCCGCAAAATACACCAATCATTTTAGCATTTGATGATTATTATATGTTGCGGCATGAAGTTGCAAAGATGCCATATGCAAATGAAATGAGTGGTGCTTTTTTCGTAAAAAAAATGTCAGAAGATTTTCGGATCATTCGTCAACTCTTTGTTAAAAACAAAAATCATTTGCAACTCTTATTGAATAGTCCGATCACCGCAGGTTTGCATTTGAGTGGAAAGTCAGATGTGGATTTTTTATATATTTTGAAGGATGAAAAAGGTATTTTTAATTTGTCAGAGTTGTTGGAAAAATTTTCGTTTCGAGAATCTAATGCGAATCAAAATACAGTTTACCGATTGGAGTTAACCAAAGATAAGAAATATACGGTTGCCGTTTATCAAGATTTAATCATGATTTCAAAATATGCTTATTTGGTGGAAAGTGCGATGGACCAACTAAAAAGTCCTGCCAATAATTTGCTAGGAGATGATCGTTTGCATTTTTCTCAAAAAGTAAAAAGGACAAAACAGCAAATAGAAATGTCTGTTATTTTTGAAAATTTAAAAGCATTTGCCAATCCTTTTTTAGATAAAAATGCCACGAAGTATTTAGATTATTTTTCTAAAAATATTTTATCAGGACATTGGATTTTAGATTTTCAAAAAGAAGGAGTGAACATAGACGGTTGCTTAAAAGCTGAAAATGGGAATGTGGTAACGTTAGAAAATCTATTTTCCAACGCGAAAGTATTTCCAAACTCCAACGCTACTGAAATTTTGCCAAAAAATGTAGGCTACTTTTTCCGACACAGTTTAAAAGGATTTTCTGAGAATCATTCCTCTGATAAAAATTCAAATAATATTTTTGAAAAATTCTTCTTGCCTTGGATAGGTGAAGAGTGGCTTGTGGGACGAACTGAAATTTTTACTCGAAAGATGCGAGCAGAAAAATTCATTGCCTATGAAATCAAAAAAGGGGAAAAGAAAATGGCTCAACATTATTTAGAAAAAATGACCGACAGTTTGGGAGTGACTAAAAGTTGGAATTATCAAACTTATAATATTCGCCAAATTGCTTCCGACGATTTACCTGTTCCATTTGCTCCAAATGAATTTTTGATTTTAAAAAAACCATGCTATGCTTTCATTGGTGACTTTGTGGTTTTCTCTGGAGCACCAAGAATTTTGGAAAATTGGATTGATCAATTTGTCACCAACCAAACATTGGTGAGGCATGTTCCTTATTTAAAAATGAAAGGTCGAGGAGGGAAAAGTGGTGTCGCAGAATTTTACTGGAACACTCGCATGGCAAATCAATTTTTAAAAAACTCCTTTGATGCAAAAGAAAAAAATGCGAAAAAGCAAATTGATTTGTGGGAGAATTTTCCAGTTTTTGGATTAAATGCAAATTGGAGTGATGGAGAATTTGTCACCAATGGATATTTGTTTTTTGAAAAAGAAAACGAGCAGAAAGCAAAGGTGAAATGGCGTACACCTTTGGAAGCACGAGCAATTACGCAACCTTTTGCGATTTATAATGATGAAAAAGGAGCATATGATATTTTGATTCAAGATGAAGATTTAAAATTATATTTATTGAATCAAGATGGAGAAATCATTTGGGAGAAAATATTGACAAGCCCAATTCAGTCAAAAATTTATGCGGCTAATTTTTTTGAAAATAGTGCGGATGGAATTTTGTTTAACACTTTAAATGAAATTTATTTATTGGATTTGGAAGGAAATGACAAAAATGAATTTCCATTAAATTTGTCTTCTCCTGCGAGTAATGGATTGCTATTGGCAGATTTTGGGGACGATGATTTTGGAATTTATGTGGCTTGTGAAAATGAAATTATTTATGGTTTTGATAAAAAAGGAATTCCATTGTCAGGCTGGAATTCGATTGAAGGTGCTGGAAAAGTAAATGCAACAATGAAGCATTTTGAAATAAAAGATAAAGATTTTATTGTTGCATTGAATTCAGCCGGAAGTGTTTTTTCATTTGGGAAAGATGGCTTTATTGAAATGGAAGCAACTAATATTTCTTTAAAAAATACTGATCCACTTTTTTTTCAAACTGGGAAATTAGAAAAACGAATGGCTATTGCCGACAAAAATGGAATGGCTCAAGTTCTAAATCTAGACGGTGAGAATTTAAATCTTTTAGCAAAACAATCATCAACACCCTCTTCAAAAAAAGAAAAACAATACAATTACAAATTCGCCTCTGCAGATTTTGGAGGCGATAATTTTTCAGATATTGCTGTTTTAAAAAATAATGAATTAGAAATTCAATATTTTCATCAAGATGAATTTCAAGTTTATGGCAAATATCAATTTTCAAATAATCAAGATGCAATTTTCCCAGTTCAATCTAAATCTATGGGGAAAGCCATGTTGGGTTCTCTTTGCAAAAAACAAAATCAAATATTTTTATTAGATAAAAAAGGGCAGTTGCATGCGGATTTTCCATTGGCAGGAACGACGAAGTTTGAGTTGTTGAATTTATTTTCAGAAGATAAAAATTCTATTTTAGTAGCAGATGGAGATCAAGTAGTAGTCTATGAGTAACACGTAACTGTCTGCTTCAGCAGACCCGAAAAAAGAGCGCAGCGATTTTTTCCAAATTCACCATAAGTATTCCTATCTACATTTTCTGAAATTTTGAATTCGCTTCGCTCACTTTTCTAAGTTTGCTGAAGCAGACCACCACTTTGGAATTCTAAGTCTGCTAAAGCAGACAGCTACGTGCTTTGTGCTAATTAGATTGCGACATCTTCTTTTTTCTCCTAAATAATTCCCCATTATTCTTACTTTTGGCATTCAAAAAAAACAACCACTAAAAATGGATTATTTAAAATTTGAATTCCAAACCAATCCCGAGAATAATGAAATGCTTATCGCACTTTTGGGAGAACTTCCTTTTGAATCTTTCGAAGAAAATGACCAAGGATTAAATGCCTACATCCAAGTCAAAAATGAAACACCAGAAGTAGACGAACGAGTGCTCGAACTAAAAGACCTCTTCGAATTTTCCCATCAAAAAATAGTTATTAAATATCAAAATTGGAATGCCGTATGGGAGTCGAATTTCGACACTATCGTGGTGCGAGACTTTTGTGGAATTCGAGCCGATTTTCATAAACCACTCACGGAAGTCAAACATGAAATTGTGATCAATCCGAAAATGGCTTTTGGAACAGGTCATCATGAAACGACTTGGATGATGATGTCGATCATGGAAAGCCTTGATTTTATTGGAAAAAATGTTTTTGATTATGGTTGTGGAACGGGGATCTTGGCCATTTTAGCCAGTCAATTAGGTGCAAAAAAAATTGATGCAATTGACATAGAATTACCTTCATATGAAAACACTTTGGAAAATGCTCGTATAAATAATATCGAAAACATCAAGTCTATCCACGGAACACTAGAAAAAGTGGACGATCAAATGTATGATATCATCCTTGCAAACATCAATCGTCATGTAATTTTGGATAGTTTTTCAACGTTAAATAAGATGTTGACACCAAATGGAATTTTACTGATTTCGGGTATTTTAAAAGAAGATGAAGAACTCGTCAAAAATGCTGCGAAATCTAATAATTTTAAAATTGAAAAAACAGAATATCGCAATAATTGGATATGCGTTAAATTGACAGTTAATGTTGAACGGTGAATACCTTTTTTTGTCAATAATTAACAGTTAACCATTAACCGTTAAAAATAGAATTTATGTTTAAAAAAATATTACTTCCTTTTGCCGCAATTTTATTAATCGCTTCTTCAGCATGGTCTCAGCAAGACAATGTTTTTCCAGAAGAAAGACCTGCCTTTATTAAACAATTCAAAGACTTTTTTACCAAAAGTAAAAGCAAACAAATGGAAGATTTCTTCGATGATTTCGAAGATTATTTTAATGCTTCGATCACGGAGGAAGAGTTTCCAATACTTAGAGATGTGTGTAATGAGATGTTAGGTAAAAGAATGTCAGCTAATCCATATTTTAAAAATTATCTCACGGTAGTTTTAGCGATCAAGCAAAATGAAACAGAAGGGGCAAAGTTAAATGAATGGAATGCTCTTACACTCACTATGATTAAAGAGATCCAAAATCGAAAATTAAAACCTTACAAAGATTACCTCAAATTTTCTGAATCTTTCTTTTCTCAAAAAGCTTTACGCTATTCCAAGCAAGGAATGAAATGGTATTATGAAGCAGATAGTTATTTGATGGATATCGAAGAAGGGGTGCCTTTTGTAGAATTTGAAAAATTAAATTTGATTGGAACTCGGGGAAAAGATTCTATTTCCATTTTCAATACAAAAGGACAATATTTTCCAACTCAAGAAAAATGGAAAGGTTCGGGTGGAAAAGCAACCTGGGAAAAACTAGACCAACCAGATGTTTATTGCTTGTTGAATGAATATGAAATTGAAGGGAAGAAAAGTTTGTATCAAGCCAAAAATGTAAAATTAATTTATCCGTCACTTTTTCCAGGAGAAGAAATTGAAGGAGATTTTGAAGATAAAGTTGTGGTAAGAAATAAATCTAGAGAAGGATCTTATCCTCGTTTTTCTTCTTATGATAAAATTTTGAAAATTAATGGAATTGGAGAAGGAATAGAATATACTGGAGGATTTAGATTGGAAGGAAATACGGTTTATGGATCTGGAGACAAAGAGAATCCTGCAAAAATTGAAGTGATGAATGGAGGTAAACTTTCCTTTCGAGCAACTACTCAATTGTTTAAAATTCGGAAAAGTGAAAGAATCGCTGGGGAGCAAGTAAAGGTAGTTTTATATTTTGATCAAGATTCCATTTATCATCCTTCTGTAAATTTAAAATATGATATCGTTACCAAAGATTTAAATCTAGCGAGAGGAAAAAGAGGAAGTGATCGAAACCCATTTTTTGATTCTTATCACCAAGTGAATATTAATGCAGATAAAGTAGATTGGAATTTGGTCAATGATAGTTTATTGATTGGAAAAAAACAATTTGGGATTGGAAATGGGAAAGACGAAGTCACCTTTGAAAGTTTGAAATATTATGATGAAAAATATTTGATGCGAATTCAAAATATTTCAGATGTAAACCCAATTGTTTCGTTAAAAGTTTTGTCAGATGAATTGGGATTGAGAGAAATAGAGGCAAGAGATTATGCTTTAAAGTTGAACAAAAAATTTGATACTCCAAACATTGAAAGTTTACTCTACGAATTTGTCTCAAGTGGTTTTATTGATTACGACAAAGATGCTGAAATAATCTATGTCAAAGATAAAATTTTCCACTATGCAGATGCCATGGCGAAGAAAACGGATTTTGATGCGATCAAGATAGTGTCGGTTTCTGAAAAAGATGCGAATGCCGTTTTTTCTATGAAAGATAGATCCTTGAAAGCCAACAATGTGGTTGACTTAGAAATCAGTAAACTGCAAAAGGTGGCGATCAAACCAGCTAACAAATCTATCACCATGAAAAAGAATCGTGATATGGATTTTAATGGAAAAATCTTTGCTGGTTTTAGTTCTTTGGAAGGAAAAGATTTTCATTTTGACTATGAAAAATATATCATGAAATTGGATTCGGTTCGGTATTTTGATTTGTTTGTTCCTACCGAAGCAAAGGATGAAAGTGGACGACCTATTTCTATTTCGATAGCATCAAGAATTGAACACACTAATGGAGTTTTGCTCGTAGATGCCCCTGATAATAAATCGGGAGCCAATGATATTGATCTGTTTCCTTCATTTAATACAAAGGATTATTCTTATGTGTATTATGATAAGCGATCGATTCATGACGGGGTTTACAAAAGAGATTCATTTTATTTCAAATTAGATAAGTTTAGTTTTAATAGCTTAGATAACTTCACTAAAAATGATATACATTTTAAAGGGAATCTTATTTCAGCAGAAGTTTTTCCAGATATCAAAGAAACTTTATTACTTCAAGAAGAAGATCAATCTTTAGGATTTACTACTCAAACACCATCCGAAGGTTTACCCACTTATCAAGCTAAAGGAAATTATAAAGGTGAAATTCATCTGAGTAACAAAGGAATGTTAGGAAAAGGAACGATTTCATATTTGACTTCTTCTACGGACTCTGAGGATATACTTTTTAAGCCAAAACAAATGACTGCAACGGCAAGGTTATTTGATTTGACAGAAGATCGAAAAGGAGCCATCGAAGTTCCACAAGCACATGGGGAGGAGGTAAGTATTGATTGGAAGCCCTATCAAGATAGTATGTACATTACCACTAAGAAGGATAAACCGTTTGAGTTATTTAAAGAAAATGACCACACAATTGTGGGTAGTTTAATATTGACACCTGATGGTTTGAGAGGGAATGGAAAAATGTCATGGAGTAAAGGAAGCCTTTCTTCTAAGTTGATAAAATATGGATCATACTCCGCGAATTCTGATACTTCAAGTTTGACGATTACCGCAGTAGGTTCAAGTGAAATTGCTCTATCTACTAATAACGTCAATAGTAAATTAGATTTTGATAAACAGGTTGGACATATTGAAGCCAACGAAAAAGGAAATTTTACCAGTCTTCCCTACAATCAATACAAAACATCCTTGACCACTTTTGATTGGGATATGAGTAAAGATGCAGTCACATTTAAAACGACTCCTGGAGAATTAGGATCGTTTGTGGCAACAGGAAAGAATCGAGATTCCTTGCATTTTGATGGAGAAACGGCTTTTTACGATCTGAAATCCAATGAGCTAAAAATTGGAGGAGTGCCTTTAATTAAATCTTGTGATGCCATAGTTTATACTGATGATGGGAAATTGGAAATTTTTAAAGGTGGTAAAATGTCTACCCTCGAAAATTGTAAAATCGTTTGTGATACTATTACTAAACTTCATGTCATCAATCGGGCAACCGTTGATATCGAAGGAAAGAAATCATATAAAGCCAAAGGATTTTATGAGTATAATATAAAAGGTAGAAAACAAGAAATTCAATTTGATAATATCCTCGGAAAACGATATGGAAAAGGAAAACGGAGTGAGAAAAAAACGAGAACTACTGCCAAAGGAGAAGTGCTTGAATCAGACAATTTTTATATTGATTTGAAAACAGAATTCCGTGGAGAAATCACTTTGAAAGGAGATAAAAAGCCATTGGATTTTAAAGGTTTTGCCAGATTAGATTCTGATAAAATGAGAGATCGAGAATGGTTTTCTATTAATAGTGAAGGAGACAAAAATGATTTGGTGATTGGTTATGATGAGCCTAAAAACTATGAAGGATATAAATTGTATACTGGTTTATATTTAAGTAAAGAATCCGCTTACTTATACCCACGAGTGATGATGCCTAAATATTTGAGAAAAGATCGGGCGATTGTGGAAGCCAAAGGATTATTCAAATTAGATGAAGTTAAAGATGAATTTATTTTTGGAGATTCCCTTAAAATTCTTTCCAATAAGAAAAAAGGAACTAAAGTTACTTTTAGCAACAAAGATGGAAGCTTTAAAGCAGAAGGGAAATTAAACATCGGCGACCAATTAAAATACATTAAAATTGATGCAGCAGGAGAAGCTAGATCCATGTTTCCATCCGCTCAAGATTCGACTATTCGAGGACCATTCGGATATCAAGTTGAAGCTGATATGATGGCTGGAATCAAAAGTTTTATTCCAAAGAATATGTTAGAGTTTATCATTGCAGATATTAAGAGTAGTAGTTTTGATGCAAGGGGAGTAGATTTTACCGATGCTGCATTTTATGAAAAAGCATTGTCAGAATATATTGTAGATACTGTTTTGTTAGATAGAACGATTGCACGAATGAGAACGGAATTTAAATTAGGTATCCCTAAAAAGCATAATCCATATTCTTTTTTATTTGGAAAAATGCCAATGAAGTGGGATCCAGATTACCAATCATTTGTTTCCCAAAAAGATCAAGTAGGATTGATTAGTATCAATGGTGAAGAAGTAAATGTAACGCTCAAAGCTTTCATTGAATTTAAAATGCCATCGAATGGAGATGATCGATTATACATTTATCTCAAGTCGCCAAGTGACACTTATTATTTCTTTGGCTACAAAGGAGGGATTCTCAATATAGTTTCCAATAATACTAAATTTAATGATCTAGTCATCAACGCCAAAAAGAAAGATCGAATCCTAAAAATGCCTGATGGAGAAGTCGTTGAATTACAATATGTAGAACCTTCAACGGCGGAAAGATTCGTGCGAAGAGCGCAAGCTTCTAAATAAAAATAAATATACGTGGCACGACTCAAATTCGTGTCACGTATATTAATTCTTAAAAAATGGTAACAAGGAGTTTTCTATTTTTAAAGTACCTACAATTTTTAAAAATTAAAAACGACTCTTGTTGCTAATCCATATTGAAATTGTTTTTCTTTATCAGAACCATATTTTAATATTTGATATTTAAAAATAGGACTAAATTCTAATCCAAGATTTTCCTTAATCTTCAAGCGATAATCTATCCCCAAATAATAGGTGTGAATATATTTTCTTTCATTTTTATAGATTACTTTTTCTGCAGTATTTTCAGCAAAATCAAAAGATACTCGGTAATAATAAGAATTAATAGGAAGGCTAAAGGTTGGTGCATATCCTGATTTTATGTTCAACGTAGATCGTTTTTTATCTAATAGTTTAAATTTCAAAAGAATAGGCATTGCCAATTCAAGGTATCTGCGTTTATAGCCATCAGCAAGAAAAAATGCAGGGTCACAATTTATACAATTTACTTCGCTATCTAATCCTTCTGAAGATCTTAGATAAGTTAACTCCAATCCATAATCGAAAAATATACTTTTGTTTTTGGTAGGATTTTCAATCGCTATTCCTATCATAGCACCAGTCATTCCTATCATAGTACCTTTTTTTGCAGGGTATACTGGAAAAGTTTTATCTTTTCCAATAACAAATCCCGAATAAGGAGTCCATTTTTTTTGAGCGAATAATTGAAGGCTAGCAAATAACAATACAAATGCAAAAATTAAATTTAGATTTTTCATACGATATATTTTAAGAGTAAAGAATAATTTTTTGTTATTTGTGTGTAGCAAATAAATATACATTTAATTTTTGATTAATAACTTATGAAGAACTATAAATAAATCGTCACTAGCGTCCTTTTGCAAAGTGTCTACATATTTTTTTCATTAGTTTTGCCGACAAAGAAATCATGAAATTTATAAGGTTCTATCACCGACCAAATTCATATTTTTTTTTGTTAAAACAATAAAAGTAAAAAAGAGAAAATGCCAATCATCCAAAACTCCTCTTACAAAAAACCACCATTCTACCAATTCAATGGACATCTCCAAACCATCATTCCCGGTATTTTTCGAAAAGTAAAAAATGTCAATTATCAACGCGAACGACTCGAATTGGCCGATCAAGATTTCTTAGATTTAGATTGGATTTTTAATGATAGTAAAAACTTGGTGCTACTCTCACATGGATTAGAAGGAAATTCAGATCGTCAATATATTCAAGGTGCAGCCAAACTTTTTTCCCAAAATAAATGGGATGTGCTCGCCTGGAATTGTCGTTCTTGCAGCGGTGAAATGAATCGAACTGCTCGACTTTATCATCATGGAGACATTGAAGATATAGGAACAGTAATTAATCATGCCTTAGCAAAAACAGCATATCAAAATTTGGTCATGATTGGCTTTAGTATGGGTGGTGCGATGAGTTTAAATTATTTAGGAAAAAATGGAAAAAATATTCCTACTCAAATAAAAGCTGCCGTTGCATTTTCGACTCCATGTGATTTAAAAGAAGGAGCAGAGATTCTAAATCTTAAATCAAATGCAGTTTACCGAAAACGATTTTTAAAAAATTTAAAGAAAAAAATCTTAATCAAAGAGCAAGAATTTCCTGGACTAGTTGATTTAAAAAAACTAGAAGAGATCAAAGAGTGGAGAGATTTTGATGAACACTTTTCTGCTCCGCTCAATAATTATAAAGATGCGGATGACTTTTATTTTAATTCATCTGCTAAAAATTTTATGGAAAATATTGAAGTTCCAACACTCTTGGTCAATGCCCAAAATGACCCAATTTTGACACCTGCCTGTTCACCAATCTCTTTGGCAAAAAATCATCCTAATCTTTTTATTGAAACTCCAATCCAAGGAGGACATTGTGGATTTATGTTACCAAATCAAGAATTTGCTTGGTCAGAAACAAGGGCATTGGAATTTGCAAATGAGATAATTAATTGAATTCTAAGTTGTTTTTAAACCTTCAAAACCCTTTGCTTAATCGCAATTAATTACTTGCAATTTCTTATTTTTGGAAAATTAAATTGAACCACTCAATCATTTTTCCAAATGGCAAAAGAATTAACTGCGCTTCAAAAAATTAACCCACGCAATATTATTGGTCGGGAAGATGATTTAAAAAACCTTCGCGAGCAATTGGCAGAACACCAACAAGTGGTCGTCGTCAACGGAATTGGAGGGATTGGAAAAACCACCTTAGCTGCTGCTTACGTTTTCCAATATTATCAAGATTATGAACACATCATTTGGATCAGACATGAGTCGCCAGAACTTGCTGATAATTTTATTCAAAATGCAAATCTTCTACGCCATCTAGGTTTGGACAAACAGCAAGTCGATCCAAAACAATTATTTCCAATCATGATGGATCAATTGCGAAATCTTTCTCCTTCACCAAATCTTTTAATTATAGATAATACCATTCAAGGAGTAGAACGATATTTCAGTCAACTTCCTTCGCCACCTAATTGGCATTTATTGATGACCTCTCGGGAAAAAATCCAAGATGTCAAACTAATGAATTTGTCTTATCTCAATCAAGAAAATGCTATTGCTCTATTTAAAAAACATTGCAAAACGATCCAGGATAAAGATTTAATACTAGAAGTTATTTCCTCCGTAGATCATCATACCTTGACTATTGAGTTACTGGCTAAAACAGCTCAAGCACAAGGATTTACAAATGACCAATTACGAAATGCCTTGCCCAAGGATACGCAAGCCTTGATTCGAACTAGGCATAGTGACCAAGACATTATCAATAATATTACTGATTATTTGATTTCTATTTTTGATTTAAGTGGATTATCGGATGAGGAGATTGATGTGCTAAAACAGTTTACATGCTTGCCTCGGGAATTTCATTCATTTGATTTGCTCGAAGATTTATTGACATCTGAGGAGGAGAAAAAAGAAAATTTAAAAGTGGTGTTAAATAGTTTGGGGGACAAAGGCTGGTTGTTGCAGAGGGAGAGAAAGTATGAATATCAGATGCATCAGATTATTCATTTGGTGGTTGCTAAAACAAAACCTAACTCGGTTGAGGATGTGCAAATCTTGTTAGGTAATATTATTCAAAAACTTAAACTTGACCAATCCAAAGAAAATCCTATTGATAAATTTTTATGGATACCTTTTGGAGATATTTTGGAAAATATATTTAAAGAAAGTAGTCATGAAGAAATTGCTGTTTTACAGAGTAATTTAGCTATAATTTATAAGTATTTGGGTGATTATCAAGGGGCTAAAAAATTTGCAAAAAAGTCAATGTATTCCATGGAAGAAAACTTTGGACTTAACCATTCAAAGACTGCATTTTGTTATTCAAATTTGGGAATAATCCTTGATGATCTTGGAGATTATCGTAGTGCCAAAGAAATATTACAGAAAGCAATTTCAATATATGAAAAAAGATATGGAGAGGATCACATTACAACGGCAACATGCTATTCAAATTTAGCAAATGTACTTCGAAAGTTGGGCGATTATAAAGAAGCTAAAATATTAGTAGAAAAATCGTTATTTTCATTCGAAAAAAATTATGGTATAGATCATCCCCATACCGCTATCCGTTATTCAATTTTAGGAATAATATTTAAAACTTTAGGAGATTTTAAGAGCGCAAAGAAGTTTTTAGAGAAAGCTTTATTTTCAGATCAAAAGAACTTTAAAGAAGATCACCCAAGAATTACCACACGTTATTCAAACTTAGCAGTACTATATCAGAACTTAGGAGACTATCAAGAGGCTAAAATTTTGTTAGAAAAAATCCTACTACTAGACAAAAAAAATTTTGGGGAAAGTCATCCTTTTACGGCTCATAGTTATTCTATACTAGCAAGAAACTATTATTACCAAAATGACCTAAAAACAGCCTTAAAGTTAAAAAATAAAGCTTATGAGATTGATAAAAAAACTTTACCAGAAAATCATCCTTATAGAATTCAACGAGAAAGTGACATCCAATTCATAAAACAAGCCATAGAAACCCAAAACAAACCCTAACCCTAATAATAAAAAACCGAAATCTTCCAACTATCCCAAATCCCCCCGTGTCATTAAGGAGAATCAAATTATTTGCTCAATTAAAATGTCAAAAAATGAAAATATTTAAGCACCTTCTAGCCACCCTAACCATTGTATTATTAACCACTTCACTTCAAGCCCAAAAGTGGGATAAAGATGGAAAAACCAGTAAAGAAGATCGAACTGTTAGTTCATTTACCAAAGTATCACTTAGCGGAGGAATTGATCTAACGATAGCTCAAGGCAACTCAAAAACTATTTCAGTAGAAGCATCTGAAAATGCAATCGACAACTTAGTAACAGAAGTGAAAAATGGAACATTGAAAATATATTTTGATAAAAATATGCGTCGAGTAAAAAAAGCACATGTATCTATCACCGTTAATGATTTAGAGAAAATTAGTGCAAGCGGCGGTTCTGATATCGAATCAAATGGAAAATTGAAATTTGATAAATTAGCGATTCATTCGAGTGGCGGTTCTGATATTGAATTAGAATTAGTAGTTGATCATTTGGATTGTCATACTAGTGGTGGCTCAGATGTAGACTTAGATGGTTCAGCTGAAACATTAGAATTACATGCCTCAGGCGGAAGTGATTTTAACGGATTTAATTTCAAAACCAAAGATGCAAAAGTATCTGCTTCAGGCGGTTCTGATTCTAATGTTTATGCATCAGAAAGTATTATAGTATCTGCAAGTGGAGCAAGCGATGTAAATTTCAAAGGTGACCCAAAGCAAACTAAATTGAAATCATCAGGTTCTTCTGATATTCATTCTTACAAGTAATAATTTAAAATGTTGAAGGATGAGTTTTGAATGTGTATAAAATGCGCAGTCAAAATTCATCATTCAACATTCAAAATTATATATTTGTCGGATATGAAAATACTTCACTTTTCCGACACCCATCTAGGTTATCATGAGTTAGATAAACTCAGTTCTTCTGGCATCAATTTACGAGAACAAGATGTCTATGATGCTTTTGAAAAAGTAGTAGATGCTGCTTTAGAAATCCAACCTGATTTAATCCTCCACTCCGGTGATTTTTACCATAGACCTTCTCCTGCTAATCGACCGATGATTTTTGGTTTGGAGCAATTAGCTCGACTTTCAGCAGCAAATATTCCAATTGTCGTCATTGCTGGAAATCATGAAACGCCCAAAACAATTTTTACCAGTCCAATCTTAAAAGCATTTCAAACTATTCCAAATGTGTTTCCCATTTTTAGCCAAAAGTATGAGACTTTTGAGTTCGGAGAATTGGTTGTTCATGGTGTTCCGCACATCAATGATGATATAATTGAATTGGAAGAAATGGACAAAATTCAACCGGTGGAAGGGAAATTTAATATTATTCTTTTGCACACTTCCATTGGGAAAACTTTTATGATGGATGAATATGGAGAAAAATTATATCCGCCAGAACGCCTAGATTTATTGAATAAATTTGATTATGTAGCCTTAGGGCATTGGCATAATTTCCAAAAAGTAGGGAAGTTAGATACCGCATGGTATTCAGGTTCCACAGAACGAATGAGCGAAGCAGAAGCTAAAAGTGAAAAAGGATTTTGTATAATTGATTTGGAAAAAGGGAAAAAAGTAGTGCCTGAATTTGTTCCGATTCCTACTCGAAATTGGATCGTCGAAGTAATAAAAAATTGTAATGAAAAGTCAATTGCTGAAATCGAAATGCAATTACAAAAATTAACTGAACGAGAAGATTTAAAAGATGCCTTGTTGAGTATTCATCTTGAAGATCTCAAACCAATTCAGTCTGTAGAATTATCGACTCGTAAAATTTATGCGATGATTTCTGGACCAGTTCATATTTCGATTAACCGTAAGTTTATTGTTACACAAAACGAAAAAGCAGGATTTCAAAGTAGATCTGAAAGCCTAGTAAGTCTAATGAAAAGTTTTATTTCAGACAAAATAGATGATGACGAAAAAGCAGAAGAGTTATCAAAAAAAGCACATTATTATTTCGAAATTTTTGACAACGGAGAATACAAAAATCGTTAAAAACAAATAACACGAAAAGCCCCAAAGGGGCAAAACACGTCAACACAGGGTGCAGCCCTGTGACCAGAAAAAACAAATAACACGAAAAGCCCCAAAGGGGCAAAACACATCAACACAGGGTGCAGCCCTGTGACCAGGAAAAACAAAAACACGAAAAGCCCCAAAGGGGCAAAATACACCAACACAGGGTGCAGCCCTGTGACCTAAAAGCCCCAAATGGGCAAAATAAACCTCACTCTTAAAATTAAACGAAATGCCACAGTCCCTAGTGAAAAACTATATCCATTTAATATGGAGCACCAAAAACAGAAAACCAATTATCGACAAAAAAATAGAAAAACAACTATACGCCTACATAGCGGGTATTTGTAATAAATTAGAATGTAAAGTTTTACAAATAGGAGGAATCGAAGATCATGTCCACATAATTTGTGAACTCTCGAAAAAGATTCCATTAATAAAATTACTAGAAGAAGCAAAATCTCATTCTTCCAAGTGGATAAAAACAAAAGGTGATCAATACCAAAATTTTTACTGGCAAAATGGGTATGCAGCATTTTCAGTAAATCCGAAGGAGGTTGGTATCGTAGTAAACTATATTAAAAATCAAGAAGAGCATCATAAGAAAAAATCTTTTCAAGATGAATACAAAGCATTTTTGAAACAATACAAAATGGAATATGATGAAAGATATATGTGGGATTAGTTATTGTTATTTTGAATTTTAATATTGCGCCCCGTTGGGGCTTTGTAGATTTGATTGGTTGGTTTTCACAGGGCTGCACCCTGTGTTGAGATAATATACCCCTTTGGGGCTTTTAGTAAACTATAAAATCACTTGGTAAACAAATATCTAAAGCCCCAAAGGAACAAAATATTTCAACACAGGGTGCAGGCCTGTGACTAGAAAATAAATAGAGTCTAATGATTTTAAAAAAATTACAACTTAAAAACTTCAAACAATACGGAAAACTCGAATTAGATTTTCGAGAAGGACTCGTAGGTGTTGTTGGTAAAAATGGATCAGGAAAATCGAGTGTTTTCGAAGCGATTTTACTTTGCCTTTTTGGAACAATCTCTTTAGATAAAAACCACTATAAATCAAGTTGGGTGCAATCAAAAGAAGCTGTTTCCTTGCAACTCACTTTCGAAGTGCAAGGAAAAAATTGGAGAGTCGTTCGAGAATTTAGAGGTAAGGCATTAGCTCCAAAAGCAGGTTTGTACAATCAAATGGAAGAGATGGTAGCAACCGATTCTAAACCTGTGACGCAAGAAGTAATTCGATTGTTAGGCATGGACAAAGATGCTTTCACCCGTTCCGTTTTTTCAGGACAAAAAGAATTGGGAATCATTTCGAATACCAAAGGTGAAGAGCGAAAACGGATGGTTCGTAAGATGGTTGGTTTGGATAAATTAGATGATATTCAAAAACTAATTCGAGAAGATCGGAATACTTTAAGTAAAGAGGTGCAAGGTCAGCAAAAATTATTATTGACGGAAGAAGAATTGCAAGTCGTTGAAAGTCAGATAGTTACACTTGATAAAGAATCTAAGAAATTAGAAAAAGAAGAAGCGAAACTTAAAACAGTTTTTGAAAAAAAGAATAAAAAATACCAAGAAGCTAAAAAAATATTTGATGAACAAAGTGGTTTGAGTCGTCAATTTAATCAACTCAATCTAGAGTTAGAAAAATGGGGAGAAGGCGTTTTAAGGTTAAAAGAAAATGTAGAAAAAAGTAACCAAGAGTCAGAAAGATTAAATGTTTTAGAAAAAGAATTAAAATTAATTCAACCACAAATCAAAGCATTTTTAGCGCAAAAAAAACAAGAAGAGATTTTTGAAAAAACAAGAATAAAATTCGATGGACAAAAGTCTTTTTTGGAAAAACAAAAATTGCTGTTCACCCAACAAAAATCTTTACAAGCAAAATTGGAAGATTTAAAAAAGGACTTCCCAAAAGATTTTGACTTAAAAAAAATGGGTGTGGAGAAAAAAGAAGTCCTACAAAAATATATTTCCCAACAAGACATTTACGAAAAAGATTTAGCCAAATTTCGAACAAAAAAAGGAACAATTCAGGGCCGAATTGAAGATCGTAAAAGTATTGTTACAAATATTGAGAACCTAGGAAAAGAGGCAAGTTGCCCAACTTGTTTACAACCCTTGATTAATAGTTACGATGAAACAATTGGGAAATTACAAAAAGAAATTGAAGCATACGAAAAAGAAGAATTGGCTAAGATTAATTTGCAATTAGAAAATTTAGAAGAGCAACTTTTATCTAAGAAAAAAGAGGCTCGCCAACTTGATAAAGAGTTGAATGATTTACGAAATATATTTTCTCAAATTTCTAATTGTGAAAAAGAAATTACAGAAAATCAAAATGACTTACAACGCGTCAAAAATGAAATTGAAAATTTTGGAAAAATAGATTATGACTCCAAGCAACATTTAGAATTGAAAAAAGCAATTGGTGATTTTCAAGATACTTATATCCAATTCAAATCAGACGAAAATGAAGTTGCTAAGAAATCAAATATTCTAGTTGAAATTAAAAATTTAAAAGAAAGAATTGCCAAAGGAGAACAATCTATCAAAGAGCAAAATAAAGCGATCAAAGCATTGAAATTTTCCCCAGAAAAATTCAAGGAAGTGCAACAAAAAATGGACGCATTAGAAATTGAAAAAGAGAATGCTCAAAATATTTGGCAACAACATTTGCAACATTGGCAAGAGGTGAAAGCCAAGTTTCAAGCGACTCAAAAAGAGTTAGATGCCCATCATAAAATTGAAAATCAGATTGCCGAAAGTCAGGCATCATTTTTTCAATTAGAAGAGTTAAATGGTATTTTCCAAA
Source organism: Saprospiraceae bacterium (assembly GCA_045106765.1). GTDB lineage: Bacteria > Bacteroidota > Bacteroidia > Chitinophagales > Saprospiraceae > CAJQQY01. The sequence continues at coordinate 23,502 of JBGCFD010000095.1, read as the reverse complement.
CTTTTAAGACTCAAATTTTGGAGCGAGTTCGACCATCGATTTCACATACTTCAAGTCAGCTTTTTCAAAAAATAACTAAAGGACGATATGAAGGAATAACGGTCGATGAAAATTTTGAATTTCAGATATTGGAAGATGGAGAATATTATGCCATTTCGAGGTTCTCAGGAGGGGAAGTTGATTTGGCGAATTTGTGTTTGAGAATTGGAATCAGTCGAGCAATTGCTGAATTATCAGGCTCGGAAGAAGGATTAAGTTTCTTAGGATTTGATGAGATTTTTGGAAGTCAAGATGAGGATAGACGCTTCGAAATTCTTAAAGCATTAGATCATTTGAAAGAACAATATCGACAGATTTATATCGTCTCTCACATCAATTCAATCAAAGAACATTTTCCAGAAATATTGGAAGTGAGGAAAACGGAAAATGGGAGTGCGGTGAATTGGTTATGATTAGTTGATTAGGAAAGTAAAATTAAAATTTGTGGAATGTCCAATCACCCGATTCTTTGATTAACCAATTTCATAGATAACTGATCAACTATTAATCTTTTTTCTTATCTTAAAACTTCATTCGCAGACTATTTTCGGACACTTGTCGAACAATGCTGCAAGTAGCTTTAAAATTCTAGTTTTTTATAATCGCATTTGAATTATTCCCACTCAAATTGAATGCAATAAAATTTAAGTATGAAATATTTATTCAATTTTGTTTTATTATTTTTTCCAATCATGTTACTCGCACAAAGTGAGACGACGATGGAAGAATATAAATATTTGACCAAAGGCTACGCTTACCAAAAAGAAATGGGACTCGATGGAACAAAAGAAGGGTATGCTATCAAAAAAATATTTACTGCTTCCAACGGCGTTGAATTTCGATCATTGATAAGAGGTAATTCTGAAGTGAAGGGAGTTTTAGTTATTTTAAATATGAATGCTAAATCTCCAGTTTATCTAGGATTACCGACCAATAATTCATCCAACGAGTTAAAAAGGATGGCAGAAAACGATGCAAGGAGAAATCTAAGTTTGAATGATAAAGAAAAATATGACCATGCGATTTTAGAATTTGCGATGTTTCAATTGGACGGTGGAATTGCGACTAGTTATATTGGTGAAACGGAGGAAAATCTAAAGGGAAATTCGGCTCCTCCAGAGGAAGGAATTGTTGAAGAATATTCGACAATCGTACCTTTGAGAGTTGGTAAAACAGAGCAAATGACAGAACGATCTGGCGCACCAGTTGCTGCAGATAAACCAATTAATAACAATGTACTTACAAAAAATAATTTTAAAGGAAGAACCTTAGTTCAACCACCTGTGGTCAAAGGACAAAATCCAAAATCAGGAACGGTAGTAGTTAAAATGTGCATAGATTTAGATGGGAATGTAAAAACAGCTAAATTTACACAAAGAGGTTCTACTACTTTTGATAAGCGACTTAGGAATATGGCGATAGAGGCTGCGAAGCAAGTTAAATTTTCAAAAGGTTTAGATCCAGAAGAATGCGGAACAATTACTTTTAAATTTAAATAAAACACAAATTAATACAATGTCAAAAGACCTTAAATCATTATTTGGAGAAAATCATTTGTTGGATGAAAAAAGCATTTCTATATTAACTGATGCTTTGGAAAAAAATAATTTACCTGGGTTTGATTATATCGAATTTAAACAATCCATGGCAGCTTTGGCTCAAATGAATTTGGATGAAGCTACCTCAATGAAATCAGCTTATGCGACTGCAGCAACTGTTGGTTTGACTAAAGATAAACTATTAGAAACGGCGGCTCATTACAAAAAGATTTTGGACGGAGAGAAGCAGAAATTTGGAGATGCTATGCAAAATCAAATCACTAAAAATGTAGCAGGAAAGAAAGAGGAAGTTGAAAAACTGAAAGTGCAAATTGAAAAATATAAAACTCAAATTAGAGAATTAGAAGGCCTCATTGGGAAGCATCAAAAAACAATTGATACTGCTGATGAAAAAATTAATGCAGCGACGGAGAAAATTAATCAAGCAAAAGAAAAATTTGAATTCGCTCATCAAAGTGTGATGAATCAAATAGAAAAAGACATAGAGGGGATTCATGAAAACCTTTAATCATAAAAAATGATCCTGGATTTTTCTAAAAAAAAATTGAACAAAACTTATTTTTATAAAAATTAAATTAAGAGAAATATGGCAGATTTAGCTCCTTTCGATAATGGTGAATTTACTAAAAAATCATTTTGGTCAAAACCGGAAGGAATGACTGGAGCGGTTTTTTTATTAGCTTTTTTAGGATTGGCGGGTTACGGAATTGCAACTAATATGGCTGCAATTATGGGATTTATTACTACGACTATAGGATTGGTAGCTTCCCTCGCAGTTTTAGGAGCAGTACTTTATATGATCCTCGATCCTAAGATGCGTAACCTGATTTGGTATATGTATAAAAGTGTGATGCGTAAGGTGACAGGTGTTTTTGTCAACATCGATCCAATTGGAATTTTGGAAAGTTATGTAGATGATTTGAAAAGTAACCTTCGTAAAATGAGTGAACAAATTGGTGCACTCAAAGGTCAAATGCGAAAGTTAAAAACCATCATGGATTCTAATGCCAAGGAGATTGATACGAATATGAAATTGGCGAGCAAGGCGAGAGAAAAAGGAATGGAGAAACAAATGATTTTGTCAAGTCGAAAAGCTGCAAGACTAAAAGAAGTAAATTCGAAGTATGATAAATTGCATAATCGGATGCAAATTCTGTATCGAATCCTTTCTAAAATGTATCAAAATTCTGAGATACTGATCGAAGATACTGTTGATAATGTGGAATTAAAAAAGCAGGAACGTAAAGCGATTCGAGGTTCTCACTCAGCTATGAAATCGGCGATGAGTGTCATTTCTGGAGATCCTGATAAACGAGCAATGTTTGATATGGCAATGGAAAGAGTGGCGGATGATGTAGCGAATAAAGTAGGAGAGATGGAACGATTTATGGAAATGTCTTCTGGTTTTATGGATTCGATTGATTTGCAAAATGGTGTATTTGAAGAGGAAGGAATCAAGATGTTAGAAGAGTACGAGAAGCGAAGTAATATTTTATTGATGGGCGATGGTTCCTCTACAGAGACTTTGGATTTGAATAGCGAGATTGCTCGACCGGAGGCTCGACAAGATGGTGAATCATCTGATAATAATTATAAGAATTTATTTGAATAAAAAATTATGGATAAGTTGATTGCTAAAACAACTTCATTCTTATAACAATCAATTTACAAGTTTTAATTAATAAGAAATATTGCGATGGAATTAATTACCTCCTTACAATTTTTCAAAAGAGATTTTATAGTTACGATAAAAAAATATCGTGAGGTGATACCTTTTATTCAAAAGAATAAGTTGTGGAAAGGATTTTCGGATTATAGTTGGGTGACCAAATTTCTATTACTTATTGGCATCTTGGTGAGTCTCAAATTTGCTGGAGTGTTTAATGATTTTTTTAGTCAAACATCGGAGCAAGGAATTTCCTTTAATTCTTTAGGAAATCTAGTGAGCAATACAATAGATGAAGGCTATGATCTTTTTAAAATGAGTGGATTTAAGTATGCAATTTTGATTTTGTCGGAAATAGTCATTTTCCATTTTGCACGAAAAACGTTGGAAGTATTGACAGGAGAAAAAGCAGATGCTACTTTTAATACATTTATTAAGGCACAAGTCCGAATGTTCAAAGTGGTTTTATTTGCTTATGTCATGGAAACATTTTCTACGATTTTGGTTGGGGTTGGACTTTCTTTTTTAAGTCTAGAGGTGATAAAACCTGTCGTGAATTTTGTGATTCAATGTTTCTTTTTAGGTTTTGTAATTATCGATAATTATAATGAAATTTATCATATGAGTATCAAGCAGAGTTTTAAATATACTCGACAATATACTGGAGTGTCGATTGGAATTGGGATAGTGGTTTATGTCTTAATGTTGCTTCCCGTACTTGGTGCATTTTTAGCACCATTACTAGCTGCGGTGACTGCAACTATTACGATGCATGAGTTAGATAAAAGAGATGATTCTTTGGAAGAGGTATTTGTGGAGAATGCGTTTTGATTTTTTCCGAGAAGAATTTTTGAAAAAAATATAAAAGTGCTGTTAATCTTTAATAGATTGGCGGCACTTAATTTTTATAAAACAAAAACAATATGAATCACAACTTTGTACACGTCGTTTATTTTTGGTTTAAAGATCCAGATAGTGAATCCGACCGAAATCTATTTGAAACTTCTTTGAAGAAATTTATGGATGCTTCTCAATTTGCACAAACTAAATTTATTGGAAAACCAGCAGAAACACCAAGAGAGGTAGTTGATAATTCTTATACTTATTCTTTGATTTGTTCTTTTGAATCAAAAGATGATCAAGACCAATATCAAACGGAACCACCTCATTTAGTTTTTGTGGAAGAGTGTAAACATCTTTGGGAAAAGGTGGTGGTTTATGATGCGTTAGGGATTTAGTTCTACAATAAAAAAAGCTGCTGGCCCAAAGGACAGCAGCTAATGTCATATGTTAGTTGTTGAATTACAATTTATAATTTCACAAATCTCTTAGTGATATTTTCATTACCTGATCTTAAGTTTAAAAAGTAAACTCCAGTATTAAATGAATTAGTATTTAATTCTAATCCATTTACAGAAATTTCTTCCAAATCAAATTCACGATTCAAAATAACTTGACCTTGCAAGTTTAATATTTGCAATTGAGCAGTTGTACTTTGAGTGAAATTTAGATCAATATTGATATTGATAAAATCGGTTGCTGGATTAGGGGAAATTGACAAATCAATAGTATTCGTATTGGTATTATTTGTTACAAAAGTATTGCTTCCAGAATTAGAGAAACTAGCAGAACGAATCACTTCTATGTAATTACTTGACAAACTAAAACAGTCATCTGTCAAGGTTGAAGTAGCTGCATTATCACCAGCACCTACCAAAATATTTCCAGTATAAGATAATCCCCAAACTCTGCAAACTCCAACTCCCGCACCTTCAAAGTTTTGAGAATTTCCAGGAGGAACACCAAGGATATTATTTTGGTCGTCAGTAATTACGTAAGTGAATTTTGAATTGGACGTTCCTAAACTTTCAAATTCAATAATATCATCGATACCATCGCCAGCGATAATTTCAATTGCCGTTTCACCATCAATAGTCTGAACTGTTCCACCGTCAGGAGTATCTCGAATGATAGAAATATAATTATCAGAAAGGTCATAACAATCTGTAGACAATGATTTATTCATAATATTATCTCCAGCAAAAAGTGTCATATCACCAGTAAATGATAACCCCCAAACTCGACAGGTACCTGCTGGTGCGCCATCAAAGTCTGCACTATCACCTGGAGGTAATCCCAAAACGTTATTGTCACTATCTGTAATTACGTATCGGTAAGAAGAAGGAGAATTATTGGAATGAGTAAACATCACTACATCTGAATTTCCATCTTGCGTACAAGTATATCGTTCCGTTGCACCAGAAGGCATTGCAACTGTTCCTCCATCTACATCAGTACGAGTTACTTCAATAAAATTAGAAGACAATTCAGCACAACCTTCTGAAAGGGTAGAAGTACCTGCATTATTTCCAACTGCTGCTGTCAATATTCCAGAATAAGACAATCCCCAAATTCTACAAACTCCAGCAGGAACTCCTTCGAAATCGAAATCTGGTAATGGATGAATTCCTAAAATATTATTATCAGCATCATTAATTAAATAAGTGTAAGCACTACTCGAAGAAGTAGTATGAGTATAAGAAATAACATCAGCATTTCCATCTGTTGTACAAACGGTCACTTCATTATTTCCAGCATTATTATTAATTGTTCCTCCATCAGGAGTATCTCGAATTACTCTTACTGGATCTGAAAAATCCCAACAGTCACTTGAAAATTGTGTTCCAAAAATATTGTCACCAGCACCCGCCACAATATCTCCGGTATAAGAAACTCCCCAAGCTAAACAAACACCAACACCTGCTCCTTCGAAGTTTTGAGAATTTCCAGCTGGCAATCCTAGAATATTATAATTATCATCTGTGATCACTAATTGATAATTTTGGTTAAAACCATTTGCCGTAAATTCGATCACATCATCATTTCCATCTCCAGGGCAAGTGTAAACAGCCATTGCTCCATTGGCATCTAAAGTTCCTGCATCAGGTTGCTCTCGAACAACTGTTATAAAATTATCAGACAACTCAAAACAACCATCAGTCAAAGTAGTCGTCGCTGCATTGTCACCACCTCCTGCAATAATTTCTCCTGTGTATGATAATCCCCAAACTCTACAGGTGGCAACACCTGCACCTTCAAAATTTTGAGAATTCCCTGGAGGGATTCCTAAAATATTATTGTCTTCGTCTGTAATGACATAGGCATAATTTGAGTTAGAACTTGAAATATGAGCGAATTCAATGATGTCATTAATTCCATTCCCAGGGCAAGTATAAACTGTTGTTGCTCCATCAGCAGTACTTACCGTTCCACCATCAGGCATATCTCGAATTACTGTTACAAAATTGGTAGACAGCGCAAAGCAACCATCAGAAAGTGTTGAAGTCAATGCATTATCTCCAGCCATTACTGCAATCTCTCCAGTATATGAAAGTCCCCAAACTAAACAATTTCCAGTACCTGCACCTTCAAAATTTTGAGAATTTCCAGGAGGAATTCCTAAAATATTTCCATCAGCGTCAGTAACTATATAAGTGAAATTTCCAGTTGTAGAAGAATGCATAAACGATAGGATGTCATCAATTCCATCACCAGGACAAGTGTAAACCATTGTTTCAGAATCAGTTGTAGAAACTGTTCCTCCTTCTACACCTGTTCGTGTTACTTCAATGAAATTATCTGAAAGATCAAAACAGTCATCTGAAAGTGTTTTGTTTAAAATATTATCTCCTCCAAAAATCGTTAAACTTCCTGTATAGGAAATTCCCCAAACTCTACAAACTCCCTCACCTGCTCCATTAAAATCTTGTGAATTTCCTGGAGGTACTCCCAACACATTATTATTGTCATCAGTAATGATGTATCCATAACTAGTACTAGAATTTGTTGTATGTGTAAAGGTAACCACATCTGCTAAATCATCTCCAGCACAAATTGACAAGTTAGTTGCTCCATTCGCATCTGCAACCGATCCACCATCTACATCAATTCGTGTTACTTCAATAAAGTTATTTGAAAGATCAAAACAACCGTCAGACAAATCTGAGGTGGCAGCATTGTTTCCCATTATGAGTGATAAACTTCCAGTAAAAGACAATCCCCAGATTCTGCAAGTTCCCGCAGGAACACCATTGAAATCAAAACTGTTTTCATTGGTCATTCCTAAAATATTATTATTGGCATCAGTTATAAGATAAGTGTATGCGCTGCTTGAAGTCGTCGTTCTATTAAAATTAACCACATCAGAATAATCATCAGTCGTACAAACTGAAATAGAATTGCTTCCAGCATTATTATTAATCATTCCGCCATCAGGCATATCTCTAACTACATTTACACGATTGTCAGAAATTTGAAAACAACCATTTGAGATAGGTGTGTTCCATAAAAAGTCTCCTGCTTGAGCAGTCAAATCTCCCGTATAGCTAAATCCCCAAACATAGCAAGTCCCAGTTCCTGCACCTTCAAAATTGAACGTTGCCGTAGGATTTACTCCAAGAATATTATTGTTTTGATCGGTTGCGACATATACATAGTCAGTCGTTTCATTTCCAGAATTTTCGAAGTCAATTAAGTCGTCATTCCCATCACCTGGGCAAGTGTAAGCCATCGTAGTTCCCATAGAAGTTTGGATAGTCGTCGATTCACATTGTGCATGTAGATTTGTTCCAATGCCGAAAAAACACAGCAAGGAAAATAGAGATAAGAGTTTTACTTTTTTCATAATGATTGATTTTGATGAGATAAATTATTTTTGATTTCGGTTCAAGGTTAAGGCAAGGTGGTGGATTCAAATGTCTTTGGATAGACATAGATAATTTAGATATGATTTTCAATGTTTTTCGTATTTCTATATTGTTTCATCGTAAATCGTTGATTATCAGGTATTTGTAAAGGTTAAGATTTTGTTTTTTTTAATTGCGTAATTAAAGTTTTAAGTTTTTGTGATAACTTTGTGATTATTTGAAAGCAAAAAAAAATAATTATGGAAAAATCATGGAACAAAATTTCAAGAAGGGAAGCCGCTAAATGGATTTCTCTTGGAGCCTCCTCTTTGTTGGCTTCTCCATTTTTTAATGCTCAAAAAAATAAAACGCTTGCGCTAATGAACACGCGTAAAATTATTTCTAGTGGAAAAATGCTTCCTGTAATAGGTGTGGGAACTTGGCAAAGTTTTGATGTAGGTGAAAATCCAGCGGAAAGAAATCCATTGAAAGAAGTCTTGAAAATTTTAATTGAGCATGGTGGATCAGTTATCGATTCCTCTCCGATGTATGGTAGATCTGAAAAAGTGGTAGGTGAATTGACTGCTGAGTTAGAGATAAAAAATAAGATTTTTGAAGCGACTAAAGTTTGGACAACGGGGAAAGAAGAAGGCATCGATCAAATGTATACTTCGATGAATTTGATGGGAGCGCATCCTATGGATTTAATGCAAATTCATAATTTAGTTGATTGGAAAACTCACCTTAAAACTTTGCAAAAATGGAAGGAAGAAGAAAAAGTTAGAAACATCGGCATCACTCATTATCACAAAGGTGGTTATGCTGAAATGGAAAAAATTATGAAAACCGAAAATATTGATTTTATCCAAATCAATTACAACCTTGCAGTTCGAGATGCAGCCGAAAGAATTTTACCATTGGCAAAAGATAAAGGAATTGCGGTTTTGATAAATCGCCCATACGAAGGAGGTTCGCTATTTAAAAAAATGAAAGGAAAAGAAATTCCAACTTGGGCAAAAGAATTCGAGGCAGAAAGTTGGGGACAAATTTTTCTAAAATTTATTCTCGCTCACCCTGCTGTCAATTGTGTAATTCCTGGAACATCAAAAGTAAAACACATGAAAGATAATGTTCAAGCTGGTTTTGGAAAATATCCTAATCAAACCATGCAGAAAAGATTAATTGATTTAATGTAGGGGAAAACCCTTGTGTTTGCCCAACACCCTGAGAATTTCCTCCTGATGTTGGACAACCATAAAGGGTTACCCTCATGATTATTTCGAAGTAAATAAATCTACCGTCTTCCCTGCATCTTCCGCCTTGATCGTGACCAACAGTTTTCGTATTCCTAATTTCCCCACTTTAAAAATTTTAGTGCCAATCGGATAATTTTCTTCTCTAGTTTGCTTTGGATTAAAAGGCATACCATAGCTGAAATTTTTATTTTTAGGTCCTTTGACAAAAGTATGAATTCTGGAAAATTTATTATTTCTTAAATTAACTTTAATGTATTTTACAGGGGGAGTATCCTTTTTTAGTACTTCATTTTCTTCCATCGAAATCACTTCACCGTTTTCATTAGAGACTAAATTTTGATTTTTAGGTTTTTCTAAATAAACGATTTTTCCATTTTCTGAAATTTTTCCTTCCAATAATTCTTTTACATTTATAATTGCTTCTCCATGATTCCAAATTTCAGCGTTTACTTTATTGGCGATTAATTTTGACGCATCTAATTCTCCAGTTTCGATGACAAAAGTTAATTCATTGACCTTTCCCACTAATTCAACTTTGCCTACAGAATTAATTACGTTTAATTTCTCTTCCTCAAGGTTAAAAATTTTAGCCTTTCCATAGCCACCAATTTCAAGTGAGGATAAACCTTTTGTTCCGATTTTTACCCGAACCATTTTGGTTGGTTGAATCCATTCATCTTGGAGAATAGATAGTTGGTTATTTTTATTTTCCAGAACTATTTTTGGTAAAATATTATCATCCGAAGTCATCGTTAAAGCATAATTAGTATTGGCATCAACTTCTAAAATGACAGGGAAATTAATATGGATTTTTTCAAAAGGTGCGACTTCAATTTCTTGAGTAATAATATTTCCATTGCCTTTTATTTGAGCCGTAGAAAATTGAAATTGAAAAATAAGAGATAAAAATAGAAATGATTTGATGATTGAATTCTTCATGATAATTTTTTTTGAAAATATGATTTAATTAAAAATAGAGTTTGACTAATTTTATTTTTTTGAAAAAGTAAAAGAGTTTCGATTAAAAAAATCTTTCGTTCCATCGTAACGAATGTCTTTTTTCCAAGTGATGGAATTACCTTTTTCTAATCTCCAAGTAGTTCTCATATCAGCGGCACGATTTTTATCTTCTCCTCTTTTTTTGGCAATAATTTGGATTATTTGATCGGTTTTTTTGGTAGAAATAATTTCCCATTTTTCCTGATCAATCATAAAGTATTTTCCATCTTCAGATAAATAAAACTTTGCTTCACTTGTCATCTTCTTACCATTTCCATCCTTCTCATCGAATTCAATAAATGAATTAATTTTTCCATCAATAAAATCTGTTTTAAGTGTACAAGGAATCTTGACAATACTTTTGTCATCGCCATAATTAAGGTATTGCAATTGGCCTTTCCATTCTTGATTGATGGTTGAAAAATCGGAATTTTGAAGTGCGGATTTTTGTGCTTGGATTGGTGTAAGAAATAAGTTAATTATTAAGCATAAAAGACTAAGCATTACGAATTTTGATGTTTTTTTCATTTTATTAGAATTTATTTTATGAATTAATGATGACTCAAAAATCCGCTAAAACCCTTATAAAATCGACCTAAAATAAATTGAGACGGCTCAAAATGATGATTTGAGACTTCAAATTTGATGAGAATTGATTTTATTGGAAATTCTTTTGGAGAAATGATAAATAGGAAGGAGACAAATGTGTAGAGAGGTGTTTTAAGTAGTCGGACAGTAATCATAAACTATGGAAATGCGCAATTATAATATTATCAAGCGAAGTTTATTTTTCTAAATCCCTAACTTATTTTTTTTAAATACTCAGAAGGAGAAACTTGGGTTATTTTTTTAAATACACGATTAAAAGTTGCCTTACTATTGAAGCCACATTCCATCGCTATTCCGAGGAGAGAAAGGTGTTGAACAGATTCATCTTTGAGTTTAGATTTAAACATTTTCACTCGATATTCATTGATGAATTCATTAAAGTTTTTTTCAATTTCGGTATTAATAATTTGGGATAATTGGTTGGAACTTAGCTGCATTTCTTTCGCCAAATCAGGCAAAGTAATTTCAGGATTTAAATATGGTTTTTGAGATTCCATATATTCCGCCACCTGAGTTTTAAGTTTTTGCGAAACAATATCAGTCTTGGAAGTTGAATCTAAATTTTCAGATTCCAAGGCATCAGTTGGTGGTTGTAGATTATATAATTTTGATAAATTAGAAAAATAACTCATCATTCCTACATATATCATCGTCAACGAACCTGCCAAAAAAGCCCACCATCTTTGTTTCCAATAATTTTCGAAAAAAGAATAATCTGTCAATCCAATAATCAATCCGAAAAAGTAAAGAGCGGTATAAATAATTAAAAAGTTTCTCAACCAGTTTAATTCTACATTATAGGTGTTAGAAAAATATTGAACTATACTTTTCCGATATTTTGAATACTGAATTCCTGCCAAAACTAAATAAACAATCATACTCAACTCTGTAAAAATATTAAGTATTGGCGAAACATAAGATTCATGAATATTGCTAATAAACCATCCATTTTGAACATTGGCGAATCCAGGAAGTGAAGCATCATAAACAAAAACGGATACTCGATAAATAAAATAGAGTAGGGCAGGCAAAAAATGTAGATAGTCGATTCTTCTAAATTTAAAATAAGGTTGAGTTAAACTTTTGATATAAAAATAAATGAGTGGACCAATGGCAAAAATAAAGTGAATGAGCCAATAATTAATTTTTGTATTTTGATAAGTATCATACCAATCCATAAAACCAATGATGTAAGTGGTGGAATGATACCCTGAGATAATTAATAAAAGAGAAAGAAAAAGATCTGATAAATGTTTTTTGCTAAAGTACCTTTTGAGTAGAAGAAGGGCAAAGATTAATCCTTGTAAAACAAAGATTAATAGGGTTAAACTGTAAAGATTAAAGTTAGGAAAAACTAAATACATTCTTAAAGTGAATTATCTTTTCATAGAAAACCACTAAACTATAAAAAATGTTTGGAGGGAAGATTGATTTTGGAAAAATAACCTATGAATACCACGAAATATATCATAGCATCCACAGGCGAACATATAATTTACTTAAATATTTTATACGTCAATTTTTCATTTTTGAAAAAAATGGTTGCTACGTACATTCCCGAACTCCAATTTTGAGTATTCAATTTCTCCAACAGATCAGGCGCTTCATTAATGTAAATTAACTGACCTAAAATATTGTAAACCTCAATTTTATCTGCTCGCTCATTCATTTCAATATTTAAAAAATCAACTATTGGATTAGAATAAAGCCTAATGTCGATCTTAGAAGGCAAATTTGAAGTGGAAGTAATCATTTCCAAATCCTCAAAGTACCTTGGCAAAATTTGGTAGCCTTCTAAAAACGGATTATCCGAATCATATTGTCCACCCAAGCCAGTCAAGTTAAAAGAAAAATCAGGTACATCCATTTCAAATAAATCAACATCCTGATCTATTCGCATTTCAAATATTTCTGTTCCGTTGGTCACTTCGACATTAAAACCATTTGGATCTGAATTATCCCAATCACTTGAATTGACAATGGTTAAATTTTTAATTTCAACTAATTGAGATTCTGTTGACTCATCGAGAATGGTCACCTCGATTGGATTTGTAAGTGTATTGTTATTTGATATAATAAAAAGAGTATCTGGGATAATTTCAGCCAATCCATTAAACTGAGTAATCGTTCCTTGAACCATCACTTCATCTCCTTCGATAACGGAATACCCAAATGTATTTGAATTGTTATAAACTGTTATCCCATCACCAAAACCATCAATCAAAACAAATTGCAATCCATTATCCGTTTCATTTAAATTCACTCCATAAACAATACCTTGCAATTTACATTTTCGATTTAAAGAATCAATTTCTCCATCATTATTGGTGGATGTCATCACACCAATTTCACGAATAGGAAATTGAGATAAAGAAACCAAACAATTATTTTCCATATTTGGATCAGCTTTTAATTCAAAACCTTCAATCATAATTCCAGTTTCAGAAATAGACGAATTCCAATTCTCAGAATCATTATTATTTGCATCGACATCGCATAGAACTAGTGATGTGCCCATTCCATTGGCGAGTTCAGACCAAGCAGCTGTGTTAGAATATTCGACTATATCTGCGACACTTCCTCCCGGATTTCTGAGTTCCAAAATCTCACCTGAATTAATCAGACTTCCACTCGACCATTGCAGCGGTGAAAAACCATAATAGTTTGCAAAAGCCAAGGAATCACGGGCTATAACAATATATTCACCAGAAGTTAAAATGATCTCTGGAAAAGTATAATTGATTCCTTCTGAAAAATAATAATTGACCAAATTAACATCCAAAACATCGTTATTATAAATCTCAATAAACTCCGTCGAGTCACCTCCTGTTTCAGGTGGATTGTACATGATTTCTGAAATCATTAAATCGGGTAGAGTAGCATCGTCGTCTTCGATAATTAATTTGAAAGTTTGATGCATCGGATTTACTATTGCATCATTGGTTGGATTTATCAATGAAAAATTAGCCACTTCATTTGATTCAATATTTAAGTCTTCAATAATTTGCAAAGTGATGATTTGAGTATCTTTTTCGATACCTGCTGGAAATACAATGGTAATTGGAAGAGTAAGAATTAATGAAAAATCTTCATTCAAGATCGCATCTGAATTTGCGTCTAATTGAAAAGTAATTTCAGTTGGATTTGCATTTCCATTTTCCAAAACAATAGGAATATCAATTAATAAATCATTTTCTAAAAGACTGTTGGAGGATTCTAAAAAACTAATAATTGGGCCTGTCGGACACCCTGAGTTATCAAAGGGATTAGCAATAATTTCTTTTCCATTAATAATAATTCCAGTTGGAGTCATGGCTTCCATCCAATTTGTAAATATATTGTTATCGCTTTGTAAGTCACAAAGAACAAGTGATGCACCAAGGCCGTTTGTGGGAGCAGTATCTTGATATTCTACGAAATCTATAGAAGTGCCACTTGCATTAATTAGTTCTAAAATTTCCCCATTGTTGCTGAGTGTTCCAGATTCCCATTGAAAGGCAAAAGTGCCGAAAGTGTTTTGAAAGGCAACCGAGTCTTTTGCTACCACAAAATAAGTTTGAGCTGGAATGTCAATATTCGGAAATGAATGAGTGATGCCCTGACCAAATTCAATTCCTGATAGATTTACAGATGTATTTTCATTGTTATAAATTTCGATATACTCCAATGAATCTGTTCCATCTTCGGGCGGATTATACATAATTTCAGAAATAATTAATTGTGGAATTTGTGCAGTAGAATTTTTTCCGAAAAAGAAAAAACATAATAATAGGATAGTGGTTATTCGAATTGTTTTCATGTGAGAGATATTTAAGCATTAATACAATATTGTACCTCTCTAAAATAATTATTTGGTTTTGGAAAATTTAATATTGTTGTGTCGTATAGATTTTGACAATATGTGTGTGTTATTCAAAATGGAAAGGTTAGATTGAAAAAAGCCGTGTTAGCGATCGAAGCGCTAACACGGCTAGTGTATAATATATATAATGATTGAGGGAGAAATCGTCAAGCGTTCAACGTCAAACGAATTTTAAATATTCCCCTTCAATATTTCTCTCGAAATAACTAATTTTTGAATTTCAGAAGTTCCTTCTCCAATCGTCAATAACTTCGAATCTCGAAGAAATTTCTCCACAGGAAAATCTTTAGTAAATCCATAACCTCCAAAAATCTGCACGCCTTCATTCGCACATTCAACTGCAACTTCTGAAGCATAGTATTTAGCCATCGCACCTTCTTTCGTCATTTTCTTACCGGCATTTTTTAGATCAGCAGCTCGTCGAGTTAACAATTCAGCAGCTTGAATTTTAGTAGACATATCTGCTAATTTAAAACTAATCGCTTGAAAAGAGGAAATTGGTTTTCCAAATTGCTCTCGTTCCTGCGCATACTTCACAGATGCTTCGTAAGCACCTTTAGCAATACCCAAAGACAAAGCAGCAATCGAAATTCGACCACCATCTAAAATTTTCATAGACTGAATAAATCCATCTCCAACGTTTCCAAGAACTTGGCTTTCATGAATTTTACAATCACTAAAAATCATCTCGCAAGTCTCACTTGCTCGCATGCCTAATTTGTTTTCTTTTTTCCCTGCTTCAAATCCAGGTGTTCCTCTTTCTACTACGAAAGCAGTCATCCCATGACTATCCAATAACTCACCAGTTCGAGCAATTACAACCGCTACGTTCCCAGATTTTCCATGAGTAATGAAATTTTTAGCACCATTCAATATCCAATGATCTCCTTCTTTTACAGCAACACATTGCATCCGACCAGCATCACTTCCTGTATTCGGTTCCGTCAATCCCCAAGCACCGATCCATTCACCAGTTGCTAATTTGGGAAGGTATCTTTTCTTTTGTTTCTCATTTCCAAAAGCCATAATATGACCTGTGCAAAGTGAATTATGTGCCGCAACCGACAAGCCGATTGAACCACAAACTTTTCCAATTTCAGTCAAAATAGAAATGTATTCTTGATAGCCTAAAGCTGAGCCATTGTATTCTTCAGGAACAAGAATTCCAAGGAATCCTAGTTCACCTAATTTACGCATGGTGTCAATTGGGAAGTGTTGTGCTTCATCCCATTCCATGACGTGAGGTCGGATGTGATTTTCTGCAAAATCCTTTGCACTTTGTTCAATCATTTGAAGATTTTCCAAAAATGCGTCTGTTTGTACAGTCATTTGATATTTTTTTCAATAATTATAAAATGGTTAAATAAAGTGTTGACGTGCAGGAAAAATCTGCATCTTTAATTTGCGAAATTTCGCTTTGGGTTTGGTTAAATGTACGTTCAAATTGTTTAAAATTGCTTTTTTAATCAAGCAAACAAAATTAAGGTTTTTACTTCAGTTTAAACTACAAAAATGGAGAATAGTTTTCCACTAGGCAAATTGTACGTAATGGTTGGCTTCAACTGACTTGAAAAAGTAAAGTGAATTTTTCCAAAAAGGTTTAATTTTTTTATAAAAAAATTAAATTTAGCCACTTCATTTTAAGGTAAGCTAAAACAGATTTCCACGTGATTGGATAACTTCGAATAGTTTTTACCTTTTAAATAATTTCAATTTTAAAATTCGTTTAGCATTTAGAGAAAAATAAGGCTTTTCTTCAAAAAAGAAATTAGGTATTTGATCAAATCCAATGGTTCGATTGGTATATTCTAAAAAGATAATTGTTCCATCAATTGGTTTTGCCCCAATTCCGAAAGTTTTAAATCTTTGTCTCACTCGTTTATCATTTGGAAGAATAAACCAATGCAAATCAGATTCAATTTTGAGATAAGTTTTTTTGTATAGACTCAATAATAAATTTGCAAAAATGGATGAACCACTAATGTTTTGGTTTTGTACTTCAATGGAATGTAGCCAATCCGTAATATTTTGTTCATGATATTTTTTTTGGAAAAAAACATGCCTGCGGTTTCCATTTCCAATTGCAGTATTAGATTCGTGTTGATAAAAAATATTATTGATGTAGGAAAGATTAAAGTGAATGTTGCTAAATGCTGTGTTTAAATTCCATGCAAAAAGAGAGCGTTGGAATTTTTCTTTTTGATAAAATAAACTAAAAACAGTTGCTTGGTTTTTCAAAAGAGAAATATTTTGGCTACTCCAACAACTATAAAAATTTACCGATTCTTTTGTATCGTAATTTGTAGAAATAATCCAAGAGGAATTAGAGTAATAATCATCGTCAGCTAATTCAATATTATTATTTTCTGCCTTCAAAAACGATTTTATTGATTCTATTTCAAAACCACTTTTGAATTCGAAAATATCTTTTGCGGATAATTCAAGATTAAAGAATGGCGGAAATTCATCAGGGGAAAATGGTCTTATCGATTGATGTAAATCGGAGAACACTTTATATTTCCCAATAAACTGAGAATTGGTTTTTATTTTGTTCAGTTCAACCAACTCATATCTCAGTTCAATTTGAGAAATAAAGTAGGTGGGGAAATTGTTTTTTAATGTGTCTTGAGCAAAAAGTGAATTAGTTAAAAAGAGAAAAATTATAGTAGAGCGTTGTTTCATTGTTTTAGTTTTAGAATGATTATTATTTAACCTTAAATTTGGCTAATTCAAGTTCATATTTTTTATTTCTAAGAAGTAACAAGAATTCTTTTTCAGAGATGATCATATTTTTATTAGGGAAGGTTTGGTAAACATTGTTAGAAAAAGGATTGACTTTGATATTTCCATTTTTATCAATAGATGTCAGTATTAATTTTTGTTTTGAATTATTATTATTGAATATTAAGTATAAATCATTTTTTGACTTAAATAAGAAAAAATCTCTTGGACTATCTTCAGTTGTGTTACCATATTTTTTAATAAGGTGACTCCAAATTATTTCTCCATCTTTTTGATGCTCCGAAATAATAATATTGTTGTGATAATAACTATGATTTTGGTGAGAATCACCCCAAACAGTTCGATAACCCTCTTCCCCAATGATTACAAAATTTCCATTAGGTTTTTGGAAAATATTCCGAGGTCTCATAGTTCTAGTGTGATTTCTATCTTTTTTTGGTTTATTTAATAATGCTGCATAAGAATTATTAGCTGTACAGTTAATATAATCATAGGTGAAATTTTCACTTTCAAAATTTTCTAGGTCTATTTGAATAAGCACCAATCCTACATATTTTTTCTTAAAATCAAACCCCATTAAAAAGGGTAATTGATTTAAGTTTAAATTCATATGTAACTCTCTAACACTTTTTTCTAAACTTAACTTTATTTGAATTTTACTTTTCGCAGTTATTCTATGAATATAATATTCTATTTTGCGGTGATGTCCAGAGTAATAAATGTTGTGAACTTCTGTTGGATTAAATCGTTTTCGTAGAATATAAATTTCTCCTAAATCTGTGATTAGAACATTTTGTATCATTGAGTACGCTCCGAATCCACCTTTAGTTTTTTCTATAATAATATCTCCAGTCTCTTTATCTAAAATTATTAAACCTATTTCTCTTTCTTGTTCTGGTTTATTATTTATTTCACAAATGAGTAATAATTTTGAGTTGGGTGATTTTGAAAAATAATACTTATTCTCTTTTTTCGTAAATCCTTTGTAATTTGATTCATATATTACTTTAGGTTTATCTATCTCTTCAAGAGATGAAGCATCAAACGAATACATTATTATTGATTTGGTCTTTTTTTTCTTTTCAATAAATGAATCAAAGACTAAAATTTTATTTTTTGAAAAGGTGAAATGTATTATTTTATTTTTTTTAGAATTAAATGGTACGTTAATTCTTGTTGAATTGAGCAGTTCTAAGTTTGAATTATATTTAATTAGTTTATATCCTTTCCCTTTTCTCTTTCTAATTGTTTCTAGGAAATAAAACCCATTTTCGGTAACAAGACTTTCTGTTGAAGGTAAATTTCTAATTGTAAAAGGTTCAAATTTTATTCTCCCTTTTTCTTCGATATTAAGTGATTGTGTAAGTCCAATAATTGAATTAAATAGAAGGATGGTTATTAGTTTATATTTCATTATTGGGAATTAATTTAAAAAAAATAAGAGAGAAGAATTTTTGGTTGATGTTTTTTTCAATATCCATATTTTCCACTCCACATCGACTTCAATCGTTGCCTGATTTTTTCTTCTGCCAGATTTTCACTTGGCTCATAAAATTTTGATTTAGAAATTTCTTTTGGCAAAAATTCTAACTCCACAAAATTGTTTTTATGATCATGTGCATATTTGTATTCCTTCCCATAATCTAAACTCTTCATCAATTTAGTCGGCGCATTTCTCAATGGCAAAGGCACGGGAAGTCCACCTGTTTCTCGAACTAATTGTTGAGCATTCCCAATTGCTAAATAAGCAGAATTACTTTTGGCAGAAGTCGCTAAATAGATAGCCGTTTGAGATAAAATAATTCTCGCCTCCGGCAAACCAACTGCTTGCACGGCTTGAAAACATGTCGTTGCCATCAACAATGCATTTGGATTCGCCAAACCAATATCTTCCGAAGCAGAGATCATCATTCTTCTGCAAATAAATTTTACATCTTCACCACCTTCTACCATGCGAGCCAACCAATAAACTGCTGCATTCGGATCGCTACCTCGAATACTTTTGATGAAAGCAGAAATGACATCGTAGTGTTGTTCACCGCCTTTGTCATACATGGCGATGTTTTGTTGTAACAATGACTTTACAAGTTCATTCGTGATGACTAATTTTTTTTCTCCTTCGGAAAAATTACAAACCAATTCCAAAATATTATACAACTTCCTCGCATCACCTCCACAAAAAGTCAACATCGCTTCGTACTCTTTTACCTCGATATTTTTCTTTTTTAAATATTCATCTTTTACCAATGCATCGTCGATCAATTGAATTAAATCTTCTTTGCTCAAATGCTCTAAAACATAAACTTGCGATCTTGAAAGCAATGCCGAAATCACTTCAAAAGAAGGATTTTCTGTTGTCGCACCAACGAGAGTAACAATTCCTTTTTCCACCGCACCGAGCAAAGAGTCTTGTTGTGATTTAGAAAAACGATGAATCTCATCAATAAACAAAATGGGATTGGCTGCACTAAAAAAACGATTCTTTTGTGCTTTCAGAATAGTTTCCCTAATATCTTTAACTCCCGAATTGATTGCACTCAAAGCATGAAATGGTCGATCTAAAGTATTGGCGATAATTCCTGCAAGCGTAGTTTTTCCAACTCCAGGAGGTCCCCACAAAATGATCGAAGGAATATTTCCTGATTCGATGGCTTTTCTCAAAACTGCTCCTTCGCCAACCAAATGTTTTTGACCAATGTAGTCATCCAAAGTTTTGGGGCGCAATCGTTCCGCTAGTGGTTGCATTTTAAATATATTTTTGATTCTTCTACAAATCTCGTGTTTTTGAGTCAGGCCAAAATTGAAATCAGCGTCTCTTTTGGTCGCTATTGATTTCAATTTTAAACATGCTATTAACTTGACCACGAAATTTGTTAAAGAACGATAATTCTTTGATTGAAAGTTGAGACAAATTTAGCAAAAAAATAGTACCGATAAGTAAGTTTTAAAAATAGCAACCGCTGTTTTTTTTAAACAACATTTCTTACTTTTGACCAAATTTTTAAAAGAAAAAAGACCATGAAATTAAATATAGATATCGCAGTACCAAGTAAGCAAGAATGGATAGATGCGGTGATGGCTGACTTTCCTGCTTTTTTGCAGGATCATATTGATTGTGAACGAAAAGCTTCTGCCATGGCGATGAGTTTTGTAGCCAAATATCCAGATCGAAAAGAGATCATTCCTGAGTTGATTGAAATTGGAATTGAGGAGTTGGAACATTTTCAACAGGTGTATGAATTGATGGCGAAAAATGGAATACCTTTGAAACATTCGATTGGTGAAGATCCTTATTTGAAAAAATTATTGAAGTTGTGTCATTCGGGCAGAGAGGAAAGATTTATGGATCGGTTGCTGATCGCTTCCGTTGTGGAGACTCGTGGTGCAGAACGTTTTCGATTAGTTTCGGAAGCACAAACTGATAATGAAATGCATCGATTTTATAAAATTCTCTGGGCATCAGAAGCAAAGCATGGACATGTTTTTGTGAAAATGGCGCTTAATTATTTTGATGAAAAAACGGTTTATGATCGATTGGCTTGGTGGATTGAAAGGGAAGGAGAGATCATTGATAGTTTGGAAATTCGAGCGGCTTTGCATTAAGGTTTTGCCACAGACTAACGCAGACTTAACTGACTTTTCCCATTGTTTAAATTAATCAATTGAATTGTGGGAAAGTCAATTAAGTCTATGTTGGTCTGTGGCAAAAAATAAAATCCCAAAAAGACTATAGTTTTACTTTTCCAAAATGAAAATAAGCGCTAAATTTTGTAAATTAGCTAGTCTTTATTTTTCACTAAAACCCTTCGCTATGGAAAAAGTAATTTCCCTTCCTTTCGTTACATTAAAAAATGTATTCCTTTTATTTTTATTGATTAGTACCAGTTGCGTTTTTGCTCAAAACATTCAGCCTGAAGAAAAGAATACCCTCTTTCATCATATGAATGAAGTCAATAAAGAATGGTCGAAGCAAAATGTTTCTATGGATATTTTGGAAAAAGATATTTCGTTTCCTTCTGATCAATTTAGAATTCAGATGCATTTATTTTTAGTAGAAAAAATATTACGGGAACGTATTGTTACAAGATTGACTTCGGATCAAATATCTAATCGAAATCATTTTTTAGATATTTTAAAAATGTATGCAGCAAGTGGCGTTTTCCCAAAAAACATTTATCATCAAAATCGTCAACCTTATTTTGTGGATCATTTGGAAACTGCTTGTGCAGTTGGACATTTGATTCAGAAAAGTGGAGCAACAGATTTGGTAGAAAAGATAAAAGTGGAAAACAATTTTGCTTACCTCGCAGAATTAAAAAATGACTTTCCAGAAATAAATTCTTGGGCAACTGAAAATGGATTTACGACTGAAGAATTGGCTTGGATTCAACCTGGGTATCCACCTGTGTCGCCTCCTTATTCTCAAGTTGGAGATGGTGGCGGAGTAGATGGGAAAATTAATGTGATGAAATCAAATGGGGATAATACATTATTATACATGGCAGGTGAATTTTCTGAAGTTGATGGGGTGGCAGCCAATAGTATAATTGCTTGGGATGGCGAAAATTGGCAAACGTTTGGGGAAGGAGTTGACGGTGAAATTTTTGATGTAGCACATGGATATGGAATCGATGAATTTATAATATGTGGTGATTTTATTTTAAACGGAGATACAGAATATAGCAATATCGCTTATTGGAATGGAGAGGAATGGAAAGGTCTACAAAAAGGAGATATGGAGGGAGTAGTTTACGCAATTTATTATAATGGAGCAACCTTAAATGTAGGAGGCGATTTTTTAAAAATAAATGAACAACCAATAAGTTATTTAGCGAGGATTAATGATCTTGATAGTTTGGTGTGGAACAATGATTTCTCAAAATTAAATCTTTCAACCTTTTCATATGATATTTTTCCAGAGGCGTTTTCTGTAAATGGACCAGTCAAGGATTTTTTAAAGCTTGATGGTAATTTATTGATCAGCGGAGATTTTACACAAACAGCACCAAACAATACAGATTCTATTATCAATAAAATTTCTACTTCAAATTTAGTTTATTGGAATCATTATGATAATTGGGTAACAGGATTTAATCAAGAAATGGACGCTGTTGAAAATCTTTTTTATGGAAGTGATGGAAAACTTTATTGTACGGGATTATTAAATGGTGAGCATAATATGGGCGTATTGAAGGCAGGACTTTGGGAGAATATACCATTTGCTCATTTGGATGCTTTTAATGAAAACAAAGTTCATGGCTTTTTTGAGATGAATGAAGGAATATATAGTTATGGTAATATTATTCCAATATTTTCGATGATCTATTCTCAAGGATTTATTGGTGTTGGAGGATCATTGACTTATGGCGGGACATTTGATAAAACTGTTCGAGCTGTAGAAGTTTTTCAAGATGAAGTTTACTTTGCAGGTGATTTTACTCAAGTGAGTAACTCTAGTTTTTTTGATGGTTTAGTTAAATCCCCTTTTTCAACTCAGTCTAATATTTCTAAAGAAGGTATTTTTGTGAAAAATAAAATCCAAATTTTTAATACCGAAAATCAACTCAATATTCGATACGAAAATTTAGGAAAAAATGCCACTATGAATTTATTTAATATGCAAGGTCAGATTTTGAAATCAATTAATTTGCCACAAGGAAGTCAGGAGTTGGAAGTTGGGTTGTCAAGTTGGGCAGGAGGAATGTATGTTTATCAAGTGGTGAATGAAGCAGGGAAGCAGGCAGGTAAATTCCATATTAATTAATTATAGTAGTAAGTGTGTTATTCCCAAGGTGACTCCAAGTCAACTTGGGGATATTGAGATTAATTTATTTTCTCTATGAAAAATAGCAACAGGTTTTTTCTGATTATTTTCTCCCTCCTTCTTTCATTTTTTTCATTTTCCCAAAATGGAAACTCCGACGATTTTTTTCATGGAAAAAGATTTAATGCTGGATTAATTGCAGGCCTGAATTCATCAAGTTTAGGAGGAGAAGGATTGGACGATTTTATTGGTTGGAATGCTGGAGCCATTGGAATTGCTAGTGTAACAAAACATTTACATCTTTCATTAGAATTACTTTGG
>JBGCFD010000094.1:0-21997 GCA_045106765.1 Saprospiraceae bacterium | reverse complement strand
GATGAAATATTTTTTTTGGGAAAACCATTTAAGGTTTTGCCTTGATCATGGTAGGCAATAAAAATGTCCTACCTAAAAAATTTATTTTAACAAATCCGTTACATACGGTAAAATAGCCAAATGACGTGCACGCTTTACAGCTGTAGCCATTTTTCGTTGGTATTTTAAAGAGTTACCAGTAATTCGTCGAGGAAGAATTTTTCCTTGCTCATTGATAAATTGTAACAAGAAGTCTGGGTCTTTGTAGTCAATATGCTTGATTCCAAATTTTTTGAATCGGCAATATTTTTTTCTATCCTGACCAATATTTGGGTTACTAAGAAATTTTATATCGTCTCTAGAAGCCATGATTTTTTTATTTTAAAAATTAGAAAATTAATTAATCGTAAAAAAGAATTACTCTTCTTCCTCTGCTTTTGCAGCAGGAGCAGGAGCAGCCTTTTTAGCAGGAGCAGCTTTTTTCTCAGCAGCTACTTCTTTTTTAATTTCAGACTTTACTTTGTCTTTTTTCTTTCCGATTAATCCGTTACGTTTGTCGTCGTTATATTTAACGCCGAACTTGTCTAATTTTACAGATAAAAATCTCATGATACGCTCATCTCGGCGAAGTGCCAATTCGAGTTGCGCAATAAAAGCACCACTTGGTACTTGAAATTCTGTACAAAAGTATACACCTGTAGTGCGTCCTTTAATTGGGTAAGCCAACTGGCGTAATCCCATCTCTCCTTTATCAACAATAGTTGCTTCATTAGAGGTCAACATATCGAAATAAGTCTGAGCTGTCGCATTTATTTCATCGCCCGACAGTACTGAATCTACGATGAAATTTACTTCGTAATTTCTCATTTACGTGAAGTATTTTTTTTGTGAAATAATATAAGTTTTAAAAACGGCTGCAAAGATAGCGTTTTTGGTAGGTTTTGCAAATGTTTTAGGAAGTTTTTAATCGTAAAAAATGATGTACTTTTATGAAAAAAAAGCATGAAACTTAGCTATATTATACTCCTTATTCTTGTTTGTTTTTCTTGTCAAAAAGAATCAAAAGACCTACCTACTAGTCTTGATCAGCTTCTAAATATTGAAAAAGAAATTCAATTTCAAAAAACTAGTAATTGTAATTCAATTATTGAAAAACAATTATGCGCAAGCAAATGGTATTTTGACTTTAATTTTAATCGTCAAGGGAAAGATTCATTTTCAGCAAAAAAAAATAAAAATTCATATAATGATTTTCCATTCACTTTTCTTTGTGATGGAAGTACTGTCTTTCGAAATAAAAGATTTCAGAATAATCAGTCACACCTCAATCAAAAAGTTTTTTGGAAAATTAAAGATGGTTTATTGATTCTTGAATTAACATATTTGTCTTCTGACCTAAAATCTAAACATGTTTTTAATTTTGAGCTAAATCAAAATAATACACAATTCGAAATTAAAAATATTTCAAATTCCAGTTATCAATTTTTAACCTATTTTATTGGAACAGGTTGCGAAGGTTAAACGCTCTTTCCAACTTCAATTATTTGTTTAACTTTATCACTTAAATTTTAAAGATTAAATCCAATAAGAATGTTGAGACGATTAACTCCTTTTTATTTTATTGCAATGCTTTTTTTATTCGGATGCAATGGCTGCACTACCGATCCAAAACCTAAAAATCCAAAAATACTTCCTAAAGAAGAGTCTACAAAAACGGTAGATATTCCAAAATTCAATCGAGACTCTGCCTATCATTTTATCAAACAACAAGTGGCTTTTGGCCCTCGAGTACCCAATACAAATCCACACACCGCTACTAAAAATTGGTACGTCCAAAAATTCAAATCTTATGGAGCAGATGTTATCGAGCAAAACTTTCAAGTTCGATCTTTTCAAAATAAAATGCTCAACGCAACCAATGTCATTGCGCAATTTAATCCTAAAAATCCGCATCGAGTCGTTCTTGCTGCACATTGGGACACTCGACATATTGCCGACCAAGATGCAGATGTAAAAAAACAAAAGGAAGCAATTCTAGGAGCAGACGATGGAGCAAGTGGTGTAGGGATGTTGATAGAAATTGCTCGTCAAATTAGTCTCAATAAAATTGACTTAGGAATTGATATTGTTTTATTTGATGCTGAAGATCAAGGATTAAGTGGAGGCAAAGAAACAGATTGGTGTCTAGGTTCTCAACATTGGTCGAGGAATTTACACACTCCACATAAACCAAAATTTGGAATTTTACTCGACATGGCTGGTGCAAAAAATGCTCAATTCACTAAAGATGAAGTCTCCATGACTTATGCTCCAAAAGTGATGAATAAGGTTTGGAAAATTGCACAAGAACGTGGCTATGGAAACTTCTTTGTTGACCAAAATTCAGGACCTCTGATTGATGACCATAAATTTGTCAATGAAATTGCCACCATTCCTATGATCGATATTATCAATCGACCAGCTACTTCTCGAAGTGGTTTTGGACACTACTGGCACACTCACGATGACAACATGAATGTCATTGATAAAAAAACTTTACGAGCAGTTGGACAAACAGTTTTGGCCGTAATTTACAAAGAAGCTGCTGGTGTTTTTTAAATAATTTTTCGAAAGCATCCAATTTCCTTGAGATAAATAACAAGACTCTTACATTTTTTTAAACTTAACCATTCATACAACATGAGTCCAGATAAATATATTAAAAACTATATCAATGGAGCACTCGTTCCAGCCGTTTCAGGTGAGTATTTTGATAATTATAACCCTGCAATTGGACAAGTTTATTCTCACATCCCAGACTCCAATGAGCAAGATGTGCAACAAGCTTTAGAGGCAGCAGAACGAGCGCTACCTGAATGGAAAAGAATGGAACCAGCCAAACGATTTCGAATTTTGACTCGGATTGCTGATATCATCGAGCAAAATTTAGATGAATTTGCCAAAGCCGAAAGTATCGATTCAGGCAAACCATTTGCTATGGCTCGAAGTGTTGACATTCCACGTGCACATCAAAATATCAGATTTTTTGCGACTTCACTTTTACACTTTTCATCTGAGTCTCATTCCATGCCGAATGAAGCTATCAATTATACTTTGCGCCAACCGATAGGCGTGGTAGGATGTATTTCCCCTTGGAATTTACCCTTGTATTTATTTACTTGGAAAATAGCACCAGCTCTTGCAACTGGAAATTGTGTGATTGGAAAACCGTCAGAAATGACTCCAATGACTGCCTATATGTTATCGAAAGCTTGCATCGAAGCTGGTCTGCCAGAAGGTGTTTTGAATATCGTCCATGGACATGGAGCAAAGACTGGTCAAGCTATGGTGGAGCATCCTCGCATCAAAGCTATTTCTTTTACTGGCGGAACGGAAACTGGAAAAAAGATCATCTCCACCGCTGGTCCAATGTTTAAAAAACTCTCCTTAGAATTAGGTGGAAAAAATCCTAACATCATTTTTGCTGATTGTGATTTTGATGAAATGATGATGACAACTTTACGATCTTCTTTTTCCAACAATGGACAAATTTGTTTATGTGGTTCAAGGATTTATGTTGAGCGAGCGATCTATGAAAAATTTCGAGATGAACTCGTCAAACGAACTCAATTTCTAAAAGTGGGTGATCCATTTTCAGCAGTAACTGACTTAGGTGCACTCGTTTCAAAAGCTCATATGGAAAAAGTGATGAGTTATCTAGCCCTTGCAGAAGTGGAAGGTGGAACCATTCTTTGTGGCGGTACTCCTGTCAAGATGAAAGGAGAATATGCTGAAGGATATTTCCTTCGTCCAGCCATCATTGAAGGCTTAGCTCAAAACTGTCGAACGATTCAAGAAGAAATTTTTGGGCCAGTAGTAACGATCACTCCTTTTGATACTGAGGAAGAAGTTTTAAGTTTTGCAAATGGAACGAACTATGGTTTATCTGCCACAGTTTGGACAAAAGATATTTCGAAAGCCAACCGAATGGCAGAGAATTTAGACGCTGGAATTGTTTGGGTAAATTGTTGGATGGTTCGTGATTTACGTACTCCTTTTGGTGGAGTCAAAAATTCAGGTGTTGGTAGAGAAGGTGGTTTAGAAGCGATGAAATTTTTTACTGAACCTAAAAATGTATGTATCAAATATTCTTGATATTCTACAAAAAAGTACTTTTGAAACATTTATTATTTAATAAAAAACCAGAATTCAACTCTCTCCAATCGTAGATCTTTTTTGAAAAAAACATTTGATGATGCGTTGAAAGTTGCACCAGTAGATTATTTGGTGTGCTGACGGAGTTCATCCATCTTTAGGAGGAGGAGAATTAATGGCAAAAACTTGGCTTGACACCTTTAGTAAAATTCAATTTAAATAGATCATATTCAATTAATTTTATTTTGAATTAAATAAAAACATAATTTTTTTTCCTTCTTTTTGAATTAAAAACACTTCTTTTAGATCAAAAAGAAAATATGGCATAATCCATGTCTTATATGCATATAATAAAATACACCACACACGACCTATCCTCTCCCCAACCCTATACTTAATAAAATTTTTATATCCTTACTTAGCTAACCACATCTATTTTTATTTTTAATGAAATAGCATATCGGTATTTGACTTAGTTAATTCTATAACTAGCCATAATAATACTGCTATGCAATAGACCAAAAAAGTTTTAATCTTTTTAGTCTCAAAAATAGTTTCTGATATGGTAGCACATCAAAATAACTCGTCTTCTTTTAATCAATTTTTTTTATCATCTAACCTTAGTAAAAACATTAACCTGATGCAGAATGTCCCAGTTGGATTATTCCAAATGAGCATGAGTGGGTATTTTAGTTTGGCAAATGATGAAATGAAAAAAATAATAAACGTAGAAGGTTATGAATTATACCGAACTAATATTTTTTCTTTTCTAGGAAAAAAATCTACAGAAGAATTTCAACAGAAAATTAAATTACCCAAGAAAGACGATAAATTTATTTTCGAATTTATCGTTGAAAAAAATATCAATTGGGAATATCAAGTAACGATGACTCCCGAATTTCATGAGGATGAATTTAAGAATAGTTGGTTAGGTGCAATAGTTAGTTTTCCAGTCAAAGAAAAAAAACGAGTTCAACCTTTAAGCGAATTAGAAAATTTAAAGAAGGAGTATGAAATGATTAAAGAACAACTCGCCCACCTTTGCCATGAAGTAAGAATTCCCATCAATACAATTACTGGAATGTCATTTTTGTTAGCCGAAAATATAGAAGAAGAGGCTAAGCAAAAATATTTAAAACCGTTATTTACTTCCGCCGATTTTTTAGGAAAACTCGTCAATTCTATTTTAGATTTTTCGAAAATGGATGGAGGTCATATGGTTTTACATGAAGAGAACTATTCCTTAAATAATGTTCTAGCAGAAATCCAAGATGCATTCAATATGCTCTTAAAAGATAAACCAGTCAATTTCATTCTAAAAAATAATATTAAAAACGATACTGTTTTTGGAGATGCTTTGCGACTCAAACAAATACTAAGTAACCTCGCCAATAATGCACTTAAATTTACTCCAAAAGGAACAGTAGGTATTCGTACTTCTTCCCATTTCAATGCTCAGAATCAATCGATGATTAGGTTTGAAGTATTTGATACGGGTATTGGAATCCCTGAACATAAACTAAAATCCGTATTTGAAAAATACAAACAAGCAGATAGTCAAATCGCTGCAAAATATGGAGGAACAGGTCTTGGCTTATCTATCGTACAATCACTAGTTGAGTTGCATCGTGGAAAAATAGATATCAAAAGTGTCGAAGGAGTAGGAACAACATTTATCATTGACATTCCAAACAAAATCAATACAACTGAGAATCATCAGGAAATCAAAGCAGAAAACTTTTCAGATATTGATATAATTAAAGGAAAAAAAGTATTGGTTTTTGAAGACGACCCAATGGGAAAAAGATTAATCCAACACATCCTTAATTCGTGGCAATGTAAATTTGAAATTTTAGAAAATGGATTCTTTGATATCCAAAAAATAGAAAAGGAGAAATTTGATTTAATTTTAATGGATATTAATATGCCTGGTAAAAATGGCTATCAGATTACTTCTAAGTTACGCAGGAATGGAATTACAGTTCCGATTATTGCACTTACTGGAAATACATTTGAAGAAAAAAAACTACAAGCTTTTGAAGTGGGAATGAATGATTTTATTGCTAAACCTTTTTCTGTTGCTCACTTAGAAAAAGTGGTATTAAAATGGGTTCAAAAAAATTAAACAACCTTGCAGCAAGCTGATGAGGAATTAAAAATTATAACCTAAAATCAAATATAAACTTAAAAGTTTTAGTTTTGATAGGAACGCAGATTGGGCGGATTTAAGCAGATAAACACAGATCCAGATAATATTAAATCCGTATTTATCCGCTTAAATCCGCCCAATCTGCGTTCCTATCAAAACATGATTTATTATTCTCTACCACCCAATGCAAGCATCGGTTTTTTTTTTCCAATTAAGAAATTATAAATCAATCTCCATAAAAACAGGACAATGATCCGAATGATGTGCATCACCTAATTGCCTCGCACTATAAATTTTATCTTTCAAAGAATCCGAAACTGATTGATAATCAATTCTCCAACCCTTATTATTTTTCCTAGCTCCAAATCGGTACGTCCACCAACTGTACTCCTCCCCTTCTGGATTGATATGTCGATACGCATCTGTAAATCCACTTGCCAACCACTTCGTCATCCACTCTCTTTCCTCTGGCAAAAATCCTGAACTCTTTTTATTGCTCTTTGGATTATGAATATCCATTTCCGTATGAGCAATGTTATAATCTCCAACAACAATTAAGTTGGGTCGCTTCTTTTTTAGTTTTTTTATCCATTTAAAAAAATCATCGAGGAATTCCATTTTAAATGCTTGCCGTTCTTCTCCTGAACTTCCTGATGGAAAATAACAATTCAATATCGACCAATCTCCAAAGTCTGCTCGAATGATTCTTCCTTCATTATCATATTTTTCGATTCCACAACCTACCTCAATATGATCTGGTTTTTGTTTGGAAAAAATAGCGACGCTGCTGTAGCCTTTTTTCTGTGCAGAAAACCAATTATGATGATAACCCAATTCTTCCAATGGCGCAACATCGACTTGTTCGACATGCGCTTTTGTTTCTTGCAAACACACCACATCAAATCCACCTTCTTTGAGGAAATCCCAAAATCCTTTTTTGACTGCTGCTCGAATTCCGTTGACGTTGTAGGAGATAATTTTTTTCATGAAATGAATTGAGTTTTTTGAAAAATACTTAGAATGCGAAAATAGATTTTTACTTTTTCCAAAAACAATCTTTTGATGAAAAGTTATTCACAAAACAAAAATTAATTATTTAATTCCGATTCATTTTTTCTTTTTATGTTTGGATAAAATTAATTCAAAATGACAGATATCGAAATCCTCCAACAACCATTCACCCTACCCTGCGGCGCAACTCTTTCCAACCGTTTTTGCAAATCAGCCATGAGCGAAAACATGGCTTCCCCCGGAGGAAAACCATCCAAAGGAATTCACAAACTTTATGATCGTTGGAGTCAAAGCGGAGCAGGATTAATTATTTCTGGAAATGTGATGATTGATAGTCGAGCACTCGGAGAAAAAGATAATGTTTATGTTGAAGATGAATCTTCAATGACTGAATTGCAAGAATGGGCAAGATTGACACAACAAAATGGCGCAGCACTTTGGATGCAAATTAATCATCCTGGAAGACAAGCGCCAAAGACCATCAACAAAGATATCGTTGGGCCATCAGCAGTTGGTTTAAAACAAAAAGCGATGTTTAAAACACCTCGTCCGATGACGGAAGCCGAAATTTTAGACGCGATTGAAAGATTTGGAAACACAGCTTTGGTTGCAAAAAAAGCAGGATTCCATGGCGTTCAGATTCATGGCGCACATGGATATTTAGTCAGTCAATTTTTATCTTCCAGAACTAATCAGCGAGAAGATCAATGGGGAGGAAGTTTGGAAAACCGAGCTAGGTTCGCCATCGAAGTTTATCGAAATATGAGAAAAAAGGTGGGCGCAATTTTTCCCATTGGAATCAAAATCAATTCTGCTGATTTTCAGAAAGGTGCTTTCTCTGAGGAAGAATCTTTGCAAGTAATCGACATGCTTTCCGCTGAAGGAATTGACATGATCGAAGTCTCTGGTGGCACTTACGAAAAAGCTGCCATGATGGGAATAACTGAAAAAGAAAGTACTCGAAAACGAGAAGCCTACTTTGCTGATTTTATAATCAAAGCTCGTCAACGAACAAAAACGCCATTGATGTTGACAGGAGGATTTCGAAGTATATCTGTGATGGCTGCTGCAATAAAAAATGATGAATTAGATTTTATTGGTTTGGCTCGACCATTCGCTCTTAATCCTCAAGTGGCAAAAGATTTTTTAGATGGAAAAATTACAAAATGTGAAGTTCCTCAAATCACCGTTGGAATTAAGGCAATTGATAAAATGGGATTTTTAGATACGCTTTGGCATTCTTTGCAATTGGAACGAATGGCAAAAGGGAAAGAACCTGATTTGAAGATGAGTGGTTGGAAACCATTTCGGAAGGTGATTAAGGAAATGATTTTTGGAT
Organism: Saprospiraceae bacterium; assembly: GCA_045106765.1. Classification (GTDB taxonomy): domain Bacteria; phylum Bacteroidota; class Bacteroidia; order Chitinophagales; family Saprospiraceae; genus CAJQQY01. The sequence continues at coordinate 13,385 of JBGCFD010000094.1, read as the reverse complement.
AAAAAAATTAATTCCTATTTTGACAAAAAAATCAGAATTTAGGATTCCCTATTCGTAATCATAGATCGTCTCTGTCATCCTAAATATCAAATCTTTACTTTCTAGAATCAATCATTATGCACACTAAAAAAACCTACTCCACTTTCGAAATGGCCATGTGGACTCGTTACGAAACTATTTTATTTATTGTAATAAGTTCTGCTTGGGTAGCCATTCATTATTTTTTTGATTTAAGTTGGTTAAAAATTCCTTGGACACCTTTGGCTTTGATTGGTACAGCGGTGGCATTCGTTATTGGTTTTCAAAATAACTCTGCTTACGGAAGAATTTGGGAAGCTCGGAAAATCTGGGGTGGGATTGTAAATACTTCTCGAACTTTTGGAATGTTTCTTCAAGACATGATTAACAACGATCATACGGAGTCAGCACTTTCTGAAGAACAACTCCAAAATGAAATCAAAACAATTACCTATCGCCACATTGCTTGGATGACTGCTTTACGTCATGCGATGCGAATGCCGAAACCTTGGGAAACAGTCATGAATGAAAAATCTAATACTGAATGGGATATACATCCTCCCGAAAAGAGTTCCACCGTTGAAAAAGATTTAGCTCCATACATTTCTCAAAAAGATATGGACTATGTGATGAGCAAAAACAATAAGCAAACGGCATTGCTTTACCTCCAATCTCATCATTTAAAACAACTTAAAAATCGAGGTTTAATTTGGGAGTTTTCGTTCCTAGAATTGGAAGGTGTTTTGGAAGAGTTATTTACCCTTCAAGGTAAAAGTGAGCGGATCAAAAATTTTCCATACCCGAGACAATTCGCCACACTTAATCATTTCTTTATGTGGATTTTTGTGTTGTTGCTTCCTTTGGCATTGATTCCTCAGTTCGCTGAAATCGGAGCTCAATTCGCAGATACACATCCTTTGGTAAGTGATCTGTTTGTTTGGTTGACTATCCCATTTTATGTCATCGTCGCATGGGTTTTTCATACGATGGAAAGAATAGGAAGAACTGGTGAAAATCCTTTTGAAGGAACGGCTAACGATGTTCCAATTTCTACGATTGCAAGAGGGATTGAAATTGACCTTCGACAAAATCTTGGAGAATCAAATGAGGATATTCCAGACCAGTTTCCGGTGAAACATCATACTCAGTTTTAGAAAAAAGCCCTTTCAGATTTTTAAGAATCTGAAAGGGCTTTTTCTCAAAAGAAAAATTCAAATTATTCTTTTACCCATACATTTTTCCAATCTCCTTCTTATATTTTTCCAAAACAAAACGCCTCTTCAACTTCAAGGTATAAGTCAATTCTCCAGTCGCCACTTCCCAAGGTTCAAACAACAAATGAAACTTTTGAATCCGTTCTTCATTTTTCAAATTAGCATTCACCTCTTCCACAATCGTTTCCATAAATTGTTCTACCTTTTGATTGATTGCCATAAATTGCGGGGCAGTCCAATGCACATTATTTTCTTCACACCATTTTTTTAATTGAGAAAAATTAGGAGTAATGAGTGCCGTCACAAATGGTTTTTGAAAACCCAAAACCATACAATTATCAATGAATGGCGATGCGTTTAATTTTTGTTCCAAAACTGTCGGTACAATATATTTTCCACTCGAAGTTTTAAAAATATCTTTTTTACGTCCTGTGATCTTCAAAAATCTTTTATGTACAAATTGTCCAACATCACCTGTTGTCAACCAACCATCTTCATCCAAAACTGCCATCGTTCGCTCTGGCAAATTATGATAACCCATCATTACATTTGGTCCTTTGACTAAAATAACTCCATCCCCGTTTTCATCGGGGTTTTCAATTTTAACTTCCACTCCTGGAACAGGAATCCCAACTGTTCCAAAATGAACGCCACCGGGTTCGAAGCGATTAAATGAAATTACTGGCGAGGTTTCTGTCATTCCATAACCTTCTCGAATATCGATTCCTGCCGCTGAAAATAATTTCCCTAGACGTGGTTGTAACGCTGCTGCTCCAACAACGACGCCTTCCACTTTTCCACCCAGTGCATTTCGCCAAAGTCGATAAACTAAAAAGTCTGCAACTTTTAATTTTAAAAAATAAATTAGTCCCATTCGCCCATCATACCTTTCTCCCAATCGAATCGCCCAATGTAAAATATTTTGAGAAATTTTTCCTTTCGCTTCCCCTTTTTCCACAATCGTATCGTAAGTTTTTTCCAAGAATCGAGGAACACTTGCGAAATAATGAGGACGAACTTCTTTTATGTTTTCGACTAGAGTATCTCGACGTTCCGCATAGAAAACAGAAGCACCAACAGCCATATAAGTGTAGGTAACCATGCGTTCAAAAACATGGCTCATTGGTAAAAAACTCAAGGTGCGTTTGTCACAATTAATTGGAACTAGAGAAATCGTTGCTTTGATATTCGACACCAAATTTTTATGTGAAAGCATCACTCCTTTCGGATTTCCAGTCGTACCCGAAGTATAAATTATAGTCGCCAAATCATCCTCATGAATCGAAGCTTTTCGTCCTTCGAATTCTGCCAAGTGTCGGTCTGTTGGTTGTTCTGTCAAGTCATCAAAATGAGGAATGTCTGGCAATTTTTCTAAGGCAAAAATTTTCTTCAAACTCACCACTTTTTCCATCAATGGCAAAACTCTTTCATAAAATTCCCGATTAGCTACTACCAAAAATTTCACCGCTGCATCATCCAAAATATATTCAATTTCATGTGTCCGAGCTTGTGCATGAATCGGTACTAAAACTCCACCAATTTGCTGTGCACCAAAATCTAAAAAATTCCATCGTGGACTTCCAAGCTGAGTCATGATCGCAATCTTTTCTCCGCGTTTCAAACCTAAAGTCAACAACCCAGCACTCACTCGATTAATCTGAGTGATACATTCTTCAGTACTGAATTTTTGCCAACCTAAATTTTGCTTTTGAACGAGTGCAGCTTTGTTTGGAAATTTTGCTTGTTGGTAGGAAAATATATCAAACAATCGACGGAAGTCAATTTGAGAAACGAGATGATTTTTGATTTTCGTTTTTGATTTCAAGTTTGTTTGATTTTACATTTCTAAGGTAATCAAAAAAAATCAATCTTGATATTCACATAGAATTATTTATACATATTGTTATCTCATATCAATCAAAATAATCTAAATAAATATCCATAATTTATTAAAAACAATATTGAAAAAACAACTTCCAAATCATTAATTTAAAGGATAAACAATCTCGAGAAAACACATGATAAACTGGAAGGAAATACCTTTTGTAAAATTCCTCCTACCATTTGCAACAGGAATTTTACTCTCTATAATTTTGGAAAACAACCACACTATCTGGTATGGGATTTTATTGTCTTCTCTTTTTATTCGGATTGTTTTTCACTTCCAAAAAATTCCAAATCATTATCGTCATCTTCATGGCATACTTGCTCATGTATTATTGTTTTCAATCGGTTATTTATGGTGTTTTCATTTTAATGAATTACAAAATCAAAATCATTTTCAGCAACATCTTAAAACTGAAAACATCATCATTGGAAAAGTCGAATCTACTCCCACAAACGGAAAATATTTAAAGGCTACTCTTTCGACTCAACTCATCGGAACTCATCTTGATTCTCTAAAAAATTGTACTGGCAACATTTTAATTTACTTAAAAGATGATTCTATTCGACAATTAAAATACGGCGACATCATCGTTTTCCAAGGACGAATTCAAGAAGTTGAACCACCTAAAAACCCATCTGCTTTCAATTATAAAAAATTTCTGAAATTTAAAAATATCCATTATCAAGTTTTTGTTAATCAACCAGAAGGTTGGCAAAAATCAAATATCAACCAAGGCAATTTTATTCAAAAAAATGCTATTGAAGTCCGTCATTATTTTTTAACAATTTTGAGAAAACATCTAACTACTTCTCGTGAATTGTCTGTAGGAAACGCATTGATCTTAGGTTACAAAAATGAAATCGACGAAGAGGTTCGAACAGCTTATGCTCACACAGGTGCATTGCATGTTTTAGCCGTTTCGGGATTACATGTAGGGCTAGTCGCTTGGTTTGTAAATATATTGTTAAGCTTAGTAAAATATAGAACTCTGACTTGGAGATTTACTCGAGCAATTATTTTAATTGGAGTCGTTTGGTCATTTGCAATTATCTCGGGAGGGTCGCCTTCCGTTCTCCGAGCAGCAACTATGTTTACATTTTTAATCATTGGACTTTCAGTCAATCGGACGACCAACATTTATAATTCGCTCGCTATTTCAGCAAGTATTTTATTGATTTGGAATCCTTACCTCTTGATGAATGTGAGTTTCCAATTATCCTATTTAGCGATCACGAGTATTGTATATTTTCAACCCAAAATCTTTCGAGTTATAATTATCAAAAATGGTTTTCTTCGAAGTATTTGGAATTTGATTTCATTATCACTAGCAGCCCAAATTGGAACTTTACCGATCAGCATTTATTACTTTCATTCGATTCCATTTTTTGCTTGGTTGTCAGGTGTGATTGTCATCCCCGCAGCAACCATTATCCTTGGAAGTGGCATGTTATTATTGCTCGTTGAAAGTCTGATTTCGAGTCTCGCATTTATTCCAGGATGGATTTTGTACTATTCGATTTGGTTAATGAATGAAGCTATATTTTTGATTCAAAAATTCCCTTCAAGTGTTTGGATTGGCGTTTGGGTTGGCTTCGGGATTGTTATTTTAATGTATGCGATGATTGGAAATATTATCCTTGCTTTGAGTACTAAGAAATTAAAATGGCTGCTTCCTGCTTCAGCGTTTTTGTTCTTCATTTCTATTAATTATTCATTTATTTCTTTTGGAGAAATAACTCAAAAGAAAATGATTATCTATCATTCTTACCGGCATTCAATTATTGATTTTTTTGATGGAAAAAATAGTTTTAGTTTTTATAAAAAAGATATTTCAGAAAAAAATTTATCCTTCGCTACTCAAAACAATCGCTGGGCGAATGGTATAAAAAATGTAACTCCAGTTCATTTTGAAAATATAAAAACCCAGTTTGAAAATATATTTTATCAAAAACCATTTATCCAATTTTTTAATAAAAAAATCGTGCTACTTGATGATACTTTTCTATTCAGGAAAGGAGTGAAAATCGAAGTAGATTTTATCTTAATTCAAAACAATCCCAATTTCAAAATGAAAGACATTTTACAAAACTTCATTTTTGAAAAAATAATATTCGATACTTCTAACTCTCAATGGAAAGTCGAAAACTGGAAAACTGATTGCCAAAAATTAAACATTAAATACTATGATATTTTTGAACAAGGTGCTTTTGAAATAGCATTTGAATAATTTTTTTTAAAAAAAAATTAAAACTTAATACACCATGAGAAAACAATTTTACGAGTACATGTATTTGACTCGACAAGAGAGAAATGGGCTTTTTGTCGTCATCTTTATGAGTAGTCTTATTTCTTTTACGCCCTTGGTCTATTCTTTTTTTGGAAAAAAGAGGATAACTGATTTTAGTCAATTTCTCAACGAAATCGAAGAATTCCAACAAGCGGATATTTCTACTCCACCACTTACTTTCACAAAAAACAATTTTGCTAATACAACTCCGAAAAAGCAATTTGATTTATTTTTTTTTGATCCAAATTCTGCCTCAAAAGAAGATTTCATCAACTTAGGTATTTCTCCAAAAACAACACAAACGATTATTAATTTCAGAAATAAGGGAGCCAAATTTTTCAAAAAAGAAGACTTCAAAAAAGTCTATGGTTTAAAAAAATCAGACTTCAATCGACTTGAAAAATTCATTCAGATCAAAAAGAAAAAAAATAATTTTCAACCTTTTGCAAAAAACGAAATTCCAAAATCTTACGATACTCCAACCGTCAATCATATCGCATTCGACCCAAACACAGCAGATGTAAATATACTGTTACAAAACGGCATTCCTCAACATGTTGCCAACACAATTATCAAATATCGAAGCAGCGGAGCCATTTTTCAAGTCAAAGAAGATTTGAAAAAAATCTATACTTTGAAGGACGATATTTATCAAAAGATAGAACCTTTTATCCAAATTATTCCGCAAGAAAAAAAGGCAATTGCGAAAGAATTCAAACCTAAAAATGATTTTCTAAAAACAGCAACCAAACCTACAAATATTGTTATTGACATCAATAAATCTTCTCCTGAAGATTGGCAGCAACTTCGTGGAATTGGGCCTTCATTTTCCAGACGAATTATTAAATTTAGAGATCGACTCGGTGGTTTTCATTCTATCGAGCAAGTGGGAGAAACTTATGGTTTGCCAGATAGTTCTTTCCAAAAAATAAAATCCCAGCTACAACTATCTTCTATTTTACAAAAAATAAACTTGAATCAAGCAACAGAAAACGAGTTGAAACTACATCCTTATATTTCATGGAATCAAGCGAAATTAATTTGTAGTTATCGAAAAATGCACGGCAATTTTAAGGATGTAAATGAATTGTTACAAATTGGTGCATTAAAAGAAGATTGGTTGGAAAAGATTAAATACTATTTGAAAATTTAAAACTCAAAGAAGTTTTTGTAAAAATATACGCTGGGATTACAAGGTCAAATTCTATTTTTAAAAGAATTAAACTTGTTCTTTTTTTTACCAAGTGGATAATCAACTGCCGTTGCCGTAATATTTGAGTGCTTGATGATTCTACATCTTTGGCTTTGTAAATAAATACTGATCGAGCACAAAAAAGAAATCTTAAATATCTCGGGGTTTAGTAATTTCAATATTTTCAATATGAGTTTTATTATTGGAAATATAAATTCGATATTCTTTTTTTTCTGTAGTCGATAGTTCAGCAATTAAATAGAAGAATGTTCCTGCTTGATTTACGCCATAATGTTTCACAAAAAAATTCTTAGTAGTATTGTTTTGGAAAAATTCTACCAATACATTTTCAGCTTCTTCCTTCAAATAAAAATCCGTTTCTTTCATCAAAGTAATAGAAACTTCCTCGTCCAAATATTCTACTAAACCAGGAACATTTCCTTCTTTAAATTTTTTCACAATATCTTTTTGTAATTCTGTCAAGCTATTATTTGAACTGCCAAACATACTTTGTTCTCCTACATTTAAATTTGAACTTGCATTGAAATTCCAAAACGCAAAAAAAGAAACAATTACTAAAACTAAGATGATCAGGTAAACATTATTTTTTTTCATAGTTATTTTTTTGATTAAAAATATGAAGCTGTTTAAGTATGTTTTATCGTTTTAAAAAAATAGATTTTTGTTCTAATCAAGGCTTTTTTTGAGCTTCATAGCCTAGCGAAGAGTAGGACGAAAAGATATTTTTTTAACACGATAAAACATTCTTAAACAACTTCTATTAGTAAAGTAAGCAAAATGAGGCAATGCAAAGAAGGAAACAAATAAATTTTGCCCGTCTTTTTATATCAACATCTAATACCTGATGGCATCTCTCCTTTTGTTTGAACCATTGATTCGCATAATATTTATTTTTCAAAATGAGAACATCCTTTCAAAATGAGAATATTGGCACGCAATTAGTTGAAAATATATTTATATATGTACTCACACCTATAACTACTCACCACGCCACAAATAAATTTAACTCATCATTATTAATCGTTTAAGTACGGGGACATCATACATGATAAATGTGTCCCAATACTTTAGTACTTAATTCAAATACTTAATATGAAATCCAAATTTAAACCTACTTGTATTTTTGTAGTTGAGGATGATCCTATGTACCAACGAATGGTTAAATACCTCATGGAATTAAATCCTGATCATCAAGTTCATATTTTTTCTACTGGCCAAGAGTGTATTCAAAGTCTCCATCTAAATCCGTCCATCGTTTCCTTAGACTATTCATTACCTGATATGACGGGAGAAGATGTTTTGAAAAAAATAAAAATTTACAATAAAGATATTTCAGTTGTGATATTATCAAGTCAACAAAATGTATCTACTGCTGTAAAGTTACTTCGAGAAGGTGCTTATGATTATATCACAAAAGATAGTGAAACCAATGATCGATTATCACACACTATTAGTAGAATCAAACAACAAAATGACCTCAAAGAAGAAGTGAGTTCACTCAAGAAAGAACTACAAGTCAACTACAAAGTGGACAAAAGTATTATCGGTGATAGTAATGCAATGCAAAATGTATTTTCATTGTTAGAAAAAGCAGTAAAAACCAATATCACTATTTCTATTACTGGTGAAACAGGAACAGGTAAAGAAGTAATCGCCAAAAGTATCCACTATAATTCTTCTCGAAAAAAAGAACCATTCGTAGCAGTCAATATGAGTGCTATCCCAAAAGAGTTGTTAGAAAGTGAATTAAAAAAAAAAAAAAAAGGAGCATTTACTGGAGCTAATACTCGAAAGCGTGGGATGTTTGAGATGGCTAATAAAGGAACTTTGTTTTTGGATGAGATTGGAGAAATGGATATCAACTTACAAGCAAAAGTTTTACGTGCTTTACAAGAAAGAGAAATACTTCGAGTAGGTGCGGAGAAACCTATTCCTTTTGATGCTAGAGTGATCGTTGCAACTCATCGAAATTTGCAAGATGAAGTGAGTGATGGGAATTTTAGAGAAGATTTATTTTACCGATTGCTTGGTTTGCCAATTCATCTTCCACCGCTAAGGGACAGAGGAAATGACATTATTTTATTGTCTAATTTTTTCCTCAAAAGTTTTACAAAAAATAATGATCTCGACTCTATCAAATTCTCTAAAGAAGCAAAAAGTAAATTGCTTAGTTATACCTTCCCTGGAAATGTTCGAGAGTTGAAAGCCATTATTGAACTTGCAGCAGTTTTGACAAATGAAGATGAAATATCCGATAATGATATTCGATTTAATAGTCCAAAAAAAGGTGCAAATTTCCTGACAGATGAAATGACTTTTGAAGAATATAAAAAACTCATCGTTACTCATTTTTTAAAAAAATACGATGACGATATTGATAAAGTTGCTTTAAAATTAGACATTGGAAAATCAACTATTTATCGAATGCTAAAAAACGAGAAAGAAAATATTATGAGTTAATTTTCAACTAAGAGTATATTAAAATTATGAAAGACACAAAGTTAAATCAAGACCTCTCTCTTCTTTATGAGTTATCATTATCAATTGGAAACTCACTTAACATCAAACAAAATTGCGAGCAATTTTTAGATGTTCTCATCGCTAGAAAAAATTTAAATTTTGCAAGTGTCTGGATAAAAAATGATAACCATATCAATTTAGTTTACGGCACTCCTCTCAATATTATAAAAGATCAGACCATAGGTTTTAATCATTACATTTGGCAAAAATTAAAGTCCAAATCATTTTTTTTCACTAATATTAACCATCCTGATTTTAGAAAATGTGTTCAAGAAAAAAATATTAATAGTGGCGACTTTATTTTTTTTAATCTAGCTGACATTGGTTTTTTAAAATTATATAAATCTGATCTTAAAGAAAATGAAGCGGAGAAATTCAGTCAACTAATCCAAGTAATTAATAAGTTTGGCTTACTCCTTAAAAGATGCATCTCTCATAAAAAATTAGAAATAGAGATAGAACAAAATTTAATTCTAGCTGAACAAGCTCAACTGGCAGAGCAACAATTTCTCGCTAATGTGAGTCATGAAATTCGAACCCCAATGAATGCTATAATTGGAATGACTCATTTACTTTATGAAACGAATCCAACTGAAACACAAAAAGAATATTTAGATTCCTTAAGATTTTCGACGGATAATTTGATGGGAATTATCTCCACTATTTTGGATTTATCAAAGATTGAAGCCAACGAATTAGAATTTGAACAACAGACTTTTAATTTATTAGAATTGTTAAAATCATTGCAACAGACTTTCCAATTTAAGGTGCAAGAAAAACCGATAAATGTTACTCTTGATGTGGATTCCAAAATTAAAAATCATTTGATTGGTGACCCTGTTCGGCTCAATCAAATTTTAACTAACCTGTTGGGTAACGCTAGTAAATTTACTGCTAAAGGAACCATTGGAGTAAAAGCAAAATTAGTAATTGCTACTGATGGCCAATATGTAATTCAGTTTCAAATACATGATACTGGAATTGGTATTGAGAAAAATAACATCGACAAGATTTTTGAAAATTTCAAACAAGCTGATGTAAAAAACACAAGAAAATTTGGAGGAACTGGACTTGGTCTTACCATTGTAAAAAAACTTGTTGAATTGCAAGATGGATCAATCGAAGTAGAAAGTACTAAAGATCGAGGGTCAATATTTACTATAATACTTCCATTTAAAGATTCAGGAGTTTTGCAATCTGAGTTGTCTACCAAAGAAGATTCAGAATATCAAATTTCTGAAGCATTAAAGGAAATTAAACTATTGGTAGTTGAAGATAATCCAATGAACCAAAGATTAATTATCAATATTTTGAACCTATGGGATTGTTCCTTCGAAATCGCCTCCAACGGGTATCGTGCTTTAGAAAAATCTATGAAAGAAAAATTTGATATAATTTTAATGGATATACATATGCCTGATATAGATGGTTGTGAAACGACTAGAGAAATCAGAACCAATGCAAAAAACCCCAACCAAAATACGACTATTATTGCCTTGACTGCAGCAGTTTTATTAGATAAAAAAAACAGAGCATTTGAGGCTGGAATGGATGATTTTTTGACTAAACCTTTTTCTCCAAAACAACTTAAAATACATTTAGGAAAATGGTTAAATATCGAAACTAAGAACTCCAAACCTAGTTACTATTCTCAGCTTTCACAAAATGAAATTGTCCATCTTGACTTCACTTATTTGTTAGACTCTTGTCAAGGAGATCATGTATTTGTAAAAGAGATGATTGAAATTTTTTTAAAGGAAATTCCAATCGCAATGAAACAAATGAAAACAGAATTGGACAATAAAAATTGGCAAGCAATAGCAGAAATCGCTCATCGTATCAAAACAAATTATATGATGGTTGGATTAAATATCCAAAAGAATAATGCACTTGATATTGAAAAATCAATCAAGATAAATGACTTTGAAGAAGAAGAAATTCGATCAAAAATTCTACAATTAAAAAGTGATTCTAAGCTTACCTATCCATTATTAAAAAAAGAATTAATACATTATTCTAGAATAGAATAAAATATTTTTCTTAAAAAATAACAACGTATTTACAAAACAACTCTATTATCTAGAAAATTGTTTCTGTTCTTCACTTGTGAAGTAATTGGTTCAAAAACTTAGATCGTAATTTTGTTAGAAGCAGACTTCTCTGTATTATCATTTTCTCGAACCAACCAATTAACTATTATGGTAAAAATGATAAGTATCATAAATATTTTGATTAAAAAAAAATTCTCCTTAATCAATATGTCTAAGCTTTTTCATTTTAAATACCGTTTTCCTATCGTAAAAACTTAATCTATTTCTTACTGAATTTTTCTATCTCAACTGGCATTTCTATTAGTACATCTTCTGAACTAGCATTAGTCGTATTGGTAAATTCAATAGTAAAACTTTCCTTATTTTCAGAGCCCTCAATTTCAGATGGAACTGAATCCTGTCCGTTAGCTGACGCACCACTCCCAAAGACTAGAATCATTCCTAAAATAAAATAAAATAAAGTTGGAACCTCAGACTCTTTTATTGGTGAAGATTGAAGTGGGTTTTGTTGAATTGTACTCATGGTAATATTATTTTTAAAAAATTAGATTTCACATAAATACCATAAAATCAATACCTAAATCTAATCTACTGTAGATCAAATATTTATACATAACTATTTCAAGTTATTTTATCTCAAAATGAGAATGATTCTCATTCTTAAAAATTATTCTTTCGAATTACCTAGTGTTGGTAAAAACCACATGACGCAAATTTTAATACTTGATAAGATAAAAGGGGTATTTGGATTAGAGAAGTGATACTTATTAAAATTCATAGTCCCACCTTTGATTGAACCAAGAAGAATTTGGAAGAAAAGTGCAGAAAATTTTCAAATGTTTAGCCATTGTTTAATCAACTAAAAAATAAAAATGCGCAACAAATTGACTATCAATAAGTTACGCATGTGCTTTGTGGTCCCACAAGGTTTGTATAATCATAATAATTATACTTTCAAAGTTATTTAAATCATTGACAATCAACAATATACAAAACACACAATAACATATAAGGCAAGATAAAGCTAATAAATCATCAAATTGTTTAACCAAATGTTTAGCCATTATCCATTTTTTGCGTATATTTATAGCGCAAAAGAAAACATACAATATGGCAACAATTAAACTTATTTTAAGAGAAAACAGGGTTAATAAAACTGGTGAAGCTCCACTCTATATTCGTGTAACTAAAGATAGAAAACCTAAGTATATTTCGCTCAATTTTAGACTACCTCCTAAATCTTGGAGTCATGATGAGCAAAAAATCAAAAGGTCTTATCCTAATTCTACCAGACTAAATGCTTGGTTAAAAACACAAGTTTCAGAAACACTTAATACTGTAATCGACCTTCAAGAAAAGGACAGAAATGTCAGAACAAAAGACATTAAAGAAACTATTCTTGGAAGTGCTTCTCCTAACTTTTTAGAGTATGCTCGTAAGTATATCAAACGAGCATATTTAGATAAAGGTAAAGACCCAACCTATGAAAGATATAATTCCACACTCAACAAATTCGAAGAGTACTTAGATGGTCGGAAATTTACTTTCGATGACATGACAGTTAGCTTCTTGAAAGATTATGAAAGTTATCTCATCAAGAGACATGATAACAAAACTAATACAATCGGTAAAGATTTAAAATCATTTCGACGCATCATAAATGAAGCTATCAATGACCAAGTTTTTCCATTTGAAAAAAATCCTTTTCATAGATTCAAAATCAAATGGGAAAATACTGAAAAGAATTTTCTAACAGAAAATGAACTTGTGGCTTTTGAAAGTTGCCCTATTGAAGAGGGAACAGTTAGAGCAATTCATAAAGATATTTTTGTATTCGCTTGTTATGCAGGTGGGTTAAGAGTCTCTGATATTTTCAGATTAAAGTGGCTTTATTTTAATGGTACACATATTATTATAACTACTAAAAAAACAGGCAGACAGGTTTCAATTAAGTTACCTAAAAAAGCATTAGCGATAATTGAAAAATACCGCACCGAAAATCAATCTCCTGGTGATTTTATTTTTCCTATCCTCGACCCTGATGATGATGTTGTAAAGGATAAAAGGTTATTTAAAAAAATCAACTCTAAAAATTCATTAGCCAATAAGAACTTAAAAATCATTGCTCAGAAAGTTGGTATTGAAAAACATATTAGCTTTCATACTAGCCGTCATACTTGGGCAACTCGTGCTT
>JBGCFD010000093.1:0-50576 GCA_045106765.1 Saprospiraceae bacterium | reverse complement strand
GGACGAATCACCACCTTCCGATCTCGGGCTAAAATTTCCTTTTTTAATTCTTGTAAATATACTGGTATAACTTTCCAAAAATCCCAAGGATCAGAAACGATACTAACGATTCCCGTTTGGTACACCTCATTAATTAATCGTCGAAAAGTTTCAATTTCGCTATCCTCCATTCCCATACACATCACCGAATGTTCTGTTGCAGGTACACTTCCACCCACCAATTCTTTATCACTATCAGCCCCATAATATTCTTCCAAAAAATCAATTGCAGGAATTGTATCTGTTCCTGTAAAATTCAACAAGTGCCCTGCCCCACTCATCATCGCAGCTTCCAATCCAGCCATTCCTCGAAAACTAAAATCATGCGCTTGCCAGTCAACTAAAGCTTTGTCACCTCCAGTTTGCTCAGCGTAGCGATCTAATATTTTTCGATATTGCAAACTCATCGTCGCACTCGTACAAGGCATCCAAATAATGCAAGACAAAATCGTTTCTAAAAAATTCGTCACCCAAAAAAATTCAGGTAAAGTATTTTTCATTGTAAACATTGGCATTCGCATTGGCACCAACATTCCTTCTGGTAATGCTTTTATTTCTACTGGCATATATCCCAAATCGTGCAACGCTTCGATATGATCGTAAGTAATTGCATCGGGTCCCAAATATGCGCTAATGCGTCGTCGGTATTTTTTGACCACTTCCGCTTTTGGTTTTTGAAAAAAATTCTGGTCAAATTCTTCTTGTAAATATTTTTTGATAAAATATTGTAATCCAAAAAACACTACTTTATCAACACCTGCAATTCTACTTTTTCGAGGTGTCCAGTTCGAGTAAACTAATTCAGTTCCTGTTGGATATTGAGTTCGATGATCTACTTTGTAGCCGTCTGTTAAATTTAAAGTATTCATGAGTTGGTGTTTAAATGGTGAATTAATTTTTCTAAATGATCGTATGCTTCTCGAAGCCCTGCTCTGTCGTCAAGTAAAATATTGTAATAAATTTTACGTGAGTTAGATTTGTAAAAAGGAGGATTTTCATTAATCGCATCAAAAGGAATTTTCTTTTCCTCACAATAACTTTTTACAAAATCCTCATCTTCATTTGCTGTAAAAACAATCAAGTAGCATCCAATCTTTTTTAACTCTTGCAACAATGCAACTACATCTTTATATTCTAATCCTACTTGATGGAAATCATAAACCGTATTATCAAAATCGAAAGCCACTACTAAACTATCGTAAGCTTTATATTCTTTGAGTAGTCGCTCAAAAGTGTTTTCTTTTTTTAGATAAAAATCCATTAACTCAAGATTTTTTCATTTAATGATATTTGATTAAATCCAAGTGCATTTTCAATATCCGAAAATGAGTTAGTTGAAAATATCTCATCAAAAATTTCCGTCAACTTATCTAAACCCTTGCTGAAGATTCCATGCGTCACTATCAATATTAACTTCCCACAATTCTTTTCTTTTAGTTCTTTCGCCAATCCTAAAAATGTTCCGCCACCATCACAAATGTCATCCACTATCACACAAGTTTTCCCTTCTAAGTCATCTGCGTAAACTTTAAACCCACTCAGCTTTCCAGTTTTCACATCTCGCATTTTGCTGCATTCTATTACAGGAACTCCATTTAAAAATTGAGATAATTTGTACACTTTTTTCAATGCTCCTCCATCTGGTGAAATCAAAGTGTAATCTTTTTCATTTCGTAAACACGCTGTTACAAATTGATGATTAGAAATGTTTTTTACTCGATTTAACAACGCAGGTGTCACTTCCGAGTGTGCATCTAAAATCGTTACACTTCGATAGTTTTGTGCATTAATTATATCTGCATATACTTTTACACTCAACGATTCTCCTGCCACCATCACTCGATCTTGGCGAGCTGCTGGGAAATATGGAATAACCAGATGAATCTTTTCCACCTCCATTCTTCGCAAAGCATCTGTCGCTATCAACAATAATCCAACATCAGTAAAACTTCGAATTCGAGTGGTAATTGTCAATTCATCTTCAGCAGTCAGCTTTTCCAATATTTTAATATGTGGCTCTCCACCATTGAAAACAAAACTTTCAAATTCAATTGATTTTCCAAAAGGTGTGAACGGTGTATCTAAGTTTAAATATTTCATTTTGCGTCATTTTTACACAAATTTAAACTCAATAAACTTCAAAAGCAAATTATTTGCGTAAAAATGACGCAAATAATATTTTTTATAAAAAAATCCTTTTTGCCAAACGAGACAAAAAGGACTCAAAATACTCCATAACCAACTGACTATGAACTACTTAGAACTAAATCGAACTTCAAAAGACATTCCTTTCTTTTCTAAAGCCAAATATTTTTTTTCATCAAATCGATAATAAGAACCAGGTCTTCCTCTACCTCCTCCTGACTTTTCCTTCAACTCTTTCAATATATCTAACTTCAAAAACTTCTTTCTAAAATTTCTACGATCAAGCGCCCGACCATAGACTACTTCATACAAATGATGAATTTCTTCCATCGTAAATTTCTCATCCAACAATCTAAAACCGATAGGCTGGTAACTGATTTTATTTCTCAATCTTTCGAGTGCATAATCTAAAATATTTTGATGATCGAATGCTAATTTTGGTAATTCATTCAAATGAAACCATTGTGCATCTTCCGCATCAGTTGCTGCAAATAATTCAAAATTGGAACTACGCACTAGACCATAATATGCAATGGTAACAATTCGACTTCGAGGATCCCGCTTTGGGTTTCCGAAGGAATATAATTGTTCAAGGTAATTGACTTTGACGCCTGTTTCTTCTTCGAGTTCTCTCTCGACAGCTTGTTCGAGAGTTTCTTTTTCTTTGACGAATCCACCAGGAATAGCCCAGCGACCTTTGAAGGGTGGATATTTTCTTTTAACCAAAAGGACAGATAATCCTTCTTTGGGTTCGTAACCAAAAACAATTGCATCGACGGTGAGGCTGATATTTGGAGTGGCCATATTTGAATAGAATTTATTTTGCGTACAAAGTACGGGAATATTTTTGAGAAAGATAAGAAGAGCCTGAAAGGTTTTTTATTTTGTTTGGAAAAATAATTATATTTATTTTTTGACGCTAACTTTTTAATTAAAAAAACATACCAATGAGAAACAGCCCTAATTACCAACATTCAGAATTGACATCCGAAATAATTAAATCCGCTTACTATGTCCATGACTACCTCGGTGCAGGATTTTTAGAATCTGTTTACGAAAATGCTCTTGAAATAAGGCTATTGCAACTAGGCTATGATGTAAAAAGACAATATCCAATAAGAGTTTATTTTGAAATGGAAGAAATAGGAAGTTTCAGAGCAGATTTAATTGTCAATGATCTTGTCATTCTTGAATTAAAGGCCGTTGAAAATATTCATCCAAAACACGAAGTCCAATTAGTCAATTATCTAAAGTCAACTGAGATTGAAGTTGGTTTACTTATTAACTTTGGAGAAGAATTAAAAGTAAAAAGAAGAGTATTTAGTAATAATCAGAAAAGAAAAGGGAATAGAATTCCAGGTAGTTTTTGATTTGTTATAGTGATTTTTTTGACGCTGACTTTTTTATGAATTATTATGACTAATTATGTTTTCTCCACTTACGAAATTTTCCACAGGAAAATAAAAACATAACCAGTCATAAAAAGTCAGCGTCAAAAAATTAATTTTAAAAAATTTCGAGTTCATGACTAAAAACGAAAACATCCTAGACGAATCCTTCACCGATTCTCCACCAAAAAATAAATGGAAACTCGCATTCCTCTCTATTTCAATTTTGGTAATGGCATTCTCGATAGTACTGTTTCTGCAAGATTATATACCTATAGTAATGCCATATTATGCCTCCATGATTTTTGCTCTTTATTTTTTTATCAAAAGAATCAACTATGAAGAAATGAATATCGCGGAATTATTTTCGTGGGGGATTTTCATCATCTTGGGAGGGAACTTATTTGTCAATAATTTTTACGTCCTCTTTTTTTCTGATATGATAATCGGATCAATTTCTGAATTTATTTTCTTTAACCTAGGTTCATTTTTTCGATGTATCATTTTAGGAAGCACACTTTCTTTTGGGGTTTTTCATCTGATTAAAAATAGAAGCTGGTCGATGCTTTGTTTAATGATTTTCGCTTCTTGGATGTTTCAGACTTTGCTTATTTTTGATCCAGCGCTATTTGGTTTTTAAACAATCTTCTCCAAAAAGTGAAAATTTATTCCAAACTGTTTTTTCAACTCCGACACTTTATCTAAATATATTTTTGGATCAATTGCCTCTTTTCTTTTTTGTCCAACGATCATCACATTCTTGCCGGTGTGATCGCTTGAAATAAATTCAAATACTTTGGTTTTATATCCATTCGCTTCTAAAATTAATGCTCGAATCGTATCAGTTACAATTTCTGCTTGACGTTCTTTTAATATTCCAAAATTTAAAATTGGCTCAAGAAGCGAATCATTTTTTATCTGCTTCCGAATTTGTTTGTGACAACAAGGTGCACAAATAATTAATTGAGCATCAGCTTTAATTCCTTTAGCGATTGCTTCGTCGGTTGCCGTATCGCATGCATGCAGGGCAATCAAAATATCTGTCTCAGGCAATTCGTAACCTTGAATAAACCCTTGCTCAAAATGTAGGTTTTCAAATTTAGAATTAGCTGCGATATTATTACAGATTTCAATTAGATTTTCTCGAATTTCTACACCGGTAACTTTTGTTTTTAAATTCAACACATTCTCCAAGTAGTCGTAAAGTGCAAAAGTGAGATAACCTTTCCCTGATCCCATATCAACAATTCGTAATGGTTTTTGCTTATCGACACCAATTAATTTATCCGCTAAAATCTGTGGATTCTTTCTCAACAAGTCAGCGACGACTTCGACAAATTTTTTGATTTGTTTGTACTTATCCCCTTTGCCTTTTTGCACTCGATCTTTGTCGTCAAGGATTCCTAACTCTTGCAAGTAAGTGGTTTTTTGAATCAAACCTGTTTTGTCCTTATCATGTTGACGATCAGGTTTTTGGGAAAAAGTAGGCTTACCATTTCGAATATTGATCTTACCTTTTTTATTTTTTTCAAAAACAAAATCACGTTCGGTGGTAAAAAGATTGGCTATCCAAAATTCATTGTCGATTAATTTTTTTAATTCTATCTCGCCATTTTTTATGGAAAAATTTTTCGTGATGTCTTGCGTCTCATGTCGATACACAAAGGAATATTGCAACTCCTTTTTAATCAAGGCGAGTTTGATTAAAACCTTTTTTAGCGTAGCGGAACGATTGGCATTTTTGCTTAAAGTCAATCGAACGAAAGTATCGTTAGTTACACTTTCTGAAATTTTTTGAATAAAATCTGTTGGTGAATTCATTGGGGCAAAGATAGGTTTTTGGAGGGAAAAACTAGCTATTTGATGGGAACACAGATTGAGTAGATTGGAGCAGATAGACACGGATTTATTCCACAATTTTGCGCAATCGTCAAATCTGCAAAAATCCGTTTCAATCCATCCAATCCATGTTCTCATCACACATATTTTTTTTATCTTGCAAATACAAAACATCAACACATATGAAAAACCTACTCTTCCTTTTTTCCATCGCAACTTTAGTTTTCCTCACAAGTTGCCAACAAGACATTTCCAAAAATAAAAACGACGACTTGTCCAAAGAGCTTCATGCTATTTTTGATGAAGAATGGAAATTCCGAACCAAGGATAACGATGCCGAACTACTCCCTGATGTCACTTCTGAAAGACAGAAAAAAGATGCTGAATTTTGGAAAAGTACTTTGGAAAAACTAACCAAAATTGATCGTACTAAACTCACCAAAAAAGATCGTATCAACTATGATATTTTTAAATATCAATTGGAAGATAAAGTTGCTCGAATTGGTTTCGAAGATTACTTGATGCCATTAAATGCAGAGGGAGGCTTTTACACTAATCTTTCCTATATGGTTCGAGGTATGTCTTTTGAAAATGCAGAGGACTATGAAAAATATTTGAAAAAATTAAAAGCTGTTCCACAATTTTTTAATGACAATATTGAGCTTATGCAACAAGGCATGAACAAAGGAATTACACAACCAAAAGTAATCGTCAAAAACTACAAAGCATTGATTAAATCATACCTCGTTGATACACCTGTGAAGAGTAGTTTTTACTCCCCTTTTCTCAAAATGAATAGTAGTGTTCCTGATGAATTACAAACTGATTTACAAGGAAGAGCGCAGCAAATTATTCTAACTCATGTTCTTCCGTCTTATCAAAAATTTGATAAATTCATGGAGAACGAGTACGTCCCCAAATCACGTAACTCATTGATTGCTAGCGACTTACCTAAAGGAAAAAAATACTACGAGCAAAGAGTTCAGTTTTTCACCACACTTCCGATGACCTCTGATGAGATTTTTGAATTAGGAGAAAAAGAGGTTGCTCGTATTCGCGCCGATATGGAACAAATTATTGAAGATGTAAAATTTGAAGGTAGCTTTGCAGACTTCCTTACCTTCCTTCGAACAGATCCTCAATTCTACGCCAAAACACCAAAAGATTTGCTGAAAGAAGCCTCTTATTTAGCAAAAAAAATGGACGGAAAATTACCTCAATTTTTTAATACGTTACCTCGGAATTCTTATGGAGTGGAACCTGTACCATCTGCGATTGCACCAAACTATACAGGTGGCAGATATTCAGGTGGTTCGCTTGAGAATCATAAAGCTGGAAATTATTGGGTGAATACTTACAAGTTAGAAAGTCGTCCGTTATATGTTTTGCCAGCCTTGACTTTGCACGAAGCTGTACCTGGTCATCACTTACAAATTTCGCTAGCGCAAGAACTGGAAGGCTTCCCTGAATTTCGAAAAAACACTTACTTGTCGTGCTACGGAGAAGGTTGGGGATTGTACTCTGAATATCTTGGAATCGAAGCAGGTATCTACGAAACTCCTTACGAAAATTTTGGTCGCATGACTTACGAAATGTGGCGAGCTTGTCGTTTGGTAGTTGATGTTGGAATTCACGCCAAAGGTTGGACACGGGATCAAGCAGTAGAATTCTTAGGATCAAATACTGCACTTTCTTTACATGAAGTAAATACGGAAATTGACCGATATATCGGCTGGCCTGGTCAAGCACTTTCTTACAAAATGGGAGAGTTAAAAATTCGAGAGTTGCGAAAAAAAGCGGAAACTGATTTGGGGAATAAATTTAATTTACGAGATTTTCATGATGTTGTTTTATTGAATGGAGCGGTGCCGCTGTTTGTTTTAGAGGAGTTGGTGAATGATTGGATTGCGAATGTAAAATCGTAATGAGCAGCTAGCTGAAAGCTAGTCGATAATCATAAAAAAATATAATCATGTTTACAATTTTCATCATTGTTTCCTTCCTTGGCGTTGTTGCTGTGGTTCGACAAATCATCGGTAATCAAAAACATTTAACTGATGAGATAATCCGAAAACTTTTACTTAATCAATTAAATGAAAGAGAACATGATCGCACAACTGCCCATCTTGGAATCTGCGAAATGTGCCAAGAGCGTCTGCATAATTTTGGAAAAAAACGACCGCTGGAAAATCATTTGATTGATCCAAAGGAATAAATTTATTCCCTCTCCTCCTTTTTCCTATATTTGTTTTTCCAAAAAAAAAACATCTACATGAAAAATCAACATCAAGAAGAACCACCTCCTCCGATTTTTAAGACGTGGAATCAGATGTACGCATTCGTACTCATTTTACATTTTGTACTCCTTTCTGTTTTTTACTACCTGACAAAAATTTATTCTTAATCAATTTTAACTTCTCAATATGCACACTATTGACTGGGCTGTATTGGTTTTTACATTATTGTTCATTGTTTTTTATGGACTTTGGAAAACCAGAAAAGTCAACTCTACTGAAAGTTATTTGCTCGGTGATCGAGAATTAAAATGGTGGACAATTGGACTTTCCATCATGGCAACTCAGGCGAGTGCGATCACTTTTTTATCTACGCCAGGACAGGCATTTGATGATGGGATGCGATTTGCGCAATTCTATTTTGGGTTGCCGATTGCAATGGTAATTTTGGCGGTTTTTGTTTTGCCAATATTTTACCGCCTCAAAGTTTACACCGCTTATGAATATTTGGAGCAACGATTTGATGTGAGGATGCGGCAGTTTACTGGCTTTTTATTTTTATTAGGAAGAGGCCTGGCTGCGGGAATTACGATTTATGCGCCTGCAATTATTTTGTCCTTAGTTTTGGGTTGGAGTTTAAATATGACAATTGGAGTGATGGGAGTTTTGGTGATTTTTTACACCATGTCAGGAGGAACAACTGCGGTGAGTCAAACTCAAAAACAGCAGATGATCATCATCATGACTGGTTTATTTATCGCATTTATCATCTTGATCATGAAATTACCAACAGATATTTCATTTTCAGATACGGTAGGTGTTGCAGGGAAGATGGGTAAGTTAAACATTGTTGATTTTGAATTTGATTTGGAAAATAAATACAACATGTGGTCGGCTCTTTTTGGTGGAACCTTTTTGTTTCTTTCTTATTTTGGAACGGATCAATCACAAGTCGCACGATATCTTTCAGGGAAGACCTTGACGGAAAGTAGATTAGGACTTTTGTTTAATGGAATTTTTAAAGTGCCGATGCAGTTCTTTGTTTTGTTTGTGGGAATTATGGTTTTTATGTTTTACCAATTTACTAAACCGCCTGTACATTTTAATCCTTCTAATTTAGCAAAAATAGAAACCGATGCAGCTTCGCAAGAAGAACTTCGAGATTTACAAACAAAGTACGATGTCGTCTTTGAGCAAAAACAAAATGAAATTCGAACGATGGTTTCGGCATTAAATTCAGATGATGAATCAACGATTAATCAATCTCAAATTGCACTTAAAAGTTTAAATGATCAAGATGCAAAAATTAGAGAGGATGTCGATAATTTGTTAGCGAGTTATGGTGCACGTACTGGTCAAAAAATTGACACCGAAGATAATGATTATGTTTTCATGTCATTTGTTACTCAGCATTTACCCGTTGGATTAGTGGGACTTTTGTTAGCAGTTATTTTTTCTGCGGCGATGTCTTCGATTGCTTCAGAGCTGAATGCGTTGGCAAGTTGTACCACTATTGATTTTTATAAAAGGTCTTGGAATAAAAACCAATCAGATGCTCACTATTTAAAATCGGCAAAATTTTTCACTTTACTTTGGGGAATCATTGCTTTATCATTTGCCTCAATCGCTTCACTATTTGAAAACTTAATCGAATTTGTAAATATCGTGGGATCGTTATTCTACGGGACTATTTTAGGAGTATTTGTCGTTGCTTTCTTTTTTGAAAAAGTAAAATCAAAAGCAGTTTTTGCCGGAGCACTTATCGGAGAATTAGTTGTCTTAACTACTTTTGCACTAGATTATTACGAAGTAATTAATTTAGCTTATTTGTGGTTAAACTTAATTGGATGCTTAGTAGTAGTTTTTGTAAGTATATTGTTACAACCTTTGTTTGGGGATGATAAACCAAAGGAAGAGGCAAAAAATATAGTTGGTTCAGATCCAGATTTATTAGATGATATTGCTATGAACGGTTAACAATTAAGTATTCATCATTCAAAGGAAAAACCCGAATCTTTAAAATAAAGATTCGGGTTTTCTCTTAAATATTGAAATCGCAAACAGGAAGCGGTATTAACCATTCACCGTTAACAATTAACCATTAATTATAAGTCTGCCATCATTTTATCATTCGCTTTTGCATAACCTGCATTTCCGGCAGCTTTAGCCACAGCAGAAGATTTTCCAAGCGTAGATTTTGCTTCAGCTTTCATCCCAAGCTTAGCTTCGATTTGACCTTGTAATCTTAACTGCCAGTATCTTTCTCCTTTTTGGTTAGCCATTTTTGCCCATTCGTATGCTTTCTTCATGTCTTTACCATTATCGTAGTAATATTTTGCAGCAGAGTAAAATTCACCTCTAGTTGTACCTGCCATAGCAGATTCGATTTGCTTCATTACCTGATCGTCATATGAAACTTCCAATTTGAAAGGCACATACCAATTCCCCCATTTCAAAGACATCGTCGCTCCATCAGCTTTGATGTCGGCAATGTCAATAGCAAAAGATTCTACAAAATTAGATCGTTTGTATCCTTTTACTTTGAACCGAGCCAATTCATCTGCTTTATTATATTTTGATACATTTCCTCCCAAAGTCAAATCTTTGTACAACATGATTGTCCAATCGACTGGATCAGGAATACTATACAAAGCATAAGTTCCAGCAGGAACAGCATTACCTTCAATTTTTACATCATCACTAAATGTGATCTTAGTAGCTCGGTTAGCCCCTGTTCTCCAGATACTTCCAAATGCTTCAACATCAACAAAAAGAGTACGTCCCTTTACACTTGGACGGCTATAATCTAATTTAACTGTAGTTAATCCAACTACTTGCTCCATTTTACAACTTGGACTTGGAGCAGGTGTATTAATCTGAGCCATAGCACTATTGCTAACCATCATAACAGCAGCAATCATAATTAAACTGGTTAATAATTTTTTCATCGTAAGATTTTATTTTTTTAAAAATTGATTAATTACTTTTTTCACCACAAAAATAATATTTCTTTCCCACAAATTTAAAAGCTAATTTTCTCTAAAAAATAAATACATATTTTATTTTTTCATCATATAACAAAAATATTACTTTTAAAAAGGTCTTATTATGAAAAATACCCCTTTTATGGTATTTTTAAAAATAGCTACCTAATATTATTATTGTTCTATAAATTTTACTTTATTTTTGTATAGCATTCAAGAAAACAACAACAATCCTTAACCCCATCACAATATTATTTTTTGCATTTAGCAAAAATGTGTTCCAAAAAGTTGTTTTACATAATAATATTAAAGACGACGATCTATCTAAATAAAATATTCTAAGGATTAATTATTATTACATCATCTGATGTAGACCATTGTTTTATGTGGAAAATGAATATGGTTTAAACTTCTTATAATAATCGGTTTTTGGAATAGGGGCTGCTCCATTAAAGAATGGGCAGCCTTTTTTTATTTTTTTTTTGAATATCGAATATCCAACAAGGAATTTCGATTTGGAAAGTTTGACGACACTTTCGATATTCAAAAAAACTCCTTCCGCTATTAGGCAAAAGGAGTTCCTTCTTCAAAATTTTATTTTTAAAAGATATTTATAATTTCAACTTCTTTCCTTCGTAAAATTCTACAATCATTTTCTTTAAAATAAATTCATACTTTGCAAGTACCAATTCGATTTCAGCACTATCTCGATCGTTCAGGATGGTTTTATATTCAAATGCATTAATATTTCCGAGGCTTAATTTATTTTTCATCGAAACGATAGATGCTTCCAACAGAGTCAATGTCTTTTCAGCAGCTTCTAATTTTTTGGCAGCAGCTTGAACATCTAAGATCGCATTTTGAATATCCGTTCGCAGTTGTTGTTTGAATTGAATATTTTCTTCTTGCTTTTGTCGATAGTTGACTTGAGCAATTTCTGCATTTAGTTTGGAAGCTTTTTTATCTAAAATAGGAACATAAACATTTACTCCAACTCCGTAACCGAAGTTATCTCCAATTTGGCTAAAGTAACTTTGAGTTGGATATACTGTTCCTTCTTTCCCAAATCTAGTCAAATCAATTAATCCCTCATTTTCTAAAAATACTTCTTCTGTGAAACTAACATCCATAATATTTGATGTATCAGGTTTTGAAAAATCTGCAATCCCTGAAGAATAATTAGTCCAAATTCCTCCAAACAAACTCACCGACGGTTTTTTCTCTGCCAACGCAATATCTTTATCCAATTTAATACTTTTCAATTCTAACTCTCCGCCATCAACACCTGGTTGAGTTTTTAATGCTTTTGCATAAATACTTTTGAATGAAAGTTTATTGATGGACTCATCTGGCTGAGCCACTTTTTTAGGTCTTTCAATTTTTAAGGAGAGAGAAGGATCAAGTTCCAAAATTTGCTTTAACGCTACATAACTTCGATCTAAATAATTTTGACGATCAATGATTTTTTGCTCATCCCTTGCTTTTTGAATTTCCACATTTCGCAAATCAGCCGATGATTGTAATCCAGCATTAACTAAATTTTTTGCTTGTCGCATCCAGGCTTCCGTTTGCGATAAATTTTTCTTCGCATTAGACAGTTGCTCTTCCGCCATCAAAATGGTCAAATAAGCTTGCAACACTCGCAAGGATAAATCTTTTGATAATTGATCTGCATCAGCTTGAGCAGATTGAACGGCCAAACCTGATTTTTCAATTCGCTTCTTCGTTTGATTTCCATCGTACAGAGTGTAATTACTTTCTAATCGAAAACTATTATAAAGAGTGGATGAATTTCCAAATTCATTAGTTGATGGATCAATCGTTCTTCCTAAATTCAAACCTAAATTCGTGGAAAACCCTAAATCTGGTTGTCGTTCTGCTTCTGTTCTTTCTAAAATAATTTTGTTTTTTTCTACTTCAAAATTGGCATGTCGCATCGAAGTCGTATTACTTTGCTGCACATGCTGAATACATTTTTCCAATGACCAAGTCCGTTGTGCAGTCAACACATTTCCAAAAATTAAAATACTAAAAACGGTTAAGGTTATCTTTTGCATAAGAATTGGGTAAATAAAAAGAATGGATTTTATTCGTTGGACGTTTCACGGTAGACGTTTTACGTTTTTTCCAAAGAACTAAATCTAAAATGAAACCTATTGATTATATCATATAAAACAGAATACTCAAAATCCGTAGATAGGAGGTTAGAATAGGTTTTAGGTTTGTTAGAAAGGTTGTTTTTTGTTGATTTATTTTACTTTTTTCTAAAGTCAAAAAAAGGCTTAATCATACGACTTTAAAGAAGTTTTGTAAAATTACGTTATTATTTAATGTTTTTGAAAAAATTATGCCATTCTTCATTTTTACCCATTAAAAAAAATCTTTACATCAACTTGACATATTAAAGAATTTCGGTATAATTATTGCTTATAATATCATAGCTTATCATACGGCATACAGAAGATTTGTAATTCGTTGATTATCAAATAATTATACGAATTAAAAACATTTATTAAAAAGAAAACTTTACCTCTCAACTCCCTGATTTTTTTGTTCTTTTACAAAATGAAAAAATCACGCTGATGAGATCAAAAAATTTCAGCCAATTCAAATGCCGATTTCTTTTCCTTTTTATAAACAATTAGATGCGATGGATTGCGGAGTAGCGTCCTTGCGAATGGTAGCTCGCTATCATGGCAGACACTACAATCCGGAATACTTGCGCTCCATTTCCTATCCTGATCGGGAAGGTGTTTCGTTGATGGATATTAGCGATGCGGCGGAGCATATCGGCATGCATTCATTGGCTGTAAAAGTTCCCTACGATGTTTTACCTGAGGAAATTCCTGTCCCTTTTGTTGCGCATTGGCGTCAACAACATTTTATCGTCATTTACAAAATCAAGAAAAATAAAGTTTGGGTAGCAGATCCTGCACATGGCAAAGTGACGATCACCAAGGAAGAATTCATGGATGGTTGGGCGAGTGATACGGTGGAAGGAGAAGATGTGGGTGTAATTTTGATGTTGGAACCTACACCAAAATTCTATGAACGAGAAGGCGAAAAAACTAACTCAATTAGTTTTGGTTATCTTTTTAAATATTTCAAAAGTTATACTGGACTGATCTGGCAATTGGTTATTGGATTGTTGGCAGGT
This sequence comes from Saprospiraceae bacterium, assembly GCA_045106765.1. Taxonomy (GTDB): domain Bacteria; phylum Bacteroidota; class Bacteroidia; order Chitinophagales; family Saprospiraceae; genus CAJQQY01. The sequence continues at coordinate 36,790 of JBGCFD010000093.1, read as the reverse complement.
GCGTTTTTACAGATTGCTTTTCCGTTTTTGATGCAGTCGGTGGTGGATACAGGAATTGAAAACCAAGATTTGGATTTTATTTATGTAGTCTTGGTAGCTCAATTGGTTTTATATTTTAGTCAGACCGCGGTGGAATATTTAAGATCATGGATATTGCTCTACATTGGTTCAAGGGTCAATATTAGTATGATCAGCGACTTCTTGTTAAAAATGATGCGCTTACCAATTCGATTTTTTGATACCAAATTGATTGGAGATTTACTACAAAGAATTTCGGACAATCGTCGAGTGGAATATTTCTTAACCTCATCGGCTTTGTTTACCGCATTCTCGATGGTGACGTTTGTGATTTTTACCGGGATCTTAGCTATTTATAGTGGATTGATTGTAGGAGTATTTTTAGTTGCTACTATTCTTTATGTTGGTTGGGTTTTATTCTTTTTGAAAAAACGAAAAGAGTTAGATTATCGTCGATTTGATCAAATGGCTGACAATCAAAGTACGCTGATCCAACTCATCAATGGTATGCAAGAAATTAAATTGCATAATGCGGAAAAACAAAAAAGATGGAAATGGGAACGCATCCAAGCAAAACTTTTTCGAATCAGCGTGAGTTATTTGAAACTGGAACAAATGCAAAGTGTTGGGGCAAATTTCATCAATGAGTTAAAAAATATATTAATTACATTTATTGCCGCTCGTGCTGTGATTCAAGGAGATATGACTTTGGGGATGATGATGGCAGTTCAATATATTATTGGTCAATTAAATGGACCAATCTCACAATGGATGAGTTTTATCAAATCCTATCAAGATGCAGGAATCAGCCTTGAACGATTGAATGAAATTCATGCAAAAGAAGAGGAAGAAGATCTTGAAGGAAAAATGAATATCCTTCCTGGCAACAAAGATTTGATTTTGGAAAATGTACATTTTCAATATGGTGGGCCGAATTCAAATATGATTTTAAAAGATATTAGCTTGACTATTCCGCAAGGGAAAAAAATTGCTATCGTTGGAACAAGTGGAAGTGGAAAAACAACTTTGCTGAAATTGTTATTGAATTTTTATCAACCTACCAAAGGAAATGTAAAATTAGGAGACACTACCCTTTCCAATATCAGAAATAAAATATGGAGAGAAAAATGTGGTGTAGTGATGCAAGGTGGTTATATTTTTTCAGAATCTATTGCCAACAATATTGCTCTCGGAGATGAAGTTGTAGATAAAAAGAAATTACTCCACGCAGTAAAAGTAGCAAATGCTCAAACTTTTATTGAAGGTTTACCACTCGGTTATAATACTAAAATTGGAGGTGACGGAATCGGCCTGAGCCAAGGACAAAAACAAAGGTTATTACTCGCAAGAGCCGTTTATAAAAATCCAGAATTTATTTTCTTAGACGAAGCGACCAATGCGTTGGATGCTTATAATGAGATGATCGTGATGGATAATTTAGAAGAATTTTTTGAAGGAAGAACAGTACTAATTGTTGCACATAGATTAAGTACTGTAAAAAATGCAGATATGATTATCGTTCTTGAAGACGGAGAAATTATCGAGCAAGGAACTCATAAAGATTTGACTGAATTAAAAGGTGCTTATTATTATTTAGTAAGAAACCAATTAGAACTTGGAGCATAAAATTTTGAATCATTCAAAATTGAACAATGGAAGAACACGACAGAATAGAACTTAGAAGTGATGATGTTCAAGAGATCATCGGAACGCCGCCACGTTGGATCGTGCGCTGGGGAACACTTGTTGTGGCAGGTGCTGTTTTGGCAATGGTGGCAATGAGTTTTTGGGTTCAATATCCCGATAAGGTGAGAGGCCGTGTGTCTATCACAACTAAAATTGCTCCAGTAAGAGTCAATGCTCAAAAGTCAGATTTGATCACAAAAATATACGTGGAAGATGGAGATAAGGTAGAAGAAGGAGATCTTTTAGTTTTGATGCAAAATGCTGCAAACTTTGAGGATGTAGAAGAATTGGAAGAGTTTACAAAAGATTTGAATAATGCTGATCAGTTTGAATTATTGGAATTTTTATCCTCAGATTTTAAACAATTAGAAATTGGAACGTTGCAGCCTTTGTATGCTGAAGTGCAAACCAACTTTGAGAAATTTCAATTTTATGAACAGAATAAAGCAGCTGCCAAAGAAATCACTCAGGTAAAAAGACAGATTCAAAATATCAATGCCGGTATCCGAATTCAAAATCGAAAATTAAAAGATGCCAAGGAAACTGAAAAACTGGAAAAGATCGATTATGAACGTTTAAGAAATTTAAAAAACAGTAATGATGTTGCTCCTCAAAAAGTAGATAACCAAGAAAAAATTTGGATTGCTTCAAGAACGAGAGTGAAAGAAATTGAAGATGAAATTAATTCAAGATTACTACAAATTTCTGGACTCAATAAAAACATTGTGGGAGTCGAAAGCACAAATAGCGAAACCAATAATCAAAACTATATTAATCTTAGAAATAGTATCAATAATCTAATCGGAGCAATCGATCGATGGAATGAAGAAAATCTTCTCATCGCAGCTATGCCTGGAAAAGTTTCTATGATACAAAACTGGAGCGAAAAACAATACATCGAACAAGGAAAAGAAATCATGGTGATCCTTCCAGATAATAAGGAAGACAACTATTTCACTCAACTTTTCATCCCAGTTCAAGGTTCAGGAAGAATAGAGAAAGGCCAACGAGTTCTATTAAAATTAGATAATTTCCCTTATCGTGAATTTGGACAATTGGAAGGAGAAGTCATCGAACTTCCAGGACTTTCACGAGAGGAAGGTTTGCCTGTAAAAATAAAATTGACCAATGGTCTCATTACTCAAAGTAAAAAAGAATTAAAACTGGAACAAGAGCTGCTAGGTAATGGTGAGATCATTACTGAAAATCGAAGTGTATTTGTTCGTATTTTTGAAAATGTAATTAAACCCCTTTTACAAGAGTAAAACCAACCACATCATTTCATAAATATTTCTTTTCTTTGAGAAAAAAATATTATGAAAAATCCATTACTTTTTTTTCTACTCTTAATCTTTAGCGGAAGTCTTTTGATAACTAGTTGCCAATCTGATACAGCTACAGCTTCCACTAGTTCACCTGCCGATGCAATCGACACTACAGACATCGAATATTTTTTAGCAGAACTTTCCTCTGATAAATTTCTAGGAAGAAAACCTTGTTCCGCAGGCGAAGAAATCACCATCGACTTTATCCAAAAAGAATTTCAAAAAATGGGATTAGAACCTGGAAATGGCGATAGTTATTTTCAAGAAGTCCCGTTGGTTGATATCACCGCTGCGGCTTCTGAAGGAATGTTTATCACAGGAGGCAAAGAAGATTTAAAATTTGAATACAAAAAAGACATGATGACTTTTACTCAACAAGTCAAAAAAAATATTGATGTAAAAAATTCAGAATTAGTCTTTTGTGGTTTTGGAATTGTTGCACCTGAATATGGATGGAACGATTATGACGGGATTGATATGACTGGAAAAACAGCAGTTATTTTTGTCAACGATCCAGGTTACTATTCAGAGGATTCTACTTTCTTCAAAGGCAAAACAATGACTTATTATGGTCGTTGGGATTATAAATTTGAAGAAGCTGCTAGACAAAATGCGGATGGTGTAATTTTGATTCATGAAACTGGCGCTGCAGGTTATCCTTGGTTTGTTGTTTCTAATTCTTGGTCAGGTGGACTATTGTCTTTGCAATCTGATGATGATAATGCTTCGAGGTGTGCGGTGGAAAGTTGGATCACTTTTGATGCAGCCAAACGACTTTTTATCAACTCAAAAATTGAGGCAAAAAATATGTTGCAAAAGGCCAGTCAAAAAGGTTTTAAACCAATGCCTCTAGGAATGAGTATGAGTACTTCCATCAATAATACTTTTGTCAAAAGTAATTCTAACAATGTAATTGCAAAAATTACTGGATCGGAATCACCAGACGAATATATTATTTATACTGCTCATTGGGATCACCTCGGCGTTGGTCAAGTCGTAAATGGAGATTCGATTTATAACGGTGCATTGGATAATGCAAGTGGTTCGGCAAGTATGTTCTCGATTGCCAAAGCTTATTCAGAAATGAAAGAAAAACCAAAAAGAACAGTTATTTTTCTTTCTGTAACGGCTGAGGAACAAGGACTTTTGGGTTCTCTCTGGTATGCTCAAAATCCAATTTATCCAATCAAAAATACGATCGCCAATATCAACATGGATGGTGCTGCTATTTTTGGTCGCATGAAGGATTTGACGATCACAGGTTATGGGCATTCAGAGATGGATGATATTGCTGCGGAAGAAGCAAAAAAACAAGACCGTTATATTTTGCCAGATCAAGAACCTGAGAAAGGGTATTTTTTCCGTTCCGACCATTTCTGTTTTGCGAAGGTAGGTGTTCCTGCACTTTATGCAAAAGGAAGTTACGATCATCGAGAGAAAGGAAAGGAATATGCTATGAAAAAAAAGAAAGAGTTCACCACCACAAATTATCATCAACCCTCTGATCAATATTCTGGTGATTGGGATTTGAAAGGTGCGGTGGAAGATGCACAGTTATTTTTTAATGTAGGATTACGATTAGCGAATGAAAAATTGTATCCACAATGGAAGGAAGGGTCTGAGTTTAAGAGTGCAAGAGAATTCAAGGATTGATTTCTCATCACATAGGCACATACAAAACATAGATTTTTATAGTATAACTTCTATATTTTCTATGTGCGTATGTGGTAAAAAATTATGCTCCTGGCTGCACCTCCATTTTCCCATTCCCCAACATCTTCAAAACTCGCATATGCGAAACTACCGCTTCATTCACTTTTGCAAATTCATGATAAGGTAAATTAAATTCCTTCGCTGCACCTTTTACAATTTCAGAAATTTTTTCATAATGGATATGAGAAATAGTTGGGAACAAATGATGTTCAATTTGAAAGTTCAAACCACCGACAAGAAAGGTGACTAATTTATTTTTCGTAGCAAAATTAGCAGTCGATCTTAATTGGTGAATCGCCCAAGTATTATTCATTTTTCCATCATGTGGAATATCTGTATGCTCTGGTCCTTCTACCAAATGCGCCAATTGAAAAACAAACGTAATCAACAATCCAGACACCGCATGCAACAATACAAACCCTACAATAACAACCCACCAAGTCACACCCAACAGAATTGGAAGTACCAACATATAAAAATAATAAAACAATTTTGAGGCAATCATAATGATCGTTTCTCGAGTAGGGTTAAAACCACATCGTTCCGTCATTCCTGATTTATTATAGTTAATCAATTGCTTAAAATCTTTTTGAGTCACCCAACTTAAAGTGGCTAAAGAATACAACAATGGCGCATACCAATGTTGAAATTTATGATACCATTTCAACTTCCCTTCTGGCGACAATCTCAAAAATGGTTTATCATCTATATCCTCATCCAACTCATACATATTCGTATAAGAATGATGCAAAACATTATGCTGAATTTTCCAAGTAAAAGAGCTTGCCCCAATCATATTCATTGTATACTCCATCAAAGTATTGATCCATTTCACCTTAGAATAAGATCCATGATTAGCATCGTGCATCACACAAAGTCCAATCCCCGAATTTCCTAAACCCATCAATAAATAACAAATCAACGCTCCCCAAATTGGCAACACTTGAGCTAAAATTAATGCAAAAGGAATAAAGTAAAATGAAAAGACAACAATTGTTTTTATATGCAATAAACCATTTCCAGTTTTCTTGATTTTATTTTTTTCAAACTATTCGTTGACTCTTTTCCTGATGGTAGGAAAGAAATTTTGATGATCTTTTCTAGCGCATTTAACTGTAGGAATCATTCGTTGATTATTGTAAAATTTGTAAAATATAGTTTGGTTCCTGTGGGTTTCACTAACTGTCAAGTCTGCAATTAACGACTTTAATTGGGTTAAATTACATTCATCACTAGTGATAATAATCATAAAAATATCTTTTTACGAAGACCTAACTTTATTTATGACGTAGTGTGATAGAAAATCTCCCTAGTGAAATCCTTAATTTAACACAATCAGGTTTTAACAAAGAAAAGGAAAAACCACCAAAAACTATTAGTTTATAAGTAAAATCTGAGTCATAAGAATATTACCATTTTACAAAAAATCATAAAAAGAGTTATTCCTTTTCGTAAGATGATTCGGAGAATCGTCTTACGAAAAGGAACTTTTCCAAGCCTTCTTTTGTATTTCCCTTTGTAAAATTTAACATTAAATAAAAGATACACTTTGGCGAAACTAAAAATTAAAGGTAAGGATATTAGAAAAATCGGGTTCCCTGAAAATAGGATCATCGGAATGGCTATCGACGCGATTAATCGACACTTCAAACATGAAAAGAAAGAAATTGTTTTGGCTCTTTTTGAAAAATTAAAAAATAGACCAGAAGATTTTTTAGAAGATGAAGCACTTGGAAATATTGCTCATTTACTCATGCCTGCGGAGGAGAAAAAAACATTTGAAATTGCCATTGCTGACGAACCAATGGATTTCAATATTTTCGGAAGAGAACATATCAATGACTCTGCTATCCTTCAAATGAAAAATGCGATGCGACTTCCTGTGACCGAAGCAGGTGCGCTAATGCCTGATGCACATCATGGTTATGGTTTACCGATTGGAGGTGTCTTGGCAACTCGTGATGCAATTATTCCCTATGCAGTTGGAGTAGATATTGGCTGTCGAATGAAATTATCAATTTACGATATTCCTGAATCTTACTTGAAAAGACATAGTTATAAATTAAAAACTGTTTTAACAGAATGGACCTGTTTTGGAATGGGAAAGGATTTAGGGGTCTTACAAGATCACGATGTACTTGACCGAAAAGAATTTGATGAAATTCCTTTTTTGAAAAACTTACAACGGAAAGCGCAAAAACAATTAGGTTCATCAGGTTCCGGAAATCACTTTGTAGAATTTGGAATTGCAGAAATGAATTTCGACAATAAATTAAATGTACCTGAAGGAAGGTATCTAGCGATTTTATCTCACTCTGGGTCAAGAGGTTTGGGAGCAACGATTGCCAATCATTACACCAAGTTAGCGCAAGAGCATTGCCCACTTCCACGAGAAGTGAAGAACTTAGCTTGGCTAGACTTGAACAAAGAAGAAGGTCAGGAATATTGGTTGGCAATGAACTTGGCTGGTGATTATGCCTCTGCTTGTCATGATCGAATTCATATTAATTTAGCAAAAGCATTAGGCATCAAACCGATTGCAAAAGTAGAAAACCATCACAATTTTGCGTGGAAAGAAATTCACAATGGCGAAGAATTAATGGTTCACCGAAAAGGCGCAACTCCTGCTGGAAAAGATGTCTTAGGAATTATCCCTGGCTCGATGACGGCACCTGGATTTATCGTAAGTGGAAAAGGAGAGCCCGCTTCTTTGAACTCTGCTTCGCATGGTGCAGGACGTTTGTTATCAAGAACAAAAGCCAAGCAAAGTATCACCAATTCCGCTTTGAAGAAAATGCTCAAATCAGAAGGTATCGAACTGATCGGAGGAGGTCTAGATGAAGCTCCAATTGCATATAAAGATATTCATCAAGTCATGAAAAGTCAAAAACAGTTGGTCAATGTAGAGGGCGCTTTTTTTCCAAAAATAGTTCGAATGGATCGAGCGAAATAATTAAAATTGAATATTTCTATTTTTTAAATTAGAGGTGTTAGCCCGTGCAGGTTAATGCCTCTCGTAGTTTTATGACAGCGTTTTAAAATACTTTAACGAAATTTATTCATTAAGAATAAAGGATTTACTCTACATTCGAAATATAATTTTCGATAAAAAAAACATGATCTTAAAAAAAATTCTTTTAGTATTTATTTTAGGAACTGGAGTGTTGAGTTGTTTTTGTTATGATATTGTTCCTTTTTGGAATGTGAAGACTGTAGATATTAATTTTATCAATGACGATGGATTAAGTAGTCCGACATAAGTAATCGTGTATTTGGATTTGATCACTTTGTTAATATGGTTGACAGTTTGTTAGCAGTATCTTCTTTTGGTTTTCAGATCATGGAAAAACCGACTAATGTAGATTCCATAAAATTTACATTTCAATTATACTTTGCTTCTGCCACTCCTATTTCTAAGGAATCAGGATATATTTTTTGGAAATAGATTTTTTTTCATATGCCAAGTTCACTTTCAACTACCTTTTTAATTAACTATTAGAAAGGTAGAATGATCTGTTTTTATCCTTCTATATTTACCATCCTCTTTTCTTTTTCGTATTTTTCAAAAAATAGATTGAGACCATCATGAGAAAAATTATCATCGTATGCCTAAGCATCATCACTCCTATTATCCTTTTTTCCCAAAATAAAAATAACCTGACTATTGCTTCTGCCATTAAAATTTTGAAAATCCATGAATCGAGTTTGGAACAACTATCCCCTTTTGAAGAAGGTGGTATGGAAAAAATTGATCGCTTGAATAGAAAGGTTAGTGAAAAATTATTGGAGATTTTGCGATTGCCCGAGATCGTTGATTTCCCAAAAGATAGTATCCCTTTTTTCAAGGGACAATCTGCTGATCAGAATTTTGCTGTTTTTTCGTGGATAGAAAATTTAGGTGGATCATTTAAAATGGCGATTAATATTTTTTATTGGAAAAATGCAAATGGTCAGCCAATGGCAAAAGAAATGAACATGGAAGAAGAAGTTGCTGGCTACTCCAATGTAATTGAGTTGAAAAACAATTATGAGGAAACTTTATATTTTTTGATTGGAGGAGGAGTTTCTTGTAATACTTGTCGTTTTGAAAAAGCTTTATTATTAAACATTGGGAAGACATATTTAGAAGAAAAATTTTCTTTTCAAATTGATTATAGATTTAATAGTGATATTCTAGGTTTGAGTTTTGATAGTAAAAATCAAATTTTAAATTATGAGTATATCGAAGATGAATGTGAAGATGAAGAAGGGAAAAATTGTTGGATTCGAGGGAAGTTTAGATTTAATGGAATTACGTTTGAAGAGATGTAATAGTTTTTTTGAATAGAAAAAAAACTTAGGATTCAATGAGTTTTGATCTTTGAGAATTCTCTTGATTTTTCTCTTTAATAAAAAATAAAAGGGTAACATTTTTTTCAAAATGCTACCCTCCTTTCTAGTTCCAATTATTCAATGCTTCTTTCTATATATCATTTGAACGATTTGGAAAATCGTTTTACTTGACTATTGTTACATCTCCTTTTTTGAACAAATCTAAAGTTCGTCCACAACTATTCACTTTTATTCTAATATGATAAACATAAACTCCAGGATTAAAAATCTTACTGTTCAATGTTCCATCCCAACCTTCTGAGGTATCATGTGTATCATATAAATGATTTCCCCACCGATCAAAAACATAGAGTGCAAAAGATTCAATATTGACATTTGGCGAAGGATATACTTTGAATTTATCATTCCTTCCATCTCCATTTGGAGAAAATGCATTGGGGATATACAGGTATGAACTAATGTCATCATCTTCATAAGAAATTTGAACTTCTTGCACCGCCGTTTCACATTCATTGCTAACACCAACGACATAAGTACCTTCTTCAGTTACCGTCAATTGTGGATCAGTACTTCCATCGCTCCACAAGTAAGTTAGATTAGAAGCATCACCTGTCAAAATTTGTGGTTCCAAAACTAAACCGCTTCCATCACATGGTAAAAGTGGTGCAGGCAAATTAATCTGTAATTGCGGATCTCCTACCAAAGTGATTGGTTGTTCTTGCACACAACCATTTGCATCTTGCACATACACCATGTAATTCATCGCAAATAGATTTTCAAAAAGTGGTGTTCCTTGGAAATTACTTCCATCCAAAGAATAAGTAAATGGTCCAGTTCCCGTTGGATTTTCAACTGTAATTGTTCCTTCACTTCCGTTGTAACAAGGTTCTTCAGATTGTAAGTCAAATTGCATTTGAGGATAACCATCTACTATCAAAGTCACGATAGAGTCACAACCATTTTGTCCAACATATGTAAAATCAAGTTGAGTACCTGGTCCATATTCTACATCATCATATTCAACTACTTCATCAGGACAAATATCAAAATTCAGAATAAGAGAATTTGTTGGAAAAGGAATTACTTCAACCGAATCAATATAGTCACAACCCTCTGGCGTTGTCATTGGAATTTGGGTAAGACCGATTGGATAAACGATTCCATTGTAGGTTACATCATTTCCATCACAGGAAGAAAGTTCGACATAAGAACTATTATCAGGTAGTTCAGTTATGGTAACAGTAATGATTGAATCACAACCGAGCACATCTAAATACTCAAAATCAGTTGGTACTCCTGGTGTAACTATTTCGTTATCAAAAAGGTAGGTTTCCCCAAAACAAACTTCATCCGTAAATTCCGATATAGATGAAATACAATTAATTTGCAATAACCAATCAACTACTTCCAGATCATCACAGCCAAACAAGGTAGTGTCCAAATCATTCCAAACTGCAATTATATTGGCTGGCAAACCATTGATATCTAAATCCAAATTATAGCTAACAGAAGGTATATTGGTAAAAGTATAGGTTCCATTTATTCCAGAAGTAACTGTGTCTATTGCAACTCCATTATTATTTAAAATAATATCTATTCCACTCACTAAGGTATCTGATCCATCGATAATTCCATTACCATTGACATCCATATATACATTTCCTTCGAATGTTCCAAATCCATCATAAAGATCCAAACTCAAAATATCAGAAGTTGTCACACAACCATTTATATCAGTCATGACTACATGGTAGTTTCCACTTTCAAGAGCAACATAATTTCCAATTGTTCCAGTTGGCCCTGCAATAATATTTCCATCCAAATACCATTGGTAATCTACTACTCCATTGATAGTTGGCAAACAAATCGTATCTGCTTTACAACGAGTATGGCAACCATCTGGTATTTTTTTCAAATCAGGTCCTTGATTAATTTCTATTTTATTACTCTCACCTGAGCAACCAAACATCGTGATTCCTCGAACAAAATATTCTCCCGCAGCACTTGCTTGAATACTTGTCCCCAACTCACCTGTGTTCCAAACATAGGTCAAATCAATTGATGGATTATCGACAGTAAATGTAGTTAACGTATTTTCACAAACTGGCGACATCGGACTTGAAGTAATTTGAATATCCGTTGGTGTAGGATGAACAACAATATCAAATGGGCCGACAGTATTCGAACAACCTGTAGTCATATCCAAAATATCCAACGTGAGTGAATAAGTTCCCGCAGTCAATAGATTGCCTCGGTCTTCTGAATATTCTAACTCTGAACCAACTGTTCCATCTGACCAAGTAAAGGCATAATTAGTCGTTTCATTTACTACTTGCAAATAGATATCTTCCCCTTCGCAAGTAGAATAATTATCATAAAAAACATTAACTGGTTGTCCAAATTCATCGTACTCTACCGCTTGAATCGCAGCAGTCGGTAATGGAATTACATCTAAGACTGCCGCCGGTGGAATGTACTGACAACCTATACTATTAGTAATCGTTACGGTGTAAGCACCAGCCTCACCAGTCGTAATACTTTCGCCAAATGTTCCATCTGACCATTCCCAAGAGACACCTCCTGGAGGAGCGGTCAAGGTAGTTATATCTCCTTCACAAATTGGGGAAGGGGTACTAAAACTAATTTGTCCTACTAAAGTATTTGGCGCAACGGTAACTACATTGGTTACAGTTCCTGTGCATCCCCAAACATCAGTTACGATACAAGTCACATTATAATTTCCAGCATTTTCGTAAGCATGAAATGGATTAGCAATCTCAGAAGTATTCGCTGCTCCACTTGCTGCATCTCCAAAATCCCAATCATAGAATAAAACATCTGCTGAGGCTATTGATGTAAAACTTAAAGCAGTTCCTTCACAATTTAAAATTGGCTCATCAAAATCAATCGTCGGTGGTGCTTCGATGTTAATCGTTTTCACTCTTGTAGCGGTGCAACCTGTTCCATGTCCGACAGTCAATGTCACATCATAAGTACCCGGTGCAGAATAAGAATGAGATGGATTTTGATCGGAAGAGGTATTATTAGCACCACTAGTTGGATCGCCAAAATCCCAACTCCAACTTTGCACTACTTCGTCAGGAAGGAATCCTGTCAAATCTTCAAATACCAATGCCTCATTCACACATGCCGTTCCAAAACTAAAATCAGGAGAAATCGGAACCGTTACTAATTTTGAATCATAACAAAGAGCTCCCGAAGGTGTAATTGCTGTTAAAGTAACAATATAGTACCCCACATTTGAAAACTGATGAGATGGATTTGAGAAAGTTGAACCATTATTTGAACCACTTGCTGGGTCGTCAAAATCCCATTGCTCCGTTCCTGGAACAAAATTAGGAGAGGTATTTTGGAAGTTAAAAATATCACATTCGTTAGTTACAGAGAAAGTCATTTGCACATCTGTACCTTGATCACATCCTGCTGGCAAACTAGGATTATTACAAACTCCTGTTGATCCACAATATTCAAAAATGATAATTGTATTGGAAAAAGTTTCACAACCATTTTCATCAATAACTGATACTTGGAATGTTCCGAATTCGGCAGAAGTAATGACTGAAGTATTCATTCCTGGCTGAATAGTATTATTGATATACCATTGATAAGTGTACCCTGCTGGAACTTCCGTTGCATGAATTTCTGCAATTGGATCTGGGTCTAGTCCAGTATAACATCTTAATCTACTTCCTGGTACTGAAACGGTTACTGCTGGTTCGGGATAACCCTCTACTTCGAATGCTATATTGTTTTCACAACCAAAACTATTGGTCACTACAAGTTCAAATGCACCTGCAGGTAAATTAGCGGTTGGCGTATTGGTAATTATTCCGCCAGATGCTGTTTTCCATAAATAAGAATTATAAACACTTGCCACTCCAATGGTAGTTGCATCTCCTGGGCAAACAAATAAATCGCCAGTCACTACTGGTTCTGGTTTTGCAATAATCGTTACAGGAGTAGATTCTGTTGAACCACACATTGTAACTTGCACATCTGCATTTCCATCTTGATGCCAAAATACTTCAATTGTATTCGTCGTTTCTCCTGAAAGAATTGTTCCCGCATCAGCTGGAACGATATTCCATTCGTATTTTACGCCAGGGAAAAAATCAGCGATATAAGTTCCTTCAGATTCTTCACAAACATTTCCATCTCCATTAACTGTAAATGCAGGTAATGGGAAAACTTCTAAATCCACCGGTTGAGATTCGCAAGCTAAACCATCTGTACTCGTTTGAGTTACAGATAAAATATATGGAGGTGTAGTTCCAAAAGAAACATTAATAGAACTTCCTTCTTGATTAGAGATAACCCCACCATCATTAATAGTCCATTTAAAAATAAAATTAGGATTAGGCGTTTGCACATCGTAAGTATAAATTTCACCTGGACAAATTTGAGTAATACCGCCTATCGAAGTAGGCGCATCAGGAGGTTCTACGATGCTGATATAATTGGTAACATATGGCGTACAAACTTCCAATGTATTTGTAGGAATTGCTTGAATCGCATATCTTCCAGAGCCAGCAGTCGCAATTGTATTCCAATCTAAATTAACTTGATCTGTCGATGCTGCAGAAGTCCAAACTACAGTTCCGTCTCCCGCAGTTACTGTCCAATCACACATCACATCATTCACCCCAACTATATCTTTTTTAGCTTCATGAACACTCATCCCGTTAGCACATGCTTCAATATCTCCTACCATATATAGGTCTGCCAAAATAAAAACATCCTTTGTATCGCTTCCTCCACAACCCAAATAACAATTATCATAATCAACAGAAACGATCTGCTGCACATTGGGAGAAACTTGCCCGTCCCATCTTACTTTAATGCTGTTTGTATTTTGTCCTTCTAAAATAGTTCCACCAGCAGTCACCGTCCAATTAAAATCAGTCGCTGAATAATCGTCAATATAATAGGTAGATTCATCCATTCGACATACTTTTTCTGGCCCTTTGATTTCTGCATTATCCGAAATAATTGGAACAATCTCTACCGTCGGTTCCAAACAAAAATTGCCACCCGAGCAACCAGAAACCGCCAACTCAATAATTCCCTGTGGTCCAGTTAACCATTCAATTGTAATAAAGTTATCAGCAGCTCCACCTCCATCAATAATATTATAATCACCCGTAATCGTCCAGCTAAATCCACTACAACTTGCATCGGTAGAATAAGTTACTGTTTCGCTTTCACAAATAGTCCCGACACAATCCAAAGTTGGACTAATCGCATCAGTCACTTCAATCGTAACAAATGAAGTATCACTACAGTAACAATCATTTCTCGAAATTAAAAACGCTTCGTAAGTTCCTGCCGTCAAATAAGTTTCTTCTGTATTGATTGCCGTAGAAAAATTACCATTTCCAAAATCCCACTCAAACAAAGTAGCTCCTTCACTTTCATTATTAAATACTACCGTTCCTCCTTCGCAAATACTCACTACCCCATTTACAGCAGCAGGTATAGTTGTAAATCCAGCATCAGGATTTTCCAAAATATCAATACAAAGAGAAGAGGTAGCTGGGCAAGTAGAAATATTATTATTCGGACAATTTATCTCGAAGTCAAGTGCTCCCGTACATCCAAAATCATCAGTAATGGTAACCGAATATGTACCTGAGCATAAATTATCAATTGATTGACTTGTTGCACCATTGGTCCACAAAAAAGTAAACCCATTGGAAAAAGGAGAAGAAGTAGAAATAGTCGCTTCTCCATCACAAAAATCACATCCTGACTCATTAGTTTTATTCACAGAAAAAGAAAATAAGCAACCTGTAAACGGTTCAGCCACTACATGACTCTGACATTTAGTAGTATTTCCATTCGCATCAGTCGCCACAACCTCATATATTCCTTGTTCTGCCAAATTACCCGATGAAGAGGGATTCGTTATAATCGTTCCACTCGGACTAGTCCAAACATAAGAATATGGCGCAACACCTCCACTTGCAAAAGCCTGTAAAGTTATCTCAATCCCATTTACGTCTTGAACAATGGAACTACAATTGACCAAAAAATTACTACTCGTATTACCGCCATCCATACTTGCGGTGACCAATCCACTTCCAGGTGCACCCCATTCTACTGTTACTTGATTCCCATTCTCAACATAGCTATCCGCTCCAAATATTTCCCATTCAATATTTTGACCATTAGGTACGGTATAGATAGCAGTTGAATTAGCACATATTTTATCACAAGAAGAAGGATTCAAACTATCGGCTACACAGAAAGTATTGGAAAGGGAAACAATATCAATTGGTGTACTAGTACCTACTATGACAATTTGTTCGGCAAAGTTTCCAGTATCATCCTGAACTGTAATGGTATAAATCCCTGCCTCACTCCAACAATATTCAAAAGGATTTATATCTCCACTAAAAATATTATTTCCATTTTGATCCATTATATTCCAGAAAACAAATTGATTAGGATTAGTCGTGAAATACGTTTCACAATCTCCCACACACGGTTCAAAATTTCCAATAATATCTATAAAGCATTGAATCTGTTCAACAAATACCTGCGCAGAATCTCCTTGAGCATCTACTATATCTATTACAAACGTACCAGCAAAATTATAAAAGTAAAAAAACGAATTTTGATTAATAGCTCCCATAGTCGTTCCCCCATCTCCCCAATCAATGGTGTAGGGTTCTTCTCCTCCTTGTACAAAAAGAGACACTTCTTCTCCAACACAACTAGTAGATGTAATGGTAGCAGTCACTTGAGCTTGAATATTTTTGGAAAAAAGAAATAAGCTAAAAATTAAAAAGAAACGAAGTAAGATAGATTTTTTCATATGGCAAATAGTTTTAATCTCTGTTTTTATAATCACGTACTGCTTCAACCAAACGTTGGGTTTTGCTTTTTTAAGTTAAAAAATAAAATCGGAAAATCGACTTTATATTGGCGATTTTGAAATAAGATTGAACTTATCTTTTTTTCGCTGCTTATAAAAATGAAGAAGCTCACTATTGGCTAATTTTTGTCACTTTTGAAAAAAATTGAAAACCTGACTTTAGGTTTATTTAATCAAAAAATAAATAACTGTATTTACTTGAAACCATATAAAGTTTATCTAGAACCAATAAATTTATACCAATACGGTTAACCTTTTCTCCATTTTTGACATATATATAATACTGACTAAATTGTTCTTTATTAGCATAAGTACTGAGACACAATAAATAATAAAATCAAAATACTCCAAAAATGAAAAATACATTTTTCCTCCTTCTATTTTCCCTTCTCAACATGAACTTACTTTTTTCCCAAAAAGAAGCCAACGTTTGGTATTTTGGTCGTGATGGAGTTGGGCTTGATTTTAATTGTATTCCACCTTCTGTCGTCAATGGACATGCTATGATAGGATGGGAAGGGGTCGCCACGGTGAGTGATCGGAATACTGGTAAAGTTTTATTTTACACGAATGGTGATCGTATCTTTGGACGCAACCATGTTGAACTTCCAGATGGGTTAAATATTTCTCCATTGGGACTTGGATTTGAACCTTTGAATACCATTACTCAAGTTTTACCAGTTCCAGTTCCTGGTAATCCTGATCAATATTATATTTTCATAAGTGATGTGCAAGGTGGAAAAATCGCTGTAGGCGATTTACCTCAGAACGGCGTTTGGGGAGTTAAAATTGACATGACCCAAAATGGAGGTTTAGGAGCAGTCATAGATCGATTTCAAATTTATAATCCCATTTATGCTTCCGAAAAATTAATGGGAGTTCCTCACTCGAATGGACAAGACTACTTTTTGATTGGTCATGATTTTGGTAACGATCAATTTTTTATCTCAAAAATAGATGCCGCAGGTGTTCAAACACCACCTACTTTTCAATCTATTGGAATAACACATAATTCTATCCCAGGTGACTTTGACAATCTTAATTCTCTGGGAGAATTAAAAGCGTCTCCAGATGCTTCCATGTTGGCGAGTGTGATTTCAGGAAGTGGAAAAATAGAATTATTTGACTTTGACAACACCAATGGAATAATTTCTAATGCAAGAGAAATCGGAACTGAGTCCGAAGCTTATGGCCTTTCCTTTTCTCCAGATAATTCTAAATTATTCGTCACTACATGGCAAGGGAAATTAATTCAATACGATCTTTCAGCAGGAAGTACAACTGAAATTATTAATTCTAAAACTACTTTATTTGAATATGTCGGAGGAAGTTTTGGTAGTCTAAAAATAGCTCCCGATGGAAAAATATATGTTAGTCGATTTATTGGAGGTGGATATGCGCAAGACGGAGGGGATACTTTTTTAGGTGTCATCAATAATCCCAATGAGATGGGAACGGCAACTAATTATGTGCATGATGGAATTGATTTAGGAGGAAAAAAATGTAATTGGGGATTGAATAATTTGATTGAGCAAAATGAATTTGAACAGATTGAATTAGCTGTGGATTTGGGGGAAGATATTGTAGGAGAATGTGATGATCCTCCGTTCACCTTAAATGCTGAAAATGATTGTGCAGAATATCTTTGGCAAGATGGCTCCATGGAATCTACCTTTGAAGTCAGTCAATCGGGGACTTATTTTGTGGAGGTAATTTATGGAAATTGTGTGGTGAGTGATACACTTGAATATGAAGTAGAATCAGGCTTAGAATTTTCCTTAGGTGAAAATAGATCCATTTGTCTAGGAGAAACTATTGTCCTAGATGCTAGCGAGATTGTAGGAGAATACCTTTGGCAAGATGGCTCAACAAATTCTAATTTCTTGGTTACTTCGCCTGGTAATTTTAGCGTTACGATTACTAATGAATGTGGAACCATTGCTGATGAAATTGAGATTGCAGCTGATGCCGATTTTACATTAGTGGATGATCTAAAAATCCCTAACATTTTTACTCCTGATGGAGATGGATTAAATGATATTTTTGCTCCGATCATTCCTGAAGAATTTTCCGAAAACATTTCTAATATTGAGTTTATCGTTTTTAATCGTTGGGGAAGACAAATTTTTTTCAGCAATGATTTAGCCACAGGATGGGATGGAAGAGTGAATGACAAGGCTGGAACTTCTGATGTTTATGTTTGGATTTTTAAGGCAGAACAAAGTTCTTGTGATGGTGAAATTTTTCCTATTGTAAAAAAAGGTGATGTCACCTTGATTAGATAAATCATTTGAATTACGTTTTAAAAGAAAAAACATGAAAAAATTAATCCTCCTTTTACCTATTTCATTTTTCCTTTTTATTTTTTCCTGCGAAACCAAAACTAAAATCATCATTCCAAATTGGGAACCGTACGATGAAACCGAAGAGCTTGCTCAAAATACCAATCATGAAAGTCCTCGCATGCAATACAAATTAATCCAATCTAAATTTTTAGATAAGAATGAACTTTGGAAAAATGTGCAAGAACAAATCAATTATTTTTCAGAAGAGGATTATCAAATATTAAAGCCACTTATTCTCGAACAAAATATTCCAACAATTCAATCTCATATTAAATCTGGAAAACTGACTTATGAAAAACTAACGCAATGGTATCTTTATCGAATCGTAAAATTTGAAAACGATCCGAAAAAATCACTCCACTCCATCATTGCCCTCAATCCTAATGCTGTTAATCAAGCTCGGTTATGTGATAAAAATAAATCCAAAAGTGATCATCCAATTTTTGGAATGCCCATTTTATTGAAGGATAATATCAATACCGCTGAAATGAAAACTACCGCAGGGGCGCATGCATTGATAGACAATCAAACTGAAGATGCATTTATTGTAAAAAGAATAAAAGAAAAAGGTGGGATCATTTTAGGTAAAGCAAATCTGAGCGAATGGGCTTATTATTTTTGTAATGGTTGCCCACTAGGTTATAGTGCGATCGGTGGACAAACTTTAAATCCTTATGGACGAAAGGTTTTTGAATCAGGAGGTTCGAGTGCAGGAAGTGGAACAACCATGGCAGCCAATTATGCTGTGGCAGCCGTAGGAACGGAAACTTCTGGATCGATCATTTCTCCTTCCAGTCAAAACTCTGTAGTTGGATTAAAACCTACCATTGGCTTATTGAGTCGGTCAGGAATTGTTCCCATTTCAAGTACCTTAGATACTCCTGGACCGATGACTCGTAACGTGATTGACAATGCTATTTTTCTTTCGGCAATGACTGGCGAAGACGCTTCAGATAATGCAACAAAAGGAAATCCTAAAAATGTAAAATATGGGGAAGACTTTTCGAACGCATCTTTGGAAGGATTACGACTTGGTGTAAATAAAAATTTCCTCACCGATTCTATTTATAATTTAACAATAGAAAAAATAAAAAATGCAGGTGCTACTATGGTTGAATTTGAACCTGAGGAAATGAATTTTGAAGGCTTCCGAACTTTTCTCAATGCAGATATGAAAATTGATTTACCAAAATATTTAGCCAAAGAAGCAGGTGCAAAAATTCAAATCAAATCTGTCAAGGATGTGGTGGAACACAATCTAAAAGATACGCTTCAGCGAGCACCTTATGGTCAAGGAATTTTTGAAGGGATTGTGGAGGAAAATATTAGTTCAGAAGATTTTGAAAAATTAAAAATGAGATTTGAAAATGACGCTCGCAATTATTTTAATACTCCGATGGATAGTTTAAAATTAGATGCGATTCTTTCGATCAATAATTATAATTCTGGCCATGCTGCCATGGCAAAATATCCTTGCTTGACGGTTCCAATGGGTTATAAAGAATCGGGTGAACCGATTAGTTTAACGATTATTGCGAAGACTTTTGAAGAGAATAAATTATTACAAATTGGATATGCTTTTGAACAGGCAACGAAGATGAGAAAAATGCCTAATGGATTTTAATCCTTAAAGAAATTTTGGCTGTTAGATAAATCCAAAATTGTTTTATCTCCTAATCAATTCAACTACCTCGCAGCAAGCTGACGAAGAATCAAAATTTTCATTTTATTTTAGACAAAAGTATTATGAATTATAATTTTCTAGATTAAATTAAAAAACGCATCATCCTTTCGGATGATGCGTAAACTTTAAGATTATAATTTTTCGCTTAATAGTTACTTAATTATCAAAAAAATTTAATCATTTTCCACAATTGCAGTTTCCAAAGATGGTTCATAATATTCTACATCAGTAGCTACCAATGAACAACTAATTTGATAGTGGTCATTGCAAATGTTTTTGACAAAATTACCATTAGCATCAAAATCGCTAAGATGAATCGTGACTCCTCCAAGTGCATCTTGATTACTACGATTTCCAGAATCTTCATTGTAAAGTTGAATATTTACATTCTCATTAAACCATACTGATCGACCACAATCCCAAGAACTCCAAGGATGATCATCATCATCCATTGAATAATAATCATAGGTTGGAAAGTAATATGTAAAATCAGCATCTGGTTGGAAACCAAAATAAATTTCATCATTTCCTACTTCAAAAGTATCAAGGCAAGTAATGTTTTTAATAATCATAAAATTTTTCTTTCCTTGTCTATCTTGGTAAGCTGGTTGCAAATAAAATCCAGACCCAGGAGTTGGATTGGAAGAATCACCAAATACAAAAGTGATCACTTCTCCCTCATCAGCACCGTCTTCTTCTCCTGCACCTACGACAAGAGTGGCTCCTAAAATGTCTCCACTCAGATTATAAGAAACAGCTATCGCAGCATCTGCTCCTAGTCCAACATCTACTCCTGTAAACAGAGATGTTCCTCCAAGATCAGCAGGAGCACTTGTCCATAAACCAAATTCTACTCCAATGATAAATCCTTCATCTAGCCCTTCAATTAATCCGCCACTTACAAATCCAGCTTTTTGTCCCGAAGACAATCCTATCCCAATCGCTGCACCTACTGAGAAGATAAAACCAATTCCAAATACTCCTTGAATATTGAAAGCTATCGTAAAACTATTAGGAATCAAACCAAGATTCTCAGCTGCAGCTAACATCGCTTGTATAACTGAAAAAACAGGTCCATCTAATAAATCGGCAACTGCTCTTTGAGCAGTTGGCAAATCCATTGTTTTTAAAGATTCTGTAAAAGCAACTCCCTCTGGAGTTTGAGAATATGCAAGCCAAATCTCTTCCGCCTTTTGCAAAATTTCTACTTCCTTATCAGTTGGTTTATAATTTTTATTTACGCTTTTTGCAAGTGGTTTTTGCATATCACCTGCTCTCATTGCTGAGCAAGTGGTAAGATATGGAGTTGCTTGTTTTTTAAATTTATTGTTCATTATATTTAAAATTTTAAGGTTATTAAAAAATAGTTGGGTGTTGAAATAGAATCCCCGTTTTAAAAATCATACAAAATTTGAATAACGATTTTAAGCTTTTGGAAAAGCGTAAATCAGTCATCTATTTTTGTTCATTAGCTAATGAAGCGATAACCAATTCGATACTTTGCACCATCCGTATTTTCGATGTAAGGAGTCACCTGATTTTCAGTATTTCCATTAAAAGTAAAATCATAATTGACTAAGAAAGTAGCTGTATTAGGATCCATCGCTGCATCTTGATCCCAAATCACAACTTGTACTTCGAATTCAAAATTATATTTAAGACTATCTGCATAACCATCATTACCTACATCAGGACCTAACCACCATTTAATCGGATCATCTTTTTCTTTGGCTTTCATGGTATGGGTAGGAAGAACAGGATTCCCATTTGGTTGTATAAAAGGAAAACGACCTGAAACTCTTGCATCTGGTTGAACCTCTATATAAACATCATCGCCATCTTTGTCAGCAGAATTAGCGCATTCGATGTATTGTAATTGTAAAACATGTTGTGACATAATTTGAAAAATTTTGAGGGTTAAAAAATAAATTTATAATAGTAGTAACTATGAATTTGGCCAATTTTCAAAGTGCTACGAAAAAACTAGATTAGAACTATTGTTATTGGTGAAAACCATGTCTTGCTTTCGATGTCAAATATGAGGTAAGAAAATCGATCAATTGTCCAAATGTGTGTTTTGGGATGTCCACATTTATAGATTAGGAAAAAACGACAAAAGACAAAGTCATAATTAGCTGATAATCAGCCAATTAAAAATAATGAGGAAAAAGTAAATATGTGGTGAGAATTTATCTGTATTTGTAAATACAGACTTCTTGATTGATAAATCAGAACTTTTAAATAAAAAAATCAACATTCAACTTGCCAATGACTTCCGATAACTACTTGGAGTCGCTCCTACTTGTTTCTTAAAGGCCGAATAAAACGCAGATTTTGAATTGAATCCAGATTCAAATGCAACGGCAACAATGGTATAGTGATTGAATTTGATGTCAGCTAATTTTTCTTTGGCCTCTTCTATTCGATATCCATTAATAAAATCTAAAAAATTACATTTTAATTTTTCATTGATAACCTGTGACAAATAATGAGAAGGAATATTTATTTGTTCTGAAAGTTGCGCAAGGGTAAGTTCTGTTTCGAGGTAAGGTTTATTCAATTCTACAAATTGAACCAATTTTTTTAGATAACTTTCTTTTTGTTGCTCTTGCAAATTAGAGCTTTCATATTTCTGTTTTTTTTCTTCTGTAGATTGAGGAATTGGTATTTGATGTGGAAAGTTATGAAACAACTCAGGCTTTACCAAAATAGCTATAAAGACAGCAATAGAAAATATAAAGAAACTAAGTAATACTCCCACTAATGTATATGTTCCATATATTGGAAAAATACCAAATCCTATTATCAACGCCAAAGTAGGTATGGTATGAATGGCAATAAATACCAATACCCAAGAATGGAATGCATAATCAATTGAAGAAGTAGAATTTTTTAGATGCTTGTTATATTGTGAAATCAATTGAAATGAAAATCCAAAATATATAATTGCATGAATACTTTTCAGCATTATTTCCAGCTTGCTCGCTTGAACATCTCCTATTTGAACCATGGTTAAAAAGTAATTTATTTTTTCTGCCCCACTTTGCATAAAAAATGGCGATAAATAAATGAGATCTAAAACAAAGGGTAAAAAATGTAACCATAATATTGGTTTCATTTCAAATCCTTTTTGGGTACATGCTCTGACATACAAATAAGTCAAAGGCCCAATGAGAAAATTTATTAATTTGGATGTTCCTATTACGTGAGGAAATCTTTCCAATAAATCAAACCGAAATACAAAGCCTTGTCCAAAATATGTTACCGAGAGTAATACTAATAAACCTAAATAGATATTAGCCCTATTTTTTGCCGAATTATTAAATAGTAAAAATATCCCCAAAGTCAGCCCTAAAAAAAGACCAATAATTATCAAAACAAGGTTAGCAGGATTAGTTATTTCGTTGTTCATTTGTTGTTCATTTTCAAAAAAAATCAAGATTGGCTTAGATCATAGAATACTTTAGTGATTGAAAAAATCACTAATTAGATCTATACTTTATTTTTAGTAAATACTAGGAGATAATAAATATTGGAGAATGGGATATTTTGGTAAGTGACAATTTTACTAATTAAGGGATTTGTAAATCTCATCTTAGGCGTAATTTTAGTTGTTTGTTTGGATCAATAGGTCTTATAGACAAATATAAATATTTGCTAATATACAAAAATCAATAAATTACATAAACCGTTGTTATATATATTAAATAAAAAACTAAAAAAGCTGCTTACTTTTCAATTGAAAGTAAGCAGCTTTTATATTTGATGAAAAACAAATTTACCCCTTCATTTGTGCATTTAAATAATTAGCCAATTCCGCAATCGGCACTTCCTTTTGTACCTGTTCCATCCATTCTTTTTTATCGGTAAATTTATCAGCAATCTCTTTTCCTAATTTCAAATTCTTTACCGTCGCAATTCCTTGCTCCGCTTCGTTTTCGCCAATTAAAACTACAAAAGGACAATTTTTATCATCTGCATAAGCCATTTGTTTCTTCATCTTTTTGAAACCTTTATTAAAACCATAATAGACCTCAGTATTAATTCCTTGAGTTCTTAAATCTCTAGCAATCTTTTGATATTGAGGCACTAATGCTTCATCAAAATGTGCGATAAAAACTGGTCCATCTTTTCGCTTCGGAGCTTGGTTGGTCAATATCAATAATTCCGCTAATCGATCCACTCCAATCGAAGCACCTGTTGCAGGAACTTTGATCCCCAACAAGTTTTCTACCAAACCATCATATCGTCCACCGCCACAGATTGAACCTATTCGTCTTTCCACTCCTTTCGCATCAATATAACTTTGCAATGATTCTACTTCATAAACTGGCCCAGTATAATATGCCAATCCTCGAACTAAGGATGGATCAAAAATCACTCGCTCTTCATCAAAATCTAAAGCAGAAAGAATCGAATCAATTTTTATCATTTCTCGAATTCCTTCTTGTGCTGTTTCATTTTGAATATCTAATTTTTCCAAATCAGCCAAAACTTCTTGTCGTGTTTTTTGAGTAGAAAAACCTTTGATAAAATTAGCTACACTTGCCACTAGTTTTTCATCCAAACCTAAACCTTTCACTTCTGCACCTGACTCGTCCGTTCGTCCAGCGCCTAATTCCAACGCTACTTTTTCCAAACCAATTTTATCCATCTTATCTATGACTCGAATAATATTTTGTTCCGTCAAATCATCTTCAACACCCAGCTCTTTTAAGTAACCTGTCAAGATTTTTCGATTATTAACTTTGACGATATAACTTTTCCGAGGCAAACCAATTGCTTCCAATGCATCTGACAAAATCATACAAACTTCTGCATCTGCCGCCACATCATTCGTCCCAACATTATCAAAATCCAATTGCCAAAATTCTCGAAAACGTCCTGGGCTTAATTTGATTTCATATCGATAAACTGGCCCAAACTGATACCGACGAAACAAAGGTGGTTTCATCTGAGTCAACATATGACGTTGGTATTTTTCCAACAAACCTTCCGCATATCTTCTAGCCAATGGCGATGTCAAATCATACCGCAATGACAAGTGTTGATTTTCCATCACCACATGTGCATCTTCATCTCTCAACTCTGAACCATCTGCTCGCAAGACTGGTTCAATTTCTGGATTTTTAAAAGAGTACACGCCTTTATCAACTGTATCATCATCTGGCAAATATTTTCCCAAACAATCAGCATACTCTAAAATTGGTGTATCCCAATGCTCAAAGCCATATTTTTTATAGACTTCGCTGGCAGCATTAATGATCTTCCATTTTAATTGATTCAAACTCGGATCAATATCTCGAAAGCCTTTGACTTTTCGAGCTACGGTACCTCGTTTATTTTCTACTTGCTTTTTATTTGCCATAATCTGTTTTTTAACGATTAACTGTGAACGATTAATGGTTAACACCATATTAGGTTAATCATTCACCATTAAAAAAAAAGCACCATCCAAATTTCTGAATGATGCTTAATGTCCCCGCGACTAGATTCGAACTAGTGACTTCCTGAACCACAATCAGGCGCTCTAACCAACTGAGCTACGCAGGGATAATATGATGATATTTTTTATTCATTTTCCTAATAAACCTAGGTTTTTCAAAATGGAGTGCAAATTTAAGAGAATTTAAAATGAAAGCAATGATTTTTTTACTTTTTTTTTCAAAAAGGAGATTTTCAGTAAGCAGTTTTTTCAGTAAACACAAACTGCTTACAGGGAAACTGCTTATTGAAAATTTGTCAACTGAATCATTCTATCGAAATCATCGCTGCACCAAATTCAGCAGACATCGGTTGATATTTTGAATTGCCAATTTCGCCAGCCATTGGTTTTTCTGCGAAATCAACTTCTGTAACTGTTCCACTTTTACCAATTGCTTTAAAACAAACTTGGTAAATCGTAGAACCATCATAAAGTGAAATACCTTTCAAATCTTGAACAAACCATGAAAATCTTAAAGTATTCACTTCGCCTTTAGCACGGGCAAAGTTTACCCCATTTAATTTAGCGGATAAATCTTTTAATGCAGGATTTTTTACTTCTATAAATTCCAAAACTTTACTGTCAAAATTAGTGCTGTACTGCATCGAAATCACCTCTATGAAATTAAAGACTTGGACATCTACACAAAATCCTTCTCCTGATTTTACCGTCATATCTTTTCCTGAAATAGTTACTTTCTTGGAAGAAGAAGTTGGTTTAGATGTTGGAGTTGTTGTCTTAGAAGTTCCCGAATTTACGGTAGCTACTTTTGTGTCCGTTTTGTTGGAAGAGGAAGCTTTGCTACCGCATGACACTAATCCTACAAAGCAAAATGAAAAAACAATTAATTTTAATGTATTTACAAGAGTCATAATTAGATTAAATTTTAGGTGATTTCTTTTTTTTGCAATTTGCACTTTTTTTTTAAAAAAAGGGAGATCTAGAATAATTCCTATTGAAATTAAATAGATGTCTGATACAGGTTTTTCCAATAAAAAAGCGGGTGACAAATAAAATTTGACATCCGCTTTTTTTATTTTTATTACAAAATTCTTATTTTGAATTTGCTGCGATTCCTTCTCTGATAACTGCATTATTTTTAAATCCAGTTTGGAATCCAATTGCTTTTTTCTCAGGTAAATCATCATCAAAGTCTTCCCATTCGGTTACTTCTTTTAATAATTTTTCGATATGTCGAAATAAAAATGGGGCTTTCAATTCTTCTGGTCTCAATATTTCAAGATTATATGGAGGTTTTGGTTGTCCTAATCCTTCAATAAAAGGAGGAACAATCATGATGATAATTTTTCCATTAAATAATTGTTGGTAGACCAACATTCCATTATATCGAATCAATGATTTATTTAGGTTGTCAGTTACCCTTTGGCTAATTCCACTTTCTTCTTGCCCTAAATCTAAAACCACCGCTTCTAAATTATCCATCTCGGTTTTTTCTACCACAATTGCTTCTAAGTCTGTTTCCTTAATTATTTCGCCAAGCTTTTCATGAAGCATCGGTTTGATTTTAGAATCCCAAGCTTTCCGATAAATATTAGTGTTACTTCTAATTTTTTTATAATCTTCTACTTTTCCAATTAATCCTGGTATGTCCATTCTGTATTTTTTTATGTTTTTCGACAAGTCTCATGGTCAAGTTAAAATTGGAATCGAAAACAACCAAAGGAAGTATTGATATAATTTTTTGCTTGACTTAAGAATATGAGATTTTTCGAAGAACTTGTTTTAAGTGAATCGTAAAGTTAGCAGATTTTTTGAGAAATAAAACACCCCCTATTTCTCAAAAAACAAAATGAGGATAACCTAAAATGAGGAAGAGGTTGAATTCATTTTGAATCCAACCTCTTTTTAATATGTGCCCAGAACAGGAGTTGAACCTGCACGCCCTTGCGAGCACTAGCCCCTCAAGCTAGCGTGTCTACCAATTCCACCACCTGGGCTTTTCCAATAAATAATTATCGGGGTGCAAATATATGTTTTTCGGAGAATAAACAAAATGATATTTTGCTATAAAATTGATTTATCTATTTTAGAAAAATGCAAAGGAATATGATCTAATTTATGGATTCCCTTTTAGTCCGTAACGGTCAAATAATAACTTATCAATTTAGACGAGGTTATTTTGATCTTAGGTTTTCTTTTAAAGAAGGAGTATTGTTAATACTATGACTGATTTTTAAGCAAAAAATAAGGACAAAAGAATCCGTCCAAATCGATAAATTATTATTTGATCGTTACTTAGTGAAAGTTTCAGAAAAATTATTTTTTTATTCCACATTTAAAAATGATTAAATTTCAGCGCTGTCACAAATTAAATAAAAAAATAATATAAAATTATTTTAATATTTGTATTACCAATACCTAATCCTCAAAAAAACCTACCGCTTGGTCTACCCTTACATCCTCTTACCATTTATTTTTCCATACAGACTTTGTGACTCTTTTTTCCTCGCTCAAAAATTCATTCAAATCTTGAGTCACATGAATTTTTCAAAACACTCAACAAACATAATAAAAATCAATATTTGTATTTTTTTATATGATAAAAAAACATATATTTGTGTCACAATCAACATATTTTACCCCAAAAAAGAATCAATCGCCAACTAAATTTTAAAAGGATTTAGTAAGTAATCAAAACTAACAGCCTATGCTTCTTTTTTATTTTTCTGTAATGATTTCTTTAATTGCTTTGATATCAATAGCATCTACTAGCCAGTCGGTAGAAGATCATTAAATATTTTTCGAAACACTAACTGATGTATACCTTATTTAATAAGGCATACTCAATAAAAAAAACTATGGATCGCTATCAGTCAATAAGAAGGCTAATTAAAACCAGTACCTTTCTCTTTTTTTTGGGCACTACCTCCATTTTCGCTCAAGATAAAGGATTCTTTACCATCTCACTTGAGATGTTAACTGATCTTAATAGCATTTCCAATCAAAAGAAATTAGACACAAATTCCTCAGAAGAAGTACCTGTATATTTTACTGAATCTGCAGATGTAAAACTGACATCTAAAGGTGATATTGAAGAAGAAATTCCTTCGTATTTCCGACATCACAAATCGTTAGATAAAGGTTATTCAGGCTACGTAATTGAATTGTTACAATCAGATGTCAAGCTAAAAAGAGATTTTCCGCTGTTTGAACGTTTTGGAGGTGTATATCTACAACAATTAGAGAATGGTAAATACTCTTATTGTATTATTGCCAATTTCAAAAAATCAAAGAGTTTAAAAATATTTGTAAATGAGGTCATCATCCCTCATGCTCCTGAAGCGAAAGCTTTGAAATATAAAAGGGGCAAACGCAAAAAGATGTAGTTTTCTTTTTTTGAGACCGAGGACGGAAATAGCCTACTTCTTTTTTGAAGTGGGCTATTCTTTTTTTTATAGGAGTCAAGGACTTTTGTATTTCCTATAGTTTGTTTTTTCTAGCTATTTTATATTTATTTCCTTCTCCCTAAACTATTGATTTCTGATACCCGATTAGTACCCTTCTAATTTGAGTCACTTCATCTGTAATTGAAATCATTACATCCTTATCTATATAATTCAAATCATAAATTAAATACAACTGGGTTTGCGTTCCACAAGAAGAACCAATGGAAATTGTCTAAAAATTTACTTAAATCTTTATTTGTTGCTCGTCCACAGTTTTCTGCAATATTTGAGGGAATTGAAACTGTTGACCTATTTTTGAGGGGTTAAGCCAAATTGCTTTTCTTTAGGAAAGATTTTAGTTATTTCATAAATCGCTTTCACAAAAACTCTAGCACGCTACTAGACTTTTAAAGTCTTAAAATTGATAATCATCTTAGATTATGTTTATTGAAAATATTTCGTTAAACGACTAAAAGATATTCAAAAAATTTAAAGGTAAATAAAATACACATCGTGGGAAATAGAAATACAAAAGCCCCTGACTCCTATTTAGTATTTTGAAGAGCAGCATCTCTCAAACGCTGAAGGAAAGGAGAGGCAAAAATAAAGTCTTGTAACAATTCATTATTGCTGTCCAGAACTTCAGATTTATTCCCTTGCCAAGCCAATTCACCCAAGTATAACAATGCAATATTATCACCAATTTCCATCACAGAGTTCATATCATGAGTATTGATAATCGTGGTCATTTCATTTTCGTAAGTAATTCTTTTGATGAGTTCATCGATGAGAAGGGCAGTTTTAGGATCAAGCCCAGAGTTAGGTTCATCACAAAAAAGGTATTTTGGATTCAAAACAATTGATCGAGCAATTCCTACTCTTTTTTGCATACCACCACTCGTCTCTGAAGGAAATTTTTTATTCGCACCAACTAACTCTACTCTTTCTAAACAATAGTCAACTTGTTTTTGCTTTTCCTTTCGAGTCATATTAGTAAACATATCTAAAGGAAATCTTACATTCTCTTCAACTGTCATCGAATCAAAAAGAGCTGAACCTTGAAACAACATCCCCACTTCCATTCGAATGGCACGTCGCTGCTTTTTTTCCATCTGAGAAAAATTATCATTCCCATACCAAATCTCCCCTTGAGTAGGTTCCATCAAGCCAACTAATAACTTAAGTAAAACAGTCTTTCCAGCACCACTTCGACCAATAATCAAATTGGTTTTACCTTTCTCAAAAGTCATAGAAATACCCTTCAACACTTCTGTGTCTCCAAATGATTTTCGTATGTCAACTGCTCTAATCATATTTTTTTATTGAGTCAATAACAATGCAATTACATAATCTGCCAACAAAATTAGAATATCAGAATACACCACAGCCTGAGTACTTGCTTGCCCCAATTCTATACTTCCTCCTTTCACATAATATCCTTGATAAGAGGAGACCGTAGTCAAAATAAATGCAAAAACTAAAGATTTCACTACCATCATCAACACATTATAATCAGAAAAAAAAGATCGCAATCCTCTCAAATATTCCTCATGTGTAATCAATCCACCTACCACACTTGAAAGATAACCTCCCAAAATACTAATAAATGCTGCTAAGCAAACCAAGATTGGAATCATCACTAAACCTGCAATTACTTTTGGTAAAATCAAATACGATGCAGTATTTACTCCCATAATTTCCATAGCATCAATATGTTCTTTTTGACGCATCCCTCCTATTTCTGCTGCGATATTAGATCCTACTTTACCTGCCAAAACTAAACATGAAATCGTTGGTGCCAATTCGATGATAGTACTATCTCTTACGATGTATCCGATGTACCAACGAGGAACCAACGTACCATCTAATTGATAAGCAAATTGCACCGCCGTTACTGCTCCAATAAATACTGCAATAATACTGACGATAATGATCGAACCAATTCCGATATCATCCATCTGACGCATGGTTTCTTTCCAATACATCGAAAACTTCTCAGGTCGTGCAATCGCAGTTCGCAACAACATAACATACCGACCAAAATGATAGAAAAAATTAACGTTCATTAATGTAGAATCTTCTGGAATTTAAACTCGATTTCCCTTCTAGTTAATAGTGCAGGATAAATTGTAAATTTGCCGCAAATATAGAAGTTTTTTGTTAAACGTAGTTTTTCAAACGAATGTTTGCAGTTATGAATAAAAAATGGTTAAAACGAGGATTAATTTTGGGAGCATTTGCAATGATTGCATTTGTATTTTTGGAATTTTTCTTTTGGGATTGTTTAGCTGTTTGGAGGTTTTTAAAAGAAGAAAAGATAGCAACTAAAACTTATTTTGAAAATAAAAATACTTTTGACGAGATTCGCTTTCTCTCGAATGAACTTCCAAGTTATAATTTGGATTTAAATAAGGAAAAAGAAAATTCTCTAACACTAAATTTAAAAGAAAGTGATTCAGAGGAAAGATTTGATACATCATATCTTTACTATAATCAATCTCAATTCTCACAAGGTTCGATTGATACTTTAATAAATAAAGAAAAATGGTTAATCAAGATTGAGAATGCTCCAAATGATACTATTTTTCAAGAAGGTTTAATTTTTTTCAAAAATAATTTTACCAAATTTGAAAAAATTAGAAATGGAATTAAACAAATTAATTCTACTCACATTTCAAATGTTAAGAATCGTTCTCTCCATATTGAAATCAAAGAAAACTTTTATGAAAAATTACAATATTCACATTATCAGTTGTACAATTCAAAAAATATAGTTGAAGATGAATCTTATTTTGGTGAAAATATAGATGAATATTTTTCTTTTCATCTTTATGATAAGCCAAGTGGTTTATTTTGTGGATATATAAAACCAACATGGATGATTCCACAATGTAGATTTAAATAACAATACATTTACATTTTATAAAAAATAAAAATTATAGTATGAACGTAATCATCACAGGCGCAACTAAAGGCATAGGATTAGCTATTGCTGAAAAATTTGCAGCCGAAGGCTTTAACCTTGCACTCAACGCACGAAATGCCGACGACTTAAAAACACTCAAAAAAACTTTTGCTGAAAAATTTCCCACCATCGAAGTTTTAGTCAAAAAAACGGACATGAGTAAAAAAACTCAAGTTCAATCTTTTGCCAAATTCGTTTTATCTAAATGGAAAACAGTCGATATTTTAATCAATAACGCAGGAGTTTTTTTACCTGGAGAAATTGCCAACGAAGCAGACGGAACTCTGGAATCTCAAATCAATACTAATTTGTACAGCGCATATTATTTGACTCGCGCCATTCTTCCAACTATGTTAAAAAAATCGAGAAGCAAAAAAACTCCGAACAAAAAACACATCTTTAACATGTGTTCTATCGCTAGCCAAATTGCTTATCCAAATGGAGGTTCTTACTCTATTTCCAAATTTGCGTTACTTGGTTTTTCCAAGGTATTGCGAGAAGAAATGAAGGGCAAAGGAATTCGAGTAACTTCCATTTTGCCTGGAGCAACTTGGTCCAATTCATGGGCCGGAGTTGATTTGCCGAAGAGTCGATTGATGCTAGCAAGCGACATTGCCAATGCAACTTGGGGAGCTTGGACGATGAGTTCATCGGCAGTTGTGGAAGATATTGTTATTCGTCCACAATTAGGTGATTTATAATTTTTAGAAAAAAACGAACCAAACCAAATATGGATAAACCATCTTTTATTCCTTATAATAGCATTCAATTTGATGAAAAAGAAATGACTCAACGGAGTAAAACTTTTTATCAAAACTTGAATTTACGAAGATCCGTCAGAGATTTTTCTAACCAAGATATTCCAAGGGAAGTGATTGAAAAAATTATTATGACAGCAGCTTCTGCACCTTCAGGAGCACACAAACAACCTTGGACTTTTTGTGCGGTAAATAATCCACTCATCAAAAGCGAAATCAAAAAAGCTGCTGAAAAGGAGGAGTACGAAAGTTACCACAAGCGCATGTCTGAAGAATGGTTAAACGCGCTAAAACCAATTGGAACGAATTGGCAAAAACCATTTCTGGAAATTGCCCCTTGGCTAATTATCGTTTTTAAAAAAGCCTACGACCTCGATGAAAATGGTGCTCGCCAAAAGAACTATTATGTCAATGAGTCTGTTGGAATTGCATGTGGTTTTTTGATCTCAGCTATTCATCAAGCAGGTTTGGTTACTTTGACACACACGCCAAGTCCAATGAATTTTTTACAAAAAATATTAAATCGACCTGAGAACGAAAGACCGTATTTATTGCTTCCTGTCGGGTATCCAAGCGACGATGCAAAAGTTCCTAATTTTGACAGGAAATCTGCTGACGAAGTGATTCGATGGTATTGATATTTTCGAATCACAGAATTGAACTATGAAAACCGTGGCTCATCAAGTGAAGCGGTCGTGATTCGAATAAAAAAAATGTATCCTATGATTAATTTTCGACAAGACAATAAAAAATTCAATTACCGAATCTCAGGTATACTTCATCGAGAAGGGAAAATTCTTTTTCACAAATTTATTGATGGAAAATCATGGATGCTTCCAGGTGGACGAGCGGAATTTTTGGAAGACTCTAAAGAAACTTTGCAGCGAGAATTTCAAGAGGAACTTGAGTGCGTCGTAAAAGTAAAATCACTCAAATATGTTGTCGAAAATTTCTTTGAATATAATCAATTAGATTATCACGAATTAGAATTTATTCATCATGTTGAATTGCAAGAGGGAAACATCCCATCAGATGATTTTGAGATAGAAGAATTTGGAGTGACCTATTTATTTAAATGGATTTCGATGGAAGATATGAAAGTTGAATCAATCAAACCAACTTGCTTAGTTCAATCTCTTGATGACCTCTTAACAACTGATATTCAGCACTTTATACATAAGTAGATATTAGATTTTTTAGAGAATCAGTTTATCAGATAATTAGAATTATTAAAAAGTAAGGGTTTCTCATTCTGCCTGATTATCTGATAAATCAATCAACTGTTCAACCAAAAATTACGGCAAAATATACCTTGTACAATCCTTTGAAGCAGACTGTCCAACGATAGAATTTTCCCGATCTACGGTTGCTTGATATTCAGCTTCGAGTTTATCTATTTCATCTTTACTACCGCAAGTTTGACCTTTGTCCTCAGGAATTCCTGCAATGGTAATCACACATTCGATACAATGTTCATCTTCTTTACAGGAATTAAAAAATATGCCTACAAAAGCAAATACAAAAAGTATTGCAACTAACTTCTTCATGGATGTTGAGTTATCTTTTTTCAAAAAAAAATTTGGAAACAATAATCGGTAGGAGTATAAAAAGAGGCAATTTACTTAAAAAAGTTGGCAGTTGCCAGTAGGTAATTTTTCAGTAGGCAGTTGTCTACTGCCTACTGAAAACTACGTACTGAAAACTACGTACTGAAAATTACTACGTATTCAATGCTCCGCAAACACTAATCGTTTGTCCTGAAACATATTTTGACATATCCGATCCCAAAAATACACACACATCTGCCACTTCATTTGGAGCACCTAATCGCTTCATTGGAATGCTTGCAAGAAATGCTTCTTTGGTTTTATCATCTAACTCGTCTGTCATATCTGTTTCGATAAAACCTGGAGCAATTGAATTGCAACGAATCCCTCTTGAACCAATTTCCTTTGCGATAGATTTTGAAAAACCAATCATTCCAGCTTTGGAAGCGGCATAGTTGGCTTGACCTGCATTTCCAAAAACCCCCACTACCGAACTCATATTAATAATCGAACCACTTCGGTTTTTCATCATTGGACGAATAACTTGTTTGGTCAAATTAAAAACTGATTTCAGATTAGTTTCAATTACTTGATCCCATTGTTCTTCACTCATCCGAAGCATCAGATTATCACGAGTGATTCCAGCATTATTGATCAAAATATCCACTTGCCCAAATTCTTCCAAAACTTCTTTGACCAATGCTTCCGCTTGTTCGTAGGAACTTGCATCTGATTTATAACCTTTTGCTTTTACTCCCATTGCTTGAAGTTCCGTCTCGATTTTTTGAGCTCGCTCTTCTGATGATCGATAAGTGAATGCAACTGATGCACCTTGCTCAGCATATCTTTTAGCAATGGCTTCACCGATTCCACGAGAACCTCCTGTGATGATCGCAACTTTGTCTTGTAGTAATTTCATTGTTGGTTGTTTTTTGAAACTGTTCTATTTGAAAAGTGGTGTTAATACTTTGGAGCGTTAACACCGCTCACATTTAAGTAGTCGAACAACAGTAATCATATATTTATGTCCGGCTACTTAATTTGAAAATAAACGCGAAAATAAAGAATCTCTCCCAAAGCCTTCACTTTTCCCCATAAAAAAAGCCGCTCGAAACAAAATGCTTCCAGCGGCTTTTTTTTAATGTAAGAAAAAATTAATCTGCAACTTCCTCACATTCTTCTTCTGTTGTATAAGTAGAAGCCAAATTTGCAGCTTCATCTGTTTTATTTTTTTGAGGAACATAACCTAAGTTACGATTTCCGTACCATCCTCCACCTTTACACTTTCGAGTACAAGAACTCAACATTCCAAGGCAAAAAACTAGAGTTAGGGTTAAAATTAGTGATCTTTTCATGATAATTATTTTGGATAAATTTAAATTAATGGTGGGAATTTGAATCTATTACTTCAAAATCAATACCATTCTATTTCATTTTGTAAAAATGTAGATTGCGAAAATATCATTTTATTTCTGAAAAAAACATTCGCACAAAAGAACAGAGTAAATTGAACTGAAAAAGGCTGCTTGGTATTTTATTTTTTTCTACTGTCTCCTGTAAGAAGAACGAAAGATTTAAATTATTATTGAAAGCTGAAGATTCTCTTTTCAACTGGAAAGATGTATTTCAATTTTTTGTAAAAACTCCAATACATTGTTCCACTTCATGGGACAGAGGTTCTATGCTATCGCCGAAGTCGTCAACCGACACTTCACCCTCAATATCTGTTGCACCTCATCCACATTAACCTGATACGGTTTGAACACCATACTATTATCAGAAATCAAATTCAAACTCGTCACATCATTCCCTTCTCTAATTTGTTGAATCCGCTTCGCTACTACCACATCAGTCACAACTATATATATATGATTGTCTCTCAAAGGGTCACCTCGTTCCACCGGTTCACAAACCACCAAATCACCATTTGTAATATTAGGCATCATACTATCACCACTAATTTCGAAAGCCACTAAATTGCCATCCATTCCAGGAATCGAAAACTTTTGCAAATTCTCTAAGTATGATTTATCCTGATGCTGAGTAGCATAACCAGCAATCGCTTTGTCTGGAACTAAAACAATATTCCGCCGACCAGTCATCATTTTTTCATTAATTGAGCGAACTTGTAAATCTCCAGATTTTCCATATCCTTCCATAAACATCTCTTCACTCAACCCAAAAAGATAATTTGCATTGATGTGAAATATTTCAAACAATTTGTTGAGTTGTTCGACGGTAATATTCCTTTGAGCTTTCAAAATACTATTCACGACGTGATTATATGTACCCAAATGTGCTGCAATATCTGATTTCCCTTTAATTAAATTCAATCTTTCTAGTGCACTATAAACGAGTCGAAACCTTTGATTTACTACATTGTTTGAAAAGTCTGCCATTTTTTAAAAATAATTGTTTGAAATAATTTGCTTTTAAAAACTTTTTGTTTGATATTTGCATTGTACTTATGAGAACAGAAACAAATTCATTTAAAACGAAAACACAAAGTACAAAAAGAATCCTACAATGAAAAAACATTCACACATCAATACCATACCAACTAAAGAATCTGCTACTGAGATTGAGTGGGATATCGTGAATAATCCGCCAAAAGTAGAAATTGAAGT
>JBGCFD010000092.1:0-17274 GCA_045106765.1 Saprospiraceae bacterium | reverse complement strand
TGGTTTTGACAAAGCTTTTGAAAAAAAGAAATATGCTCCGGGACAGCACGGTAACTCTCGAAAGAGAAAACAAAAATCGGACTATGCTAACCAATTAATGGAAAAGCAAAAAGCTAAATACACTTATGGTGTATTGGAGCGACAATTCCGAAACTTGTTTGAAAAATCAACTCGTAAAAAAGGTGTTACTGGTGAAGTTTTACTTCAATTCTTAGAAGCTCGTTTAGATAATGTTGTTTATAGAATGGGAATCGCTCCTACTCGAAGAGCAGCACGTCAATTAGTTTCTCACAAGCACATCGTAATTAATGGAATCGTTAATAACATTCCTTCGACTCAATTACATCCTGGTGATGTAATTTCTGTTAGAGGGAAATCTCAAGGATTGCTTGTTGTTGAAGAAAGCATTAATGCAAATAAAAATGAATCTAAGAAATTCGGCTGGATTGAGTTTACTCCATCTAAAATGACTGGAAAATTCTTAGAATATCCAGAAAGAGAAAATATTCCAGAAAATATCAACGAACAGTTAATCGTCGAATTATATTCTAAATAAAATAAACTTCAGCAACAATTGGTACTTCATCAATTGTTGCTGGTTGTTTTTATACTACAGAATTACTGCACAGTATTTTAAAAAAAAATTAAAACCCAACTTTATAAAAGTAAATTATCAATATTTACTTATCGAGTTTTAATTATTTATTTTCTTCAAATAATACCTCCAATAAATATGAGCATTTTAAATTTCCAGAAGCCTGACAAGATTTTAATGCAAAAAGCTACCGATTTCGAAGGTACTTTTGAATTTAAACCACTTGAACCAGGATTCGGTCAAACAGTAGGGAACTCATTAAGAAGAGTTTTGCTTTCCTCTTTGGAAGGTTTCGCTATTTCTGCAGTACGTATTGCCGGAGTGGAGCATGAATTTGCTACCATCCGAGGAGTAGTGGAAGATGTAGTTGATATTATTTTGAATTTGAAACAAATCAGAATCAAGCAATTAATTGCTGATGAAGATATTTCTTCTGAAAAAATATATTTAACAATTAGTGGTAAAGAAGAGTTTAGAGCAGGAGATATCGAGGAACACACTAATGTTTTTAAAATAATGAATCCAGATTTGCTAGTTTGCAACATGGAACCATTTGTAAATCTTGAGATGGAATTAACGATCACTAAGGGTCGTGGTTATGTTCCTGCAGATGAAAATTTGCCAAAAGATGCTGCAATTGGAGTTATTCCAATCGACGCAATCTACACACCTATTAAAAATGTTGCATACAAAGTATCAAATACTCGTGTAGGTCAAAGAACGGATTATGAGAAATTGACTATTGATGTGAAAACTGATGGTACAATTCATCCAGAAGAAGCAATTAAAGATGCTTCTCGAATTTTGATTCAGCATTTGATGTTGATTACTGATGAAAATATCACTTTCGAAGATGGTGGTAGCCGTGAAGACAACATCGTAGATGAGCATATTTTACATATGCGTAAGTTGTTAAAAACATCTTTAGAAGATTTGGATCTTTCAGTTCGTGCATACAATTGTTTAAAAGCTGCTAAGATTAATTCTTTAGCTGAGATGGTTAAGTATGACACACACGAATTGTTGAAGTTTAGAAACTTTGGTAAAAAATCTTTGGTTGAAATCGAAGAATTACTCCAAGACAAAGGCTTAACTTTTGGAATGGATTTATCAAAATATAAGTTAGACGAAGAGTAAAAGTAGTTAGAGATCGGTAATTCGTTATCAACCTCTAATTTAAAATAATGCAGTAACCGATGCATCCAAAAGATTCCGGTGCTGCGATGTTCTTTATTTTTTAATTAAAAATTAAACCAGTCAGAAATGAGACACGGTAAAAAGTTTAACCACTTAGGTCGAAAAAAAGGTCACAGAACGGCATTGTTGAAAAATATGTCTAATTCATTAATTGAGCACAAAAGAATTAATACAACTTTGGCTAAAGCTAAAGCATTAAGACTTCATTTAGAGCCAATTATTACAAAATGTAAAACTAATACTACTCACTCTCGACGAGTTGTTTTTAGTTATTTGCAAAGTAAAGATTCAGTAAAAGAGTTATTCGACAATGTTGCTCCAAGAATTGCTGATCGACCAGGAGGATACCTAAGAATTATCAAAACAGGTTTCCGAAAAGGAGATGCTGCTGAATTGGCAATGATCGAATTTGTAGATTACAATACAGTTTATACTAACGATAAACCATCAGGTGGAGGTAAGAAGAAAACTCGAAGAAGAAGAGGAGGGGCTAAAAAAGCTGCTGCTGCAACCGCTGCTGCTGTTGTTGCTGATACAATTGAGGAGGTTGTAAAAGGTGACGATCCAGAAATGGATATTTTGATGAGTGATACTGTTGAAGAGTCTGGAACAGTTGTAAATGAAGATACTCATACTAAAGATTCTGATTCATCTGAGGAAGAATAATTATTATGATTTCATTATAGTTTTGTAAAAAAGGCTGTTCTACTTTCAAAGTGAACAGCCTTTTTTTTAGGAAAAGATTAAACTTTAGGATTAACCTAGAGTTTAATAATAAAGTTTATTCTAAATGAAATTGTATGTTGAACGTCAAAGGTTCAACGTCAAACGAATAAAATTTAATATATTCAATTTGAAAGGACAATTTTAAATCACATTTCTCAAATTATAATTGACTTTTATCATGAAACAAGTACCTGCAGTTTTATTATTAGAAGATGGAACCGTTTTTCACGGAAAATCAGCTGGAGCGATTGGAACCACAACCGGTGAGATTTGCTTCAATACGGGAATGACTGGATACCAAGAAGTTTTTACAGACCCATCTTACTTTGGACAATTATTAGTTGCTACAAATGCACACATTGGAAACTACGGAACGAAAAATGCCGACACAGAATCAGATTCGATTAAGATTTCCGGATTGATTTGTAAAAATTTCACATGGCAATATTCTCGGAAAATGGCGGATGAATCAATCCAAGATTATTTTGAAAAAGAAAGCCTAGTTGGAATTTCAGATCTAGATACTCGTGCTATCGTTCGACACATTCGGACAAAAGGAGCGATGAATGGAATTATCTCTTCAGAAATTTCCGACCTAGAGGAATTGAAAGAGCGATTAAAAAAGGCTCCTAGTATGGCTGGATTAGAATTAGCAAGTAAAGTGAGTACTGATAAACCATATTTTTATGGAGATCCAACGGCTAAATTCAAAGTTGCTGTGATGGATTTTGGAACGAAAATGAATATCCTACGAAACTTCACAAAACGGAATTGTTACTTGCAAGTTTTTCCAGCAAAAACTCCAGCAGCAGATGTT
The DNA here is from genome assembly GCA_045106765.1 of Saprospiraceae bacterium. Lineage (GTDB taxonomy): Bacteria > Bacteroidota > Bacteroidia > Chitinophagales > Saprospiraceae > CAJQQY01. The sequence continues at coordinate 13,939 of JBGCFD010000092.1, read as the reverse complement.
ATTGCTTGGAATCCTGATGGATATTTTCTTTCCAATGGACCTGGTGATCCAGAACCTATGGATTATGCAGTTGCTACAGCAAAGGCATTTTTAGAAGAAGATAAGCCACTTTTTGGCATCTGCTTAGGACATCAAATTTTAGCTTTAGCAAATGATATTCCTACTTACAAAATGCACCATGGACATCGAGGAATCAATCATCCTGTGAAAAACTTAGAATCAGGTAAATGTGAAATTACTAGCCAAAATCACGGTTTTGGAGTAAGTCCAGATGCGATCAAAGCAAGTGACAAAGTAGAAATCACTCATGTAAATTTGAATGATGAGACTATCGAAGGAATTAAAGTGAAAAACAAAAAAGCTTTTTCTGTTCAATATCATCCTGAAGCAGCTCCAGGGCCGCATGATGCGAGATACCTTTTTGATCAGTTTTTAGAGATGTTAGAAGAAGATGCGAAGGTTGCGGTATAAAATAAGATCATCTTGATTTAAAATAAAGAAAAGCGAGTCTTCAATTTAAGGCTCGCTTTTTTATTTTCAGTTCCCTAAAAAAGATAAATTTGTTCTTTTTAAAACCTTCAATTCCCCCTAAATTTTTCGTTTCTTTGCACCTTCAAAACTACCTTTTGAATGCACTAGCCAATCTTAAGTTCTAAGACTTAATCAAAAACAGATAACCTAATTTTTTCAAATCAATTCTGTTCCAAAACGGAGTTAAAAAACAGTTTAAACATGAGTGCAATTATCGACATTCACGCAAGAGAAATTTTAGATTCTCGAGGAAATCCAACCATAGAAGTTGAAGTAACAACGGAGACAGGTCATACTGGATTGGCAGCGGTTCCTTCAGGTGCATCAACTGGAAAGTATGAAGCAGTTGAATTAAGAGATGGTGACAAATCTAGGTATTTAGGAAAAGGAGTTTTAAAAGCATGCTCAAATGTGGAAGAAGAAATCCGAGATAACTTGATTGGTACAAGTGTTTTTGAGCAAAGAGAGATTGACCAAGTTATGTTGGATTTAGATGGTACAGCAAACAAATCTAAATTGGGTGCGAATGCAATTTTAGGTGTCTCTTTGGCTGCGGCAAAAGCTGCTGCTGCTGAATTGGAACAGCCACTTTACAGATATTTGGGAGGAGTTAATGCACATGTTTTGCCGGTTCCAATGATGAATATTTTAAATGGTGGATCTCATGCTGATAATAGCATTGACTTTCAAGAGTTTATGATTATGCCGGTGGGAGCAGAAATTTTTTCCGAAGGATTAAGAATGGGAGTGGAGGTTTTTCATACATTGAAAAGTGTTTTAAAGTCAAAAGGTTACTCAACTAATGTTGGTGACGAAGGTGGTTTTGCTCCAAATATTAAATCAAACCATGAGGCAATTGAAATCGTTTTGCAATCGATCGAAAAAGCAGGTTACAAACCAGGCGTAGATATTTTGATTGCAATGGATGCGGCGGCTTCTGAATTTTATAATGCAGAGGAAAAGGTATATCATTTTGCTTCCTCAACTGGAGATAAATTAACGAGTTCTGAAATGGTTGACTATTGGACAAGTTGGGTAAATAAATATCCAATTCTTTCGATTGAAGATGGCTTGGATGAAGATGATTGGAGTGGTTGGAAAGCATTGACTGCTTCTATCGGAGATAAATGTCAATTGGTTGGTGATGATCTTTTTGTTACCAATACAACTCGATTGCAAAGAGGAATTGAAGAAGCTTCAGCCAATTCAATTTTGATTAAAGTAAATCAAATTGGTTCTTTGACTGAAACAATCGAAGCGGTAAATTTAGCTAATCGAAATTCATTCACTTCTGTCATGAGTCATCGATCAGGTGAAACGGAAGATACCACTATTGCTGATCTGGCAGTAGCATTAAATACTGGTCAAATCAAAACTGGTTCAGCTTCTCGTTCTGATAGGATCGCAAAATACAATCAATTGTTGCGAATCCAAGAAGAGTTAGGTGATGCAGCAGTCTACCCAGGAAAAGCACTTCTTGGATAAATGTTAATTATTAATGGGTAACTGTGAACGACGCCAAAGGAGGAGTAAACCATTCACAATTAACCGTTAAAAAAAAATCTTATATTTGCATTTGAAAAAAAAATGCCTAGACTATGGCTGTGAGAAATAATCCATTTAAACCCATTACTCGAGCTATTCCAGCTCCGTTAAGAAATAAGTATTTCTTAGTGTTGGTGTTTTTTATCATGTGGATGATTTTTTTTGATAAGCACCAATTTTATGAAAATTGGGGATTAAGCCAAAAAGTTGAACAAATGAAGGCCGATAGAGATTATTATATCGAAAAAATCGAAGAAGTAAAAGAGGATGAAAAAGATTTGAAACTCAACATTGAAAAGTACGGGCGAGAGAATTATTTTATGAAAAAAGATAACGAAGATGTTTTCATCTTCGAAGGAGAAACAGAAGATTAATTGACTTCTGATATTTTGAACTATAAATTTAATTTTAACTTTTAAAAAAATAAAGATGGCAGTTTTAGTAGGAAAAGATTCCAAAATTATCGTTCAAGGATTTACTGGAAAAGAAGGTTCGTTTCATGCTGGTCAGATGATCGAATATGGAACACCTGTGGTAGGTGGGGTGACTCCTGGAAAAGGAGGAATGACTCACTTGGATCGCCCAGTTTTTAATACAGTTGCTGAGGCAGTTGAGAAAGTAGGAGCAGATACTTCTATTATTTTTGTACCGCCACCATTTGCTGCTGATGCGATTATGGAAGCTGCTGATGCTGGAATCAAAGTGATTATTTGTATCACAGAAGGAATTCCTGTTCAAGATATGGTAAAAGTAAATGCGTTTTTATCTGATAAAGATTGTCGAATGGTTGGACCAAACTGTCCAGGTGTGATGACTCCAGGTGAAGCGAAAGTTGGAATTATGCCAGGGTTTATTCATAACCCAGGTCGTATCGGAATCGTTTCTCGATCAGGTACATTGACTTATGAAGCGGTTGATCAAATCACAAAAGCTGGATTAGGACAATCAACTTGCATTGGAATTGGAGGTGATCCAATTATTGGAACTACGACTCAGCAAGCTGTTCAATTATTGATGGAAGATCCTGACACAGACGCTATCGTAATGATCGGAGAGATTGGAGGAAGTATGGAAGCTGATGCTGCGCATTGGATTAAGGCTAATGGAACAAAACCAGTTGTTGGTTTTATCGCAGGTCAAACTGCTCCTAAAGGTAGAACAATGGGACATGCCGGAGCAATTGTTGGTGGTGCAGAAGATACTGCTGAGGCAAAAATGAAAATTATGGATGAGTGTGGAATTCATGTGGTGAATTCTCCTGCTGAAATTGGTAAGACTATGATTAAGGCTTTGGCTGAGGCTGGAGTTACTGCTGGTTAATTTCCATTTCGTATGAAAAAATTAAACGCCTCATTTCGAGTAATCGAGATGAGGCGTTTTGTTTTTTCTATAAATAAGTTGATTCGAAATTATTGCGAGTACTAATCGTTTTATTTATAAAAGAAAGAGTACGCCAAGGTCCCCAAAACCATAACCACCAAAGCAATTAACGCAACGATATAAGTCGAATTATTTCGATATTGATTATATAATAATTCCATCACATCTCTCCATTCCAATCCACGAACAGCTCTTTCACGAGCCAAAACGAAATACTTTTTACCCCCTTTTCGCTTTTGATCACCATGCTTTCTTAGAATGAAAAAATCTTTATTCAAAAAAGCTAAATCGTAAAGTTCGCTAGTGATGACTGCTTCACCTACCACTTTTTCAATAATAAAAGTATTGGACTTACTTAAAATCTTCCAAATTCCAGGAGTGATATTTCCGTCAATCGAAATTAAATATTCTCCTTCATCTCGAAAAATATGTAAGACCGATTCATGAAATTCATCATCATCTCGAATTTCCAACCATCGAGTTTCTAGGTAGAATTGTTGTTCGTAAAGATCTTCTCCCCATGGTCTAACTTTTGGAATAATCTGATCGAGTTGCTGATCCATCGTTGCTGCATCAGGTAAAGGCAATTCAAAAGTTCGAGAAATATTTTCAGTTAATTTATTTTCCACAAGCTGTTTTTAGATAAAAAAAGGTTGATTTGTTTTTTCTTAAGTAGTCGGACAAAAGTAATCGTGTATTTTGACTGAGGCTATTTTTTGTCTAGTCGAGGCACAAAAAACGGAGCTACCCCAACGGGAAGTGAGTATTTTTGCAACGAAGGATAGGCGAAAAATAGATCGTCATAAATACATGATTACTTTTGTCCAACGATTTAAATCAACTTTGTAAATTTAGTCAAAAACAAACAATAGCAAAAGTACTTTTGGAAAATACCTTAGAGAATATTTTAAAGCAAAATACCCAATCGAATGCCTGCCTTTCCTGCCATACTAAATCCAGTATCTGCTTTAAGAATTCCCTGATGATAAATTTCTGTGTTTTGCCCAAATAGAAAACCTCTGGTATCAAGTAGGTTATCTGTTCCAATTCCAACTCCTCCAAAAATATCAAGGAATAACGAATTATATAAATTTATTTGTAATCCAAAATTAGATAGTAATACTTGATAATTAATTTTTTGTTTTTCATTAGGAATTGAACTAAGACCAAATGGTGGAAAAAAGATAGTGGCGAATTTATTTTTATTCATAAAACCTAAAAGCAATTCTGGCTGAATATAAAATCCTTGAAAAATGGGAATCGTACGTTTACCCTTAGATGAGTGAATAGGCATCATGAAAAATTTATAACCGAATCCAGTATAGAAACCGTCGATTAATTCTGTAGATACTTTGCTGGAGTGAATAAAACTATATCTAGCTTCTATGGTTCGGCGAGGTTTAAATGCATACTCTAGAGAAAAAGAATAGTTGCCTAGAAATGGAGAAGTAAGACTCGTTTTTAAAAGATACTTTTTTTGCTCTTTGAAATATTTTTCTAGATCTAAAGTTGTCTCCTTAAAGTTTTGGGCAGTTGTTTCTTGGAAAATAAGAGCAGAAAGGATTAGTAATATTATAGGTTTCATATTTTTGTTTTTATAGAAACTCATTTTTCTAATCGGAATTGTGTGTTTAATTTTTTTAATAAAAAAAAGCTACCGAAACGAATCCCGGTAGCTTTGCCAAATTTTAATCGCAAACTTATTTTTTATTCTAAAAGGCATAACCTAGTTTAATCGCACCATAGGTCGCAAGGGTAGTTCCTCCATTTGTTTTGTATAGTCCTCGATGAAATTCTCCGGCGTATAAAAAATAATCACTTGTCCATCGAGGAATATTATCATTCCCAACTCCAACTCCAAAAGAACAATCGATCAAAAAATGCTTGAGCAAAACTCTTTGCCATCCAAGTCTTAAAAGCAAGGCTTGGTACTTTATTTTTTCTAAAGTAGTAATTTTAGTTTTGCTCAATCCAGTATTAATATCAATTTCCGTATTGAATTTATTTACTTCGTAGGAACCAATGGTCAATTCAGGTTGTAGATAAAGCCCATTGAAAAAACGATAAGATGTACCGCTCCTTTTTGCGACGGGATGTTTGAAAAAATATTTATAACCTGTTCGAAAGAATAATCCTTGGTTTACAATTGGGACTTTACGGCTTCCTAGTGTTTGGTCTCCAATAGTTCTAGTTTCATGCTTAAAGTTCCCAAAACCAATACGGCCCAAGCTTAATTCCAAATTTCCTTGTGGATGTAAAACTCGTTCGTATGAAATTTCTAAATGTTCTAAAAGAGGAGAAAGTAGGCTGACCTTTAATGCATTTTTTTTATTCTTTTTTGAAATTACTAATGCATTTTTTAAAACTTCTTCATTTGCTTGAGCTTGAAGATTGATGGAATAAAAAGTTAGCGTTAGAAATGAGATAAAGGAAATAAATATTTTCATAGAGCTATATTTAGTTAAATGATATAGTAAAATTATAGTTCGAATGATGAAGTTTTGTATTGAAAACTAATTTAGTTATATTTTTTTTTATGCAATATTAGTTTTTACATAAATAAAAAAAGGTGTTAGCGCATGACACGCTAACACCTTTTCTTAATTTATTTGGAAAAATTAAACTTCCTCCAAGGCTCGAATTTCTACAATCGGTAATTCCACAAAAAACTCCGTTCCAACATCGACAATCGATTCGAAGTGAATCTTTCCATCTACCGATTCAATGATATTTTTGGAAATAGCTAATCCAAGACCTGTTCCAGAATTCTTGGTAGTAAAGTTTGGAACAAATACTTTGTTCCATTTGTCTTCAGAAATTCCAGTTCCATTATCTTTCACTCGAATGACCGCAGTTTGATCTCGTTGAATAAGGGAGACTACAATATTTCCACGACGATGATCTGGAATAGCTTGGGTAGCATTTTTTATTAAATTATTTAAAACCTGAATCAAGTGATTTTTATCAGCAAAAACAAAGATTTGATTTTCAGGTAATTCCAAACTCAAATCAATCATTTCTGATCCTTCATTGAAAAAATCAAAAACAGATTGTACCAAATCATTTACGACTAATTTTTGATTATCAGCTCGAGGCATCTTTGCAAAATTAGAAAATTCAGATGCAATCGAAGCCAAGTTATCAATTTGTTCAATCAAAGTACCCGACACTCTTTTTAACAAAGGAGAAATGTCCTCAGGATTTGAGCGGTAAGCATGTAGCAAATATTGAATACTCAATTTCATCGGAGTCAAAGGGTTTTTAATCTCATGAGCTACTTGTTTCGCCATCTCACGCCAAGCACCTTCCCGCTCTTGATGTGCTAATTTTTCAGCACTCTCTTCCACTTTTTTTATCAATCGATTATACTCTTCAATCAAGTCACCTAGCTCATCTTTACTTTCCCAGACGAGTGGTTCGTTTCTTTTTCCTAATTTAAATTCTTTCAATTTTTCACCAATTCTTGCAATCGGACGAGTAATTGAATTAGTAATTCCAATTGCCACGGCTCCTGCAATCAATAAAAGAAAAACATATAAATTTAAAAGAGTTCCCATAAAAACATTGACATCATCTCGCAACTCTCGTTGTTTTGAGTAATAAGGGAGTCCCATATAGGCAACTGTTTGCGTTTCAACCTCATTGCCTTTTAGGGTAGACAATTTTAATGGAAGGTACGCAGCTTTGTAAGTTAAGGAACCCACTTTTTCTTCCTCTTGCGTATATTTTAATTTATTCATTCGAGACAAAGCATTAAATGCCATCGCATCCATAGACTTCGAAACGATACCTTTGCTAAAAACATCACTCTCGGAAGAACTGATTAGCATTCCACTTTTATCATAAATATTTACATCCATCCGATGGACGGTTGAAATTCTTTTTAGCATTCGATCATAATCAAAATCTTTATTTTCATTTCGACTATAATAATCTTCAATCTCTAAATTGGTATCCATCAAAATCGCTTTTCCTTTTCTATCTAATCGACCTTCATGATAATTTTCTCTTTCATCACTAAAATATTGTACCGTTACAGTTCCAATTGAAAGAAAAAAGATAACAGTTAATGCAATTACTGCCATTTGGATTCGAGTACGAATACTCATCACTTTGTCGAAAGTAAAATTGAAAATGGATGGAAGCGATTTAAAAATGGAATTAAAAAGCATTAAAATCAAAATCACTACTAATAACAAAACAAACAAAAAAGCAAACAAAGTAATAATCCTCCTTGCAGTCGGTAACTCCTTGCTGATCACAACAATATTTTTATTAGAAGCTCGGTAAACTAAATGCGAACGAATACCATCTTTGATTTCAATTGGATTTTCGGTTAGAGTAGGGACGGCATCAAACTTATATTTATCATCATAAGATTCTCCTTCTTTGTAAATGAGAGACTCATTTTTATTATAAATCGCGTATTCATAATTTCCTAAATCGTTGAGATCTTTATATTGTTTTTCAATCAATAATTCCGTGAAAACTTTGGATTGATCTCTTCTATTTCGTTCCACTTCTAATACTAAATTGATCGGTTCATTAGGTGAGCCTTCTGGGAAAAAGTTGAAATTTAGTAAGTAAGTATTTTTATTATTTTTTTGAGAAAGAAATTTCAAGTCGTTAGTTCCTGTGGAAGTAGCTTCATTTAATTTAGTCTCCAGTTGATCTTTCGCTGAAGGAAATGAATCTAAGGCTGAACCAAATTGGGTATAAGCATGAAAGTCATATTGATAATTATTATGCAAATAGATATTATCTGTAAAATGTTTATTGATAATAGATAAAACATCCTTTGGGTCAGCTTTAAAAGGAAAAGGTTTTAATAATCCCTTTAGGTCACGATCACTTTTAATATCTTTTTTTACTTTTTCTAAACTCTCTTCTGCTAGTCTATCCTTCAAATCAGATAATTCATCAGCATATTTCAGTCGTTTTCCAAAGTCCATATCATTATTATATTTGAATAATAAAATGGATGGAATCATCGCAAATACGACCAACCAAATGACTAGCCAAATAAAATTAGGACGATTATTATCGACATAAATATCAAAAATCAAATTGAACATATATCCAATAATAATCATTTCTACAACAGGTAAATCCGAGTTAGATTTTATGATAATAGGAATTGCCAACAAAGAAGCTAGACCTAATGCACCTAGCCGAACGAATTTTTTTAAACCCAATTTTAGAATGGTTTCCATGATTCGTTGACTAAATAAAAATAGTGCTACCAACAAAAGCAATGAAGCCATGATGGCAATAAAACTATTTTTATCTAAGCTGAAAATATGATCAAAATCAAAAGTGATATCAGTATTAAAAACCAGCTGTTGGAATACGTTGGAGATCATTAAAATTCCAAGAATGATGGAAAAATAATTTAATGTAGTCAATCCAAAGCGATGAATGTCAGCTAATTTTTTGGTTGGACGAACTCTAAATTCTGTATGGAAAAAAACCATTATCCAAAAAAGCAAAATGATATTGATGACTAAATCACCTAACGAATTTCCAAGATAAGAAGAGTGAAAATTTTGCTTAAAAAAAGAAAGTTCGGTGAACTTACTCGTGAAACTCATCTGCATGGTAATGAATCGAATTCCAAAAACGGTTCCCACCAAGAATGCAAATCCCATCCATGGAGGACGAGTTAGTGAAATATTTTTTGCAAAAATATTAATCAAGATGCCAAGAAAAATAAAAGAAAGGGTATACAATAAAAACAAAAACTGTTGCTTGATTGGATCTTGAACTTGCGAAGTTGTTGCCGTTAAATAAGCAAGGATTTTACCAGAGTTATTTTTAATTTCTACAGCAGAAGGCTTTTCCGAAATGGCAATTTGTTTTGGAATATTTTTATCCGCTTTAAAAATATTTTCCAAATAGGAACTTTCTAATTCATATTCATATTTAATGGGAATAAAACCGAAGACAGTATACTTACCCAATTCAGGTTGAATAAATGATTTTTTTAAAACTTCATAATGTCCGTTAGAAAGTTTGAAATATCCTGAATAAAGGTTGGCATTTTCTCCTTTGAGCAACAATCGATTTGGCGTAACATCATTGTTCGTCCAAAAGGCTAAGGAGTCTTCCAAATAAATACAAAGAGTATAATTTTTTTTGTAAAGGCTTTCTATTTTTGTGAAATCTTCAGAAGTACTTTGATTGGAAAGTTGACGAACGATAAAATCTGACTCTTCGAAAAAATCTTGAACCTCCTCTTCATTCTCATGGAGGTGCTTTTCTATGATGGAAGCATATTGCTGAGTTCCAATCGTTCGTTGATTATAAAAGTCAAAACCCAAAGCCAAAAATAGGAAAAGGAGGGTTAAGCCAATGAGGTATAATTGTTTTTTAGTCATAAAATATATTCAGGAAAGGTGGAAGAAATTGAAAACTAATCATTAGTAATTGATTAATTTTGCTTGTTCGACTTTTGGAAATTTATATTAACAAATTACCACAAATTTTAATCCAATTCCAATTAGATTTTGGAAATGTAAAATTAATAAAAAATTAAATATTTTAATGCTTAATAGTTAGGTAGTTATGAAGTTTTTTTGATGATATTTGAAATTAATTATTTAATTAATTTTGCTTTAAATTAAGTAAGAAAATACTGCAAACCGCTCTATCGTTTTGCTAAGCAATTAGTGAAAAGGAAAGTCCGGACAACGTAGAGTACCACACCATCTAACGGATGGGGTTTTTTTATTACTTCGGTGATGAAAAAATACAGAAAGTGTCGCAGAAAATTACCGCCCTGAGCAATCGGGGTAAGGGTGAAAACGTGCGGTAAGAGCGCACGACATTCTCAAGCAATTGGGAAGGTGGATAAACCTTGTGGGTTGAAATGCCACGTACATTTCAGTTTTCCTTTTGGAAAGTGGAGTTGCTCGCTCCATTGTCTCGAATTTTCGGGACAGCAGGAAGGGGTAGGCAGATTGGGTTCGTTGGTGACGGCGAAACTAGATAAATGATAGAGGCTTCGTTTTGCTCTTGAGTAAGATTGAGGTTACAGAATTCGGCTTATAGGTTTGCAGTTTTTTTTCTTATTTCGAAATGAAAGTGGCGTGTTATTTTCATAACAATGATTTTACATCTTTAAAGATTAATAATTTCTTATTTTTAATCATGACAAAATATATCCTTTTAGTTTTCTTTGGACTTTTTTTTTCCATAAAAACCTTAATCGCTCAATCGGGATGTACAGATCCCCAAGCCAATAATTATTCAGCTTCAGCAATGATAAATGATGGCTCCTGCGAATATTCTACTACCAACTATGCTCTTCAAGAGATTGCTATTCTTCCTACTCAGCTTATAGAAACATCTGGACTTGCTTTTTTTGATAATCAATTGTGGACACATAATGATGCGGGAAATGAAGATAAGATTTATCAAATTGACACAGCTGATGGTTCGATTTTGAATACGGTGATTATTGCTAATTCGAATAATGAAGATTGGGAAGATTTTGCAGAGGACGAAACGCATTTGTACATTGGCGATTTTGGAAATAATGATGGTGATCGAATGGATTTGAAAATTTACAAAGTACTCAAATCTCAATTGGCTTCGGGAATAGCAACAGCAGAAGTAATTGAGTTTTCATATAGTGATCAAATAGATTTCACTCCATCCAATAACAATACAGATTATGACTGTGAGGCGTTTTTTTTCCATAATGATAGTTTGCATTTATTTTCAAAAAATTGGGTAGATCAACAAACTAGACATTATGTAATGCCTTCAGAATCAGGGAATTATATAGCGGAATTGCGAGGATCAATGAATGTTCAAGGATTAATAACAGGAGCAGATATTAGTGATGATGGGGTAGTGGGGTTGATTGGTTATAATTTCTCTGGAGTAAATATTGTATGGTTGTGTTTTGATTACCAAGGGACGGATTTCTTTTCTGGAAATAAAAGGAAAATATCTTTAGGATTGGCTTTGAATAATAGTCAAACGGAAGCGATTACTTTTCGGGAAGGAGGATATGGTTATGTTTCTTCTGAGCAATTTGCAAATTTGGATGCAAAACTTTTATCTTTTCAATCTGAGCAATGGACTAATGGAGTGCCAACGAATTTAAATAAAATTGATGGAGATGAGCCGTTTGGAATTTTTCCAAACCCATTTCATGGGAATGTAAATATATTGTTACAAAAGGAAGGTGAGTTTAGTATTTCGCTTTTTGACATAAATGGAAGATTATTGAAACAGGAAAACCACTCGGGTATGGGAGTACTTAATTGGGATGTAAACGTATTGTTATTAAAGGATGGATTTTTCTTTTTAGAAATAAAAAATGATCAAAATATTTGGAGAAAGAAATTAGTTTTCCAAAAAGAATAAATAATTGGTGAAGAATAACCTATTTTTTTAGTTTCTTTATTTTCTCATTCAAACAAACTAAAATCATGTACGTACGTCGAAATATAAAATGGAGCATTGTTCTTCGTTTCGCTTGGTTTAATTTAATATTTTTTACTTTGTGGAGTTGTTTGGTAGTGTATGTCTATCATCATATGGAACATCACAATTATATTATTTCTATTCCTTTTCAACCGTTGAGTGTAATTGGTATTGCCGTGGCATTTTATGTTGGATTTAAAAATAATGCTTCTTATGATAGATTTTGGGAAGGTAGAAAAATATGGGGTGGTATTGTTAACTATAGTCGTACCTGGGGGAATCAAGTAATGAGTTATACTACAAATAAATTTGCAGTAGAAAATATTTCAGAAGAACAGGTTAAAGCAATAAAACAACAACTTATTTATCGACATATTGCTTGGTTAAATGCACTTCGCTTTCAACTTAGACAACCTTCGTCATTTAGTATTAAGCACCCAAAAACGGTTCGAGCTGTACAAATGACTTGTGATCCTAATAATGATCATTGGGCGAATGAAGTTGGTGCTTTTTTAGACAAAGATGAATTTGAATATCTAATAGATAGAAGAAATACAGCAACTCATCTCATTCGACAACAAGGTGAACAACTTAAAGAATTGCGAGAAAAGAGTGGTTTAATTGATGATTTTAGGCATATTGATATGATGAAATCTTTAGAGGAATTTTATAATTTGCAAGGTAAATGTGAGCGAATAAAAAACACTCCTTTTCCTCGACAATATGCTTTTTTTAGTAAAGTATTTACTTGGATCTTTATCCTAATTTTACCATTCGGAATGGTTGGGCAATTTGCGGAATTGAATCATGAATTGATCTGGTTGACGATTCCTTTTTGTGTGATTATTTCTTGGATATTTTCTACGATGGAAGTTGTAGGCGATAATAGTGAAGATCCATTTGAACATTTTATTAATGATGTACCAATGACTGCACTTTGCAGAACTATTGAAATCGACCTTCGGGAAATGCTTGGAGAAACTGACCTTCCAGAAAAGATAAAACCCGTTAACGATATTTTATTTTAATTTTTAAAAACTAAAAACTTTAGAAGCATTATGAGTAAAGTAAAAAACCTTTCAGCTGAAAAAGCGCTGGAGAAACTTAAAGCAGGAAACAAGAATTTTGTAGCTGACAAATTGGATGGACAACTTCAAGATTCGTCAAGAAGAAATTCCTTGACAGGTGGTCAAAATCCCTTTGCTATTATCTTAAGTTGTGCGGATAGTCGAGTCGTTCCAGAATTGGCATTTGATACTGGACTTGGAGAAATTTTTGTGATTCGAGTTGCAGGAAATGTAGCGAATACAAGTACGACTGCGAGCATCGAGTATGCAGTAGCTCATTTAGGAGTTAAATTAATCGTAGTGTTGGGTCATGAAAGTTGTGGAGCCGTAACTGCAGCAATTGGAGGAGGAGACAATGGTTATAACTTGAATCATTTGTTGGCTCATATTTCTCCCGCAATTGCAGCTTCGCGTAAAAAAGATGTGAATTCAGTCGTAAAGAAAAATGCAAAAATGACTTGCAATGATTTAGTGAATCGATCAGAAATTATTCAAAAAGCAACTGAGAAAAAAGGAGGATTACAAATTGTTCCTGCGTACTATAATTTAGGAACAGGGAAAGTTAATTTTTTGTAAGAAAACCAATTTCTAATTTCCCATAAAAAAAGGGTTGTTCAAAATTAATTGAACAACCCTTTTTGTTTAGCATCAATGCTATTTATTTCTTTGCAGAATCGACCACAGCTTTGAACGTATCAGCATGATTCATCGCTAAGTCAGCTAAAACTTTACGATTCAAACCTACTCCATTTTGTGATAATCCGTGCATCAATCTAGAGTAAGACGTTCCATGTTGTCTTGCACCCGCATTGATACGAGCGATCCATAATCTACGGAAAGCACGTTTTTTATTTTTACGATCTCGGTACGCATATACAAGTCCTTTTTCTACAGCATTTTTCGCTACTGTATAAACTTTAGATCTTGCACCAAAGTAACCTTTCGCTAATTTTAGAATCTTTTTTCTTCTGGCTCTTGAA
>JBGCFD010000091.1:0-2647 GCA_045106765.1 Saprospiraceae bacterium | reverse complement strand
ACTAAAATATTAGTACTTGACCAGGTTTATACAGATTGGTTGATACAATATTTAAGAAGAAAAGAAAAACAGGATGCTGGCTTACTACTTCCTTTTTTCAACCAGAATACTCTTTCAGTATCCGATACAAAAAAAGTTTTTGGCTTATTACAATTTTTGGCTTTTATTCAGATCATACCTTATCAGACATTTGAGACAATAATGATACAGCATCAAACATATTACGGTATTACCTTTCCGTTGAAAGATTTTGCCAAATTCTTAGGAGAAGAAGAAAAATATAAAAGTTATGGTGACCGATATAGACGGAAAAAGTATATTCAATTTTTTACTAATCTTCAACATATCAAACCTTTGATAACTGCATTTTCTGATCAAAAATTTCAAAGTTCAGTCGCTTTACCAACTCTATCGATAGACAAAATTAATTTCGATTGGGTTGTCCAACTTTCAATTGCTAAAGAACTATATTTATACGATTATCCTTTTATACTTACTAACGCTTTGATAATTTATAAGAATACTTACGAATTGCAGATTAGATATAAGATTCTTCAAAATTTCAGCCTTAATGATTTAAAAAAAACACTTGATGTTCAGCTACTTCTTAACAGCTTCAATGCTTCTCAAAAGATAAATGCTAATAACAAGAGAGAAATCATTAGACAATTTAATCAATTACCAATTCAGAACCAATACGAGTTGCATCTTAAAAATCGAAAAACTAAAATAGTAGATAAATTAACTCCTCTTCTAATTGGAAAGACCAAAATTATGCATTTTTATGAAAAACTTTAGAACCGGTAAATCATCTAAATTAATAAAGTTTATATAGTGGTTAGACTATACCATTATAAACTTAGTGAATATTGAAAATATTAATATAGTTGTACAGAGTTAAACTCTTTTATAATATAGATAAATAATGAAATTAGAGTGTGAAAAAAAAGATCCCTTAATTTCTCAAAACGGGACTTTTTTTTTTCAACTATTACTTAGAGAACAAAACTTTTTCTAATAAAATAAATAATCATTAATTAAAGGTAAGTAATCATGTACCCAAATTATATTAACGATAAAAAATCTTTAGGATATGAATGCTTGATGGATATTCAATGTGGTAATCGGCTGGTGTTGATAACTGATTCAAGTGTTGTATTTGTAAATAATGTTATTTTGAATCTAAAGACTAAAAGTAAAAGAATAGTTGTCGTGATTTCTTTAGCAACGGTAGTTTGTTTTAGCAATGTAGAATCAGTTTCAGCTATAGGTTTCCCGATGCGACCTACACCAGTGATAAGAGTTCATAAGCCAAGTTATGATTATGGATCTAAAATAAAAGTTGCTCCAGCAGTTAATCGTAAATTAGATAAAATAAGTTTTATCAAATATAGAGAATCACCACTCTGTATTTACGCTATGGATAAAGATTTTATTGTCAGGCCTGAAATTAGGAAAATTATTAGAGAACTGTGGGCTGGGGATTTATCAGAGGCATTAGTAGGAAATGGAATTTTGTTATTAGTGTTGTATGGTATTTGGACCCTAGTCAGTGGAGCTGATGGTTTTCAAATACCAGTTGTTCATCCAAGAAATGGAGCTGTAATAGCACCTGCAAATGGGGGTGTTCACCAACAAATAAATCATCCAAAACATGGAGGTAAAATAACAGTTAGAATGTCAAATTCACAGCAAGTATCGACAAATGTTATTCCAACTCAAACGCAAATGTCTGGATTTGTGAAAAATGGGAAAGTAGACTTGCATAAATGTTTGGATGAAGTAAATCGGAGGGCCTCAGAAATTGGGTGTGCCGATTTTGAATGTTCGATGGAACGTTTTCGATCATTAGCAACGGAAAATGGTGAATTTAAAAATTCAACTGCTAGAGAAGCTATTACGATTCTTGAAGGTGAGATGCACGGGTATTATAGAAATGCGCGTCGTGAGAATTATGGGGGAAATGTTAATGGACCCGATTTTGTAGTGGAGGGTGTCGGAGAATTTGAAAATATCACGCATGTAGAGGTGAAAAATACAGTTGGATCGGCTATAAAGATCGCGAATGGTCAAAAAGGAAGCATTAGTAAGCAAGGAAAAAAAATTGGAGCAAAAATTAACTATCAACAAAACTTGTGGTCAAATCCTAGTGAAATAAGTAAGATTCCCAATATGACAATTAACACTAATGCGAATTTTCCAGATTCGCCGTCGAATATTTTAGGTTTAGTAGACAATTTTGATGTGCCAGTTCACGAGAAAGCTGCTATGGAAGCTAGCGTTTTGAAAGGTTATAACGAAACTAGAAATATAATATTTCTGAATAATGGTACTAACGTTTAACTAAAATGGAAAGAAAAATTATGAATACTTTAAAAAATATAATATCTGATTATCGTGTGGGCTTATTAGAGACACCAAATATTCAAGTAGTGGATAAAAAATTATCGGATGAAACAATTAAGTTTCCAGGTGGTCGAATGGCTGATTTAACCTTTAGCTGGTCAACATTTAAAAAGTCGGAGTTGCTGAATATGGAATTTATCCATGTGAATTTTGAATCAAGTTATTTTGAAGAATGTTTGATTAAGAATTCTGTCTTTAAAAATGTAATTATGACAGAAGGCGAAGTTGAAAACTGTGTATT
>JBGCFD010000090.1:0-23467 GCA_045106765.1 Saprospiraceae bacterium | reverse complement strand
CTGCATATATTTGTAGAAGGTCTTTTTTTTTTTAAAAACAAAAAACCCGAAAGGGGGCAATCCTCTCGGGCGGTTTTTGAGTTCCAATTTTACAAAAAATAAATGTTGAATTTTCGTCTTGCGTATGAATTGAGACAAAAGCGGTAGAGGTCAACGATGCACAAATTGCATTTTGATTTAAGTAATGATAGACTTTAGTATAGTCAATTGATTATTGGAAAAAAATCAACGTCTCCTCTTTTAAAAGATGGTTTTCATAGCTTGCCTTTGCCTAGACAATTCATTTAATGAAACGTAAAAATTGGAAACTTGTGAGGAAGAATAAAAGGTTTGAGAAGAGAGAAAAGTTTTGAGCGATTAACTTTCATGCTGCTGTTGTTTTGTTAAAAGATTAAGGTGGTTTATTTGGCTATAAAACGGGAAGGGCCTTTTTATTTTATAGCATGGTACAACTTTAACATTTGAGAAAAAGGAATATCCAATCTACAATTATTGATTGTTAATGATTGAACATTCCTTATTCGATATGGAACATCTTCACTTAGCTATGCTTCGTCCGATCCCACGGTCCAGTAATTGCCAAAGTCAATCCAAAGTGTTGAATGTTTACAAAAAAGGTTTTCCCTGAAGGAGAAAAAACGCCACCAGCAAATTCTGAAGGTCTTCCAATATTTTCAGCTATTCGATACATTTCTCCACTAGGTGTTACACCTACAATATTTGGTGTCGCTCGATCTTCGCACATGATGATGTCTCCCCAAGGAGCCACCGTCAAGTTATCGCAATTTTGGAGCATCTCTCTATCGTTAGGTTCTAGAAATAATTCAATTGTCCCAGGCTCTTCATCTTCCAAAACAGTTCCTTCCATCGGACTCGGCACATATCGAAAAACTTGTCCCCACTTTTTTGCACCACCACTAGTACAAGCAAAATAGATTTCATCTTTTCCAAACCACATGCCTTCTCCTCTTGCAAAAATAGCAGCACCTTGCTCTTGTGCTTGATACCTAATAGAATCTTTAGCTGGATTAACATCATTGATATCTACCCATTTCACCTTCAGTTTTTTATTGGTTGGCATTTTAGCTGCTTCCCAATTTCGAGTATCTTTTTTCTTTTTTGATTTAATGACGAGTGCTTGTAATTTTCCACCAGCTTTTAAATTTCCTTTTTCATTTGGAATAAAACGATAAATACAACTGTCATTTCGATCTTCTGTTTGGTAAACAATTCCAGTATTTGGGTCGACACAAATCGCCTCGTGGTTAAATCGACCCATCGCTGTCAGCGGAATTGGATCTGCTAATGAAGGCGTTAAAGTCGCCGGCACCTCAAAATTATATCCATGCCTTTTTTTCAAATTTTTATTTTTTCCAACAAAGGTTTCTTCATACGATACCCAAGAATTCCAATTCGTACTTCCTCCTGCACAATTTCGAATAGTTCCTGTCAAGCTTAACCAGGAAGATTCAATTGCTCCAGTTGCTTCATCATAAACAAAGGTAGTTGTCCCTCCTTTGCATCGAACTTTCGAACTTCCTAAATCATAAATTTTCTCTTGTGGAACATCTGGATTCACTTCATTTGTTTTTCCAACTGGCCCAAAGTCAGCGGAAATTAATTCATGATTTCGCACCACTATGACTTTCCCATTTCCTCCATCAAAAGTTGCCATTCCATCTGGTAATCCTGGAGTCAATAATCCATCAGTCATCTTTTCCCCTTGTCGAGAAATTATTTTATAGGTAAATCCTTTTGGCAGTTTCAACATTTTTTTGTCATCTTCGAACAGTTGCCCATAAGGCATATTCAATTGTTGGAGTACCTCGCTAGGAGGATCGTCACAACCTTTCATTATAAATGATTGTAATCCAAAAAAACCCAAACTTATAGCAGATGATTGTTTTAAAAATGTTCGTCGCGTCGATTTACTTTTTCTCATATTCTTATTGTTTAAATGTAAAAATAGGGAGAAGTCAGGAAAACTTCTAATTTAGTTCAGTATTAATCATTGCTCACTACTCATAACTCTTTTTTGATTTTCAAAATTAACCAGGACTTATTTAAAACCTTTTGATTTATCTCAATTTGAGACATAAGCAGTTCCATCTTTTCTCGAAATTGTTTTTTTGAAATTTCATTTGTTGAATTAATTAATCGAAATAATGTTCGAGTATATTTCACCAAATTTAATCCACTTTTAATTCTACTTCCCTCCAATTTTTTATTGCGCAAAAGATAAACTCTAAAAGTCTCTAAAAAATATTCAAGTGCTTGCCAATCCTTCGTTTCAAAATATATCTTCAACATCAAAATCCGAGTCAATAAATTATAATATCCTTCTGTGAATTCCACTTTCTGCAACAAGCCAATTGCTGAAGAATACTCCATCTGGGAATAATGAAAAGCAGCTAAATTATAGGTGAAAGTATTTTCTTGTTCTGCCTTTGGCAAATATTTTTTTTGTGCTAAAATAAAATCTTTCGTCCATTCTTTTTCTTGTAAATCACATCCTAGCGAAACAATATTGGTATAATCCCATTGCGGTAAAACTTCTTCGACATACAATAATCCATTTGTCAACATCTGTTGATACAGTTCAAAAGTTTCTTTTCTAAAGGCATTTTCTCCAAAATTTATTTTCCCAATACAATAATTCAAAGCATGAGTGTACAAATCTCTTCCTTCTTGATGTTTAAAAAATGGTGCATCTTTTTCCAATCGTTTTTTTAATTCAAAAAAATCTTCTCGTCGATTTTCTGTCATCATTTTATAAATTAAAAAATAAACCCAAACTCCTGAAATCGATTCGAAGTGCGATTTTTCTTTTTCTAAAAAAGTAATTAATTCATGGGTTAATGAAAAAGAATAGTGCTGTCCCATCACTTGTTTCCGAGCCAACATTTCGCAAGTAATTCTTAACTTTTCGCCAATATAAAATGTATCAAAATTGGAAAGTGCTTGCTCCAAAAAGTCTCCACTAATTCTTTTCCCATATTTAATATCAAAATTATCCAACAACCTTTGAAAGCGAGATTCTTGCAAAAAATAATTACTATCCCGAATAGTTGATGCCGAAAATGTCTTTTTCCAAATCTTAGAATTATGTTCAAACATTTTTTTTTGACCATTTTGTAGCGCCATTTTCAAGCGTCCAATTTGTTGTATATCAGGTTTAGAATCTTGTTCTTTTTGACTATAAAAACGATAAATTAATTGGACCAAATATGACATTAGTGTTCGCAATAATTGTTCTTCAAATGGCTGATTTGAAAATACTTTTTTAAAAATCAATTCCTTTTGCAATTGAGGACTATCCCATGATTTTATGGTAAGAATTTGATCCAGTAATTCTTTCGTTTTTCCATGTTTATTAAAATAAGGAGAATCGACAAAATCTTTAAAATTGCGAAGCTCTTGTTTTGAAAATAAAGATAGATATTGAATTAATTTACTTTTCTGCATTTGAATTAAATTTTCATTCCTTAAAACAACCCTTGCATTAAATTTTAAAATACTGATTATCAATTAGTTAACAATTTAAACCATCAAAATTACATCTTAAAAATAGTTAAAATTGTACTTTTATTATACCAATATGTTATACATATTTACATTGTGATTAAAATCTAACTCAATGAAGCAACTGATTCTATTTTTATTGGCTACTCTTTTTTCATTTCAGCTCTTGCAAGCTCAATGTATGGATGACTGTGTTTGGCCTGGCGATATGAATGCGAATGGAATTGCTAATAATTTAGATTTTTTATCACTTGGTTTTTCTTATCAATCAACGGGGCCAGCACGAGTAAATCAATCGACGATTTGGGAAGCATTGGAGGCAGATAATTGGGTGGGCACTTTGCCAATTCTAGGAGCGAATTACAAACATTCAGATGCAGATGGAAATGGAGTCGTGGATGAAATGGATCGGTTTCCGATTTCAATCAACTACAATCAAACGAATAATAACTTTACTGACTTGCTGGGAAATAATTTAGTTGGCGATGATCTGTTTGCTGTTTTAGTTGACTCGATTACCTCGCCTGGAGGTTCTCTATTTTTTGATGTGCATTTGGGAGATGTTGACAATCCAATTAATGATATGTATGGAATTGGATTTCAAATAAAAATGGATACACAGTATGTAGAAAATGTTTTGGTGGATTACACAGATAGTTGGTTGGGACTTCCAGATGATATTTTAGCGTACGATAAATTTAGCGATGAAATAGATCATGAAGCAATTGCGATTACTCGTTTTGATGGAAATTCGGTAAGTGGTTTTGGAAAAATTGCGAGAGTAGAAATCGTGATTACGGATGTGATTTTAGGATTACAAACGGATACAACTGCATGTCTTCCATTTCAAATTGAGTTTCAAAATGTTTATGGAATAAATAATAATGAAGAAGATCAAATGATTACTTCCAAAGGTGATTCGATGACGCTGAAACATCCTTCTCAATTAACAACGAATACACAAGAGGTTTTATCAAAAGAAAATCCACAGTTTCACATTTTTCCAAATCCTACTTCTAGCGAGATTAATGTTAAAACTAAAAATGGGGATTTTTCAAAACTAGTTTTATACAATCGATTAGGAATGATACTTTTCCAAAAACAATTTCTTACGCCTCAAAAATCTGCTTCACTAAATTTATCCGCCTTTAATTTTCCGAAAGGGATTTACTTTTTGGAAATTAGGAATAAAGAATTTACGATAGTTGAAAAAGTAATATTAAAATAGTTTTATGTTGTTATTTTGAAATCCCCAGATCCCTACTTTTTTCCCTTGAAAAAAAATGAAAATTCACAGGGATATTAATTAATAAATTTTATAAAAAAAACCTTAACTCTTCTCGGTTTTATCATTTAAATATTTGAAATCCACTTGATTTCTCACTAGCCATACTGTGCCCTTTTTTCACAAATAAATTTCAAAAACATTCAAAATCTTCATTATGAATTTTTATCAGAAAATATTTTTCTCTCTCTTGCTTACCATTTTAAATTTTTCAACCCAAGCTCAATCAACTGATATAAAATCATATATGTTTGGACATAGTTTGATGGATCATCGTCCACCGCTGATCCCGACGCCAAGTGATGAAACGACTATTGCTCATTGGATTTATTTGTTAGCAACTGATGCAGGACATACTTATTCCGCAACTGGACAATATGGTTTTTTGCCTCAACACCAAAACTTACCTCCTGACTCTCAATGGGGTTATGACATTGTTCCAAATTCTTGGGATGCAAGTGTCGAGACTTTTGCTGAGGCAGATCTCAACAATGTATTGATCACAGCAGGAAATTTTATGCAATGGCAAGCCCCTAATTTAGAATATCCAACTGATCCTGGAATTTCACCAATCTCTGCTACTCAAACAATTGTAGACTGGCTAGAAACAAATGAACCTGGCATCAAAATTTATATTTATGAAAATTGGCCAGACATGGCTCCTTATATTGCGGGTGGAAGTTTTCCGCCATCGAGTGCCGAATTGACTAATTATTATAATTACCTCGAAAGTGATTTTCATGATTGGTGGTTGGAGTATCATGATTCAATTTTACTTTCACATCCCATAGAAAATGTTCGAATGATTCCTGTTGGACCAATCTTGAGTGAGCTCTTGACCAATACTGTTCTCAATACTATTCCTGCAACTGAACTTTATGAAGACAATGCTCCACATGGTCGAGCAACTCTTTATTTTTTAGCAAGTATGGTAACTTATATGGCCATTTATGAAGAGCAAACGCCTGCGAATTATACTGTTCCAAGTATCGTCCATGCTACGGTAGCCAATAATTATAGTACGATAGTCAGTACCATTTGGAACGAACTTTTAGACTTTAATCTAGCGAATGGAGATAGTCGAGTTTTTTTTAATAATTCACCGCTACCGGTGAGTGTCATTGATTATAAAGTGGAAGAGGTCAATTGCTCGGCGAATATTTTTTGGAGAACGAGTGACGAAATTAATAACAGTCATTTTATAATTGAAAGAAGTGAAAATGGAAATTCATTTCAGGAAATAGCAATCATCGAAGGGAAGGGAAATTCTAACCAGACAAAAGAATATCGCTTTAAAGATGACTTGCTGAAAAACGGCATATATTATTATCGTATACACCAAATTGATTTAGATGGATCGACTGAAACTTTAGGAGTCAGGGCAGTTGATTTGAATTGTAATGATTTTTTAGATTTTGAAATTTTCCCAAATCCTACTCGTGGAAATTTAAAAATATTTTTCCCCAATAAAATTAGGGCAGAAAAATATGTGATTCTAAATGCATCAGGAAAAATTGTTTTAGAAAAAAATGTTAATGGTTTTTTGGAAGGAGAAGAGGTGAATTTTGATCTTCATGATTTACCGAACGGAATTTATTATTTCAAGTTATTTGGAGAGCATATTAATCATATTGGAAAACGATTTGTAAAATTTGATTAATCATTTTAAAATAAATCCTCGCACCTCTCTTGGTTATATTTCATCTTATCGCAAGCGTTTCAAGCACTACATAATTGTGTAAAGGACGCTAGAGACATTACTGAATTATTGGTGGATCGTTATCAATTTGAGCAGGAAGATGGGATTACTTTATACAATGAAGATGCGACCACCTTCACTATGACTAACTTCCCTTAAAATTGATACTGCGCCAAAGTTTCCCAAAATCTTGGTTCATATGAATCTTTCTTTACATTAAAAGAAAACTGTAAATTCAATTTCTCTTTTAATTTCACTCCAACAAAACCAATCCAGATAGGATCATATTGAGTTCGGTAAGTAGTACCAATCGTCAATTTTTTCTTAAAAGAAAAATAGCTAGAAAAGTCATGTCGATCATTATTACGATACTCATAGAAATAATCGAAATCGTTAATAATTTCACTCCTACTAAACCTTAGTAGAAAGGCTAAACTCCAATCCCATTTTTCCGAAAGCTTAAAAGTATTCGCAGCAGTAAAATTCAATGTTCTTTCTGTACCAACTTTGTTGACATAACTCTCTGTTACTTCATTAAAAATTGCATATTTTTTTGGAAATAAATTCTGTACACTTGCTCCCAACCTTAATTGCTTGTGTTGAAATACCAAGCCAAAATCTACAGAAGGAAAGCTATACCATTTGTCTTTTTCAAGTGGGAAATAGGAATATTTATTCATTTTTATATTAACTTGAGAAAACTGAGCACCTATTCTCAACTGGGAATTTTCTTTCCAACGAAATCCATAATTATAAGCCACTCCATAGCGATGTATTTTACCATAATATTTATCACTATATTCATATTGGATTCCAATCGCACTATTGATGTTGGCTAATGGTTGTTCATAAGATATACTAGCAGAATGATTAACTTGCCGATTCCAATCAAAATTCAATTGTCGTTTATTTTCAATTCCTGCCATAGCAGGGTTGAAGGCATACGGATTAAAAAAATGATAATTGGAAATAGAATTGAAATCGATAATATTAGGAGAGAGACCAAAAAATTCCAATGCAAAAATTCTATCGAGGTTACTGTCAGGAGTGGCAGGCAAAATAGATTGTGCATTAAAATTGATGGAATAACCTAAGCAAAAAAAGAGAATAAGGGAATAATATTTTTTCATCAGAAATTGATTTTCTTTACAATCTTAAATCTATACTCAATCAGAAAGACATACACTAAAGAAAAAGGGTTTGGTTAATACTAATAAAAATTCCTCAACTCTGACAAAAGAATTTTCTAGTCAAAAAGAAAAAAATGAATATCCTAAATTTTCAATACACCATAATCTTTTATTTGACTTTACTGATAGCATTACTCAATTCATGTTCCACTCAAAGTCAATCCACTCAAGATACTCAACTTCCAAAAGAGATTAGCCCAATTCTAGAATTTGAAAATCAAGTTGATACTTCCTTATTTCTAAAATTCACCTCAGGCATTCGTGCTATTTTGGAAGACCATAACGGTAATATTTGGTTTGGTAGTCATCAAGAAGGAGTTGCTTTATTTAATGGGGTGAGATTAACCTATTTTACTATGCAAGACGGACTAAGTGATAACCAAATTAGATCTATTTTTGAAGATTCAAATGGACTAGTCTGGTTTGAAGGAGGAAAAGGAATCAGTAGTTATGATGGAAAAAAAATAATCACCCATCCTGATATAGATTTTAGTTCCAAAACTGATTGGCAGTCTAGCAAAGATGATATTTGGTTTAAAGGAAATGAAGGCGTAGGATATAATGCAATGGAAACACAACCAGGAGTGTATCGATATGATGGAAAAAAATTGAGCTATCATGTATTTCCTACTTTTTCGGAAAAAGATAATAATTTTTCTAATTCAATTTCCACTCCATTTGTCAAAGGAAAAAACGGAATGGTCTGGTTCGGAACTTACGCAGCTGTATTCGGATATGATGGTAAATCACTTCCTACCGCTCTCCTACCCATCGGAAATGAACAGGATAATTTTACTATTATCAATAATCAAAGTCTTGGATTTGATCCAGGCTTTCTCCATATACGCAGTATCTATGAAGATAGCAAAGGAAACCTTTGGATAGGAAATAATGGAATTGGCGTTTTACGATACGATGGAAATACTACTATTCATTTTTCAGAAAAGATGGGTTTAATCTCTGAAAAAAGTTTACGAAGTGGTGGCTTCCGTTCACCACAAGGAAGTCTTGAACATGTTTTTTCAATTGGAGAAGATCGTACTGGGAACATGTGGTTTGGAGATCGAGATACTGGTGCATGGAAATATGATGGTAAATCTATGCAAAATTATACGCAGAAAGATGGACTTACCTGTACTCATATTTGGCAAATTTATAATGCTAAAAATGGGGAACTTTGGTTTGCGATGGATGATGGAAATGTATTAAAGTTTAATCCAAATACTCAACAGGAAGGAAAGAAATCATTTGAGAAAATATTTTAAAAAAATAAACAATGAGATTTTCAATCATTTTAATTTTAGTCATTTCATCAAATTTCCTTTTTGGTCAGTTACCAATTATGGATAAAATATCAACCGAAATTTGTGACTCACTAAATAAAAGAAAAG
Source organism: Saprospiraceae bacterium (assembly GCA_045106765.1). Classification (GTDB taxonomy): domain Bacteria; phylum Bacteroidota; class Bacteroidia; order Chitinophagales; family Saprospiraceae; genus CAJQQY01. The sequence continues at coordinate 14,380 of JBGCFD010000090.1, read as the reverse complement.
AACCAATTGAAAATATATCCTTAGCATCTTACCAAAACATTCAGAGATATATTATCCTCTCTAATTATCTAGAATGGAAAAAAGAGATAGCAGCATTTATGAAAACCACTAATCAAGAAGAATGGGTGTACGATAATTATTATCAACATATTCTTCAATTAAAATGTGAAGAATTTCGAATAGTTAATACTAAATTCGATAATTATTTAATTGAAGAAAGATATGTTGAAATGAGGCCTCTGTATTTAAAATCAAAAGAGTTCGTTTTTCTCCTTGAGCAAAATACTATTCATGAAAAATTAAAAGAATATTTAAGTCTAAATTTAAGAAACCAAAAAACTAAGGAGCTACTCAAGATAAGTCAAAAAGAAATTGAGAAATATAAATGGACTTCGACTCTAAGTAATATTCTCATTTCTGAAAATGGTTATACTTTCAGGATTAGATATTCTGACTATACAAATCGGGAAACCAAATTTCAAATTGATATTAATTTTAAAGATGCAACAGATTTACAAATTGATCACCTTAAAATAAAACAAGAGAAGCAATTAGAGGAGGAACTAAAACGTCGAATTGAATTCAACAAAAAAATTGAAAGTGGAGAACTTGAATTACCTCCACCACCAGGCTTTAAAAAACAGAAAAAAAAATCAAAAAATATGTCCCCAGAAAAAATCGTTCAAAAAAATCTCGATGCTTACAACTCTCTTGACATCAAAACATTTATGTCTTGCTTTCACAACGATATAAAAATGTATAATTATGGAAATGATCAACCTAGTGCACAAGGCTTAGAAGAAGTTCAAAAAATTTACCAAAAGCTTTTTGAGCAATCACCTAAGTTACATTCTACTATCATCAAGCGAATCATCTTTGACAACAAAATCATCGATCACGAATCTATCACCGGAAGATTAGGAAATGAAAATCCAATTGAAATGGTTTTGATCTATGAAGTGGAAGAAGAAAGAATAATTAAAATCACCGCTATAAAAAATAATTAATTCCCGTTCCTCTTTTATTTGTTACCGCTTACTTATTTTTCAAAAAAAATTTACTCCTATTTTTTTTATCAAAAACAAAAACCCTATATTAGATTTCAATCATCTTATCAAAACGAACCAACCAGATTCACACGGGATTTTTTGTGAACCAATTCAAACCAGAACCATGAACATTTTACATCCCGTAATACCATTCCCCTTTTTATTATTTTTTTATCATCTACGTTTCAATCATCAATTAATAACAATGTACACACATGTGTTACATTCGTTAAAAAAAAATCCTCTTTCTCAACTAAGAAATTAGTAACTTGCATTGGAAAGTATTCACTTTTCAATCCTGAATCAGACTATCCCAAATAGTAATTCATTTGGAATAATTCGCTAGTTACATTTCCAAAAACCCCGTAATCTTTTTTTGAATCTCAATTATTAGTGCTTAGACATCAATATTGAACAACTACTTTTGGATATCTTTTTTCCAAAAAAATTTATTGTTCAATATTGATAATTCATTGATGTATCAACATTTACTGAACTAAAATACGAAGTATTTGGTAGGTGATTTTTGTGCGTATTTCACTTCGCAAAATTGAATTCGTCATCCCCATAAACAACTAATAATCAAACACTTACGCCAAATATCAATTATTGTTTTCAATTTTAAGTTAATTGATTCAAAAAATAAAAACTCAACTTTCACAACCTATTTAACTTTTTTAAAATCCAAAAACACGAAACAGTCATGCAAACTATTGATTCAAATTATTATAAAATTATACTCTTACTTTTGTTCTTTTTGTCAGAACATAACAATGTATTTACACAAACACCATCCTATACTGCCAACGATCAAGTAACTCCTTATGATGGTCCATTCCAATTTGGCACCAACATGGGTTATTATCCAGGATGGACCGATGGACAGCTCGGTGATTTAGCTATCGGCAATGGGACTTTAAACATCCCAGGTATTGGAGCAACCGCACTTCGACCGGGATTATTTGAGCATTATTTAGAACAATATGGTTACGATATTAACCTTCCTTGGTTTGAACATTTCGATAGTTTAGGCTTGATAGATAATACCATGTTTGTCGGAGATCCTTCAGAAGATCATCGTGATCCCACCAATTATTGTCCTTCTAAACCTTGGTTAAAAAACATGGGCTTTAAAAATATGTACGAACCCATTTGGGATAATGGCGCCAATGGAACGCCAGTAAATGATGAGAATTACTATGCACTTTTTATGTACAAGATGGTTACGTTGTATACTCCTTATGTTAAGTTTTGGGAAATTACCAACGAACCAGATTTAGATTTTTCAGATCAAGGTATGGGTTGGCGAGAACCAGGTGACCCAGTTGGAAGTTGGTGGGACTCAAATCCTGAACCATGTGATTGTCAATTTGCGGCTCCCATTTTTCATTATAATCGAATGCTTCGCATCAGTTACGAAATCATCAAAAGTATTGATCCCGATGATTATATTACTGTTGGTGGTTTAGGTTTTCCAAGTTTCCTAGATGCTATTATGCGAAATACAGATAACCCTATCGATGGAAGTGTGACGAGTGAATACCCTTTGAAGGGAGGTGCTTATTTTGACGTTTTGAGTTTTCATTCCTATCCACACATCAATGGAAGTCTGCGAATCTGGGATCCAATCAATGGCACTACAGGATATAAACGACACTCCGATGCCGCTATCGAAGGCATTACCGAAGACTTGAACGACTTCAAATTAGTCATGAAAAATTATGGTTACGACGGTGATGCATTTCCCGAAAAATTATCCATCATGACCGAGTCTAGTATCCCTCGAAAGAAATTTGGAGACTACATCGGTTCTGAAGAAGCTGCCCGAAATTATGCCATCAAGTTGCCTATCGAATTACAAAAAGAAAGTGTTCTTAATTTTCATTATTATGATTTAGGAGAAAAAGAAACCTTCCCCAATGCACTCTATCCTTTTCAGATGACAGGGTTTTACGAAAAATTAGAAGGAACTGCCGTCGAAGATATTCAACGGACGAATAGTGGAATTGCCTATAAAACAGTTTCTAATTTACTTTTTGAAAAAGCTTACGATGCTAGTAAAACTGCCGAAATGCAATTACCTGCAAACATTGACGGCGGTGCATTTCAACAAGCCAATGGTCAATACACTTATGTACTTTGGGCCGTTTGCGAAACAGATGATTCCGAAACGAGTGCTGCTTCTTATTCATTTCCTGCTAGTTTTAATCTCACCAATTTGAAGATACATGATTGGGATTTTTCATTGACCAATCAGCAAACCATTTCTGGATTTGAAAATATTCCATTAACTGGTTCACCTCAATTTTTTACACCGACCAATCAACAAATTAGTTTTAATTGCCCCTCGGATATTAATTTGATTTTACCTCACACTTCTACTGGACAAGTGGTTACTTGGGATCCAATTTCTGCAAATTCACTTTGTCCTACTGGAACTATCAATGTGGAACAAACTGGTGGACTGATTAGTGGTAGTTTTTTTCCCATTGGAACTAGTACTATTACTTATCTTATTTCTGATGATTGTGGGAATTCTGAAGCTTGTAATTTTAATGTAGTACTCGAACTCGATACACCTCCTGGCGTTGATTGTCCTTCCAATACTCATCTCGTAACGGTTACAATTATCGGAAATGGCTCTGTCGATATTGAATTTATTGATCCAAGTGGAATGACACAAACTTGTACAGAAGGAACCTGTTCCTATTGTATCAATACTAATAGTCTCATAAAGTTAGTTGGTCTTCCAGATGCTGGTGAAACCTTCCTTGGATGGAGCGGTGGAGGTTGTACAGGTAGTGATGTTTGTTGGAAAGGTATCAGTTGGGAAACCGAAATTACTGCTACGTTCTCTGAAAATACTTCCCCTACTCCAATCGAACTTTCCATTTCTTCAACTGACGTTACTTGCAATGGAGAAAGTGATGGATCTGCTCAAATAAACGCTTCAGGTGGAACTCCGAATTATTTTTATAACTGGAGTAATGGACAATCCACTTCACAACTCAATAATGCTTCCGCTGGAAATTATGTCGTAACTGTAACTGACGCTACTGGTATGACTACAACAGCTTCCATTCAGATTAATCAACCTGCTACTCCCCTATTTGGATTTATTTCAAATCAAACAAATGTGAGTTGCCTTGGTGGTAATGATGGATCAATAGAAGTTAATCAATCTGGAGGAACTTCATCTTATCAATATTCATGGTCAAATAATAGCTCCAACTCAATTATCAGTAACTTAACATCAGGCATTTATACTGTTACTATTACTGATAATAATGACTGTACGACTACCGCTTCCACAACTATTTCAGATGGAACTCAGCCTTCTCCAACTGCTGATTTTTCAAAAACCATTAATGGACTTAGTCTCAACTTCGAAGATCTTTCCATAGGAAATCCAACTGTTTGGATGTGGGATTTTGGAGACGGAAACACTAGTACCATTAATTCTACATCGCATACTTACGCTACGACAGGTAATTATTTAGCTTGCTTAACCGTCAATAATAATTGCGGATCAAACACTTCTTGTCAAAATATTTTTGTTGGACAAACCAATAATATTTTGATCGATCTTGAATCAATGAATGGGAATACCGGAACCATTGTGCAAGTTCCAGTTCGAGTACAAGACTTTAATAATGTCGTTTCTTTTCAACATTCATTTAAAATTCCAGATACGACTAAAGCAATATTTGTGGGCGCTAATAATTTTACTACTCAGTTAGGAAATCCAGCTACGATTAATGTTACTACTGAGAATGTGAATACAATTTGGTTGTCGGGAAGTAGTGCTTCTGCTAGTTTGGTCGACGAAACTATTTTATATTATTTAGATATTTTAGTAAAAGGTTTGCCGGGTGATTGTATCGAAATTGAATTGGACAATCAAACTTTGCCAACAGAATTTGTTGTCATGGAAAACGGAAACGTCATACAAGTTGGCTATGATTTTATTTCATCTGAAATTTGCTCTTCCCCTGGGGTGATCATTTCTGGAAATATTAAAACGGAATTTGGAACACCAATTCAGGATATAGAAATTTTCAACACCACAAATAACAATACATTTACGGGCACGACTAATCTTAATGGAAACTATGAAACTACTCCATTTCCAATAGGAAATTCTTTGACTATTGAACCACATAAAGATGTCAATTACGTCAATGGAGTTACTTCATTTGACTTAGCAACGATCCAACAACACATCGTTGGAAATGAACTTTTAGATTCTCCCTACAAACTCATCGCTGCTGATGTTGACCATTCTAATAGTATTTCATCTTTTGATTTATTTTTGGCTCAACAAGTCATCGTTGCTAATATTGATACATTTCCGAATAATGAATCTTGGAGATTTGTACCTGCAGATTTTGTTTTCCCCGATCCAACTAATCCATTGGGGAATCCATTTCCAGAGGCGATTGATTTGTCTAGTGTTACTTCAAATACTACTGATCAAGATTTTATTGCAATCAAAGTTGGAGATGTCAATGGTACTGCTCTTCCTAATTTTACAGGAGGTGGTACATCAGGAGTGACTCGAAGCTCCGAGGGTGATTTTGAGTTTTCTTTACAAAAAGAAAAAACAGGTGAGAACGAATTTTATATAGAATTTTTAGCAAAAGACTTTGAGCAAATAAGTGCATTTCAGTTTGATCTATTTTTTGAAAAAGATAAAATGCAGTTGGTTGAAATAAAAGAAAATCAACTAAATATAAAGTACGGGAATAGATTGTTAAATGATGGTATCATTACGTTTGTTTGGTTTGACGCAGCAAGTAAAGGAAAAACATTAAAAGAAAATTCTAGCTTATTTAGAATTTATTTTACTGGAAAAATAGAAGACATTTCCCTCGCTGATGATATTCAACTAGTGAAAAAGATCACGCCTGCTGTGGCATATTCATATTTAGGAATTCCTCAAAATCTATCTTTTTCTATTTTGGAAAAAACGAATAAAATAGCATCCAATTCTATCATTGTTTTTCAAAATCAACCAAATCCTTTTTCTAAGAGTACTCGTATTTCATTTGAAATGATAACAGAGGAAAACGTTCAGGTCAAAGTTTTAGATCAAAATGGAAAAATATTTTTTGAGTTGGAGGAAATTTTCTCAAAAGGAATTCATCACTTGGATTTTGATGGATATGATTTTTCTAGTTCGGGAATATACTATTATACTTTTACGACTTCGACAGATCGAATTGTAAAAAAAATGATTGTACATCGATAGACAATATAAAAGAAAACGTTAGAGGATAAAACATTAAATTTCTTATCCTCTTTTTTCATCAAAAATAACAAGACATTTACAAAAATAAGAAAGTCGTATCTTCAAGTTATGAAGTACGACTTTCTTTGTAGATATTTTATTTATTATTTCTTAGTATTCTTTAGCGTTTCTACTTTCTCAATAAACTAAAAATGCCCTTTTAATTATTTACTAAATTCTTCTCGTTTGATCTAAGCAACAATTCTTTACTACGTTTTAAAATAAAATATCATCTACAATTTTAATGATAGATATTATCCGTTTGGCTTCGAATATTAGACACTTTATAATCTACTATCCTATTCATTAAGAATAACTCTAATCTGCTAAAAAATACTCCTACATATTCCAAATAACTTTGGCGTGTGTTAGTTAGATGGTAATTGAGGAATAAAGTTTTTTTATATTAATTTTCTAGTGATTGGATAAAAATAGGACAGTAAAATTTATGTCAATAATACTGTCCTGAGTAAACTCTCTCTATCAAATTTTAAAAAAACTAAAAGGCATGACACCATTTATACTTTCATTGCGCTAAACTTAATGCCAAAATTATAACTCATTGATAATCAAAATTTAAAAAAATATCACAATTTAATTTTTCCCAATTTGGGACTAACTCCCCCTTTGTAGAAAAAAATCATAATTTCATCTTTTGGATAGGTATCATTTTTCAGTACTTTTGATTTTGGTTTTTGAAACAAGAATTGAAGAATGGTAAAATAAAAATTATGTCGGATCAAAATATAAATGAACTTATTACGAATAATCATAACCAGTATGAATTTAAACTTCAACAATACTTAAAACGTGGATTTGAAATATGTAATCAGTTTGTTATTGGTTTTATTTTATTCTTTTTATTACTCATGTTGATTACTGGAGCTATTGATTTGCTATCAGGATTAGGTGATGTGGTCAATCGGATTTTTGTTACTCCTGTATTGGGTGTCGGTGTATATTTTGTTGCTAGAAATATTAGTAGAAAGGATGAATTTAATTTTGATCAGTTCTGGAAAGGGTTTCAATTTATTTCTCCATTAATTATGATGTCATTGATTGAAGCAGCAATTTTTCTTTTGTTAATATCTCCTATTTTGGTGTCTGGCGATATTAGTTTGTATTTGGAATGGTATGAAGAATGGCAAAAAACACCTTTGTCAATAGATAGCTTTCCTGGTTTTCAAACTTGGTATTTATTCTTGTTATTACCGATTGTTTATTTGTCCATTGTTTGGATTTATGCTCCTTTGCTAATTATCTTTTATGATATGCCAGCTTGGGATGCCATGGAAACAAGTCGAAAAATCATATCTAAGCAATGGGGAATTTTTGCTTTGTTTTATTTTTTGGTAAGCATTATTTCAGTTTCAGGAATATTATTTTTTAGCATTGGAATATTATATACTCTTCCGATTGGAGCATGTATCCTATATGCTTCCTTTGAGGATATTTTAGATTTTTATTTGAAAGATGAAAAGGGAGAAGATGATATTATGGATCATTTAATTGATGCATTTAGGTAAGTAAAAAGAAGTTTTTATTGGAATAATATACATCTCTTTTCGGGGCAATATTCCAGCATTGGGTTCTAACTCAACTCCATTAAATTTAGGAAGATTGTAATGTGATAAAAAGTCTGGGGGCTAAATCTCCTACTCTTCATATTAAGAAAAGGAATAGAGGATTTAATCCTCGGCATTTTTTTCCAAAACTCTTAACTTAAAGTCGGACATAAGTAATCATGTATTTATGACGATCTATTTTTCGCCTATCCTTCATTGCAAAAATACTCACTACCCGTTGGAGCAGCTCCGTTTTTTGTGCCTCGACTAGACAAAAAATAGCCTCAGTCAAAATACATGATTACTTTTGTCCGACTACTTAATAACATTGGGCACAAACTGAATCTTTTCATTTAAATCGCTTTACGAATTCTTCCCCGATACAAAAGCACTCCCACGGATTTTGCAAAGCTAGTCTTCCAAAAAGAAAAGGCAGATTGGACTAATCCAATCTGCCTTTTTATATTTTATTAAAATTTAGAATTAACGTCTAAGCGCAACGTCTCCTTTTAGTACTTCTCTTCTTCCATCGATATATTCAATATCAACGTAATAAACAAATACTGCTGGGTTCATCTTCTTGTTATCAAGAGTTCCATCCCATCCGTTAGTATCGTCTTGAGATTTAGGGTCATAATCGAAAGCAGCAAATACTTGCTCTCCCCAACGATTAAATACTCTAAACTCATGAACTTTGTATGCTTCCTGTCCTGCAAATACCCAAAATCGTGGATTTGCTGATCCATTTGGATTAAATGCATTTGGAATAAATACTTCTCTACCTTTCTCTACGTTAATAGTGATTTGGTCAGTCGTAATACATCCATTACCATCCACTACCGTTACAAAATAAGAAACTGTATTGAGAGGAGAAACAGAGAATTCAGGTTGATCTGCACAAAGTGAATCAGGACAATTAGCTGACCACATGATCGTGTCATATGCTCCAACAATCTGAGCAGATAATTGGAATTCATCACCTAATCCTATCGTTTGGTTATCACCTAATTCTACTAATAATTCTTGAGGATCTGAAATTGTGATTTGGTCGCTAGCCTCACAACCATTTGCATCTTGAACTATGATGTCGTATTGTCCTGCACCTAAGAAACTGAATTGATTAATTGGTGCAAATGCGCCTCCATCAATTGAGTATAAGTAAGGTAATTGACCACCAGTTACATTATCTAAAATAATAGATCCATTATTTTCTCCGAAACAGTTTGGATTAATAGTTTGTACTCCTGCAATAGTTGGAACATCAGTATTAGCCGATACAGTTACTACAGCTGTGGAAGTACATCCATTATCATTGTCTGTAACTAATAAAGTGTAATCACCAGGAGCAGAAACTACAGGATTGAAAGTATTTTGACCACTTTCGATAACACCTGTTGCAGTTGTCCATAAGTACGAGATGGTTGGGCCAGTTGCTGAACCTGTTCCATCTAAAGTAACTTCGTCAGTAACACAATCGAATTGGTCAGTTGCATTCGCAAACGCATTTGGTGTATCAAAGTCACCTTCAATTAGAGCTGTAGCTGTAGCATCACAATCATTAATTGTGTTGGTTACTGTCAAAGTATATATACCTGTAGTAGAAACTGTTGGTGTCAATGTAGTTTCACCAATGATAGTTCCAGGTCCAGTCCATAAGTAAGTAAATTCATTACCTGTCGAAGCAGTTGCAACAATAGTCACTTCATCTATATTACAGTTTAATGAATTAGGTGCACTAGGAATATCCACTTGTGGAACATCATCACTTACATCAATATTCATGAGGAACGTTGAAGAACAACCATTATTAGAATTGAAAACTTCCAACACTAATTCTCCCTCTTCAGAAATTTCTACTTGGTCTGTAGTTCCACCGGTTACAGGGATGTTATTTAATGTCCATAGATAAGTTAATGTTCCTCCATTAGGATTTCCATTATTATTTGAAGCCGATCCATTAAATACTAAACTTGGTTCACTACATGAAATAGTCGTACTCGTAAGCGCTTGAATATCAGCTATTGGTTCTATAATATCTTGGTCAATGGTAAAGCTTTGTTCAGCAGTACAACCATTACCATTATCTGTAATCAATACTGTATAAGTACCTGGAGCATCAAATGTAGTTGTTGCTGTAGTTGCTCCATTTTCCCAAAGGTATTCAATAGTACCATTTGGAGACTGGATAGTAGAGTTACTTCCATCTATAGTGAGCTCAGTATCAGCACAGGTTAACATTCCTGAGAAATCAACAACTGCTGTAGGAGCATTAATATCTTGATCTACTAAAACTTCAGAAGTTGAAGTACAACCATTGTCTGTATTTGTAATCAATAATGTCCATGTTCCAGACATTGTAGCATCTACAGTAGCTGTAGTTGCTACTACAGTATTTGGATCATTTGGAGCATACCATGCATAGGTAATAGTTCCATTCGCAGAAGAATTACTTCCATCAAGAGTTACCTGTGATGATCCACAAGTTAACGTTTGAGTAGAACCTGCATCCGCAGATGGTTCTTCTATATCTTGAGTAGTTGCAAAACTCTCTGATACAGAACAACCGTTAGCATCATCTGTAATAGTTACAAATACCTCATCAGTAGTTGATACATCTATAGTTGCAGTATTACCAAGAGGCAAACCATTTGCATCTGTCCATTCATAAGTCAATGTACCGGATGATCCCATTGCTACAGAAGATGCACTTGCATCAAAAGTAATGGTTTGAATATCACAATTAAGAATTGAGTTAGAAGGAGTCATTGAAAGAGAAGGTGCATTAGTATCTTGATCCACTACGACTGTTGAGGTTGAGGTACAGCCATTATCTGTATTTGTAATTGTCAATGTCCATGTACCAGGAGTAGAAGCACCAACTGTAGCAGTAGAGCCTCCAGGATTCCCCATAGGATCAGTCCATGCGTACGTTATAGGATCACCATTAGCAGAAGAAGCACTTCCATCTAAAGTAACCTCAATATCACCACAAAGTAAAGTTTGAGCTAAACCTGCATCTGCAGATGGATCCTCAATATCTTCGTCAATTAAAAAAGACGCTGTTGAAGTACATCCATTATTTTGATCTTCAATATTTAATACAACCTCTATAGAAGTTGTAATCTCAAGAGTAGGGTCTGTTCCTAAAACATCTCCTGTTGCAAGATCAACCCATTCATAAGTAAGTATTCCGCCAGCAGTAGAACTTAATCCATCTACAATTACCATTTGATTATCACAAGTCAATATACCATCATTGGAAATTACTGCAGTAGGAACATCTGAAGATTGGTTTAGTACAAGTTGATCACTTACTGTTGTACATCCATTATCTGTATTAGTCACAACTAATTCATAAGTCCCTTCTACACCTGCATCATAAGAAATGTCAGTAGCACCTGTAATTGCAGTAGATATTCCACCTACTACTTCAAACCATTGGTAAGTGAAATTTGCACCAATGCTTGAACTTGTTCCATCCAAAGTAATAGTTGGATCAGTACAAGTTAATGTAGCGGTATTTGAAGTTGCTACAGAATTAGGTGGTGCAATTGATTGAGTTACAGTAACTGGAACCGTGCTTACACATCCATTATCTGTATTAGTTACCGTTAATATATAAATACCTGGATCCTCCGTTGTGTACATTAAATCTGTACTTAAAGTGTTGGTTGGATCAGTATCTAAAGCCCAAGAATAATTAAAATTTGTTCCAGTATCTGACCCAGTACCATCAAGAGTTGTTTCAATAGTGATACAATCTAAAGCACCATTACTTGAAGCAACTGCAGCAATAGTAGGATCTTGTGTTGTATTAGAAACGGTTACGTCCATTTGTGAAGAACAACCATTTTGATTATCAGTAACCAATACTGTAATGACTCCTTCATTAGCAGTTGAAAGAGTAGGCATTGTCCCTATTGTTGTTCCATTCAATACCCAAGAATATGTAAGATCAGTACTGAATGAAGAAGTAATACTACTCGTTAAAGCAGCTTCCATATTATTACAGTCAATATTATTCAATGCAGATGCGTCAAATACTGGTGCTTCAATATTTTCAGGAACAGTTACTGTTTGAGTTGAAGTACAACCATTATCAGTATTTGTTACTACAAAAATATAATCACCTGCAGTACCTGTCGTCAAAGTATTGCTAGTTTCTAATGGTAAATCATTACCTAGAGCATCCTGCCATTGGTAAGAGATATTAATTCCACTTGCAGAGTTAGATGCATTTACGAGTACTGATGTATTAGCACAATCAATAATCGGAGCAGGAGTTACATCAATCAATGGTGAGTTAGTGTCTTCCAATACGGTAACCAATTGAGAAAGGCTACATCCATTTCCATTGTCAATTACAATAAATGTATAATCACCAGGAACTGCAGTTGTATATTCATCGGTTGCAGAAACTGTATTTCCTAAAGCATCTTGCCATTCAACGGTAACTGTATTTCCAGCATTTGAACTTCCGTTACCTATTAATGTTGAAGAAGAATTATTACAGTCCAAATTTACAACTGGATCAATACTCAATAAAGGAAGATCAGCATCAGGGCTAATTGTTATCATCTCTTGAGCAGTACATCCATTATCAGTATCTGTTATTTCTAAAATATAATCACCTGGAGAAGTAACATCATAGGTATCAGTAGTACCTACTTCAGTTCCATTTAATATCCATGAATAGTTAATATTACCACTATTAGTAGAACTAGCAGTTCCATCAATAGTTAATGAAGTTGCACTACACGAGATAATTCCATTATTCCCAGCTACAGCTGAAGCAACAGGAGATGAATCATCTAAAATTACTGGAATTATAGATGACGTAACTTCACATCCATTCGCTGCATCGGTCACTACTATTTGGTAATTACCAGCATTATTAACTGATAAAAGAGGATCTGTTCCCGGTATTGGCGAACCATTAAATAACCAAGAATAAGTAATGTCATTTCCAGCAGTAGAACTTGTTCCATCCAATGTTATTGAACTAGTTATACATGTCAAATTATTAGGTGCAGCAACTGTCGCAGTTGGAAAGTTAGTGTCTTGATCAACAATTACTTCTGTTGATCCTTGACAACCTGTGGTTCCATCTATAAGAGTCAATGTATAAGTTCCTGGATTCATTGTTGTTAATGTAGGCCCAGCAGTTGTATTTGTACCATCAAACCAAGAATAAGTTGGGTTAGATGAACCTGATCCACCTGAAACATCCAATGTTGCAGAAGTCTCTAAACAGGAAAGATCATTACTTACTGAGGCTGAAACGGTTACAGTTGAAGTATTGTCTACTACAGTAACCTCTTCTGTATCAGTACAACCATTATCCATATTAGTAACCGTCAAAGTATAAGTTCCTGCTTCCGTTGCATTCAACGTTGCTCCTGCTCCAACTTGACCAGTCCATGCATAACTTAAATTAGCACCTGTTGAGCTACTTCCATCTAGAGTTGTATTTGTATTGTTACAATCAATCGCTGTTGGAGCAATAATTGAAGCAACAGGAGGCGTAATATCTTGTATTACATTAACATCAGCGGTTGCGGTACAACCATTATCATCATTCGTAATAGTCAAAGTATATATTCCTGGAGTCGTAACATTGTTAGGATCAGCAGCAGACCAACTTGCAGTTATATTACCACCAGTTGTAGAACCTGCTGTACTTAATACTACACTTGTATTATTACAGTTCAATACTCCACTTACATCTGCTACTGCCATCGGTGTATTATTATCACTAGTTACATCTGCAACTACATCACCTGTACATCCTGTTGTAGCATCAGTAACCGTTAAAGTTATTGATCCAGCAGTAGCTACAGTAATCGTTTGACCATTCATTCCATTTGACCAAGTATATGTTGGGTTACTTGACCCAGTAACATTTATTGCTGATAGAGTAACCGATCCACTAGTACAAGTAATTTGTCCTTGTACATCCACATCAGCAGTAACTGTTGTGGAGTTATCATCAACCGTTACAGATACCTCATCTGTACATCCATTACTAGTATTCGTAACTGTCAATGTATAAGTTCCAGCTCCCATATTTGTAGTTGTAGTTGCAGTAGCTTCTCCTGTAGACCACATGTAAGTAACTCCACTACTTGAACCACTTCCATCCAAAGTAACTGACGAATTGTTACAGTCAATTGCAGATGGTTGCATAATACTAGCTGTAGGTGATGCATTATCTTGAGTAATTGTTACCTCTTGAGTACTCGTACATCCATTTCCACTTGAAACAGTTAATGTATAAGTTCCAGGCATATTTACAGTTGGATTTGCCCCTGTTGGATTTCCTGGGCCTGCCCCTGTGTATGTTCCTGGATCAGAACCAGTTGTATTAAGTGTGGCAGTTAAATCATTACAATCTAAATCGTTAGAAGCAGATGCCATCGCAACTGGTAAAGTATTATCTCCTGTAATGGTTACACATTCAGTTGACGAAACACAAC
>JBGCFD010000089.1:0-2759 GCA_045106765.1 Saprospiraceae bacterium | reverse complement strand
TATCCTTGACGTTGCTTGAACCGAGGATTCTTTTTGTTAATTACGTACAATTTTCCTTTTCGTCGAACGATCTTACAATCTACTGATCGTTTTTTTACGGAAGCTCTTACTTTCATGATATTTCTTTTAGTTGTTATTTTTGAAAAATAACAATGTTATTATTTGTATCGGTAAGTTATTCTACCTCTTGATAAATCGTATGGAGACATTTCTACGGCAACTTTATCCCCTGGCAAAATTCGAATATAATTCATTCTCATTTTTCCTGAAATGGTTGCTACAATTTGATGGTCATTCTCCAAACGTACTCGAAACATTGCGTTTGACAATGCTTCTTCAATGATACCATCCTGTTTTATTAAATCCTGTTTTGCCATGCTCAAATTTTCGGAGTGCAAATATCTAACTTTTTATCGAAACTTCCTTAATTTCTGGATTATTTTTAATATTCTCTTCAACTTTGCTGTGATTCGATAAAATATCTGCTTTTTCTCTTCTTACTACTATTGTGTGTTCGAAATGTGCTGAAGGAGTCATGTCTTTTGTAATTATGGTATGACCATCAGATGATTGTCGAACTTCTTTTTTTCCCAAATTAATCATTGGTTCAATTGCGATGACTAATCCATTTCTTAAAACTGGTCCTCTGCCTCTTTTCCCAAAGTTAGGTACCTCTGGTGCTTCGTGCAATTGCTTTCCTAATCCATGTCCTACCAACTCCCTAACAACCCCATAATTAAATGGTTTTTCACAATAATTTTGAATCGCGTAGCTAATATCTCCTATTCTTTTTCCGACGACTGCTTGTTCAATACCTTTATATAAAGCTGTTTTCGTTACCCTCAATAATTCCATGGTGTTCTCTTTTACATCTCCAAGTGCAAATGTATAAGCTGCATCACCATAAAATTCATTCATGTAGGTTCCACAATCAACAGAAACAATATCCCCATCTTGGAATTCATAATCGGCTGAAGGAACTCCATGCACAACTCCTTCATTTATAGAAATACAAAGCGTTGCTGGGAAACCATAAAGGCCTTTAAATCCCGGGACTGCACCATGATCTCGAATAAGCTCTTCTGCTTCTCGATCTATTTTAGCTCCTTTTACTCCTGGTCGAATGACACTTGCAACATGAGCTAAAGCTTTACAAACTAACAAACAACTTTCTCTAATTAACTCTACCTCTTCGTCAGTTTTATATATTGGCTTCTTTTTCAAAATGTAAGATTCGTATTTACCGTTTTTATTAAATCAATCAAAAAGGAGTATAAGTTGAAATCTTACTTTTGAAAAATTACATACTAGCTCCAATTCCTTGAATTCGACTTCTTCCTTGACCTCTTCCTGATTTTACTAATCCGTCATATTTACGCATCAATAAATGACTATCAATTTGTTGTAATGTATCTAAAACAACTGCAACTAAGATCAATAATGATGTTCCACCAAAAAACATTGCGAATCCAATGTTAATTCCTAAAACATTTGCAGCAACTGCAGGAAGAACTGAAATTAAACCCAAGAAGATAGATCCTGGCAAAGTAATTCTTGATGTTACTGAATCAATGAAGTCAGCTGTATTTTTCCCTGGCTTAATACCTGGAATAAATGCATTTTGTCTTTTCAAATATTCTGCATATTGAGTAGGATTTACTAACAATGCAGTATAAACGTAAGTGAAAATAACTACTAAAAAGAAATAAATAATATTGTATGACCATGAAGTAAAGTCAGATAAGCTACTCAAAAAACTTGATCCACCTTCTTCTGTCATATAACCTCCTACTGCTGCTGGTAAAAACATCAATGCTTGAGCAAAGATAATAGGCATTACCCCCGCTGCATTTACTTTCAATGGTATGTAGTCTCTGTTTCCTGTTGCAGGCATTGCATTAGAACTTCTTCCAACCATACGTTTTGCGAACTGAATAGGAATTCTTCTAACTCCTTGCACAATTAATACTGTTGCAACCACTACTCCAAATAATGCAGCGAATTCTAAAATCAACATTACAATTCTATTATTATTAAATTGACTTGTGATTTCGAATGCTAACGCACCAGGAAGTGTTGCGATAATTCCGATAGTAATCAATAATGAAATACCATTACCAATTCCTTTATCTGTGATTTTTTCTCCTAACCACATTGCGAATACAGTACCTGTAGTCAAAATGATTAAGTTAGCGAAATAAAATAATGTCTTTTGATTTTGCATTGCAGTTGCAATTGCATCATTTGCATCTAAATATGACAAATAACCACTCCCTTGAACTAAACAAATTGCTACTGTTAACCATCGAGTAATTTGAGTAATTTTTTTTCTTCCAGACTCTCCTTCTCTTTGTTGTAACCTTTGAAAATAAGGAACAGCAAATCCTAATAATTGAATAATAATCGATGCTGTAATGTAAGGCATGATTCCTAATGCAAAAACAGCCGCACCTAAAAAGGCACCACCTGAGAACGCATTAATTAAATCTAAAAGACCGCCACCTCCTGATTGAGTAGCTGCAGCTAATTTTCCTGCATCAACACCTGGCAAAACAACAAAGCAACCGAATCGGTATACTGCCAAAATTAACAAGGTGAACAGGATCCGTTCCCTTAAGTCTTTAATTTTCCAAATGTTCTGTAGAGTAGTAATTAATTTTTTCATTAAATTTTTTTAAACAAGATTAACACTTCCACCAGCTCCTTCAATTGCAGTTTTTGCAGCATCAGAAATGGCATGTACATTAATAGAAAGCTTA
>JBGCFD010000009.1:0-7209 GCA_045106765.1 Saprospiraceae bacterium | reverse complement strand
AAAACGATCTTCGTTTTCTTCGCCTATTTTTTTAAAATTATTCATGACATAAAGCTTTACTCTTTAGTTGGGAAAAATATCCCGATACACTTTCTGTGCTTTGTGTTTGGCTCGTTTGATTTTCATCTTTATGGCACTTTCTGTTTTGTTTAGAATTTCTGCGATCTCTTTGATAGAGAGTTCATCTTGGTATTTCATTAATAGTACTGCTCGGTCACCAGTCGGAATTTCTTCTAATACTTTTTTTAATCGAGAAACTTCCATTTCTAATAAAGCTGCATCTTCTACTTCTTCAATAATGTCTGGAGCATCATCTACTTCTTCAGCAAAAAGGTTTTTTTCCTTTTTCCTTTTTCGAATAGTATCGATGCAAAAATTATATGTGATCGAATATACCCATGTCGAAAATTTAGACCGACCACTAAATTTAGAAAGATTTAGAAAGATTTTTGTGAATATCTCTTGGGTTGCGTCTTTGGCTCGTGCATCATTTTTCAACATGAAAATACACTTGCTATATACCTTACTTGAATACCTTTGGTAAAGTAAGCTAAAATAGTCAGGTCGTTGAGTCTTGATAAACAACTCGACTAATTCAGAGTCTTCCAATTTTGTTTTCCCTTGTGTTGCCAATGGGTATTGAAATATAGTGTTTGGCGAAAAAACTATTTAAAATACAGTTTCTTCTAAATAATTTTCAAACAGTCTTTTCTGTCGATGCTGTTAAGACGACGTTAAAATAAAAAAGACACATTTTTATCGTCACAAATGTAATGAATCCTAATAAATTAACACTTGTTTTCTTTTTTTTTAAACATGATGAAAATATGAAATACTTTATTTACAAGGGATTACGCTGATTTATCTTGTTTTTTAAATATTTTTAGCCCACCAATTTTTTTTCAAAAAATTCTAAATTTTTTCAAAACATCATTTTTTATGAGAAAAACATTATTTCTAATTCCTTTCTGTTTAGTTTTTTTCCAAAATTTAAATCTTGCTCAACAACCTGCAAAAGGTGATGAAGATGCTTTTTTTATCAAAAAGATCTATAATACCGCTTTAACTCAAGGACAATGCTATCCTTGGTTGACTCATTTGACGACCAAAATTGGAGGTCGTTTGGCAGGTTCTCCTCAAGCGGCAGCGGCGGTGGAATACACTAAACAAATGTTGGATACTTTAAATTTGGATTCCGTTTGGTTGGAACCGGTGATGGTACCACATTGGGTACGAGGAGAAAAAGAACAAGTGAGAATTGTGAATTCTGGAGTCGTTGGATCAATGGACTTGAATGCACTCGCCTTGGGGAATTCTATTGGAACTGGAAATGATGGAATTACTGCCGAAGTGATCGAAGTAAGAAGTTTAGATGAAGTGGAGAAATTAGGAGAAGCAAAAATTAAAGGCAAAATTGTTTTTTATAATCGTCCGATGGATCCAACTCAACTACGAACTTTTAATGCATACGGAGGTGCTGTGGATCAACGAGGAAGTGGACCGTCGAAAGCTGCTGAGTTTGGAGCAATTGGAGTTCTCGTTCGTTCGATGACGACGAGGCTGGACGACATTCCACACACAGGAGCTTTGGGATACAAAAAGGGAATAAAAAAAATTCCAGCGGTAGCAATTTCAACGAACGATGCGGAAGTACTGAGTCGAGTTTTGAAAAAAGAAAAAACACATGTTTATATCAGAACAACTTGTGAAATGTTGGCAGATAAATTATCCTATAATGTAATTGGAGAAATAAAAGGAAGTGAAAAACCAGATGAAATTATTTTAGTTGGAGGGCATCTGGATTCTTGGGATGTGGGAAGTGGTGCGCATGATGATGGAGCAGGTTGTGTGCATTCGATGGATGTTTTACAAATTTTAAAAAGATTAAATTATCAACCTAAGCGAACAATTCGATGTGTACTTTTTATGAATGAAGAAAATGGATTAGCAGGTGGAAAAGCTTATGCCAAAGCATCGAATGAAAGAGGTGAATATCATTTGGCTGCCATCGAATCTGATGCAGGTGGATTTACACCAAGAGGTTTTTCCTCAACAGCGCATCCAGATGTTTTTAAACCAAAATTTAAAAAGATGACGGAATGGTTACCTTTGTTAGAGCCGTATGGATTGGAATTTAGAACTGGTGGATCAGGTGCAGACATCACTCCGCTCAAAAGTCAAAAAGGTTTGTTGATTGGCTTCCGACCTGATTCGCAAAGATATTTTGATTATCATCACACGGCAATTGATACAATAGATGCGGTGAATAAAAGAGAGTTGGAATTAGGTGCAGCGAGTATCACGAGTTTGTTGTATTTGATTGATAAATATGGATTGTAATTTTTTTGCTACTGACTCTTATGACTGTTTATGACATCCCCAAATTAATACTACAACATAAATCTCCACATTGGGAGAGTCATAAAAAATCATAATAGTCAGTCCAAGTCAGTGGCAAAAAAAAATCATAAAAAGAAAAAAATGATAGAAATACAAACAGTAAAAGCTCACAACCTTTCCTTCGAACTTATGATGTCCGAGGAAAAAATCCTAGCACGGGTCAAAGAAATGGGAAAAGAATTAAGTGAAAAATATCAAGACAAAAATCCGATTTTTTTAGGCGTACTAAATGGTGCATTTATTTTTATGGCAGATTTAGCGAGAGCATTTGAAGGGCCATGTGAAGTTTCTTTTATCAAACTATCATCCTATTCTGGTTTGGAATCAACAGGTGAAGTAGCAACGGTAATTGGACTATCTACTGATGTCGAAAATCGTCATGTCATCGTAGTCGAAGACATTATAGATACAGGAAAAACGATGCATGATTTTTTACCTGTCTTGAGAAAAATGAATCCTGCTTCGGTAGCTTTTGCTACTTTTTTATTGAAACCTGAAGCGATCAAATATGAATTCCCGATAGATTATATTGGCTTTGAAATTCCGAACAAATTTGTCATTGGCTATGGATTGGATTATAATGAAGTAGCAAGAAATTTACGAGGGATTTATCAATTGAAATGATGGAAGAATTCGTTGAACGTTTTACGTTCGTTTGGCGAAATTTTATTTTAAAAAAGAAAATGGCAGATTGGCTCAACATATTTTTATACATCAGCGGCGCATACATTTTGTTATGCCTCATTTTCTATTTTTTGCAAGACTACTTTTTTTTCCGACCTGAAATTTTACCTCGACATTTTACTTACCAATATGTTTTTCCATTTGAAGAAGTTAATTTTGATATGGAAGATGGTGGATTTATAAATGGGATACATTTTAAAGTACCCAATTCAAAAGGAGTGATTTATTATTTCAAAGGTAATTCACGAAGTATCAAAGGTTGGGGAAAATTCGCTCGAGATTTTGTTAGTAAAGGCTATGATTTTTTTATGGTGGATTATCGAGGTTTTGGAAAAAGTTCAGGGAAGCGAACCGAATCTATTTTATACAATGACGGGCAGCATGTTTACAAATGGCTCACCACTCAATATGATGAAGAAAAAATTATCATTTATGGTCGCTCGCTAGGAAGTGGAATTGCCACTCGAATTGCCTCATGGAATGATCCGAAAATGTTGATTCTAGATTCACCTTACCATAGTTTTTTGGCACAAATAAAACGCTATGGATTTTTATTGCCAATAAATAAATTATTAAAATATCATATTCGAACAGACCATTTTATCAAAAAAGTTACCTGCCCTATTTTCTTTTTGCATGGGAAAAAGGATCGTTTGATTCCATTTAGCCATAGTGAAAAATTGCAAAAAATCGTTCCTAAACGGAGTCATCTATTTTTCATTGAAAAGGCACATCATAATAATCTACCGCAATTTTCAGAGTATCACGATTTTTTATATGATATATTGAATGATGACGATTTTTATGAGCACTATTTTAACCAAATCCCCAAAGCGATTTAATCTCATTTTTTTCAAAAAATAATTTCCTATAACTTTACTAAGTGGTAAAAATATTATATTTTTGCGTCGCTTTCTAAAGCATGACCCATGGTGTAATGGTAACACTACGGTTTTTGGTATCGTCATTCTAGGTTCGAGTCCTAGTGGGTCAACAAAAAAAGCCACTTCAGTTTTGAGGTGGCTTTTTTGTTTTTCTTTCCCTTCCTAAAATTTCGAATTTTTTCCGAGTAAATATTATCTTGGAGTATAATATTTTGAGAAATCAACCTCCACACCAAATGTACTTGAGAAACCAACTCCTCTTTTTTCTAATCTTATTCTTACCTAATTCACTTCTGGGGCAAACTGAAGAAGTTTATGTCTATGACCAAGTAGATGGCTTATTTCCAACATTAACTACTCATGTAACCCAATGTAATCAAGGTTACATCTGGACATTAAATGATGGTTTGATTAATCGATTTGATGGACAAAATTTTTGGACCTATCCTTCGCCTTCTAATCATCTATTAGGGAGTGAAGAAAAACTAAAAGGACTTTGTAGTTATCAAGATTCTTTACTTTTTCTACATTCTGATAATTATTTATTTCTCCTTAATCCTGAATTAAATGAATGGCAATCATTTCCAATGGTGAATGATTATGATACTGCTGATTATACGATCATAGAATTTCAACAAATAGGAGAGAATGATATAATTCTACATTGCCTTAAAAATAATGAATTTGATTTTTTGCGATTCCGAAATCAAAAAATAGAACCAATTGAGTATACCGTGAAATATGGTCTATTCTATCAAGCTATAAATGATTTCAGAGATTTGATGCAGAATATCACAATAGAAGAGGAGAACGGGAATATTTTAGATGTATCTAAAGTGACCGCAATGCACCCTTGGCTAATGATTGATTCATTAGAAAATAAATATATTGTCAATGATAATGCAATTCTCTTTTTTGATTCATTAGGAAAGGAACTTGGTTTTATGCCTATGGATAGTATATGTGGTAAATTTCATTGTAGGAAAAGTTTTATGCAACTTGATCCTCAAGGGCGAATAAATATAGTTGTTTCTGGACTCTTAGGTATTTACAATATTGTTGATTCTGCTTTAATGTCACATGAAATCAATCAATTTAAATTATTTTCAGATTCAAATAAAATAAAATCTTTTTTCTTTGAACCAAATGAAAATATGTGGATTTTTGATGATTCGAGGCAATTAGTTTATTACAATGCTAAAAAGAATACTTATAATAACTATGGAGATATTTTCAACTCTGATAAGAATAATTGGCATGCTGGATTTCAAGATAAATCTAAAGTGGTTTGGTTAGCCTCAGATTTGGGATTGGCAAAAATACAACCTCGTACTTCTTTTTTTAGTCAATTGGTATTAAGTAAAAAAGATACTCCTCCTGTCCAATCTGATAAAACGATTCCAAATATTCCATCGAGTTATTCTCCATTTGCAGGGATGACAGAAGATAAAGAATGCAATATCTATGGTATTAATGAAGAAAATATTTTTAAAGTTGACTCTGAGAATAAAGATACACTTAGTGTATTATTTCGAAATGTTGATCGTAGTATGGATTTATTGTCTACGGAAAAAGGATTCTTGTTAAGTAGCGGTCGATTATTAAATACTGAATCTGGAGAGATCATAAAAATACAAAATTCACATCCTCCCTTAGATGATAGTCCAATAGCTTTTTCTATGTTATATCAAACCCTTCAAGATGAAGGAACAAATTTCAAGATAAGAAAGAATGAAAACTATATTAAAAACTCGAAAAGGTTTTATAGCGATTTATTGCTAAAAGATAAAGATCAAGAGATATGGCGAGCTAATGATTCTACGTTATATTTTTTAGATCAATCTGGAAAAGATTGGATTTGGAAAGAAGTAATAGATACATTGATGAGGCCTAAAGATAGAGAGAATTTTGAGGCATTTTTTAGAGGAAAATATGAGGATATAATAACTTCTTTCTGTATAGGTAAGCATAGCAACAAATTGTGGATGGGGTATCGTTCAGGTAGATTACTTTCCTACTCTCTTGAAACTAAAAAATTGGAAAGAACTGATATGGTAGGGCTGGAACTGTTTTTAAAAATTAATGCTATTGAAGAAGATTCAAACGGAAAACTCTGGTTAGCAACAGATAATGGATTGTATCATGTCGACCCTCTAACTGAAGATGTAAAAATATATAATGAGAAAGATGGTCTTTGCCATAAAAACATTTTAGGGATGCTTTCAGAGGGTGATTCTTGTTATTGGTTAGCTACAGAAAGAGGACTTTCTCGGTTTCATATCTCTACAAATAGGTTTATGAATTTTTTTGAAAAAGACGGTTTACCATCTAATAACTTTGATCTCAATTCTTATTTTCAAACGAAAGATGGCCAAATGTTTTTTAGTACAAGAGGGGAAGTTCCAACACTTATTTCTTTTTTCCCACAAGAAGTATTTAAAGCTATTGAAGATTTAAGTAAAGATGCACAACTAGTTTTATCTTCTTTCGAATTCGCGGATGGAGATAGAGATACCATTATAAACAGGCATAATCTTGCTAATAATTCTACCATTGAATTAGGACACAACACTAAGTTTTTAGCTTTTCAATATGCGTTGACTGATTTTCAATCACCAAGGAATATTCATTACAGTTATCAACTAAAAGGATATGAAGACAGTTGGTCTAAACCTTCTATCTCTAATAATGTTCGTTTTGGAAGTTTGCCTCCGGGAGAATATACTTTCCATGCCAAGGCTCGAGATCATCATATGATTTGGCATCCTAGTCAATTTAGAATGACAATAATAATCAATCCTCCTTGGTGGAAAACAGTTTGGGCTTATCTTGGTTACGTTGTCTTTTTATCTGGATTCAGTTATTTCATTTTTTCTTTTGTAAAAAGACGACTGGAACTTCAAGCTCAACTCAAACGGGAACAAGAAGAAGCTCTACGACTCAAAGAACTCGACAATTTCAAAAGTAAACTTTATACTAATCTCACTCACGAATTCCGAACACCACTCACCGTAATTTTAGGAATGGTCCAACAAATCAGAAATGAACCTAAAAAATATCTCGATGAAGGAACTCGAATGATCGAAACCAATGGACGAAATTTGCTTCGCTTGGTTAATCAATTATTGGATTTGTCAAAATTAGAAGACCGATCCTTTAAATTGAAATTACAACAAAGCAACATCATTCCATACATTAAATATATCACCGAATCATTCCACACATTTGTCAATAGTAAAAA
>JBGCFD010000088.1:0-11109 GCA_045106765.1 Saprospiraceae bacterium | reverse complement strand
GAGGAAGCCAATATTCAAATTTTCCCAAATCCAACTTCTGATATTTTAAATATAAAAATGGAAAATTCTTCACAAGCTAACTTTTCTATTTTTGATATTTATGGAAAAAAAGTTTTGGAAAAAATGGAAGTGAATCAAAATAAAATTCAACTATCGACTTCTACTTTTTCATCAGGTATTTATTTTTTAAAAATAGAAATGGAGGGAAAAGAATTCGTGCAGAAGTTTATAAAAATGTAAACAACTTTATTCTAATAATTTCACAAAATTTTTAAACCTCGACTAAAAAATTTAATATGAAAAATCAAACTAGATTATTTTTTATCATACTTCTATTCTTTTCTTTTGGGAAAAAAACCAATGCCCAAGACTGCACTTTACCACAAGCCCAAAAATTACTTCAAGGCAATAATATTTCTGCAAATATATTGTTGGGTGGAGATTTATTCTGGGATAGAAATGATGCCTCATTTAATACTTATCCATCTCCACTTCCTGATGTTCATTCTATCTTTAATACAGGTTTATGGCTAGGAGGATTTACAGGATTACCTGATAATCCAATTTTAAAATCAGCTCATTCTGACTATAATTCTTCAACTAGTTTTGACTTTTCCGCAGGCCCGCTTAGTAGTGAAAATGGGACAGTAGATTTCGAAACTTGCGCTAATTATGATCGACTTTGGGAAGTCCTAGGTTCCGAAATCGAACAACATATAACTGACTTTAATGACAATGGAATCATAGATAACCAAATCTCAAATATCTACTCTTACCCTGGTCATCAAAATCCTTATTTTGAAAATAACAATGGTTTTACATTACCATTAAATATTCAAGAATTTGCTCCGTTTTGGGACAATGATAATGATGGGATCTACAATCCAGACCAGGGAGATTATCCTTTGCCAAGTGCTGTTCACAAAGATCACTATCCTGATCATCTTATTTGGGGAGTATTTAATGATGCAGGGGCTAATCATACTTCGTCAAGTGGAGATGCCATCAGAGCTGAAATTCAAGTTACAGCTTGGGCTTCTTTTTGTACGGATAATGTAATTATAAATAATACAGTTTTCACTTCTCATAAAATTATCAATCGAGCACAAGATCAGATAGACTCTTTATTTAGTGGAACTTTTGTGGATTTTGATTTAGGTTGTTACACCGATGATTATGTGGGGAGTATTCCTTCTATGAATACTTTTTATGCCTATAATTCTAGTCCTTCAGATGGAAACAATGGAATTTGTCAAGGAGGTATCAATACCTATGCCGACAATCCTCCCGTCCAAGCAGTAACTTACCTTAATCAAAATCTGAATTCATTTTCCACTACGACACCTCCAAATACAACTACTAATTTTTTCACACCTGCTGAAATTTATAATCTCTTAGCAGGAATTTGGGCAGACGGAACACCTTTCACTCTAGGTGGAACAGGCTATAATTCTGGCGGGGCAGAGACTTCATTTCTCTTCGATGGAAACCCAAATACGGCCAACGATTGGTCTATGCTTACTGCCAATATTACAGATGCAGATTTCAGAACGATTAGCAGTATCGAAATTGGAAGTCTTAATCAGAATGAATCGACGACGATAGATATGGCTTATACTTTTTATGTAGATGGTTCCTTAGATAATATTGAATCCGTCAACATGATTTATGACAATACACCACTTTTACAACAGATGTATGATGATAAATTTGAAAGTACTTGTACTTCGATTGTGTTGAGTAATGAAGATTTGACAGAATATAACATTCAGGTTTACCCAAATCCAACTTCCGATATTTTAAATATCAAAATAGAAAATTCTTTGCAAGCTAACTTTTCTATTTTTGATATGTATGGAAAAAGGGTGTTGGAAAAAATGGAGGTGAATCGAAATGAAATTCAATTATCCACTTCTAATTTTTCATCCGGTGTTTATTTTTTAAAAATAGAAATGGACGGAAAAGAGTTTGTAAAGAAATTTATAAAAATATAATCTAGTAAGGTAAGAAGGAAAATTACCTTATTTTTCTTCTTACCTTTTTATATCATTTTAAATCTATTCTTATTTTTTAAGGATAATTTTCTTCTTGCCGAACAGCATATTCTTAGCTAAAGTCATCTTAGAACTTGAACTCAATTCTCAACATTTATTTCTATTTTGAGCAACCTGTTTCTTCGAGTATCAAGACTATCTAAAACGACAAACCATGTTAAAGACCAAGTTTACACTTTGCCTATTTTTCCTTTTCGCCAACCTTGCTTATGCACAAATATTACCTGAACCTTGTGATTTCCAAGTAGAAATTGGAGTCGGTATTTGCTTGGACCCTCCCGGGTGTATAATTTTCAAAGCTAACCCAATAGGAGGAACTCCTCCATATACTTATGAATGGGATAATGGAAAAACGACAAAGAATAATGGTTTTTTTAATGGAGTCAATCCTTATCAAGGCACTTGCGAAGTGGTAACTGTTACTGATTCCAAAGGTTGTGTCGCAGTTGCTGGGAAGATTCATGATTTTGTAGCTGACCCTGTTTATATATTGATTCCAGATACCATTAATGCAGATGGAACTCCAACTAATTTTGATGTAAGCACTAATGATGTAAGTCAAATAGCTAATTATGAGTTGGCACAACCTCCTAGTTTTGGAACGATAACTTTCGACAATAATGGACAAGGAATTTATACTCCAGATCCTAATGCTTGTGGATCAGACTATTTTCGATACTATGCTTTTAGTAATGATTGTCATTATTCAGATCTAGTTACTGTTGATATTTTTAATGGGCCTTGTGCGAAAATTTTTCTAACGAGCAATGATTGTAACAATGCTTGCACGGGAAGTGCATTTTTTTATAATCAAGGAATTTTCACACCTCCATTAACTTATAGTTGGTCAAATGGAGGAACAGATGAATCCATTGATGGACTGTGTGCTGGGACTACTGAATTAACTGTAACTGATGCTTTGGGTGCTTCTGATATTTATCAAATTATAGTGGATGATGTATTTATGGATGTGTCGATCAATGCAATGGATGAAGCTTGTCAAAACACAAAAATTCATTTGACTCCTTCTTACTCCCAATCACCTTCAGGAGATTTAAATTTTACTTGGAGCGGAAACGGAATTGGTTCCTACATTCAATTTGACACTTCGTTAATTGTCTATCCTGGGCATCCTGATAGCACTAATAATATTTTCCAACTTATTTTAAATTCTTCCAATGGTTGTTCAGATACTGCTTTTCATAATGTAAATGTTTTGGAGTCTCCATATGTGGCTAATATCACAGAGGAGAAAATGCTTTGCGCATTGGACACAGTTGAACTAAATGCTACTGTAAAAAAAGGAACACCACCTTACTCCTATCAATGGCTGGGACCTCAAGGAATTCAATCAGTTGAACCTAATTTTAAATTTCCAAATGCGACTAGTGCTCACACCGGATTATATAAATTATTCATTGCTGACCTCAATGGTTGTACTGCTGGAAAATCCGAATATGTAAATGTCTCTGATGGTTTGGGCTTCCAACTTTTTCTTTTTCCTCCAAATGGAACACTTTGCCAAGGAAGTAATTTGAGGTTAGACTATGGAGTAAATTCAGGAAGTTATACTCCACCAGAAAAAGTAGAATGGACGGGTCCCAATGGCTATTCTTCAACAGAGCAAAATCCGATTGTAGAAAATATGCAAACCAACATGGCTGGATTTTATACCGTAAAAGTAACTTTTGAAGGAGATTGTTTTCTAGTGGATTCTATGGAAATATTTGTTTCAAATGATGATGCAGCAGTAACCGATTTGCAAGTAACACCTCCTACCGAATGTAGTGGTGATGATGGTCAAGTTACCGTTTCTCTTTCTTTATCGCCCCCCTACTCTGTTTTCAATACATGGACTTATCAAACCGAAACTTACAATACCAACCCATTTATCTTCGATGAGGTTAGTGTTGGAGATTATCATCATCTAGAAGTTTCCACACCGAATTGTCTTCTGTTGATTCCTGTAAATGTTCCAAATCCTGATATTCCAATCATCAATACAACAGATGTAACTTGTCTTGGAAATGATGGTACAGCTACAGTTCTTACCCAAAATGCACCACAAGTTTCTGCTAGGTACAAATTGCCTGATGTCGCCTGGAATGATTCTCCAGAAGGATTATTTGTTGACAATTTAATCCCAGCAACTTATAAAGTTTTTATCAAAGACTCTATTACAAATTGCAATTATATAGAATACGTTACCATCAATCCACATCTTGATTTCGAGGTGATTGTAGTGGATACACCTACTTGTGACTTGGCCAATGGGAGTCTTGAGATTATAGCTACTGGACAAGCAACACCTCCAATAAATTTTAACTGGAGTAATAATATTTCTGGAAATATAAATAGCGGATTAGAATACGGTTGGTACTCAGTAACCATGACCGATGGCGATGGCTGCCAACGGCATCAGAATGTGTTCCTTCCACCTAATGAACCTTGCAACTCTCTTATTTCAGGTCATGCCTATTTTAATTTCGATTGTGAATGTGCTCCTGATGGCGATGAAATTCCATATACCAATGTGAGAGTCTGTGCCGAAAATGGAAGTTTTAGAGATTGTGCATTAACTAATAGCAATGGAGAATATTGGTTGTATGCTCCTAACGAAGGAGATTACACATTGACTGCAAATCAATACAACAATTATATTTCCGAGGCATGCCCGCCTCAATCAGTTACCATTTCTAACGCTCCGAGTATTGTGACAGATGCTGACTTTTTCTTTTGTGGAGATACAATTACAGATTTAAGAGTTGACGCTTATTGCTTCCCTGCCAGACCTGGATTTTCTCAACGATATAACTTTCAAGTGAGTCACGAAGGAACTTCATTTACAGATACCATGATAAATTTAACGGTTGACTTAGATGACAGTTTGGATATTCTCCAAATTACTCCCGCTCCTAGTTTTCAAGATTTGACCACCAATCAAATTACGTGGAGCAATTACCACATTGCATTTAATGCTGAACAAACTTTTAAGATCAAAGCAACTGTAAATGCACAACTTGGAGACACCTTGATCACTACTGCACAAATTACCTCTAATAATATAGACGCAGATTTAACTAATAACTCAACCATGTGCGAGCAGATTGTAGTTGGCTCTTTTGACCCAAATGATAAATTAGTTAATCCACTTGGTAGTGGTGACGATGGTGACATTTTAGCTACGGATACCATGTTTAATTACACGATTCGATTTCAAAATACAGGAACAGATACTGCTTTTACAGTAGTCGTGAGAGATACTTTGGACGGGAATGTTTTCGACTTGAGTAGTGTTCAACCACGAATGGCTAGTCATCCCTATCAATTAGATATTGAAGGGGATAATATTCTTGTTTTTCTTTTTGAAAATATCAACTTACCGGATAGTAATCGAACGGTGGAAGGTAGTCAAGGCTTCGTCACTTTTGATATTAATATAAAACCTGATTTACCAATCGGTACAAATATTTCAAATTCGGCTGCCATATATTTTGATTATAATGATCCAATAATTACGAATGATGTTATCAATACCATTGATGCTCATTTTTATAATATAGAAGGTACAGTTAGAACTGAATATGGTGATAAAGTAACAAATGTAAATGTATTGTTAGGAGGAAACTTGACTTCCGCTATGACGACTAATGCTACTGGTATATTTTCATTTGAAAATTTAACTCCTCACGAGAATTTCAATTTAAATTTCGAAAAAAATATCAACCCTTGGAATGGAGTGACTACACAAGACATCGTTTTTATTCGAAAACATATTTTAGGATTAGCAACCCTAGACTCACCTTATAAGTTATTGGCAGCTGATGTAAATAATTCAGGGCAAATAACTGCATTAGACATGGTAATTATTCGATCTTTAATTTTATTGAATTTTACTGAATTCCCCAATAATGATTCATGGAAAATTATTGATGGAGATTTCGTTTTTGCAGACCCAACTCAACCTTGGGCAAGTGTAATTCCTGAGCAAATTAATATCAATGATTTAGATAATAATCGAGAATTTAATATGATCGGAATCAAAATGGGTGATGTCAATAATTCAGTTCAACCATGGAATTTATTCAATTCAGAAACGAGAGAAAAAGAAGGAACCCTTTCATTTGACATCAATAATCAAATGATGATGGAAGGAAAAGAATATCTAATTGCCTTCCAGGCTAAAGATTTTAATAACCTTGCAGCTTATCAATTCACCTTAAATTTTGAGAAAGATAAATTGAGTTTTATTGATTTTGAAAAAGGAGTTTTAGAAGGAATGGAGGAGAAAAATCTTGGAATAAAATATTTAAAAGAGGGCAAAATCACTTTCGCATGGTCATCTAAAAAGGGAGAAAACATTAAAAATGGGGAGCCTCTATTTTTCCTAAAATTCAAGGCAAAACAAAAAGGAAACTTAAGCAAAATATTACAAATTAATTCTTCCAAAACAGGAGCAGTTGCCTACGATGATGATGAAAACATTTTTGATTTAAATCTAAACTTTAAAGAAAAATTGGAAACATCAAATTTACAAGTTCTCCCAAATCCATTTTACAACAATGCTTTTGCAAAAATTAATTTAACAGAAGAAGTCCTAAATGCACAATTGGATCTATATTCTTTTGATGGAAAATTAGTAAAATCCATCTTGCCTTCTACCTTACTTTCGGAAGGAGAAATGATTGTTCCTCTTGAGACGAATAACTTACCAAGTGGAATTTATTTTCTTTATTTAAAAACTGAGAAAGGAAATATGGTGGAGAAATTAGTTAAAATAAAATAGACTTGAAATCCTATAATTCAAGTGAGGACATTGAAGTTGTTTTAAAATGTGTGTAACATAAAATATAGATCGCTCCTAATTAATTGCTAGATTAGGAGCGTTTTATATTTTTGAAAATAAATAAAAACAATACTCCTACAACACCAAATCCAAACAACCAAAACCAATTATTTTCACTTGAAGAAATAGAATCCATATCTCCAATCGCAACCATTCCTGCCCAAAAATAAGGATGTGCAGTCAATGGATCTGCATTCTCTAAATATCTAATTTTAGCATTTTTTAGCGCCATATCTTTCCGATTTCCTTCCGCTAAACTTTCATAAAAATAACTCATCAAACTTGCTGTCGATTGATCATTCGCCATCCACAAACTCATCACCACACTTCGGCAACCTGCATAAGAAAACGCCCTTCCAAGACTGATAACTCCCTCACCTTCAGCTAGTTGTCCAAAACCTGTATTGCAAGCACTCATTACAGTTAACTCCGCAGGAAGTTTCATATTATAGATTTCGTATGTATTTAAGTAGCCATCTTCCAACGTATCTTTTTGATTAGAAAAAAGAAAACCTGATTGCATTGGTTGTCTATCATTTGCAAAAGCATGAGTTGCCAAATGAATAATTTTACTGTCCTTTGCAAATTGATTAAAAAGGGATTCAGAAGCATTTTTTCCAGAAAAAACATTTCCTTGAAAGAGCTCATTAGCTTTTAATATTTCCGACTCTGTAAAATTCAATTCTGTTAAATTTGCTCTTGCTCCAAAACTACTTGAAATATTATTTCCTACTAAAACTTGATTACCAAAAGAAGGAGCAAAACCTAGATAATCAAATTTGTAATTACGTTGTTGAGATTTATTTTTTCCTAAAAAAGCAAAAGACCAAGCGTATTGAATATTATAATTTCTAATTAAATAAGGTAATTGCCGAAAATCTTTTTTGTCAGATTTTGGAGACAACATTTCGAAAGGAAGGTAATTCAAAACACCATGCGGAACGATTATTAATTGAGTCAAATCATTCAACTCGTTTTCGACAGGTCTAATTAATTCTTGATATAAAAAATTAAGTTGAGCTATATATTTTTCATTTTCTGCTAAAGCATTTTTAGAAGAATTACTAATTTTATAATTTCTTAAATATTGAATCGACTCTTCAATTTCTTCGGAAACGGAATCTTGAAATCCATGCAAATCTCCATTAGAGATTAGAAACGTGTAAATATTATCATCATCATAAAAATACTCTATCAAAGCAGTTGATTCATTTACTCTACCTTTTATGAAGTCATCAGAAATTACTTCTGGAAGAGCATACTTTAATTCAAAATAAGCTGGATTAAATTTTTCTAAACTCGAAATTTGGTTTTCATATTTCAACTTTAAATCAAATAATTGATTTTGCAATTGTTCTTTTTCCGTTGACTGAGATTCAAATACTTTTTCTGATAAATCTTGAATTTCAAAACCTAATTTTTCTAGATCATTCAGTTCCTCTTTTGGGATCCCTGCATTTTCTAAAGCAAAATTTTCATTCATACTTTGCCATAAAATACTGGCTTTACTTTTCTCCGAAAAATTTAATGCTTTAAGTAAATATTGAGTATCCTTAGTTTGTTGGTACATCTTAAAAGCAACTTTTACTCCTGCTCTAAAGATAGGTGCACTTCGTTCATTCAAGCTTTGCTTAGACGATTCTGACTGATAACTTCTCCTCATTTTTTCAATCATTTTTGTTGCATCATCTAAAGTATTCAAAGCAATTTCTAAATTTGCAATTGTATTGTTTTTATAAAATTGTTTCTCTAATATTTCTGCTTTAGTTTCTAAATAATATAAAAAATGATCTTCTATATTAATTGATGAAAGCGGTGGGTTTATCCTAATATCTTTTGCACTAAATCCAGATGAAATATTTTCTAAAGCCTTGCCAATATTAAAAAGTGCAGAATCTAATTGATTCATTTCCAAAAAAGCAATCGAAATATTATGATAGGCATTGGCGACAAATGAATTAACAACAAAAATATGGTTTTGATATTTCTCCAAGGTAAATTTGTACAAATCAAGTGCCTTTTGATAATCGCCTTGATATTCATAGAGTAGTCCTAAACTCTCATACCCTGCCACCACAAAAGGATGAGTTAAACTCAATCTTTTCTCTAAAATTCGAATAGATTCTTTATAAGTATTTTCTGCCGCATCGAACTTTTTGACTTTCATATAATAGTCTGCTAAATCAGCCATTGAACCTGCAGTTTGTGGATGATCTTCGCCGTAGGTATCCTTATAAATCTCTATACCTCTTTGCATATATTTAAGACCTTCATCATATTCTTTTTTTCCATAGTAAGCATCCGCGATATTGATATGATACTTCGCTACTGATGGATGATCCTTATTATAATTCAACAACTTGATAGTCAGCGCCTTACGCCCAAAATCTAATGCTTTTTCATAGTCGCCAGTCTTCTTATAAAAGTATCCTAAATTATTATAAATTCGATTAAAATCTTCACTATCTGGTTTTGATTTCTTATTAAAAATATCAAGCGCAATTTCCAAATATTCTTTTGCTAATCGGTACTGTTCTCCTTTGGTAAAACTGTAACCCAAATCCATATAGATCGCCCCAACATCAGCACTACGCTCTCCATATATTTCTTTAAATATATTTAAACATTTCTCATAATAAAATTTGGACTTTTTTAGGTTATACATTTGATCATACACCTCTGCGATCTCCATATAAAAATCTCCTTCATATTCTTTATCTTTTTTCTCTAATTCATTTAAATGTGTCAAGCCATTTTGGAGGGTAGCAAGAGCCATTTGGTGGTACCTTAATCTCTTTTCAGTTTTTCCCAATCGAAAATAAGCATCTACAATTTTAAAATCTTTTCCATATAATTTTGTCCTAACTTCCAGAACTTTTTCAAAAATTGGTTTTGCTTTTTTATAATCTCCATCGTAGTAAAAATCCTTTCCTATTTCATAAAGACTATCTGCTATTTGCTCTTGATTTTGAGAAAAAAGTGAGTGGGAGAAAAAAAATAACAATATACTTACGAAGAAGAATATTTTTTTCATTAAAATGATTTTGAGGTTTATTTTTATAAAAATAAGAAATAGTTGGGAGATTTTTTTCACTCAATAGTTGACTAGAAAAAAGTTACCGAATACCATCAAGATATTCGATAACTTATCCTACTATTAAAAAAAACCTATTTCAATTTCATCAACTCTTTAGATAAATTCGCAATTGAAGCAGTAGGGTTATGGAAATTAAACCCAACCTTAAGATCATGTGTTTCTCCTAACCACTTTACTTTTAATTTTAACATAACTGCGCCTCCGCTCAATACTCCTAACTTTCCTTCGAACTCAGCTTTTTTAATATCAACTACTGCATCTGGTCCTTTTTCCAAAATCCATGCTGCTGCGTTTCCTCCGAAACCTAAACTTTTCTCTGTTCCTTTCAAGGCTAAATTTGCAGCTTGAACTGCTTTCAACGAAATCTCTTTCTTGCTTACAAGATAAATAACTTGAGCGTCTCTGTTAGGATCGCTAACCACCCACTTTAATCCATCCAAAACTTTTTTGGCAGCAGCCAAAGAACCATTTGCAGCTAATTTAGTTCCCTGTAAAGTTTTGGCTTTACTTGCGTAATAAGCTCTTTTGTGGAGTGGTGTTTTTTTAGACTTTGATAATCTAATGCACTTCTTAATTTCTTTACCTAACTTGTTCACATTCTTATTCCACTTATCTACTTCTTTTTTTGCAGTATCATAAGCCTTTCGTTTTTTAGCTTGTTTCTTTTTTATTTCCTTCTTTTTAGCCTTGATTTTTTTGTCCCATGCTTTTACTCCTTTTTCTGCTTTGGTCAATCCTGCTTGTCCTTTTCTCAAACCATCTACTCCCCCTTTCGTTGTATTTTTCACAAAACCTGAAACATCTTTTTTGATAAAATCAAAAAAGTCATTTTTCATTTTCACCTTTAAATACATATCTCCAGCTTTCGTAACATCACTCCCCTTAGCAGTAATTTCACCTTGAAAAAGTTTAAAAATTTTCCCACCAACCATAAATTCGAAACCATCATCTTTTAAATGAATATCAGTTTCGGCTTTTAATCCCAAAAGACTTACGGCTCCATTTACAGCAAATTTAGGCAGTTGACTTTTCCTCAAATCAATGATAAATCCTGGTCTTGATTTTCCGTTCGCTCCTTCTAATTTAAAAATCTTTGCATCGATTCCATCACA
>JBGCFD010000087.1:0-43051 GCA_045106765.1 Saprospiraceae bacterium | reverse complement strand
CGATAGCTTGAATGTCTCGTTCGACGACCACTTTATAAAGTCCTTTTCGCAAAATTCTTTTTGACTCGGCAAATACTTTTGGGAAAATTTTGATTTGTTTTTTCAAGTATGCTTCAGCTCTTTCTAGTACTTCTTCCACTTCGACTGATTCATCTACCAAGCCTTCTTCCAATGCTTCATCACTATTAAATAGTTGGGCTTGCTGAACAGCTTTCCATGCTCTTACTTCTCCCAAATGATATGCATACACATCACATAACATTTCTGGAATCTGCATTTGCATTTTAAATTCATGCATTCCAACAACATGTTTTGGCCCTTTTCCCATCACTCGATAATCGGTACATAAAGTTAAAATTGTTGCGCCTGCGGGTGCATAACCGGTGATGGCACAAACTAATGGTTTTGGAAATTTAACTAAAGTTTGCAGAGTCAACATGTAGGATTCCCAAAAATGAATCATCTCTGCTTCGTCTAAAGTTGCCAAAGACATCACATCCAATCCTCCACTAAATGCATGTGGACGTCCTGATAATATGGCTCCTTTTATGTTTGAATCCTTTGCTATTGCATCAAAGATTTCTTTTAGATCAAGTAACAGTTGGGTGTTGATGGCGTTGACTTTTCCATTGTTGAGTTGGACGATGGCGTAATCTTCTTTGATTTCTATTAGTAAGGATTTTGCTTCGTAGGTGGTTGATTGCATATTGGGAATTGATTTTTTTGATTCTATATTGACAAGTCTTACAATTTTTTGTTAGGTGTAATTTATAAAACTTCCTTTGTTTTTTGCATCGTTTTATATTTTGAAGTTGGTGGCTGAATTTAGCATTGTTCTTTGTTTCATTGAAAAAAAAGAACCAAAAAATTCTAGACGAAAAAATAGCCTGACTCAAAGCAAGCTCCCGCTCCCTCATTTTTCGCCGCTCCTAACCCGCTCCTAACTTCTCATGGTTTTCCTTTCAATCTTATTTTTGCTTTTATTTAAATTCATTTATTATTTAAGCGAAAAAATTTATTGAACAACAAGCCTTACAAACTTAAAAGATTATCTATACTTGCCAAATATTTATTAAAAAAATGACAACTTTACCTGCTGAAGTATTCTATTTTTTAAACCAGTATTATAAAGTGGTTATCAATTTTGGAAAAAAAATTACCGACAGTTCATATTGAATTTATCTCTGACTATATCTGCCCTTGGTGCTATATTGGAAAAGCTAGACTGGAAAGAGTGAAGGAAATATTGAAAGATGAAATTAATTTAGATATTCAAGTGTCTCCATTTTTGTTGTATCCATCGATTCCCAAAGGAGGAGTTGATAAATCGGTTTTTTCCAAAAAATCAAAACCGGGAATGGGTAGGAGTCTTCGAGATGAAGCTAAATCAGAAGAGATAGAAATCAATTATAAAAACATCGACCGAATTCCAAATAGCTTGGAAGCTCATCGATTAACTTGGTTGGTTGAACCTGCTTTAAAATATGAATTAGCTAAAATAATTTTCCATACTTATTTTGAAGAAGGGAAAAATATTGAAGAGACCAATTTCCTAATCAAGCAAGCTAAACTTGTTGGAGTCAATAAAAATATTTTAAAGAAATTTTCTTCAACTGATGAAGGAAAGATTGAAGTTCATTTGGAAATTCAACAGGCAAAAGAAGCGTTTATCTCAGTTGTTCCAAGTTTTCGATTAGATCAAAAATTTTTAATTCCAGGATTACAATCTGTTGAAGTTTTAGAAAAATATATTTTGAGAGCTGCCAGAATTCAACAAAAATAAAATATATAATTGTGATAAAAATCACCAGACGAAGATTAAATCGCAGTCCCAAAATATTTTTTATTAATATAAAAAGTTCCAAACGGAAGGATCGAAGCAACTAATACACCAAGGGTGGATTTAACATCCCAGTTCATCTTTTCTCGAATTAATAATGCTACTACGATATAGGCAAGGAATAGCATGCCATGAGGCATACCTAATGATTTTACTAAAATTGGATTGTCTCCAAAATATTTTAGCGGTACTCCTACAAATAACAATAAGATATAAGATACGCCTTCTAAGAAACTTGTAATTTTAAATAAGCTTGTCATAATTTCTTTATTAGATTTTTTTTGAATCCATTACTTCTTTAATTTTTTTCATCAAAACAATTGCACCTGCTCCTCCAAGAAATGAAACAAAACAGTTAAGAAGAAACAAAGGTAAATTAGTACTTCCCGTTTGCATAATCGAAAGGGGATCAAAACCAAATCGACCTAAAGATTTAATTAATAAAATGCTTCCAAAAACTCCTGCTATTGTATTGCCTACTAGATCAAAAGAATATTTTTTAAAAATAAACCCCATCGAATTAGCACCAATTATTCCAGTCAATATGCTGATTAATGAAATTAAAGTATCTGTCATTTTAAATTCGTTTGACGTTTTACGGGACGTTGAATGAGCGTTAAACGTTTTACGTTTTATGGCCCACAACCTGCAAACGTAAAACGTAAAACGAATAAATTCAATGCCCATAATCCATGTTATCAATTTTCCCAGCCATCATTCTTTTTTGAATAATAAAATAAATAACCACGAGGATTAAACCAACCATTCCCCAATTAAATGCAACAGATAAACCATATTCAGAAGCTGCTGTATTGTAAATCGTCAATGACTCATTGACAGAATTAGTAGAGGGTAAAATAACTGGAAACAGCGACGCCAACGAAGATGTTATTCCTCCAAGAATCAACAAGGTCGAAAGTAGAAAACAATGAGAATCATTTTTTATTTTTTTGATAAAAAACATACCAATTATTGCTACGAAATAGATTAATGGGAAAACAATTAAATAGGGTTTGTCTTTAAAATTCTCCAAAGCATCAGGTCTGATGTATTGCCAAACAGTTAAAGAAATTATTGTCAAAATAGCTAATGCAATATTTAGTTTAAGAATGACAGATTTGAGTTTTTGGTTAACCGAAGAGTTGGTTTTTAAAATAATCCAATTAGCACCGTGTATCGCTAATGTTACCACCGCAATCAATCCGATAATTATCGTAAACCAATCTATCACTCCTGGCGTTTCGCTGAGCGGACTAAAACTACTATCCCACAAAGGCAAGAAAAAATAATGTCCTTCATAAAGTGATACACCATTTTCTACTCCACCCAAATTAACTCCTCTAACAATATTCCCTAATGCCATTCCAAAAAACAAAGCAAGCAACAAACTAGAGACTCCAAAAGAAGTATCCCAAATGTCTTTCCACATTTGAAATTTAAATTGGCTTCTAAATTCTAAACCGATTGCCCTAAAAATAATAAACCATAAAACAATAATTAAGGGTAAATAAAACCCACTAAAAACAGAAGCGTAAAAAGTAGGAAAAGCCATAAAAAGTAATCCTCCCGCTGCCACCAACCATACTTCATTGGAATCCCAAAATAAGCCAGCTGATTTGGCAATGACCTCTTTATCCTTTTCTGTTTTGGCAAAAAATAAATGAATAATTCCTGCACCAAAGTCATAACCATCTAAAATAAAAAACATGGCAAAAATTACTGCGATGATACTAAACCAAAATATTTCCATGACTTAAAAAATTTTATCCTAAGGAATTTAATTTGAGGACGAAACGTAAAACGTCTAACTAAATTAATATTAATGTGATTGATGTTTGGGTCCTTGATAAATCGTTTTTCCAACTAAGATTAAAAATAGTACACCTAGCAAAAAATACAATCCAATAAATCCTAACAAAGTAAATAAAGTATTTCCTGATGAAACCGTTGGTGAAATTCCTTCGCTAGTTTTTAACAATCCATAAACTAAAAAAGGTTGTCTTCCCAGCTCTGCCACATACCAACCTGTGATATTCGCCACATAAGCAAATGGTGCTAAAAACATAATACTCCAAAGCAATGGCTTAAATTGATATAATTTTTCTCTCCACAAAAAGAAGGCTGACAAACTCATCACTCCAATAAAAATAGTTCCCAAACCAACCATAATATGATAGGAATAATAAAGAGCCGGAATATTGTCAGGTAATTCATCCTTAGTGAATTTATCCATTCCAAGAATTTGTTTATTCCAATCTTGGTAGGTCAAAAAACTTAAAATATTAGGAACTGCAATTTTATTATCTAGTTTTTTCTCTACCATATTTGGCTGACCGATCAATACAATTTCCGCTCCTGCATGTTCTGTTTCAAAAATCCCTTCCATGGCTGCAAATGCCGCTGGTTGATATTTGGCTACATTTTTTGCGTTCCAGTCACCTGTAGGAAAAGCAACTAACAAACTAGAAACAAGTCCGAAAACAACTCCTGTTTTCAAAAATAATTTTCCATATTCCACATTCGTTTTTCCCAAAATATAAAATGCTCCGATGCTCGCCACTACAAATGATGACGTCACTAAGGATGCCATCTGATTATGCAAAAAAGCTGGAAGTAACCATGGATTGCTAAATAGTGAGGAGAAATTTTCCAAAACATATTGTCCATTTTCTAGTATCTCATAGCCCACGGGATGTTGCATCCAAGCGTTAGTTGCTAAGATAAAATACCCACTTGCCCATGAACCGATGAACACTAACAATGCGGTGACAAAATGTAATTTTTGTCCCATCAGTTTTTCTCCAAAAATAAATAATACTAAAAAAGAGGATTCTAAAAAAAAGGAAAACAATCCTTCCATTGCTAGAGTTTGACCAATGATACCTCCTGTAAGTCTTGAAAATTCTGCCCAATTGGTACCAAACTGAAATTCCATGGGGATGCCGGTAATGACTCCCATCGTAAAATTGACGGCAAATATTTTCATAAAAAATTTTGCTGCATCATTATACTTTTCCACTTGAGTGCGGAGATAATTCCATTTAAAATAAACGATGATCAAAGATAATCCCATCGTCAATTGTGGAAATATGTAGTGAAATGTGATAGTAAATGCAAATTGCAATCTATCATAGAAAATCATGTCTTCCATCTCTTCAAATTATTTTGATGATGCAATTAGGTATCAAATAATGATAGAAAAAAATTAAATGATTCGCATCGTGTAGAGAGATTCAACAAGTGATGAATCTTCAATACTTAATTCGTTTATACTTATAAATATAACGTACCTAAAGGTAGATTTACCTGTGCTAAACTATTGGTTTGCTATATATAAATGTTCTAAATAATCAATAAGTCATGATTAACTTTCTTAAATCGATGACTTCAATTATTTGCTTCAAATTAATACGCTGCAAAGATAAAATTAAAAGAGAAGGAGTAATAGTATTATAAATTGACTTGGAAGAACATTTTCATTAAAAAATATAACAATACATTTACACGAATAAAAAATTGAATTTTAAAATTTTAACTTACTGTTTCATC
Organism: Saprospiraceae bacterium; assembly: GCA_045106765.1. Lineage (GTDB taxonomy): Bacteria > Bacteroidota > Bacteroidia > Chitinophagales > Saprospiraceae > CAJQQY01. The sequence goes on along the minus strand of JBGCFD010000087.1, from coordinate 37,662 downwards.
TAAGATTTAGGACAAACTATTGCATCAGGAAATTGCTCCAATAAATCAACAAATCCTTTATCTAAATTAAAAATTTTTTGATTGTCAAATCCACCATTTCGCATCCAAGTACAAACCCGAATGCTTCTTCTTCCTGATCGACAATAAACAAAATAATTTTTCCCTTTTTCTAAGTTTTCAATTTTATCCAAAAGATCCTCAGCGAAATAATCTATATTGACAGCATCAGAAATGTGTCCAAACTTATACTCATTTTCAGTTCGAACATCAATAATTACAACTTCTTGCAGGGAATCAATAACAGAAAGAAAATCTTCCGCAGAAAGATTATTCAGTTGGCTTTTAAGCATCCGCCAACGAGGGGTTTTACAGGATTTATCATTTTCCATTGTTGATATTCATTTTTGCAAAAATAAGAAATCGTTTCTAATTTAGTTCACGAATTTAAACAATTAAGAAATCGTAATTTTTTCAAAAAAAATTAGAACAGTTTATTGAAAATCTTTATCCGCAAACAAATCTATTACTCTTCATCCATTTCTTTTGTGATCAGAATCACATTTTAAAAAGTCATTTTTATCTCCATAAAAATTGTAAAAGCCTTGTTAGAAAATGAATATCTAACAAGGCTTTTACTTTTCCACAAGTACAAATTTCTTTTATCTCATCGCTTTCTTAATCAACTTAAAAGCCCAATCATAATGGCTTGAAGTAGCAGAAATTAAATATGCCCCAAGGGACGTCGAACCAGTCCACTTGTATTTTTTCTTTTCAAAAAGCTCCTCATCAGAATGCTCTTCAATTATTTTTTGAACCTCTTTAAAACTTTTATTCAAAAGGAGTTGGATCGTTTCCAGTTTTGTACTTTGATAATTTTCCAAAATCCATTTATTTAAATCAGCATTCATTTTCCAAGTGTATCCCTTAGCTGGCATCTCAGGTTTTTCACCTGACATTCCAACTTTATACCATTTCAACATCAACAAATGCCAATGATGAAGGTGTCCTAAAACATCTCGAATATTTCTATTCATCGTGCCTTTTGGAAATTCACTTTGTTGTTTCTCCCTACTCTTTTGGTTAATAAATTCCATTAGTTTTTGGAAATTATCATTGCTTAATTGAAGTAGTTCTGATTTTGATTTTGGTTTTGGCATTTTAAAATTCTATTTGTTCGTTTCCAAAAACAGCAACAATTTTAGATCTTATATAAAATTATCTATCGAACTAAGAAACTCATCTTTCCTTCCAAAACTTACTGACAAGATACTTCCATCAGTCATCGTAACAGTAGAGTTTCTTTTCCTCGTAAAATTTTTAATATATTTTAAATTAATCAATTGTGATCGACTGATTCTAAAAAAATTGAAATCTGTCAAAATATCATGATAAGTTTTCAAGGTTCGGCATACTACAATTTTCGAAGCATTATTCATATGAAACAAAGTATAATTACCCTCCGCTTCACATCTCAAAATATCATTCAATTCCACAAATGAAAAACCATCATTAGTCGGTAATGCCAATTTTTGAAATTGATTATTAATATTTCCTTTTAAAATACTCACTCTAAACTTTGAGGCTTCAATGTTTTTTTTGTCTTGTACTTTAATTATTGCAGCCTGCAAATCTTCCAAATCAATAGGTTTCAAAAGATAATCCACGGCAGACATTTTCAGCGCTTGTAAAGCATAAGTATCGTAAGCCGTTGTAAATACAATTTCGAAATCTGGGTCAGGAAAATGTTCAAAAATAGAAAACCCATTTTCTCCTGGAAATTCAATATCTAAAAAAATAAAATCAGGTTTATTTTTTTTAATGCTAATTACAGCTTTGGCGATTGAATCAACAGAGTCAATAATTTCCACGCCTTCACAATAATTATTCAACATATTGGCTAAAGTTAATCTACTTTTTTCTTCGTCTTCTACTATTATAGTTTTCATGTGTTTATGTGTTATTGTGTTTATGTGTTATTGTTGTTCATATCTTATTTTGACAACCACCCTCGTTCCAATTGGATGGTTAAAATCATCGTGTAAATCGATAATCTCAATATTAGATTTCTCTTTGATATTTTTGTTCAAATCATTTAAAATTGTTAGTCGCTCCCTCGTATTTTCGATCCCTGAAGAAACATAATTTTTAGGTTTCCAATCATCTTTTTTGGCTGCTTTTTTTCTTCCAACACCATCATCTTCAATCGTACATAATAACAGTTGACCTTTTAACTCAAAATTAATCTTTATGTTTCCTTTTCCCTCTTTTTGAAAAAGTCCATGCTTAAATGCATTTTCAATTAAAGGTTGCAAAAGCAATGGCGGTATTTTTATATCAAATAATTCACCTTCTAAATTTGCATTAATTTGCATGTCTACATCAATCTTATTATCAAACCTTAACTGCTCCAAATTCAAATATAATTTCAAAAAACCTATTTCTTCCTCCAATGAAATCACTTTCTTTTTTGACTGTTCAAAAATCGTTCGAATCATTTTGGCGAATCGTGACAAATACAACATCGCGAATTTAGCATCGTTAATCGTCAAAAAATATTGAATAGCATTCAACGTATTATAAATAAAATGGGGATTCATTTGCAACTGCAAAGATTTCTGTTCCAACTCATTTACTTTTTGAATATAGCTATTCTCAAAACTTTCTTTCTCCCTAATTCTTTTAAATCGCCAATAGAAAAACAATCCAATCAAACTAGCCAAAATTAATAAGGACAAAATCCTAAACCACCAAGTTTGCCAATATGGAGGCGAAATTTGAAACGAAAAAGTAGCGGGTGAATCACTTTTTATTCCATCCTCATTGATAGCATATACTTCAAAGGTATAGTCACCAGGATTAACCGAAGGGTACCTCACCGATCTAGCCTCTGTAGTAACCCAATTAGCATCAGCTCCAGTTAATTTGTATTGATATTTTATATTGCCTCTTGCTCTAAAACTTAAGCCAACAAATTCAATTTGAAAATTATTTTGATCGTACTTAAGCTCAAAAGATTTTTCCAAAGTGGTATCAATATCCCAAATTTTAAAAGCAGTAACATGAATCCGTGGAGGAGTTAAATTTATATGATTTAAGTTCGATGGAAAATTTAATAATCCTTTAGAAGTACCCACCCATATTTCATCTTCACCAAAATTAACATCATTAATATCATTGGTTGGCAATCCATCTAATTTGTTTATTAATTGAATTTTATTGTTTTTATAATCTATAATATTCACTCCTTGATTGGTGGCAACCATAAGTTGATTTCCTTTAGCATATACTTTTTTACAAGTATTACTTGCCATTCCGTTAGCTTTATCAAAGCTATATACCTCTTGAAAGTTTTTAAATCCTAACACCCCATCTCCTAGCGTTGCTACCCACATAATGGAATCATTTGTTTGAACGAAAGAGGATACATTTAAAAGCAATTGATTGTCTAAATTTAGAGGTTGGGGAACTGAGTCTTTATAAACATAAATTCCTTCCGTAGTACCTACCCAAATATTTTTCAAAAAATCTTGTTCAATAGCGTAAGTCCGTTTTTTGAAAATAGTTTTGTAAGATTCGAAAATGGAATCTATAGAAATGCCATTTTCGGTTCTTGTCAAATAATTACTTTTACCAAAGAAAGTATTTCTTTCTTCATCTTGAAAAACCTTTTTTATAGTACCAAAAGTAGCAACTTTTGTAAAAAATAAAGGGTCATAATATTGGTCATTTCTTTGAGTATAAAATGACTTTGAATCAGTCCCAAAAAAATAATCCTGTTCCCGATCTTTACTTTGATAAATTTCTTTTACTCTACCTGAAGTTTTTAAATCAAAACTGTAAACCTTATTATTTTTTATGACTGAAACTTTTCCATTGCCTTGTCCAACAATTACTTCCTCTTTTTTCTCATTCTTTACTATGCTAAAAATTTGATCATTAGGAAGAGATGAATTTTTAGAATTATATAAATCCATTTCCAATGAAGGAATAAATAAGACACCACTTCCTGTTGTCCCAATCCAAATATTATCCTCTTGATCTATAAAAATAAAATTACAATTAATCTCATGAAAAAAAGTTTTAGGTTGTTCCACTATTGAATCAGAAGGAATAACCGTAATTCCATTCTTTGAGGATAAAAGATAATCATCATTTAATTTTGTGACCGATGTAATAAGACTTTTTTCTTCCGATTTGAAAAGGGTTCTATTAAAATTTTCCTTCACTTCTCTCATTTCACCATTTTTAGGGTAATAGATCAATGCACTACCTTCTTCATTAAAATAGAGCGTTTTTGTATATTCAGGGTCTTTGTAATCCTTTTCTCTATATTTTATTTTCTTTAATTCATTTGAATTATTCTTAATTTCAAATGATTGATATTTTTCATTTCCTGACTTTCTTAGATTAAGAAATATTGTATTTTTTGAAGAAATCAATGGAGGGGGAGAAAAAAATGAGCCATCAAATATGTATGAATTTTTAATCGATCCATCTTTAAGTATCTCGAATCTATTAATTTTAAATAGATTATTTTTTTTATTCTTAATTAGTAAATAAATAAATATAGTTATCTAAAACTGCAAAATTTTCACCTAGTATATATTTTCCATTTGTTAATTCTTCAAATGAAACAATTTTTTCTTCAATAATACAAAATAATTGTTTGGACAAATTCCTAAACCAAATGCGATTAAAGGCATCAACTTGAAGATTCATAATTTCACTATCCTTCATTCTACGATCTGAGAAATGCTTAAACTCTCGCCCATCAAATCTAGAAACTCCATTAGCTGTTCCCATCCAAATATATCCATCATGACTTTGTTGAATTTTATAAATTGTCAAACTAGGAAGTCCATCTTCATCAGTCAATTGATGGTAGGCTGGATCTTGTCCAATTAAAAATTGACTAAAAAAGGTCAGCAAAAAGAAGAAGCAATATTTGAAAAAGGTTGATGTCATTTAGTAAGGTATCTTTCTGTAATGATATAAATATCTTTTGAATTTTCCTCCTGATAACTTCTCTTTTCAGACATATAAATAATCACTATATGGTTCACTAAGTCACGTGACCAGTTCACCCTTTCAAAGTACGAATTCAATCAATAGAGGTTTTTTGAAAAATTAATTCCTCTACATTGAAAAATATTAAAACCAATTAGTATTTATTCTAGATAAATGCTGTAGAAAGTTTTAATCATAAGTGTCGAGAATTGCAATTCATTTCATTAAAATTATTTATGCAATAATTTTTCGAAAGTAGTCTATTTAAAAACTATTTAATAACATAAAATATTAAACTATGAATTCTTCAATTAAATTTTTTATTTTCCTTATCAGCCTGCCATTATTTATTAGTTGTAATGATGAATTTTCGCAAGAAATAGCTAATCAAGAAACAACAGAACAAAACCCAATGCTCCGACAAGTCACTTCAAATTCAATAGATGGAAGCTTAGCAAAAAAAGCTATCAACAATAAATGTAAGTTCACTTTTCCTTATTCCATAGATGAAATAACTAATACCACAGATCAGATAGATCCAACGGGTTCTGATTCTTGTGATCCACCAAATTTTGAAATCAATCAAAATGAACCATCTATATTAGAAAATTTTTATAACTGTACATACAACAATAATGACCCTTTTCCAGGTGGTACTTCGCAGGCGGTCTGCGAGGATTTCACCTACCATACTCTGTACAGCTATTGTATGGATACTGGAGTTTTGGACATTTTAATAGATTCAGATTATTCAAATTATTCCAATTCTAATAATATTACATCTATACTTATGGGTGATATTCAAGAAAATCATTTTGAATCTATTGTTGCAAAAGCGCATGAGAAAGTAGGTAATACCTCAGGATATAATTTTGTGGATGTGGCATTTTTTCAAAATCCTTCTGAATGTAACATAGGTGGTAATTGTGTATTTGAACTTGGTGGTACTGGAAATATGACATATCAAGGTAGTCGCCAAGTATATTTTAAATATAGAAAATGTGCATTTGTAGTAGGAGGCGGGAATTAAAACATCAATAAATGAATTTATGTATTTGAGAAGATATAAGATCCTTCTCAAATACATTTCTTTTCCATATCTATTTTTAACCAAATTATAATTTTGTCTTTAACTATTTACAATTCAATTTCTAAATACAAATTCAGTCATTGGTAGTTTTTGAAAAAATTATTTTCTATTGCAATCATAAGAACTGATTCTGAATAGTGCTATAGGCAGCTATAAAATTTTCAAAGGCAATTGAAATTAAAGTCAAAATATTTTCTTAAAAAAATCTATTAATAATGAAAAATTTATTTGCATTTACTATTCTATTTTTACTGCTATCATTTTTTTCAAATGAGGTTATTGCTCAAAATCCACTCAAGGGAGAAGTAGCTGGAAAACTAACTGGAAGTAAAGCTACTTTAGCAATAAACCAACAAGTCGCAAAATCTAAATGGGCTCAATTCCTTAGTAAGGAAATGAAAATTCAAGCCGCATTTCAAACTTTAGAAATAAAAAAACTAGGTGATTATTATTGGTTGATTGCAAAAGATACTAATCGGGGAGTTACTTCTGGCATTCAACTATCCAAAAATGGAAATGATCTTATTGTTTCTGAAATACAATATGGAACAGTTAGTTGTGGACAAACTATCAGCACAGGTCAAAACGATTGTACTGCATCAGCCTTCTATGGAGTTTATACTTGCGAAGCTGCTTTTAATGATGGAAGCTATGATAATTGTGAGTTAGCATCTTTTAACTAAAACGCTAATAAAAAATCTTATTGGAGGAGAAGGATTACCTTGATAATTTTTCTAATAACTCCCTTTTTTAAGACAACTATATTTTTAAATCAATTTTATCATTAAAACATTAAACAATGAATTCTTTTATTAAATTTTTTATTCCCCTTGCCAGTCTGTTGTTACTAATTAGTTGTAATGATGAATTTTCGAAGGAAGTTGCTAAAGAAGCAGCAGAACAAAGCGCAACTGATCAACAAGAAATTTCTGAATCTACAAACTTAAGTTTAGACAAAAAGAATAATCAACCAATAATTCAAAGCAAGTCCAATGATACTGAAAACAAAATTGGAAAAGCAGATTGTAGGCCTCCAGCAAATTTAATACTCAGTTCGGCAACCTATATTTCTGCGAATAATTACGACCTTACCTATACATGGGATGCCGTTTCAGGTATAAATAATTATGAATTTAGTTTCCTTCTAAATGGAACAGTTGTATTTCAAGAAGTATCCGTTAGTGGTACCACCATCACTTTCTCTCCAAATATTGGTTCTCTGGATATCATGTCTGCAGAAGTAAGATCTAATTGTAAGAGTGGTAAAAGTACTCCAACTCAATCCACTCAAGCAGAATATAAAAACTCAATTGCCGAAATAGATATTATCTTTTTAGCAGATCCGACTAAGAGTGTGAATGATATTTGCCAAAGAAATTGTGAAAAAATAAAATTTACAGGTAATACTATTCTTAATACTGACAATACTCCAATCCAGCTAAAAAGTAATAATGCAGATGTTTTTTATTTGGATTTCAATATGGTTAAAGCATGTATTCCTTGCAATGGTTCTGTCCCTCAAGCAAAGGTTGATCCAGTCATTTTTAATACCTGCTTAGATGATCCAGCAAATAAACTATGGATCTATGATCCTAATCAGTATACTGTTTGTCAATAAAAGTCAAAGTACAAATACTACTCTCTTTCAAGTTTCTAAATCTTACTTTTTTAACCTAAATTTTTTATACAATTAATAACAATTCAATTAAAGTATAATCCTACTCCTATTGAAAAGTATGTCGCCAATATTAGGTCCATGAGAAAATGGAAACGAAAAAAATTTTGGCTTCCGAAATGGTCAAATGTGTTTATACTTATTTAGGAAAAAAAGTAGCGAAGAGGTGGTTTGATGAGTATTTTAAGTTTGCTACACCTAATTATTAGGATAAAAACAGTATTGCTTTTTTTTAAAATTCTAAACTAAAATATAAAATTATGAAAAATTTACTCCTCCTCTTGATTATTTTTCAAATCATAACTTCTTGCTCAAAAGAAGTTAAAGATCCTATTCTTGATATAAAATTAGAAATGAGTGAATCAAATATTTATCAATCAGCAAAAGTGTCTATCTCCGATTTCTCCTTAATAAACCCTGAAGGCGTAGGATTCGGTAGTAGTATCATACAACAATGGGACGGTATTGAAATTGAACAAGACTTAACTAATGCTCAATCACACCAAATCTTAATTGATACTCATTGGGAATTAGAATTGGTTGGAGTAAAACCGTTTTTCTATATTTCAATTACAGATAACAACGAAGTTAAAAATATTGATATTCCATATATAGCTTTAGTAGCAATAGATAATTCAACAGAACTTCTCTCAAATGAGGAATATGAAATTGTTATAAATATAGAAACAGATTCTGCTTTTGTAAAAGATAATCAATACATTTCTTTAGACTGGGATTTTGTCACCGCTACAATTAGAAAAAAATAAAATTCTATTTCTAAATAAATAATCCGCCTACATTATTATTTGTAAGCGGATTATTTATTTAATAACATATTATTATGCCTACTTTTATTTCGCTACTTCATCATAAAATTTATTACCAAAAAACAAACTAGTCTCATTTTCAATATACCCAAAGAGATGTAAAAAATTATTCTCAGGCTTCTCCGCATTTTTTAATTCCAAAGAGTGACATCCTGCTCGACTTCCAGTAACCAATACTTTCAATAAATTATCTGCCAAGGTAAAATTCAAATTATTTTCAACTTTGGTTTTTTGCTCTTGCCACACAGATGAAAAAGGAATCATCCCTAATTTAATTTTTTTCGCTTTTCCCACTTTATCCATTCCAGTTAAAATTCGCAAATCTTCTTTGTATTCTAAATATTCCCAAGGTTTAAATTTCAATTGAATGATTGCTACAATCTCCTTGTCGTTGGAAATCACCATGTCGGGTTTTATTCTATCCAAATCATATTTTTTAAAATAGAAAGTAGGAGTCGTCCATATTTTTAGTTTTGGAAATTTTAATCTAAGCTGATGATACATTTCAGCTTTTAGTTGTTGTTCGAGCACCACTTCTCCCCTTCCAAGTGCCTCTCTAATTTCATTATCCCAAATTTGAATCAATTTTTTTCTGATCTTTTCCATATCTGATTTCTATTAAATAACCTCGCAGCAAGCTGAAGAGGAATTAAAAAATGAAGTGCGAAACTAGTTGTTTTTTGTTAGCTAATTATAAAAAAAAAAAAAAAATTCCTAAAGTGTCACATTATCAAGTTGACAAAGATATAAGTAAGTGAAAAGGCCTTTAAGACTAAAAATTTTAAATTAAATTTGATAAAACTAAAAAAATGAAAAAGAACTTTATTTACCTCTGTGGATTCTTATTGACTATTTCTTTATTTATGATTACTTCTTGTAAAGACAATGATATTGATGAGACTTTAATAACTCCTGAAAGTGAATGTCCGACTCTAGGACTTAATATTGGTGATGTTTGCCAATTCACTAATCCAAATGGTGTACTTGTAGATGGTATCGTTAATTCAGATTGCGAATGTAATTTCGCTTTTATTTTTGATTGCCCAAATATTCAAGCTAATATTGGAGATGCATGTACAACTGCGACTGGAGTAACTGGTGTTATTAACGCTGATTGTAATTGTGAAGCTAATATAACTTTTGACTGTCCAAATATTCAAGCTAACATAGGCGATGCATGTACAACACCTGCTGGTAATTCTGGTACAATTAATTCAAATTGTGATTGTGAAGCAAACTCCACTTTTGATTGTCCAAACATTCAAGCTAATATAGGTGACGCATGTATAACAGCTATTGGTGGATCTGGTACAATTAATTCAAATTGTAATTGTGAGCCAAACAACACCGCTTTTGATTGCCCTAACCTTCAAGCTAATATCGGCGACGCATGTATGAATGCTGCTGGAGAAACAGGTGTCGTAAATGCTAATTGTGATTGTGAAGTAAATTCGACCACTTATGATTGCCCTAGCATTCAAGCTAACATAGGCGATGTTTGCTATCTTGATCCTGCTGGAACAATGCCTGGAACTATCAATGCGAATTGTGATTGTATTGGAAATTCAACGACTTTTGATTGCCCTAGTATTCAAGCTAATATTGGTGATCAATGTTGGTTGTCAGGAAATATTTCTGGAACTATAAATGCGAATTGTGATTGTGTGGATAATTCAACAACCTTTGATTGCCCAAACATTCAAGCCAATTTTGGTGATCCATGTACGAACCCAAATGGAGTTGCTGGTACTATCGATATGAATTGTAATTGTACTTAATCTCTTTTAATAATAAATCACTAAATGATAGAAGCATTTTATTAAATTGTTCTTGGACAAGTAAATAAGATGTTTCTATCATTTTTTAATATTCAATAATTAAGTGTCAGACCAAATAAACTTACAATTGATTTCTCTTTGCCTTTCCAAAAACGGAGAAGCTCAGCGAAAACTGTATAATATACTTTTACCTTACTTAAATGTAATGTGTAAAAGGTACTTGGTCAATAGTGCTGAACTGAAAGATGTGCTGCAAGAAACTTTTATTCATATTTTCAAAAACCTCCATCAGTTTGATGTGCAAAAAGCAAGTTTCAAAACTTGGACCACTAAAATTGCAATTAACAATTGTTTAAAATACAATGGAAAAAACAATAGAAACTCCACGGAGGAATTAATTATTGAATTGCACGAATCAACAGTAACTCCAACTGTTTTTGAAAATATTTCTAATGAAGAAATGTTGCTTTGGTTAAAGAAAATGCCACGTAACTATTTTGATGTTTTTAATATGTATGTGATCGATGGTTTTTCTCATGACGAAATTGCGAAACTATTAAACATTGAATCTTCCTTATCCCGCAAACGATTATCTAGGGCGAGGGAATGGCTAAAAAAAAGATTACAAACCGATGATGAGTTTCAATTTAATTTCTCCTTCAACTAAATTTTACTATTAATATATTGACATGAATTTTTTCGAAAAAAACATAAAAGACCGATTCAAAAATGCTTCCTCTCTGGATGGTGTTGATCCTGATGATTTATGGAAAAACATAGAATCTTCTATTGTTACTGAATCGCCTAAAAAAAGATTTTTTTATTTTGAGAAAAGATATTGGTTCCTGTTAATTGCATTATTCATAATTGGAGGAGCAACTATTTGGAATTTTACGGCTAAGGAATCTATTTCAAATGTAGTAAAAAATGATTTGGAGGAAACAACCCAATTTCAAAATAAAGAAGAGAAAAATATTGAGAATAAAAATGTAACCCAGCTAAAAAAGAACGATGTAAATGAAGAGCAAAAAATAGAAAATTCAACTTTTTCTAAAAGTGATCAATTAGTAAACTCCTCTTCTACTATTTTATCACGAAGTGAAAATAAAGATCAGTCTATTACGCCAATCAGCAAAAATGATTTCCTGAATACAATTCCAAAAAACAGCAATTCTATTCCTTCTAAGATACAAAATACTAATTTGGTCAATGATGAATTAAAGGAAGATAAAACTCAAATTACCTCTTCTCCTATTCAAAACGATATTATAAAAAATGAACAACTTTTCAATGGTCAAAAAATTGATTTCACAAAAATAAAATTCACTACTCTCTTCCTTCCAAATGAAAACGAAGATCATTTAGCATTAAACGAATTAATTAATCTTTCAAATTTCAACAATAAAAAATCAAAATTCAGCCTTGGAATTTTTACTGGCATCCATACTTTAAAAAATAAATTTTCTACAAACATAACTTCTGAAAAGGAAAGAAGAGATTTTTTAAATCAAGGGTATCAGCTTGAGATGGGACATTCTTTTGCAATAGAGGCAAGCATTCATTTCAATAAAAATATTTTTATTACGAGTGGGTTTGAATATTTAAAATCGAAAAGTGAATTTAATTTCATTCGATCATGGGATACGATTATAGTTAATCCAAATTCACCTATCGGAATTCTGACAGACGCTTCAGCAACTAGAACAATCAAACATCATAATAAAATGAATTATTTCTCTATTCCAATTTTGTTGGGTTTTGAAAAATCATTTAGGAAAATAAAAGCTGGAATGAGTGCAGGAGTTGGTTTAAATTTTACTAGAAGTCAGACTGGAAAATCCTTAGACTTTAACGATCAAATTGTTTTTTATCCAACTACTGAAAATGACTTTCTACCAATTTCTACATTTTTTCTTTCCTATCATCTTCGCCCTTATTTAAGTTATGATTTGGATGAAAAAATTTCTTTTCAATTAAGAACCGATTTTCGTTATCAGAATTTTGGAGAATCAGATTTTTATCAATTAAAATATTCTTCTATTTTTTGGGGATTTAGTGGTGGAGTTCAATATAGTTTTTAATTGAAAAGTGATTTAAATATTAAAGTAAAAAATGAATCATCCCGAATTTTTGAGTAATCAAAAATTCGGGATTCTTTTTAATATTTCAGAAGAACGCCTATTTTGAGGTTATTCGTTTGAGGTTGAACGTTAGACGTTTTATGGCCCTACATAAAATTCTATTTAGAATGAACTCTATTAAAGAAAATGTTTTAGTAGCAATTTATCACAAACAACAAGAAATCTGCTAGATTAAAACAACTTTAAAAAATCCTCGTTACATTTGCAGACCCCAAAGTCATATTTACTTATTTACCATCAAACATATCAAAGCATGTACACCACTATCGCTATATCCATTATTGTTGGTCTTATCGGTTTTTTTATTGGAAAAAATTTAAAAACGAAAAGTGATCAAAACTGGAAAAATCAGTTTAATGAATCCAGTAGAGAGCTAAAGTCAATGACCAAAAAGCACCATAAGGAAAAGAAAAAAAATCAACAACTAGAACGACATCAGTTAAACTCTCAAGAAAAAATACAAGAGACCGAAGAAAAATATATCCCACTCAACGAATCACTCACCCAACAACTTCAAACTGCTCAATCTGAAATCGCAACGCTGCAAACCAATTTTGATAAACTTACCTCAGATCATACTTATCTCACTCATCAACACGAAGTACTCAAAAAAGAAAAAAGTCGACTCAATGATAAATACGCTACTGACCTTAAGGCCAGCAAAGGTTGGGCAAATAAAAAAATAAGCCTCGACCGTGAAATAGAAAATTTAAAAGAAAGAATATTGGCTTCCAAAAAAGAGTCCAAAGACTTACAAAAAAAGATTGATGCTCAAGTAGAAAAAATGCAAGAGGTCAGCAAATTTGCTAAAGAGTTTAGAATCATGAAATCGACTAATCGTAAGTTGACTAAGGATTTGGCTTACTGGGAACAAAAACAATTTGAGACTAATCATGAATTGGCTACCACGGTAAAAGAAATTGAAGGTTTGAAAACCGAACGAGAAGATTTAGTGCTTCGCTTCAAAGGGGCACAAATCCAAAAAGAGAATATGTTGAAAAAAATTGAGGAGTTTAAAACTAAATTCGTGAATGTGAATAATCTGTATCATGAATTGAAGGGGAAGAATTTGAATTAAGAAAAAAGAGCAACTAGATTTTAGGAATACATAAATAGAAATGGAAGAATTAAAAATAACTTCAATGCGATAGAAAAGGTATTAGCTACCATTTAATTTTTTTCTGTCTAAAAAACTATAACAAATTACAAAGCCGCAAACAGTTTCCTATTTGCGGCTTTGCTATTTATTAATACAATAAAATATTTTAAATTTTAATGACTTTAAAATATTTTTCAAAATCATTATTATAAAATTTAACGATAAACGTTCCTGAAGCATGTTGACTCAATGAAATAATACTACTCGTGTTATTTTCAAAATTCACCTTTTCATTACTTTGGATCAGCTCTCCTAAACTGTTATAAATTTCCATGCGTAAATCTTCATAAGTACCTATCGATCCATCTATTTCTATGACAAAGCTTTCATGAGTTGGATTCGGATAAAGTTTTATTATATCTGAAGAAATATTTTCAATATTATCTATGATTTCAAATCCAACTTCAATCGTCTCCTCATAAAGGCAAACTTCTGAAAGGCCTCTTACTACGATGTCATAAGTCCCTGGTGCTAAGTTTTCGAAAACTAGATTACTGGAAAAAGTTTGTCCACCATCAATACTAAATTCATATGGATCAATTCCATTAGATGGTGTAATAGAAATCATTCCATCTACAGCAGTTTCAGAAGTCGCATCGGTAGTAGTTATATCAGCTGTCAAGTTACAATCTACATCAGAAGGACAAAAGAATTCTTCCGCTGCACTTCCAAAATTACCATCATTCGTTAAAAGAGTATCACCAGATGAATTGACTACTAAAAAATTTCCTTGACCATAACCACAACAAATACCATCACCAAAAGAATCATAGACAAATAATGTAAAACAAGAATTATAATCAACACAAATATCCTCAGCTACGATTTGGTCTGATTCAGTTAAACTTCCAGAACCAACCATTTCACTACTAACTTCATCAAATAATTGCCAAGAAGTTTCCTCTGGATAGTTATCCGCATTAATAATTAAAGTTAAGTAATCAGACTCTGAATCCAAATCTGTCATAATGGAAGATGAATTGTTATCTGGTAAAGCATCTTGTGCTCCATTAACGCTCAGCAAATTTAAAGTGATTTCATTATTAGTTGGAATAAGATTTTCCGAAACAGTTATCGGTATCTCCACTTCCACCAAATATGGAATATTAAAAGTATAATTAACTGTATCTACAATTACTGAATTCACGACAACTTCAATTTCTGTATCATTAAAAGTTGATTCACCATAATTAGTAATTTTAGCAATAACATCTACTGCATCATTACATTTAACTCCACTTAGTTCAGTAGTTAGTCCACCTTCTAAAAAGTAAATTTTACTAAGTATAGTTGTTAGTGTATCATTCTTACTATAACCATCCATTGTGTCTGCAACAGTAATTTCAATATTATAATCACCGAACATTGAGAAATCCTGTGGGACAGTAAATTGATACTCATCAGAGGTAAAAGGCTTCAAGGTATCACTAATCATAATAGTTTCTATTAACTGTCCTTCCACATGAAGAGATAATTCAAAACCACTCATATCTCTCAATCCTTGATTTCCAATTTCGGTTGTAATTAGTTCCGCATCACTCAACCCCGCAGAGTTGACTGGATCAGTAATTTCCACTACCGCTAAATCATGCTCAGCTTTGATATCAGCCCAAAAAGAAACCCATGGTCTTGCTTGCTTTATAATCAATTGATCTTGTGCGGTTACTTTATACTCTATGTCCATTCCAAATCCTTCTGCACCAACCACACCATATAAAATAGCAAATTCATCATGAATAACTTGAAGGTAATCTCTCATTTGATCGAGGTAAATTTCTTCCATCACGAGCTCATCAGGTTGAACTAAATTAGAATACCTTAAAACAAAATAACCTTCAGCCGGATCTTGATTTAAAAGTATTTCCTCAGGAATAGAATTAGGATCTGGATTAGTAATCAACGATTCTCCAACTTGAGTATTTAAGTAAAAAGTATTTTCCGTATTAAAAATAGGATCAATACTTATCCCCACACCATTAGATTTCTCCTCCTGAAAATTGGGATGACATAAAATTCCCATGGCAGCAATATATTGATCTACTCGATAAAAATCTCTTTCATCATAAGCTCTAAAATTCCACATACTAGCATAAACTTGCTTGATGGATTTTGAAATATGTCCTTCATCCAAATGTTGTGTTTTGGAAGTATATAAACCTGCACCACTAAACCCAGGCAAATCTTCATTATTAGTACTTGATCGACACCTAACGGCTGTTCCTACAGGAAAAGCATCGTGCATTACTTGTAATTCGTCTAGCATCCATTGTGGCATTGGAGCATCCTTAATATCTTTTCTAAAATCTTTCAACATGTCAATACGAGTATCTAGATCATTGATGAAATCGTCATCAGTAATCATCTGTTCTACTTGAGCATAGAATCCATTGAATTTCATAAACTCATCATAGAAGTAAAATGGAATTCCAAATCCATCAGGAATGGTTCCATCTGGCAATCCAAAAGTTCTCATCGTAGCTACATTAGAACACTTCGCTCCAAATGCATTAGCCATATCAAATCCAATACTATCAAGTGGTAAAATACTGGTTTGTGATAAATCTCGATCAGGTATCTGATCTTCTGTCGGTCTAATATTTTCATACCAAGCATTCACTTCGTCTAAGGTGGCTTCCCTGATGGTATATTTATCTTGTTCAACTTTATAATAAACATAATTATCCAGCAAGTTGGCGATAGAATCAATTAGAAGCGGGTCTTTAATATATGCATTAGGTACATTATCTTGAATAGCTCTTAAGTTGACATGTGACAATGGCGTTTGAATGACTGAGGTAATAATACCTCCTACCCTTGGCAATGAATTCGGAAGTGCATCATACAACACAACATCTCGAGAACCTGGATTCTCGTCTAATGTCATATGTCTAAAAAAACCATATCCTTCTGCTTGATTGAAAGGAAGAAAATCAACATCAGCAAAAAGTTGAGATTCTAAAACAACATTTATTCGTGATCCCACATAGTCATCTTCATATAGATTTTGATAATCTACCTCTCCGCCATTTCCAATAAAATGCTGTAAGTTATTTTGAAGAAAAGGCATATTGGCTGCTAGCAACTCAAAAGTTTTCTGGGTAGCTTCGAAATTTTTTGCATTTCCAAATGAGAAATTAAATGAGTAACTACCAATAACTCCATTAGGTAATATTTCATTAGGATTATAAACTATTTCACCAGATCCATCATCTCCATTTACCGTTGCACCAATAGAACTAAAAAAATTGGCATGAATAAAATGAGTAGTACTATTGATAAAATATACCTTAGGTTCATCAGTATCTATATCCAGTATTCCGAACTTTACAAATTGGGTACCATTAAGAAAAGGAGCCCAAGGCACATCTTCAACTACTGCTAGACTAGCGAATGTTGCAGCATTGTCTATAGAAGTTGTGCCATCTATAAATGAAATAGCCTCTGCAAAATTCAAGGGAGCATCAGTAGGCATATTATTATATTCAGTAATATCATCTATCCCATCTCCATCTGTATCATCTGGATTAGCAATTGAATGTTCGGTGATTTGGTAGTTCTGTAATTCATATGCCTCAAGTGGTTCAGATATTATCATAGGCCCATCTATCCCCATAGTAAGGGATGTGATCGACTCATAGTTTGAATTGGGTTCATGCAATGTGGTCAACAAATAATATTTATCTGCATCACCCATTATTTCTAATTGGACTTGTCCAGCATTATTAGTGGAATAATCTAGAATAGGGACAACTTGTGCTACACTAATATTAACCCAAGCAATTAAAAATGCTAATAATAAAGTTTTGCCTTTTATCATATCTTTTAGTTTTGTTTTTAGAAAAAAATGTAAAATAAACCCTCTGCTAAGGTAATAAGATTATATGAGTTTAAATTACTGGAAAGCTATTGCTATATATAATTGAATTTAAAAAAATACTAATCCATTTTAGACTAATTTACGACACTATTGAATTTTGACTTTTATTATCGGAGAATTGATTGGAGAAAATGATAACTGCTTGTCATTTTACAAAAACTTAGTGTTATTACCTCTAAAAAACAATGCTTTACTTTCCTGGCATTACAATATAATTACACCTAATTAAAACATATAGAAGGATAAAAGAACAGTAATAAGAAACTGCTAAATTCAACACTAGTGATCGAATTTAGCAGTTTCTTATTTTAGTTATGAACTGAAGAAAAAAATCCATCTCCTATACTCTTACTTAATTTGCCGCAACATTAGAACCACTCGAATCTCTAAAAAGAGTATCTCCTTTAATTAACCATGAAATTCCAAATGCAAATAAAGCAATGGTCTCTAACCAAAAAACAGGTTTATATTTAGTCAGAAAAGGATATTCTTTTTCTAAGTACAGAAAGTATAAAGCAATGATTAACAATGAAATAAATATGGTAATTCCACAAGCTCTATAAATTTGATTTCTCATTTTTTTCTCTGGAGTCTTTGAGCTACCTTTTGTAAATTGAAACATTGAAATCTGCATGATTAAAATGAAAAAAGTTGCAGCAGCAAAAAGATGAATTTTCCCTATCAAAGAACTTTGGTTAGCTAACATACTTTCATTCATACAATTGGTAAGCGGATCAGCATAGGTCGGACAAAACGCAATTAATAAAGCTGCGATCCCTGCTATATTACATAACAAGTTATCTTTTTTATCATAGCCTTTGTAAGTGAATAAGAAAAAAGCCATTGAGCTAATTGTTGCAACAAAATAATCTCTCATTGGAGTGTGAAAATAGTCGCTAATGGAAAGTTGAATGGCATCACATTTGCCAAAAATTGTTCCTCCTAGAATAAGAAGAATTGGAAGTAGGATTCCTAATATTCCTAAAAATTTTCTTAGCGTGAGGTACGAGATTAGTAGCTCACTTTTTTGTTCGTTTTGCATATTGGTTTTTTTAAAAATAATTGAATAAAAAAATTCGACATCGAATTTATAAAGAAAATAAATTTTTGTTTTATTATCTAATAATTCTATATCAAATATAATTAATCCTTTTACTTACATATTTTTCTCTATCCTAGTAGACTTAAGATTACATAAGAAAAGCTTCCAGGTTTTTAAAAACCTGGAAGCTTTAAGAATTCAAAAGAAGATCTACTTTTTTGAAGAATATTTTGAACCAAAATATATCAACTTTACTTTACAGACATCATTTCCACTCCTGTCCATCCTTCTCCGCCGCCACTAAGCATCAGTTGATTGGCTTTATTAAAAAACAAACAGGCTGTTTTATCCTTAGGGTTTTTAAGAACTATTTGCCCTAAAATAGCAGCAGCATTAGTGAATTTTTGTTCGTGAAAATTTTGTAACGCAGACTCAAAATCAGAATGATATTCATTTTTACTTTGTATAACTTCTGGCAAATCTCCATTATAACATTCATGAATCTTAATGGCTTGCTTTTTTCCTTTGACTTGTACTTTACCTAAATAACGTAAACTGAAATTATTATACAATTTATTTTTTGCTTCAGCATCTAACTTAGAGACACAACTCTCAGTCAGTAATATATTAACCCCGTAATACTTAGTTAAACTTTCTATCCTTGCAGCGGTATTAACCGTATCTGAAATAGTTGTTGCATCCAATCGTTGATGGTCGCCTGTAATTCCCATGATAAGAGGACCTGTATGTAAGCCAATTCCTACACGAATCGGTTCTCTATTTTTTTGTTCTCTTCTAATATTATATCGCTGCAATTCTTCATGCATTTCAACAGATGCTTTTATGGCATCTGAAGGGCTATATGGAAAAATAGCCATTATTCCATCACCTAAATACTGATTTATAAAACCCTTATTTCGTAAAATGATGGGGCCCATTTTATTATTAAATGAATTCACTAATTGGAAAGTTTCTGCAGGAGTCATTTTTTCTGACAACGAAGTATATCCTCTAATGTCACTAAAAAAAACAGTCACCTCTTTCTCTATACTATCTCCTAAAGTTACTTGGGTAATTTGCTCATAACCAAGAGACTTGATAAATTCATTAGGAACAAATCGACTTGCAGCTTCATGCAAAATTCGAATGGCCGTTTCTCTTTCTTGAGCTTCTCTTAGATTTTTCTCATATAATTGGGCACTTTCAATTGCAGCAGCAGATTGAATAGATAACGTAGATAAAAGTTTTAAATCAGCTGCAGTATAATCATCACCTTTATCATTAACCAATAAAATAATTCCCAATTGATGATTCTTAACTTTCAAAGGTGAATAAAGAATTGAAATGACAGTTCCATCTGCATTTTTGGAATCATTAATAATTCCAGCTTCCTTTTTGTTCATCAATTGTCGATAGAAATTATTTTGATCAATTAATGTTTCTTCTTTGACAATAGAATTTCCAAACTCTGCGACTAAATCTACTTGCTTATTATCCTCTTGGAAAAGTGCCACCATTCCACCTGTTGCTGATATTAAATTATTTGTTTCTTCTAATGTCAACTGAGCAATACCAGCTTGATTAATAGTTTCTCCTAATTTTTGGGCAAAGTTATACATCAAGTTAACTTCTCGATATAGATCTAAAATCTCTGTTCCTAATTTTTTTCGTTCTTGCTCTTGATTCACTAAAAATTGAATTAAGTCAGCAATAGGTTTAACTCCTTCGCTTCCATATATTCTTCCCACTTCCGTTCCACCAAATTCAATTAATTGGAAAGGTGTTTCATCATCAAGAGGGTTACCCATTAACCATTTTCCTTTGTTATCAGCAATGGCAATTACTTTCCCAGACTGTGCAATTAACTGCTGTAAGATAGCAGCAGTTTCTTTGTTCCGTAGAATTAGCTTTTTTAAATTTATCCGAGCCATAGGAATGTTTTTAATAGACTTTATTCGATGGACGTTGAACGTTAGACGTTTTACTGCCCATCATACAATTCCATTTAGAATAAACTCTAATGGGTTAAAAAATAAATTTATTCCAAACCTAAAATATTCATTGCCTTATCAAGAATACTATCTGGGTCAAAAGGTTTAGTCATATATTCATTCGCCCCAACTGAAAGACCTTGCTCTTTATCCATCTCTTGCCCTTTGGCAGTTAGTAAAATGATATGAACATCATCCATCTCTAAATCTTTTTTTACCTTTTGACAAACTTCAAAGCCATTCATCTTAGGCATCATTACATCAAGGAAAACTAATTGCGGTTTTTCTTTTTGAATAATATCGAAGGCTTCTTGTCCATTTTTTGCAATAAGCATTTCTACATCTTCATCTTCCAATTCTTCTAAGGTTTGCTCTAAAAGCATTCTAATATGAGGTTCGTCATCTACGATTAATAATTTTAAATCTTCCATAATTTAATTTTTTATATAGAAATGGATTGAAAAAATTACCGAACTATTTTTCCAAAATCAATTTCATATTTTTTATAGGTTTATAATTTCTATTTTATTAATGTGTCTATCTCTTTTAGCAATAACCCAATATCAATTGGCTTCGTCAAATACCGATCGATTCCAAGTCGATTAAACCGCTGTTGGTCATCTACGATAGAAACAATGACAATAGGAATATCCTGAGTCCCAGGATCATTTTTCAAAATTGCTGCTACATCAAATCCATTCATTTCTGGCATCATCACATCCAAAACAACCAAGTCAGGTTTTTCATGACGAATACTTTTTAATGCTTCTTTTCCATTGACAGCTTCCTTGATTTGATAACCTACTTCTGAAATTTCTTGGCGAAGTAAGCTTCTGATACTCGGTTCATCATCCACGACTAGCACAGTTTTATCGCTTGGTTTCCATAGTTCCACGATACTTACTTTAGATGTTTTCTTTGTAAGTTCTTTGGAATCTTCCTTATCCATTAATTCTTCTTGATTTAATGGAATACTAAACATAAAAGTACTTCCATGTCCCAACTCACTCTCCACCCAAATATCGCCTTTGTGATGTTCAATAATTTCTTTACAAATTGGTAAACCTAAACCAGTTCCTTTAGGTTTGTCAGTTAACGTATCTCCTACTTGTTTAAATTTTTCAAAAACTTTTGGCAAGTCTTCTTTAGTAATTCCAATTCCTGAATCTTTTACACCAACTATGATTGAACCGTTTTGCCGATACGCTTTGATTCTAACTTCTCCCTCATCAGTAAATTTTACTGCATTAGAAATCAAATTAATGACCACTTGAACCAATCGATCTTTGTCTGCATTTAACAGAGGCAACTCTTCTTCTATCTCTAAATTAAGCGGTAATGATTTTTGCTCAAACAAAGATGAAGTAGCAGCAGTTGCCTGTTTGATAATTCCTTCAATTGGAGTCGATTCCATATTCCAATCCAGTCGACCTGCTTCAATTTTAGCCAAATCCAAAACGGTATTAATCAACGTAGTCAATCGTTCCCCTTCAGAAATAACTACATCCAAATTTTGATTCACTTGTCTTATTGCTCGGTGAGTTTTCTTCTCTTCAGTTTGTACAAAAGGTAAAATTCGTTCGCCTAATCTTTTCTTAATGATTTTTGCAAAACCAATAACAGAAGTCAACGGAGTTCGCAACTCATGACTTACTGTAGAAAGAAATGTACTTTTAGCTTCACTAGCTTCTACAGCAGCAGTTCTTGCTTTTTCAGCTTCTTCAAATAAAATTGCATTGTATAATGCAACACCTACTTGTGAAGCAATTGTTCCAAGTAGCGTTTCATCTGTTTTCCCAAAACGATTGGTTTGAGTGGTACTTTGCACACTCATCACACCAATTACCTCTTTGCCCAAAAGGATAGGAACACCTAAAAATGATGCAGCTTGTTTTCCTATTTTTTCAACTTTCAACTTTTGATGAGCTTTGTTTGCTTCTTTATTAATCAGGATTGGGTTTCCTGTGTCTAAGATTTTTGAAGTTAATCCTTCGCCTAATTCCATATCTGAAAAATCATCTCCATATCCATAAGGGAAACGAATTAACTTTTCTTCTTTATTTGCAATGGCAATGTATGCGATATTGGCTTTAAATAAAGATTGAATTTTATTTCCAACCAATTGATAGATTTCATTGATATCCATCAATGCAACTAATCCTTCTTGCAAATTATTGATCGCCGAAAGTTCTTCTACTCGTTGTTCAATTTCTTTAGTTCTTTCTTTTACTGTTTGTTGAAGGTGCTCCCTTTGTTGACGAAGTCGTCGATTTCGCCATCTACTAAACACAGATAAAATACTTCCTCCTATAAAAATATAACCTAAATAAGCCCACCAAGTTCGCCATAATGGAGGAGTTATTTTAAAAATATAATTTGCTTCTATACCTAAAGTTCCACTTGAAGATTTGCCTCGCACCCTAAAAACATATTTCCCCTCAGGTACATTGGTATATGCTTTTTCCGTTTTTGAATTCCAATCAGACCATGTATCATCAAACCCTTCGAGCTTAGTTTGATACTTATTTTGTCCATTGATATTTAGATTAGTAGCGAGGTAGTGAAATCGAATATCATTTTGAACATATTCCAAAACAGGCATATCAGACACTCCATGTCCTGAATATAATAAAGAGTCTTCACCTATATGTACTGTCCTAATTTTTATAGGAAAAACCTCAGGAATATTTTTTTTCATTCCATCAAATCGAAATATTCCATCTTGACCAACAATCCAAATTACTCCGTCCAACTCTGGATAAATTTTAGAAATATTCAATAATTCTTCTTGTGGCAATTGCTGAAAAAGACTTGCATCATAAATATAGTTTCCATCTTCCTGTGGTCGATAAACACCTAGCTCAGCAGTTCCATCAAAAAATAAAAAATGAACATATACATTTCCCTTCGCATCTTCTGCCAGTTTCATTTTTTGAATCTTATCATTAGGTACAGGCAAAGGGAAACGTTGGTCTATAGCTAATTCCCCTGTACTCTTATCAAAATTAAATACTCCTCCTCCACCTGTAAATGTGGCTTTACTTTTAATGAAGTAAACAGCTGTGTTCTTTAATTTCAATTGTTCTACTCCTTCAGTATATGATTCTATTTTTTGAACAGTAACCCTATTAAAATTATCTATAGTGTAGACCATTCGCCACAACCCTTGATTCTGTGTACCTAACCATAACTGACCTGGTTCATCTTCCAAAAAAGATTTTATCGCCACATTTGTAGGTACTTCTTTTAACTTCCCATCCGATACCCATATACCGTCTTTTTTATAAAAAGTAGCTAACCCCTTTTGTAAACCATGAAAGATAAAATCCTTTTTAAGTTTACTCTGATGTTCAGAGAAAATAAAGTATCCTTTTTTATTCTCTTGAAAATAAGGAGTCGCTTCTTTCTCGTTAATTTTATAAACCCCTTTGCTACCCGTCCCATATAATTGATTAGAAAAAATAGAAAAACTGAATGCTTGACTCGTCTGAATATTTTTTAATTTACGAAAGACCTGCCCTTTTTTGTCCAGTACTAAAAAACCATTGGTACCTCCTGAAGCGACATACAATTTATCATCAAACCGAATTACGTCCTCTACGAATAAGGGTTCATTATTCTCATCCACACTAAAATTCGAAAAAGGTGATAGTATTTCAAGATGACTTAATCCAGTATTAGATCCCAGCCATAAAGTCCCTGAAGAACTAACATGTATAGATAATATCATGTCATCTTGTAACCCATCTTCTTTTTTTAAATGGTGTATCCATTTTCCTTTTTGATCTAAGGTGACTAGTCCGTGAGAAATTATTGAAAAAATATAAGTTGAATCAGGGAGTATTTTAGCATCAAAAATCCATGAGTTTATTAAATCATTTGCCTCAGTCTGAAAAGGAACAAGGGTATCTTTTTTGCTAACAAACAAACCATCATTTCTAGTACAAATAAGCAATTGATTTTTTTGGAAGGGTAAAACTTTAGTTAATCGAGTTTTTGCAAAAAGGTTACCTCCAGGAATTAATTCCATTTTTTCTCCAACTATTTTACTTAATCCAACTTCTGGAACTTTTAAATAAAGTTCTCCATGAATATTTCCAAGTAGTGAATAAAAGGAATCTTCCTTCCATATTCGGATCTTCTTTTCTTTACTATCATATTTGATTAAGTAACCGCTCCTAGAAGCAAAATAAATATCTTCTCCGACAACAACAACTTGCCTAAGTTGTCCAAAACCTTCGTGCTCTTTTGGAACTAAATATTTCAATGAGATAAATTGTTGCTGTCCTAAAGAATCTGCTTCAAGATAACCTAGGTCATCAGTCCCGCCAACATAAACCTTCCCATCTTCACCAAGTGCGATGCCCCAAGTTACAGCACCCATTGTTGGAATTTTTCTCCAGACCTCTCCATCATATTCTGTAATTCCATTTCCTGTAAAATAAATAATTCCGCTAGTATCTTCAGCTACTCCAAATATTTGAGGAAATCCTCTATAATCCTTAGGAGTATAATTTTTGATAAAAGGAGTTCCTAATTCATTTTGAGGTTGAGCAATTAAAAATCCAATACTCAACCAACTTGCTGCAAAACAAAAGGCTAATTTTATACAATGGATTTTTATTCGCTTACTCATTTTTTGATAATTTATTTTTTTGATTTATATGGAATCGACTTTAAAATATACTCTGCCGCTGCAATTCTCGCAGTTGTTTTTTCATTAGCATCAATTATGATCCAAGGAGATTCTTTTGTATCTGTAGTTGCAAACATTAGATTTTTATATTTTGTGTATTCATTCCAAAGTTTTTGTGCTTTCTTATCAACAGGAGTCATCTTCCATTTTTTCAAAGGATCTTTTTTGATTTCTTTAAATCTTCTTGCTTGTTCTTTTTTAGTAATTGAAAAATAAAATTTGATTAAGTAAGTATCAGATTCTAAAATCATTTTTTCAAAATCATTTACCTGTCTTATAAATGTTTGATAAGCTTCTGTGGTACAAAACCCATTCACAGGTTCGACTATGGCTCGGTTATACCAACTTCGATCAAAAAAAACCATTTCACCTGGCTTAGGTAATTGATTAACATAGCGCTGGAAGTACCATTGACCTTGTTCATCAATAGTTGGTTTTGACAAAGCAATAGTTCGATAGTGTCTTGGATTTATTGACCCCGTAATTCGCCGAATTGCTCCACCCTTTCCAGCGGCATCTCTACCTTCAAAAATAATCACGACCTTCTTTTTATTTTTGATAACCCAATTTTGTAACTGAACTAATTCAACTTGCAAAGCCTTTAAATCTTTTTCATATTGAGATAATTTGATTGCTTTATCGTAATCAAAATTTTTATCTGAAAAAAGATACTTTAAGCCTATATTAGAATTAAGTACTGCCAACTTTTCTTGATTAAAATTTAAGTTTTCCATTAGATTCCTATTTTTTCAATATTTCTATGGTACCGAATAATTACATTAGGATCGGTAACGATAAGTGGTTTAGTTTTCTTTTTAGTTGAATAGTCAAATTGTGATAAGACGTATCGTATCGTTTCTAATCGAGCTGTTCTTTTATCATTTGTTTTGACAATGATCCATGGACATGAAGGAGTATGAGTCCTAGAAAACATCTGCTCTTTGTAGTGAGAAAATTCTTTCCATAATTTTTGGCCTTTCTCATCAACGGGACTGAACTTCCAAATTTTTAAAGGGTCATTTAATCTCGATTTAAATCTTCGTTTCTGTTCAGATTTTGTAATAGAAAACCAAAACTTAATTATTTGAACTCCATCTTCTTTCATCATTTGTTCAAACTCAGGAACCTGAGTCATAAATTGCTGATATTGTTTTTGGTTACAAAATTCCATTACAGGTTCCACTACTGCTCGATTGTACCAGCTTCTATCAAAGAACACCATTTCGCCGGGGTTAGGCATTTCTTTAATATATCTTCTGAAATACCATTGACCTCTTTCCACGTCAGTTGGTTTGGAAAGAGCAACTATTCTCATGGACCGAGGACTCAAATGTTCAGCAAATCTTTTAATCGCTCCACCTTTACCAGCAGCGTCTCTACCTTCAAAAATGATGGCAACACGTTTTTTATTTTTAGCCACCCAATGTTGCAGGTTGACTAATTCTATTTGTAAAGCTCTCAGCGTCTCTTCATATTCAAAGCGCGACAAAGTTTTTCTAAGATCAATATCCTTTTTATTTGCAATAGCAATTAAGTCTGATTTTTTTTCTGATTTTCGAAAATCTTCAATAGTGAAATTTGTCATAGTTAATGCAGTTTATCTAAAAATTAGTTTTCAATTTATTTTTTTGAAAAAGCCCATGTCCCACGCCAATCATTCTCGGGAGGAGAAATAATAAAATCTCTACATCTTGCTAGTAAAATTTGAACGGGTTTATCATTCGAATTAAATAATAGCACTTGATTAAAAGATTTAATGGCTTCATTAAATTTTTGTTTTCGATAAAAATTTAATCCTTCTGAATAGAATTTTAAAAACAATTCTTCTTCTTTAGAAAGTGTATCTGTTATTTTCTTTTCAATTGTATAAATAGAAACAGGTTTTTGTTTTCCTTTCACTTTTATAGTATCAATTTCTCGACAAATAAATGTGGTCTCAATTTTTTTAAAAGTATTTTCACAAATAAGAATATTTGTGCCATAAAATTTTGTTAGACTTTCTAGTCTTGAGGCCAAATTAACGGAGTCACCTATAACCGTATATTCAAATCTTTTCTTTGATCCGATATTCCCAGAAATGACATCACCTGTTGCGATACCAATTCCGATATTAATTTTGGAATGAAAATTTTGAACGTTATTTAAATATTCTAAATTTTGAATCATTTCCATTGCTGTGTTCGCAGAGTTGCTTGCATCATTTTTATTTTGATAAGGAATACCAAAAGTTGCCATGACTGCATCTCCAATTAGTTTGTCCAGAACGCCATTGTTTTTTATTACAGAGTCGACCATCGTGTCAAAATAATTATTGAGAAAGTTCACTACATCGATGGCTTCCAATTCCTCAGCCAATGAAGTAAAATTTCTGATGTCGCTAAATAGAATGGTACATGTTCTATATTTTCCATTAAAAACTGATAAATCATCCTTGCTAATAATCTCATTGATTACATGTTGAGGAAGATATCGATTCAGGTTTTCCCGTACTCTTTCTTCATATGTTATATCTTGAATTACATTAATGACTCCCAATTTTTTTCCTCTTTTGTTATGCATCGGAAGCGAGTTAAAATTGAAAACCAGTTTTTGGTTATTCAAATCTAAACTCTCCACATTTTGCTTTTCGAACTTTTCTCCAGACCTAAAAGTATAATCGCTATACTCCAAAAAAGAAAAATATTTATGGTCTAAATTTTTATAGTATTTTCCAACTAGTCTGTTTTGATTAGTTCCGATAATTTCACAAAATCGTTTATTGACTGTTTTAATAATTCCATTTTTATCAATCGTCAAGATTCCATTATCGAGATTTTCAAAAAGTATATTCAAGTAGTTTTTGATTTCGTTTATT
The DNA here is from genome assembly GCA_045106765.1 of Saprospiraceae bacterium. Classification (GTDB taxonomy): domain Bacteria; phylum Bacteroidota; class Bacteroidia; order Chitinophagales; family Saprospiraceae; genus CAJQQY01. Next base: position 9,525 of record JBGCFD010000087.1, on the reverse strand, counting down.
TCTTCAAATAAAGTAGAATTCTGAACTGCAATACTTATTTGAGAAGCGAATCCATTTAGAATAAATAAATCTTTATTGGTAAATACTCCTTTTTTTTTGTTGATAGATTGAATGACTCCTAACAATTTATTAGAGCCATTAAAAACAGGAATACTCACTATAGATTTTGTCTGGTATCCCAATTTAACATCTATGGTTTTGTCAAAATGAGGATTGGAGTAAGGATTATTTTCGATTAATGGTCTTTTAGTTTTAGCCACCAAACTAGCTAATCCTTTTTTCGTTCTAATAATTTTTGTTCCTAAACCTTCTGCATATTTAGTCCATAAAAAACCTTCCTCTTCATTTAATAAAAAAAAACTACTTCGATCTGATTGAGTGATTTCGGAAGCCTTTTGAATAATTAATTTAATCAAATTGGTCAAATCTAGTTCTGAATTGATAGAAGAAGAAACTTTTAATAAAGTTGAAATATCGTTTTTGATTGCCTCAGCCGAAGCGTACAAATTTGCATTTTTGATGGCTAAGGAAATTACACTTGCAAAGCTTTGAAGGATTTCTAAATCTCTTTTATCGAATAATCCATTGATCTTATTCAAAGACTGAATGACTCCAATAACTTGATTGCTATCTGTAAAAATTGGCGTACATAAAATTTTTATTGTTTTGAAACCAGTAATACTATCATAGTATGGATTGAATTCTTCTCGCTTAGATACTTCATTAACAATTTGAGCTTTACCTGTGCTTGCGACAAGTCCAGCAATACCACAATCCTGCGGCATGGAGATAAGATTATTTCGAATGCCTTGGGAAATCAAGCTATCAAGTGTTCCTTTCTCTTCATTAATAAGTAGAACTGTACTTCTCTCCACATTTAAGGCACTAGAAATATTAATTAAAACTCTATTAATTTCACTAAACATCTCTTTTCTCATACGTTCTCTTGTAAATTATAATAGGCCTCAGAAAGCAGTTTAACACCATCTTCAGAAGCCAACTCTGTTAAATTAAATAAGCATAAAGCAACTAGCTTGAATTTACGATCCTTGCCATTAATTGATTGCCCTATATTTTTATCAAATCTTTCAATATTATCAGCAGCTTGCTTGACAATAGTTTGTAATATTTTAAATGCAGCATCCGAAAGAGGAGGATCACCTAAATAATTTTTCATTCGTCCCGATTTCTTGAATCTAGGATAATCTCCAAGTCCTATAAATTTTAAAAACCACTTTGCACTAAATTCAGGTAAGACTGAACAAATGCCCATGAAATCAGCAATGATTTCATCGTGCATATTATTAGACATTTTACCAAATTGGCGTAGCGTAAAATAGTGTGCACATTCATGCTCCAAACGAATGTTTAAAGATCTATCTAACCAATCCTCCTGCTCTAAATTCATATCTTCTGCTCCTACATTACTATATGGAATTCGACTTAATATTATTATTCGATCTTGGTACAATGCTCTATTAGCAACAACAGATTGGAAAGATGAAGTCTGTGTTTCCTTCCGCAATCTATCCCAATTATTAAGACCTTGAATCATTGCAGCTCCCATTGATGAAGGCATTGGCTTTGGTTCATTCCTATAAGTTAAAGCTCTAACTATAGCTTGAAAATCAAATCGATTATTGGCAATAATTACTGGTATTTTTCCAGCTAATGAAGGGTGTAAAAAAAGTCTTAACTTATCTGGTTCTGTCAAGAATAAACCAGTTGCATCTTGTATAAATGCTGTAGAATTTCCTTTTAGAGTAGCTTTTTTATAATCATCAGTTTGACTGATATTCTCTTTAATTGGGAATTGAAATTGGACAAGATATTTTTTGAGCGTCTGATAAACTCCATGATTTTTTGACTCTTCAATATACCTTTCCCAATAAGCTACTTGAGGTTCATCTTTTAATTTTTTAAATCTAAATGGAGATTTATTTTGAAAAAAATTATTTTGCGTATAAAAAAACAGTTCTTCAAGTAAATCTACTTCACTTGTAAACGATTGAAGAAGATTGTACCTTGAAGAAGTGTATATCATGCGATTTGTCTTTTTGCTAAGAGAGAAAATAATCCATCATTTTCCATTAATTCATCATAAGTTCCTGATTCGACGATCTGTCCTTTGTCCATGACAAAAATTCTATCTGCGTTTATAATAGTACTCAATCTGTGGGCAATAATTATTCGTGTAGCTTGTAATTTTTCCAAACTTTCAGAGACAATATTTTGAGTTCGATTATCAAGAGCACTAGTCGCTTCATCCATATAAAGCATTCTCGGTTTGTGTACAATTGACCTAGCAATCATTAACCGTTGACGTTGTCCACCTGAAAAAGTACTTGCACCTTCACTAATTACTGTGTGCATTCCCATTGGCATTTGTTTGATATCTTCTTCAAGTCCAGCAAGATTTGCGGCCTCTTCTGCGTCCTCCAAAGTCAGTTCTGAACTTCCAACAATATTCTGATAAATACTTCCTGACATTAAAGATCCATTTTGTAGTACCACCCCAACTTGACGTCGCACTAAATCTTTATTCAAAGAATCAAAAGCTTGACCATCGTAATAAACTGTTCCAAGTTCTGCCTCTTCAAAACCTAATAATAATCTCAATACAGTTGACTTACCTGAACCAGATGGACCAACAAAGGCAACCATTTCTCCTTGTTTTATTTTAAAAGAAACATCTTTTAATACGAGTGGCTGATCTTCTTCATATCGGAAGGAAACAGAGTTAAACTCAAGTTCCCCGCTAAGTTCTCCTGGGTCAAGACTTTCTACGGCAGACTCTGGTTTTTCTTCCAAAATTGGTTTTAGTCTTTCATAGAGTGGAATTATATTAAGAGAAGAAATGAGACTCATACTCATATTTAAGCAATCACCTAAAAATTGATTAAAGGCTGAAATAAAAGCCATAAAAATACCGACAGATATTAATCCATTTCCCGTTGAACCGGCATTCATTAAAGTGATATAAATGAAACTAAAAAAGAAGATACTCGTCAATAATGGATAAGAAGCATTAAATACTTCTACAAAATTTTGATAGTTCCCAGATTTAAATCCAAGTGTTTTGTAATCACTAAATTTATTTGCCCATAAAGAAAAAATTCTATTCTCAGCACCACTCACACGAACTTTATTTATACCTGATAAAAACTCAAATAAAAATCCTTGCATACTTCCTTGCTCATCTGAAATTCGTCTATCATATTTTAACTTCAAAAATCCCAAACTACTCACAACCACGATTGCTACAATAGCAAGCCCAATTCCGATCCAAGCTAAACTTGAATCGTAGTAGAATAATAGCATTAAATTTACAATTGAAAATGCTCCACTCAAGACAGCTGTCAAGATAGTATTTGATAATATCCTCCGAATGGAGTTAATTCCTAAAGCTCTTAATGTCAAATCTCCAGCAGTATATTTTCGGTAGAAAGTGACTGGCAATCTTAGAAGGTGATCAATTAATCCTGCCTGAATAGAAATATTAGATTTAGTTTCAACACGTAACAATAAAATACCTTTAGTTAAATTCAAAAGAGCCTTAACTAATCCTATTATTAACATAATTCCAACTACCTCTAGAAGAAAGCCTCGATCAGCTTGAGGAATAACATCATCAAATAAAATTCCTGAAAAAATTGGTACCAATAACCCAATTAAACTACCTACTAATGCGGCTAACATTATATAGACGGCATCTACTTTCAGCCCTTTAATTGCAAATTTACCAATCTTACTAATTGAAGTCATTTGCTCATCAAAAGCATACAAAAACATATAAGATATAGGTTCTAAATTTTTAGCAATTATATCAGTAACTTTTTCTTTTGTTTTATTTTCAGGTCTTTGAATAAAATATGATCCACTTGACTCCTGAATTAATGCAACTGGTTTTTTATCATCTCTTGTAAAGGCTAATAAACTCCCATTTTCTTCTTCCCACCATCTTCCTCTTAATATAACTTTTCGTGTTCTTACATTCGAAACTTGAGCTATCGCATCCAACTGTCCCGTTAGATTATGTTCATAATCTCTGATAAATTTTGGTTCTACGAATTTAAACCCAACTGACCTTCCAACTAATTGACAAGCAGCTAATAAATGATTTGTAGAATTAATATTTGAAAAAACTTGTTGTTCGTTTTTTGAAAATATGATAGACTTCAAACCTGATAAACTATCTTGAATAGCTTTTTTATCAGAGTTAGTTTTTTGGGAAATGATATCCTCTTCTTTTTCAATTTTAGAATAAAATTTTTCTTTCAGTTCATTGAAAAAATAATCCTGCAAATGATGAATAGATATCATCAATGTGATGTCATCATTTAAAATAGTGGCAGTTTCAAATAATTCAACTTCTGTTTTATCATCTTGAGATCTTATCCATAATTCTTTAGTTACAGGAAGTAAGATTTTTTTTGAATAGGTATCCGTTTCGACAAGATCCTTTTCTCCATAAATAGAGATACTTCCTTCATTAATGTTTGCCCAAAAAAGACCTTTAGAAGGATAAGCAATTTCATTTTTACCCAAGGTTACAATTCCAACTTTATCTAAATCATGGTAAACTTTAGGTCTATTTTCCTGATGAACAAAAGTAGAAAGGGCTGACACCCATTTTTCAATTTTGGTAGTTAACTGAGTCTTATTTAGGCTACCAATATAGGATTTGTGTACCTCTATTAGTTTACTATTTGGACTTACTGCTATAAGGGAAAATTCATTAAATGTAGTTCCTGTTTTGAGGCTAAAAAGAATTTCTCCCTTTTTGGCTGTATAAAGATAATTCCTAGAACTTTCTAATTTATTTTCAGGAGTTCTTTTGACATAATACAAATCAACCTCTCCAGAAGCAACCACCCAAAAGTGATCATTCCGATCAAGGAAGAAAGGTTTATTGGCTCCTAGTGCTAAAACTGTTGGTCTATTTTCCATGGCTATTTTTTTATTTGGAGCTGATTAATTCTGAATAAAGGCCTTCTCTAGCTAATAATTCTTCATGAGTTCCTCGCTCTACTATTTTTCCAAATTTCATCACAATAATTTCATCACAATCTCGAATAGTACTTAGTCTATGTGCTACAATCAGACACGTGCAACCTCTCTTTCTAATATTGTCCATGACTATTTTTTCAGACTTAGGATCAAGAGCACTTGTTGCCTCATCCATAATTAGTATAGATGGATTTAAAGCAAGAGATCTAGCTATTTCCATTCTCTGTCGTTGCCCTCCACTAAAGTTTGTTCCTTTTTCAGCAACCATACTTTCGTATGATCCTACTCGAGCAGAAATGGCATCGTGTATCATTGCATCTTTAGATGCTTGAATGACATTATGCTCTGACATTGTCTTATCCCAAAAAGAAATGTTTTCTTTAATTGAACCTTGGAACATCATAATGTCTTGGTCAATAACAGCCATAGAGGAATTTATTGCATGTCGAGGAATTTCACTTCTCGTTTTTCCATCAAATAAAATTTCTCCTTCCCATGGTTCATATAATCCAGAAACTAATCGAGCCACAGTTGATTTCCCACTACCTGATCCTCCTACTAATGCGACTCTACTTCCTGGTTCTAACTTTATACTAAAGTCTTCAATCAAAGCGGGCATCGTCTTCGTGTATCCGAAGTTGACATTTTTCAATTCCAAAGAGCCAATAAGTTTTTTCGCTTCTATCCCGTCAGCAGTTGGTTCTTTTTTTCTAGAAAACTCCGGAGAAATTTCATAATTCAACACATCATCAATTCTATCCATATCACCTTGGGTCTCTTGTAATAAACTTCCAACGGAAACCAACTGATTAACAGGTCTAATAAAATTATTCATCAAATACAAAAAAGCGATTAGCATACCCAAGGTCATATCTCCATCCATTACCCGCAAAGCTCCTACTCCAATAATTATTGTAGTATTGATTGACATCAATAATGGAGGAATAATATTCAAGCGAAGTGATAGCCATCCCAACTCCTGTTGAGCATTCATTACCTTAGCTAAATAACCTGACCATGAAGTAAAAAAGTCTCCTTCCCTTCCACTAGACTTGAGCGTTTCGATCATACTAATACCTGACATAGTATTTCCCATCAACTTCCCACTTTCATTAGTTAATCTTCTATTCAGATCTTTTCTAGCTTTCGAAACAACTTGAAGAGCAATAACATTTAATGCAGCTACAACAATTCCAATTGTTGTTAATACTACATCATAACTGAACATGATTAAAACATAAAAAAGCACAACAACTACATTCAATGCTGTATTAGCCAATTCACCACTTAACAAACGAGCAACCTTATCATTAAGACTAACACGGTTACTTATATCTCCACTATATCTTTGGGTAAAGAATTGAGATGGCAAATGAAGAACATGCCAGAGAAATTTACTAGAAGTTGTAAGGGCTAATTTAGTCTCCAAGCGAAGCAGATAATATTGTTGAATATAAATCAAAAGAGAATGAATTACTAAAACTCCTCCCATGACCAAAACTAATGGCATCACAAAACTTGCTCTATTATTAATTAAAAATTGGTCAACAAATATTTGAGTAAAAGATGGAATAATTAATCCAGGAATTACTAAAAACAAACTCGCTAAAATTATAAAAGCTAAACTTAGTTTAGAATTAGAAACTCGTTTTGCTAATGAAGGAAGCATTCCTGTTTTTTCATTAGCTTTTACAAAGTCCTCATTAGGAGTCATTTGAATTACTACTCCTGTATAAGAATCATCAAACTCTTGATGAGTTACATGATACCTTCCTTGAGCAGGATCACTCAAGAAAACCTTATCTTTTGAAAACCCCTCCAACACTAAAAAATGATTAAAATTCCAGAATATAATTACTGGCATTTTCATTTTTTTCAAATTTGGAATAGACTTAGCATAACCTTTGGTCGTCAACCCATAAGATCTTGCAGCCATCATGATATTGGTAGCTTTCAACCCATCTCTTGATACACCACACGCTACTCTTAATTTTTCCAACGGCACTTTTCGACCGTAGTAACTCATTATAATTGATAAAGCTGCTGCACCACATTCTACCCCTTCCATCTGCAAAACAGTAGGTGTTTTTACTCTAAAATAAGCAGCTTGTTTTTTTTCTTTTTTTCTTTTTTTGAAGTTCAGCATCACTTTTGAGTATTTAAGGTTAGAGATCAATACAAATCAAAAAAATTCTTTAGTGCTGGAATAACCATTGTAATCGGTGGCTCTTCTTTTACTGTAATCTTTCCCATACATGAAGTTCCTGCATTAATTAAAACCTCAGGTCCATCAGCTGAAGTCCATTCATATCCACTAAAAGATTCTGCATTAGGTTCAAATTCCACTACTACTTCAAATGGTGCTCCCATTCTCAATATACCTTGAACCAATTGATCATTTTTCATAGAAGTCATCATCCCTTGTTCCGTAACTGGAAACTCTGAAACATAAGTTACTTTCGCTTTCATGTAACCATGTTCCTGTGGTTTTACTGTAGCTGGAACTACTAAGGCTTCCATCCCTACTTTTATTTTTTTACCATCGTAAGAAGGGACATAAAGAACTCCTCTTATTTTGCCTGAATCTGATATAAGCAATTCATTTTTCATCTTAAAAAGAGGTGTGCCTGCTCCAACAACAACTCCTGAATTACTAAGTACTTCTACGACTTCTCCACTATGAGGACTTCTGATTTCTCTTTTTATTTGATATTGTTCTTTTAATTGATTTACACGTCTTTCCTCTTGAGATATACGTTGTTTTATCAGGGTCGTTTTTTGTTCAAGATTAAATCCTGAATTGAGTTCTTGAGAAGACAATTGAACTAATTGGGCTTTCAAATCAACGATTTGATTTTCCGAATTCTCTAATCGTTGTTCGCTACTGATTACCTGCGGTTTAGTCGTAAGTCCCTTTGCAAATAATTCTTTATCTATTTCTAATTGTTGTTTCAAAAAAACAATATTTTTTTCTGCAGCTTGAATTTGTTGCTCTACACTTGTTCTCTGCTGATTAATTAATTCATCTTGAATCTCTGTATCCTTTGATCCAAAAGCCATAAGTTGTTGTAATTCAAATTGCCTTTCAGTCAAAGAAGCTTTTGCTTCTTCTATTTGTTGCTCAATCTCAGGCTGATTAATTAAAGCTATAACATCTCCTTCTTTGACTACATCCCCAACAGCTATACTAAGATCAACTAACTGTCCTTGAGAAGTAGAAACAATATCGTATACTTCTCCTCCTAAAAGAACACCGGTTGTATTAATTTTGGTTTTTACTCGCCCCATAAAACCCCAACTTATTGCTGTAGTAATAACTAGTGCAATAGTTACCAAAGCAATCCAAGCTCTTGGACTAGTGATTTTAATTAATTGATCTAATTTCTCAGGGGTAGTAAGTTTTTCTAGAGCTGATTTTCTAAAAAATCCAGGAGCTGACATATCTTTAAGTTTTAAGTGATTAGTTATAAATTATTTTCTAGGAAGCGTATAAAATAGATCAAGATTGATTGTATTTCCATTTAACTTTTCTGAGAAAATAGTACCTGTTTCATAGCGCAAATTGCTGATAGCAATTGCAAATTGTTGTTGGTTTTGGATATAGTCCAAATGAGCGAATGTTAATCTTTCTTGAAAAAGGATAAGGTTGAGTATCGTGGTTAATCCATTCTGAAATTTGAATTGTTCATTTTTAAAAACCTCCTCATAATAGATCAAAGCTTGTTCAGATTTTTTTACAGCCTCGATACTATTCAAAAAATTATTAAAAGCAATACTCACATTAAGTTCGATATTTCTAATCTGATTCTTGAGCAAAATCTCTTGATCGTTATATTGTAATTGGTTGTTGAGTTGATTAGCTTCAGCTGAATTATTTTGAATTGGGAAAAGGTATTTCAACCCAACTCCTACTTGATAATTTCGCCCCTGTTGTTGTCCAATAGCTGTAAAAAAACGATCCACCCCATTACCTATATCTTGACCTCCATAGCTAACTATTCCTGTTAAATCTAATTGAGGCTTAAGGTTATTATTAGCTACATCTAAATAAACTCCTAAGGCTTCTAATGATTTATTAATAGCTTTTAGATCAGCACGATTTCTATATGCGATATCTAAAAAATCTTGTAAACTTAGGTTTTCTTCTATTTTATCAATATCAGGAAAATCATTTTCAGGGATCCCAATCCCTTCACTTTCTACAGTTGAAAATCCAATTTCTCTTCCTAAATTTTGACGAGCACTAAATACTCCTTGCTCTGCAAGAATTGTTAATCGTTCCTTATCTTTCAGATCAGCTTGAATTTGGAGTAAGTCACCCATTGGTTTTTTTTCAGCCTTTACCAATTCATTCGTAATCTCTAATACCTTGTTTACTCTCGCTTCATTTTCATTATAAATTTCTAAAGTTTTGGTTGCTGTCAAATATTGCCAATAGCCTAAAGTCATGTTATATACTTCATTCGAAGAAATAAATGTTGAATTAAATTGTTGGTTTTCAATACCAATATTTGC
>JBGCFD010000086.1:0-8163 GCA_045106765.1 Saprospiraceae bacterium | reverse complement strand
GGTTCAGTTACTTCAAAACTTTGATCTACATCTTGTGCTGGATTGAACTGAGTATTCCCTGCTTGACTTGCTCTCACAACTACTGTCCCTTCAGTTCCATCTAATGTAATTGTATTGTTAGAAATAGTCGCTGGTCCTGAGACGATAGTAAAACTTACTGGCAAACCAGAAGTTGCTGTTGCAGAAATAGCGAATGGCGCATCGATCGTTAATTTGTCAGGAATAGCATCGAATGCAATTGTTTGATCAAGTGGAGTTCCACCGTTATCAATACATCCTATTACTTCAACCTCTGCAATAGCTAGGTAAGCAGTTCCTGTAAGTTGAACTCTAATATATCTACCTGAAGCATTAATTGCTTGATTGGTTGGCAAGCCTGCACTTCCTGAAATCAAATAACTAATTACTCCTGACTGATTTAAAGTTGTATTTAAATCCGTAGAAGTAAATGGTGCTGGAGAAACGAAAATGTAAAAATCTGAAAATAAATTTTCACAACAATCAGTTCTGTTCCAAAGGTTAATCTCGTCAATTTGAGATTGATTTTGTAAATCAATTTCCCACCATGAGTTGCTTGTCCAATTAGTCAAGGTTACTGAATTTCCTCCCCAGAAATTTCCATTGGTATCTCCATCAACTGCTCTTGATGCTTCTGCTCCAAGTTGGGTTCCTGATTGTGAAGTTGGTTTTCCTAAAGCTAAATTTGAAGTAGAAGTACAACCTGTTTGTGGTGCTTCTTCGATGATCGTAAGAACTTGATTAGAAGAAGGATTTAAAATTTCGTTGACAATTCCTGAAGGCCAATTGACGACTACTTTTGAAATTTGCGAAGCATCTCCGATTCCAAAATGTTGGAGGAATGAATTATGAATTCCATAACCCTCACCTGATCGAACTTCTCGAATTTGTACGCCCCAACTTCCATGTAACTCTACTCTTGCTCCGATTCCGTTGAGGTTACTAACTGTTCCTTCTAAATCAATTTGAATCCAATTATTAGAATTTCCTTGATTCATAAAAAGTTGATCGTCGATCGTACTTGGCGTAGTAAATAGATTTGCATAACCTGCATAAATATCTAAAAACCCATCACTATTTAAATCTCCAATTGCTAATGATTCCATCCAGTTAGACGTAAATGGATTAGCAATTTCTGAGAACGTTCCGTCTCCATCATTTTTAAACATTCGATGCTGAGTTCCTGTCACGACTAAATCTACAAAACCATCATTATCAAAATCTCTAAAGATTCCTTGGATTCCGAACAAGTCCATATTTTGATCTAATCCACTTCCTGTGGTTACATCTGAGAAAGTTCCATTCCCATTATTTATCAATAATAAACTTGGCGTATAATGATTCAGTAAAAAGGCATCCATATCCCCATCGTTATCGATATCCGCGAAATCTGTACTCCAAGTTTGGTCTCCAATTTTCAAACCAGCAGCTTCTGCTACTTCCGTAAATGTATTGTTACCATCATTTTGAAATAATTGATTAATTCGTCTTGGATCAGTTGGATCGTTAACTCCACCTCTACATTTTGAAATGTATAAATCTAAATCTCCATCATTATCATAGTCCGTCCAGATACTCGCATAGTTTCCAGAATTGTCACTTGATGGATTTGTAATCGTTGGAATTAAATTATTATTCAAAGTAAAATTTCCGTTTCCATCATTTTCCCATTTCCTCGATTCTGCATCATCATGGCAAGCAAAGATATCAAGAGCGCCATCATTATTGATGTCTGCAAAATTAGAACCTTGGATAAAAATATTGGAACTCGGCAAAGTCGATCCATTGTAATCACTACCCGTTCCATTCGCTTTGAATAATTTAATATTATCGTATGCTCCACCTGTGAGAACATCGTTGTAACCATTTTCATCAGCATCCCCAATACACAAACTCCATTGGTTAGATGAACTTACACTTCCGATATTATTATTAGTAAAAGCAGCATTGGGAGCATTTTGATATTCAATATTTAAAATCTTTGCATTGTCCAATCGAACAATATCATCTTTATTATCACCATTCATATCTGCAATTCCAATAGCCACTCCACTATGAACATCAGTATTGGACAACAACGAAGTTTGATCTGTAAAATTGACAAAAGAAACTGGTTGAACTCCTCCATCCCAAGGCAAAATATATTGTTGTGGGATTGGTCGTTCCAAAGTATTATCAGGCAACCGCCAACCAACGGCAAGGTTATCTCCACCTCCTTGTTCTTTCATCAAAGCTTCCACATAATATCTTTGACCAGCCACTAATGCAATGGTCGTCGATTGTTGTTCTGGAAATTTTGTCCATTCTCTCGAAGCAGACCATACTGGTACATTTGCAATTAAAACCTTATTCGCTTCTGTATCATCTGTACTCAACCATAACTCTCCATTGTCATCACTCGCAATCCAAAAAGTATAATTTCCCGAAACTGCAGGACATAAATATCCTCGCAATCGAGTTCCGTAATTTTCTAAAATATTAGTTGGTGCCTCAAAGATGTACATTTCATCTTCAATATTAGGAGTCGTCGTTAATGGAATATCTGCCACCGCAGTTCCTGCTACCCCAGTCCAAACTTCTCGGCTGATCGATCCCAAACCTGGACAATCTCCACTTAAAATATTTACTTGAAAAAATTGTTCCTGCGCTTGTGCTGGCGCGTAAGTTCCATTACCACTTTGTATCGCTCGCAACCAAACTTCGCCTGGCTCGCCTGTCAATGAAATTGTATTTCCAGAAACTGTCGCTGGTCCTTCAATAACATGAAAAATAATTGGCAACCCAGAATTTGTCGTTGCAGTCAAGTCAAAATCTGCATCTGTTGTCAATTTATCTGAAACAGAATTAAAAGAAATCGTTTGATTAGTTCCACTACAATTTGGATAAATATCTTTTTCAAAAATAGAAAACAGACCAGCTGGATCAGTTACTATTAATTTTACTCGATAAAAATAAGTTGCACCATCACATCCAATTGCCGAAAGTTCTGTAGTTGTAGAAGCATTGTTATTTGGTGCTTCTTGATGGAAGTGATTATTGTGATGTAACTCTGTAAACCATTGGTAAGTCAAAGAAGAATTAGAATGTTCTGTGTCATTGACTACAGCATTCAAATTAATAGTTGCTCCATTACTAGCATTAAAAGTATTGGTATTATCAATACTTGTTGATACGATATTTGGAGGCGTATTATTTAGAGAAACCTCTATCGTTTTTTGATCTGACAATGTTCCGTCCGAAACGGTTAATGTAACCGTAAACGAAGTCGGGTTGGAATTCGCACTTGTAAATTCATGAATTGGATTGATACTATTACTCGTATTCCGATCTCCAAAATCCCAAGTGTAAGTCAACGCATCACCATCTGGATCAAAAGATTGACTTCCTTTTAATTCTACTGTCAATGGACTTGCTCCGTAATTTACATTCGCACTTAGATTAGCAACTGGCAATAAATTATTATTCCCAGTATAAGTAATTTGACGAACTGCATTGGCAACTGGATTTGAATTTCCTTGTGCGCCTGCGATATAAAAAATTCCATCTGTAAATTGACTTGCCGCAACAAAAACAATTGAGTTGGCTCCTGTTTTAAAACTCTTTGTTTCTGTCGGATTATCATTGGCATCGAATCTAAAATTCATAATCCAATCTCCACCATAATCAGCATGGAAATATGTATTTTGATATTCTACTGGAAAATCTGTTCCATCATACCAAGTTCCTCCCATCGAACAATTTCCAGAAACATTATCTCCTGGCAATTGAGCAGAACCAATATTATAAATTGTTCCATTAATATTTCCACGACCAATTCCTCCTCGCCAATCTATCTTTGCTAACTCATGTGTCGAAGGTTCATAAGTGGTATTATTATATCCAGGCTGAGTAGTCATCCCTTCATATTTTGGCCAACCAAAATTTAATGCTGGACCATCAACTACATTCAATTCTTCTCGTGATCCCCAACCTACGTCACCTAGATAAAAAACTCCTGGATTCCCATCTGCTGGATCATGGCTTCCTGTTTCAGGCTTCAAAGTGAATCGACACGGATTACGTAAACCTCTCGCCCAAACTTTTGATCTTCTCGAATTTGGATTACTCGTTTGATAATATGGATTACTTGGAATTCCTGCTCCAGTTTGTGGATCAATTCGCAAAATTTTCCCTGCATAATTATTTAAAATTTGAGATCGGTAAGCTCCAACATTATGTGCAGAAGAAATAATTCCATCTGTAATTGCTTGCTGATAATATGTCTCTGAAGCAGAACCTTGATCTACCGAACTATAACTTGCTCCATCTCCCAAACTTGCCATCAATGTTCCATCCGTTCCAAAAACCAAATGTCCTGTTCCATGAGATTGATGAGTATTTGGAAAACCATTTGAGGCATTTGTTCCCAACAAAATTTGACGACTTGAATAATCTACTGTCGTATAATTGGTTGAAGCTTCTGCCGTGTAGCGAGTAATTCGCCCAATTGTTGCATCGAAATATTCATCTGTATTTGCATCATAGTTGCTTGTCCCAAAATTCATCAAATGATGTCGATCAACAATGTAAAGCAAATAAATATTTCCGTTGGATAAAAAATCAGGGTCAAGTGCTACACCCAACATTCCGAAATCTCGCCAATTTCCAACTTCTTCGCTAATGTCCAAAAGTGGTGTGGAAGACTTCACTCCATTTTCGACAATCCAAATTTTTCCTTGTTTTTCCCAAACATACATTCGACCATTGGCATCAAAAGTAACTCCGACTGCTTGCTCAAATCCACCAACATATTCTTGATCGATAAATCCTGTTGGTTGTGCAAAACTTGTTGCAATAATAAAGAATAGAAAAAATGAACAGATAAAATTCAAAGTCATTTTTCTAATTGTAAAATTAAACATAGGTTCTTTTTTAAAAATTTTGCTAATTGTTTTTGTTTATTATTTCGATAAATTAGATCTAGTAGTTTTTTATTTTTACCACATAGGCACATAGAAAACACAGTTTTCTTTTATAGTTTGAACCTTATATTTTCTATGTGCCTATGTGGTGAAAAATCAAGCTGTTCTTAATTTGAATATTTTCGAATCTTCCCCAAATTGTTCATCTAAACATCGTTGCAAAATCTTCGCGAAGTCCTCTCCATCTTTCCCATCAAATAATTTAATATGATCTCCGCCAACTTCATTCACAATTATTTTATTCGCATAAGGCCCCCAACCTAAAAATTCAAAATCCTTCAAATAGAATCTTTTTTCTTTTGCTCGGAACAAATGAATATCTCCATCATAAGAAGTGATTTTATAATTTTCGTAAGCCTTGCCATTTGCTCTATCCACTTTTCCAAGCGCATCAACTTCTTCGTTTTGGGCTTGCTTATTTTCATTCTTTTTATACTTCCAGCGTTCGATCCTTTTTTTCAAATTATAAGCTCGATACTCATAATTTGGTCCAGGGTTTTTAATAAAATTCCCAATGTCCCAAGTCGTTTTTTTAAATCGATCTCCAAATTTTTGAGTGAAATTTCGAGTATCCATATTCTTCGTAATGTAGGGTTGAACGATGGTATCGAACATTCCCAACAGCGCAATTTCTTTCCCTTGAGCTTTAAGTTGTTTTGCCATCTCGAATGCAATCAAACCTCCAAAAGAATAACCCGCTACAGCATATGGTCCACATGGATTATGCTTTAAAATTTCGGCAACATAATGCGCTGCGATATCTTCCATACGATCCAGCGGTTCAGATTCTCCATTCAAACCTTTGGCTTGTAATGCAAAAACAGGCTGCTCTTTATCCATAAAATTTCCCAGCACATTAAATAACATCACGTGCAATCCTGCTCCATGAACAATGTAAATTGGTGGTTTACTTCCCGTCGATTTTACAGGGATCAAAGAGTTCCATGTCTTCTCTACTTTTTCATCATCTTCCATCAAACTCGCCAAACTTTTGATCGTTGCATTTTCTAACAAAACTGAAAGCGGCAAACTTTTGCCTGTGGCTTTTTCAATTCTCGCCATCATTCCAACTGCAATCAAAGAGTGTCCTCCGAGTTCAAAAAAGTTGTCATTGATTCCGATATTTTGAACGCCAATTGTTCCTGTCCAAATCTTCGCCAACGTTTTTTCCATCTCAGTTCGAGGTGCTACAAAACCTGTTTCCAATTCATTCCTTGACAAATCGGGTGCAGGCAATTTCTTGCGATCTATTTTCAATGTGGCAGTCAAAGGGAAATCTTTCATTCCAACAAAAGCAGTTGGAACCATATAATCTGGCAATTTATTTTTCAATGATTTTTTGAAAAAACTACCATCAATTTGCTTCCCGTTTTTCATTACTACATATGCAACGAGTACTTTATTATCTTTTTGATCTTCTCGAACAACGATCACATTTTCTGCTACTCCATCAATTTGAGAAATCGCAGACTCAATTTCTCCTAACTCAATTCGGAAGCCTCGAATTTTCACTTGTCCGTCTGCTCGACGTAGATATTCTAAATCACCATTAGATAAATATCTTGCGATGTCTCCTGTTCGATAAATTTTGAGAGACTGATAGTTATCGGATACCTTTAAGGTATTCGATAACTCTAGATGTCCAGGTAAATCAATAAACTTCTCTTCTGTCAACTCTTCTCTTTTAAAATATCCACCTGGCGAAACTCCTACTCCACCAATAAAAACTTCTCCTGCTGCGCCAATTGGAACAGGTTGTAAAAATTCATCCAACAAATATATTTGTACATTATTTATTGGTCGTCCAACTGGTTCGTATGCTGTTTCATTTTCTCCATAATCTCGATTTTTTTCAATTTTTTTAGCCGTTGACCAAATAGTCGTTTCTGTCGGGCCATAAATATTCCAGACTACTTTACATTTTTCTAACAATGTATTTGCAAGCTCACTTGTCAACCCTTCCCCACCTGTCAAAACCGTAAAATTCGGATGACCTTTCCAGCCTGCAATATTCAACATCCGCCAAGTTGCAGGTGTCGCTTGCAACAAAGTTGCTTTCGATTCTTCCAATCTCTGCTTCAATAAAAACCCATCAGAAACTGCTTCTTGTTCTGCCACAATTACTTTAGCTCCAATCATTAGTGGTAAAAAATAATCTTGCACCGATGGATCAAATGAAACTGTTGCAACACTAAAAATCGCTTCATCTTTTGAAAAACCAATTCGTTCCATCATCGCAAAATGATGATCGACTACAGCATAATGTGGAATCACCACACCCTTTGGATTTCCTGAAGAACCAGAAGTATAAATTACATAGACAAAATCCTCAGAACTTATTGCGCGTTTTGGATTCTCCTGGGAGGACTGCGATAACTCGTATTGGATTTTGTCTAATAAGGTAATTTCTGCATTAGTTTTGGGAAGTTTTCCAATCATTTTTTGATTAGAAATAATCATCGTGGCTTGTGCATCTTCAATGATAACTTGAAGACGATCTTTTGGATTAGAAGGATCAAGCGGAACATAAATTCCACCGACTTTCATAATGGCTAATAATCCAATCACCATGTCCAATGAGCGTTCGACAAACATTCCGACGAACTCTCCTTTTTGGATATTTTTAGAAATTAAAAAATGCGCTAACTGATTAACTCTTTTATTAAGTTGGGCATAATTTAATTGTTGACTTTTAAATTCTATCGCTACTTTTTCAGGTGTTCGCTCCACTTGATTTTCAATCAATTCATGCAAGCAAATGTTTTTGGGAAAATCACTTTGCGTTGCGTTCCACTCACCGAGCAATTGTTGTTTTTCAAAATCAGGTAAAATTGGCAAATGCGAAATCGCTTGATTTGGATTTTCTACAATACCTTTAAGTAGCGTTTCAAATTCTTTTAATCTTCTTTGGATCGTTTCTTTAAAAAATAAATCGGTGTTGTAAATCAATTCAAAATGACAATTATTTTTTGTCGGTTTGACATTGATAAACATATCGAAGGTTTCATAATTCCTTGGAATCGGTTTGATCTCTGCTTCCAGATTTTCAAATTGCAAAGGCGCACCTTCTGCATCCATATTAAATAAAATCGAAATGATCGGCTGTCGACTTGCATCTCTTGGCAACTTTAAATTTTTCACCAAAGCACCCAAAGTATAATTCTGATGTTCAAATGCATCGAGC
>JBGCFD010000085.1:0-31993 GCA_045106765.1 Saprospiraceae bacterium | reverse complement strand
ACTCTCCTGCAAGATCTCTGTATCTGTCAAATTCCAAGTTGCACCTTCTCCACCTGTACCATTATTAGGCTCATTTGGATTAACATTGAATGGCTCAATATAACCATCTCCATCTTTATCTGCAAATGAAATTCGTACATTTCCAAGATGATCTTTTAGATGATATTCATATACAGCTTCATCATTTTCATCATAAGTTACTCGTCCTTCTGCATGGTGGATGCTTTCTATCTTGATCTCAGTTTCTTTTCGATATTCAATACCACCTATATAATGTAACGTATAATTCTCCGTTCCTTGTACTTCTTTTTTGAGTTTTATCCCTGCGGCATCATAGGTAATCGTAATCGAACCACCTGCATCAAAGATAAATGATTTTGGTAAATTAAGGTGATTGTATGCTATCGAAACTCCTTTGTTATGATCTCTGGTTATGTTGCCATTTCCATCATAGTCATATCCACCTCCTGCTCCTTTGTAACCATAATTTGTATTGGCATATTCATCTACTTGTTGGAGTCGGTTAGTTAAATCTCCAGTAGTTGTATTACGATAAGAATATTCTAAACTATCCATTCTTCCAAAAGTATAGCCATTCATCGTTGGATCATCTGGGCAGATACCTCTATCAATCACTCCATTTCGGAAGAGGGTTTGGATGTTGCCCATATTATCGTAGGTCAATTTTACATTATAATTATTTTGTACATATTCATCTTCGCCAACATCTTCTTGGTGACGTCCATCTATCAGGCGATTAATATCATCGTAGAGGAAACTATAACTTTGTGCAGTTCGACCTGCCGTTTTCCAAATCATTCCTGAAATATTTCCATTGTGTTGAGGCAGCGCATCTACCATCTCATGGACATTTCCATAGACTAATTCCATAGCAAATAAAGGTGGATTATTAGCAGATGAATTTCCACTTGCACTTGGTATAATTAAAATTTCTTCATACCACGTCTCAGCAGTTGCTTCCATAATAGTTGCTTCCATTTCGGCAGTTGCTAATGATGAAATGCCAGCACTATTAATTTCATTGGCGAGCATAGTTCCCACTTGACTTTTGAATGAATTAAAATCAACTGCATCATTATTCTGTAAGTCGATTTCCATCACATGAGTATAATCTCCTGTTAATGGTACCTCCTCCTCTAGTCCTAATGCTGCATCTAAGTCACCGTCGGTATTGATACTTCGAACAGCTCGTACTGAGGTTTTATCTGCACTAAAAGTAGTCCCTTCCATATTAGTATAGATACCAGTCTCTGTGATTCTTAATAAAGATGGTTGTATATCTGTTCCTGTCAAAGCAGGGTGATCATATTCTACTCTTATTTTTGTCGGTGTGATCTCTGTAAATAAGAGTGGACATGGACATGTTTTATAAATCTCGTAACATTCTTTGCATATATCAGGGGGGGACAAACATTCTTGCTCCCATGGAATTCCAATAGTGGGTTGACCTACTAACCCTAAAGTAGTATAGATTTTATCAAACTCCGTTTTAGTTTGATTGACAGAAATTTTTAGTTGTCCATTGAAGGTAGAAAATTGAATACTTTCAGCTGGATAGGCCTCTGTATTTAACCACGCATTCAAGTCATCCTGTAACCTATTTAATTCTGCTCCACTTTCTACTAAATTTATATTAACCAAATAAGGGTAATCCAAAGGAATAGAAAAAGGAACATTCCATTTGATGTAGGTAATATCATTTATATAGTTTGGTATTTTTACACCTTCCGCAAAATCAACTAAGGATATGTAAGTACATTCATCAGGACAATCTATTACCTCATTACAGGCTTCAATCGCTTCGTTGCCAGGCGTACTTCCAACTTCATTAATATGAGTCAACCAACCTCTTGCATTATATTTATATCCAATTTCTTGTAAAAAATCTATTCCTTCACTTGGATGAGCACCTATGCTTTTACCCGTTAATTGATCTGCTCCATTATAGGTATTAAAATTAAGTGTCATTTGATTTTCAGGTAAATCTCCTATTCGGTGTGAAGTGGATTGATTTCGTAATAATCCATCATAAGTAAATGATTCAAAAATCTCAGTAGTTGGAATTCCAAGTACATTATGTTCTCGTTCTATGGAAGTTGGTAAGTCTGCTAAATTTAAATCAGAAGTTACTTTATCATTTCCATCTAAATGATTATTGGAATTAGTGACAATACTTCTACCATATTGGTCATAGCAAGTCGTAGTATAAATCCAACCACCTTCTTCTAATATTTTTACTTTCGTTCCTACTACTTTTCCAAGGGAAGCGGTATTGCTACATTTACTAGAATTCGATTTAGAATTATTTGGAAATGAGCTTACTAAAATAGGATCATCGTAAAATGTCTCGGTCAGATAATCTGTAATATTATAAGTATTATTAGATTCTGAATAACTTCCAAATCCTGTTTCTACAGGTCGTCCAAAAGGGTCATATCGAGTAACAATATTTCCATTGCCATTATTGGCACCGACCATCATATCTGCTTCATTATATTGGTAGGTATGTGTTGCACCACCTGGAATAATTTTTTCAATTAGTCGATTACGATTATCATAGGAATATTCGTAAGCCTCTCCAACTTCTGTAAAATTAGGTGGTTTTACTTTTGTTAAATTTCCTTTGTAATCATAATCATAATAAGTATTATTCCCTAAAGCATCTTCTACTCTTATGGTTCTTCCTAGAATATCGGTTACGGAAATAGAGGGATGCCCATTTTCATCAATGACTGTATTTTTATAGCCTCCTTCCGCATCGTAGATCAATGAGATAGAAGAATTGTCAGGATAAATTTCTTGTTCTACTCGACCTAAGGGGTTAGGTTGGTAACGTAACTCTTTAAAACTTCCGGGCAAGTAGGTTTGGAATTCTACTCGTCCGTAATCATCATATTGTACTTCATTTTTAACAATTCCATTGACGACTGTGGTTAAAGGGCGACCAATTCCATCGAAAGTTTGGAAGCTGGTTTGAGAGGGTGTATTGTCTCCAGTAAAATCAGTAGTTGATGTAATTTTGTTAGGGGCATAGTCATACTGATTTGTTGTAACAACACGATATTTTTCTTTTTCCTTAGGACTTGATATACTGGAATCATATTTACTCCTTGTTATTTTCAATCGTTGAAGAGGATCATATTCGTAATAAGTCCGAGTACCATCTGCCGCAATAATAGATTGAACTTGCTTCCAATCATCTTTATAATTAAAAATTTGAGTTTGATTAGCTACGGTGATGGTTTTGATATTCCCATTTTCCCAAGTGTAGGTTTCTGGGTGAAGGAAATCTGTATCATCAGAAGGATAACGCTGATAACCTTCGGGAAATCCATTAGCATCATACCCTAGGACTTCCGCCATGACAAACTCTGAATTATCAGATAAAATATGTCTAAATTTTCTTGGCTTTGTTCCTCCTAAATATTCAACAAAGGTTCCTCCTACTAACGATCCTCCATTAGCATATTTTTTAGTTTCAATAATTGAAGAATACATATGTAAATCATCTAAAATTAAACCTGGAAACTCTGATGCATACTTAACAATAGTAGTATAATCTACACCTGGACCTTGAAGAGTCATCTGAGTAGGCGAAGTTACGTGCGGGTCTCCGTAAACAAATGACATGTTTTGACTTACAGAATTTGTAGTGCCATTATTAATAAAGTTTTCCGTAATTGAAGTATTAACTAATTGATACTTTTTTTGACTCGCTAGTTGTGCGTTATCAAATACATAAACTGCTTTTAAATTTCTAGCATTGGTACATGTACCTGGAACACATGGATCAGTAGATAAAGTATTAGCAAATACCATTGTACAAACACCATTTTCTTCACACAATGTCTTTCTATTAGTTGATTGACATCTTGACGGTCTAAACCCATTGATTACATAGCCAATATTAGAATTAACTAAATCATAATTATTAATTGTAGACTTTACTACATCCCCATTATGATCTTTAATTTCTACCTGACTTAAGTTTCCATGTTCAATTGTTCCTAAATAATTAGTAGGAGAAACTGTTCCATTAACATAGTAAGAGATATTTTTGCCAATACTAGAAACACCATTTTCATCTAGTAAAATTTCCTCTACTCTGGAATATCCTACGTGACTTCCTTGTACCGTTTGAATAGGAATATTACTAGATCCAGCAATTGTATATGCGGTACAATTACTCATTGAGTTGTCACAATCTAGACAACAAATAGGATATCGAATACGAGTGGTCTCCGTATAGTACTTTAAGCGTGAAAATTGTACACCTTCATAATACCTGTAAAGTTTTTGATCAATAATCGAATCATCGGCATTTTTGTTTTTAGCTCTACGAACCCTTAAACCTCCAGGATCTATAACGAATCCATCTGCATCATCTATCTGATTTAATTCATACTCAAATTCCGTATATCCTCCTGTTGGATAAATGATGCTTTTCATAACACCATGCCTTGTACGATTAAAGCTTGGGTGTCTATTAGCAGCTCCTCCAAGAATATTTAAATTTACTCCTGGTTCATTAATATTAGGAATTAAATGAGGATTATTATCTGCACCGTTATAAAATCCCCAATGATCCATTGCATTACTATCAAAAGCTGGCAAAGCACCAGAATAGTAGTCAAATGAGTAAGCTGGTTTACTTGTTGAATCATTTTCTCCAAATTCCTGGACTGAAGATAACATCAAACGATTAAAGGAATTGCAAAGAGTAGTTGGATAACTAAGTACCCATTTTAATAATCGGTTATCACTTCGATCCAGTAAAGAAATATGATTTAACTTCAAATCTATTAAATCGGGATTATGCCCATGTTCGTTACTATCAAAAGTAAGTTTTTCTTGAATTTGACTTCCTAATTTTAATTTAATTTCTGTCAAAAATCTACGTTTTCTAATTTTAATTGGTATAGGTGTAGCTGAAGAAAAATTACTATCTCCATTGGAATTACACTCTGAATTAATTGTTTGCGGTATTACTGTGTAGGTATCATATTCATCATAATTGTATGGCAACTCATACGGTAACGGATCATTAGTTGTTTTATAACTAAACTCTAACCTTTCATTAGTCGTAGGAGAAACAATTGAAGATAAATACCAGCTTGAATTATATGTTGCTGGTGGAAAAATATTATTACCTTCTGTATCATCCAAGCTTGATTCAATTGTGGTTTCTTCAATCACATCAAATATATAAATAAATCCATTTTGGTCTTTTACTTCAAAATAAGTAATATTTCCACCAGATTGATAAGGGAAAATAGATAATCCGTTATCTTCCTTCATAACTACAGGCAAAGGATTATTTGTTGTATTGGGTGGAATGATAAATGTTGCCGATACTCCATTAACACTCAGACTATAAACATCAGGTTTGATGTCCCATAGTCCTGTGTTTATTTCATCAAGAATCTGATTATGAGTAGCTAGGTTTAATCCTCCATTGTCATTACAATCAAATTCAGACCCTAACCCACCACTACAAATTACTGGATTAAAACCACCTTTTTGATGATAATTATCTTCTAAATCCGGGCCTCCTCTCACACTACGAGTAATCACTCCTCCTGCATTTAAGTTCCAACCTAATCCTGTCCAGGAGGGAACATCTTTTACTCTTGACCCACTACCATTATAAGAAAGAGAAACAGAATGACTAATACCTCGACCTTGCAAAGTATAAATAGGAATTGATAGATTAAGAGCTCCTGTATAATTAGAAACTCCATATTCTCCAAATCTCCCAAGAGATGCTGCATTAGGAGCTGGAGGAATTACTATCTTTTGAGATTGAAAAGACTGTTGTCCAAAATCATCAAAACCGTCACCTCCATCATCTTGAGCATAAGAGAATAAAAAAGAGACGAATAGAAAAAAAGAAACTAATTGAAATTTATGATTTATATTAAAAGGGAAATTATATTTTTTCATTGTAAAAAATGATTAAGCGTAATTAAATAAATTTTGTTGTTGTTGTTCTAAAAGAACATCATTTGTTATCTGTTACGATAACTTTCTTTTCATAGCTATTGCCTTCATTATCGAAAACTCGAAGGAGATAAGCTCCTTCGGAAAAATTACTTACATCTATTTTCCATTCTTGATATTTTGCATCTTCAATAGTTTGACTCATTGCCAAAGCTTCACGACCTAGTAAATCATAGAAAATGATATTAGCATTTGATTTAAGTTGACTGTCTTTGATTTGAATGTTTAGTTCCCCATTAGTAGGATTTGGGAAAACTTTTATTGCATCGTTATTAATAGGTGTTGATATGATTGTAGCACCTACTAGTTCTGCTACTTCATTATTCAAATTAAACGTAGATGACTTCTCTTGATGGTAAACAATGGATTTTGATGGATAGTCTTTGGTGTCACCATTTATAGTACATCCAATGGACTGCCCTGTATATACTGTAGCTTTATATTCGCCAAAAGGCATGTTGGAAAATTCTACTGCTGGTTGGTTACTTTCTTTTTGGGCAACTTGTATCCATGAACCTTTACTATTAGGGGAGCATGTTTGCCCATTTTTTTGAGATTTAATTTGTTTCCTATAAAGAGTATATACGTAGGCGTTGACTGATTGTAATTTTCCTGTTTCGCATCCTTTATATCCTGCTATACCTATTTCATTTGTACTGACATAAACGTTATTATCAGCCATTTCAATTTTAATAGTAGCGAAGGAATTGGAAGATTGAAAAATGAGAAGTAGAATAAATAATCTTTTAATCGTAAAGCGTAAACTGTAATTGGTTTTCATATATTAATTGTTTTATTGTTTGCTTCTCAATTATTTTCATTGATGAACAAACTGATTATAGAAATAATGTCTACTTATATTTTGACATAGCTCCGCCATAGCTAGATGTAAATATATTTCTATAACAATACATTCTCATCTAGCATTACGAGCCTAAATCATGGTGATCTAGCACTAGTTTTTTCTTTGTTAAACGCTCTCTTTAGTCTGAAAATTAAGTACCTAGTTTTCAAAGGTACTTCTGAAAGATATGTTGGGTTTTGGGATTTTATTGTGTGTTTATATTTCTATCTTGCTGTTGTAATCCAAGTATAATAAAAATATCAATATCAACAAATACCCTAAAAGGGGCATCTTGTACATACAATAAATAAAAATATGTTTTCAGTATTTGAATCAAAACCTGAACAGTATTAACTTATTTTATTCAGTAGTTTTATATTAAAAAAAATAAAAAAAAAGTTTCCTCTAGCTACATAAACATACCATTGATCTTTAATAATAAAAGGTATTTCCTACTTTAAATATTCTAAATGCCCTTTATGTCCTTTCTTTTTAACTTTGTAAAGTTCATCTAATTCGTCGTAAGGTCTTTATAGAAATCGTTGTTCACCCCTTTAAATCCGCCGTTCAAAGATATCATTTCCAAAAATCCACTTGAAAAACTATCTTTGAATTCATGACCGAAAAAATCAAAACTACAGGATGGTCTTCCAAAGAAGTAATTTTCCAAATCGTGTTGCACGCCTTGGTCTTTCTTTTTTACTCCATGGAAAGAAATCAAACCAGTATTCCTACCTATAAAATTGCCTTTTTCCTTAACTATGCAATTGCTGCCTTTTTTATTAATTATGTATTGTTACCTCGATTTTATTATCAAAAAAAGACCATATTATTTTTTGTAATTGTATTGTTAACCTTTGTAGGAGTAATTCTGGTAGAAGAGTTTATTTTGGAGAAAATCTTTTTTACAGGAAATCGTGCGAATTCTTTTGGAGGACTCTTGTTAACCATGTCGCAAGTATTGCCTCCTATTGCAATGTTGTCAGGATTTAAATTTGGATGGGATGCTTTGGGAAAACAACGGGAAGTTGATGAGTTAAAAATTACGGTAAAAGAAAGTGAATTACAATTTTTAAAATCTCAAATCAATCCTCATTTCCTTTTTAACAATTTAAATAATTTGTATTCTTATGCCATCGAACAGTCACCCAAAACACCCGAAATTATTTTAGAATTATCAGGACTGTTACGATACATGCTATATGAATGCAAAGAAGATTTTGTATCGCTCACTAAAGAAGTTGAACAATTAGAAAATTTTATCAACCTGAGTGAAATGCAAATAGAAGAAAGAGGAACGGTAAATTTCTCTTCTCAAAACATTCAAAGCAATTACCAAATTGCTCCTTTGATTTTAATTGTTTTTATTGAAAACGCATTTAAGCATAGCACAGCAAGTCAATCCGATGATATAAAGATTGAGGTGAGTGTACAACTTTCGGAATCAGGAATTTTAGAATTTATGTGTACAAACTCCTTCCTCCCGAAATCAAATACAGATAGTCTTTCTAATGGAATTGGATTAGAAAATGTCAAAAAACGATTGAAATTAACTTATCCAAATGCACATCAATTAAACATCAAAGATGGCAATAATATTTATGAAGTTCGATTGAAGATTAACTTAGCCACCAAAGAATAAAAATGAATTGTATCATCATTGAAGATCAACCACCTGCTCAAAGAATTTTAAAAAAATACATTGAAGACCTTGGTACATTACAATTGAAAGCTACCTTTTCAAATGCCATTCAAGCAATGGAATTTTTAAAAACAGAGAAAGTAGATTTAATTTTTTTAGATATTCATTTGCCAAAAATTTCGGGGATTGATTTTTTAAAATCTTTACCAAATCCTCCTGCTATTATTTTGACCACAGCATTTTCGGAGTATGCCTTGGAGAGTTATGAATTTAATGTGGTGGATTATTTATTGAAGCCATTTTCTTTTCAAAGATTTGTCAAAGCTGTTTCAAAAATGCCTTATAAAAATGCTGGACAAACTTTTGATAACAATGAAAATACAAAAAAAGAAATTTTTATAAAATCTGGTTATGAGCATATTAAAGTAATTATTGACGATATTTTCTATATCAAATCCGATGCTGATTATACGGAAATATTTTTGACCAATAAAAAACATCTATCCTCAGAATCACTACGCTATTGGTTAGAGAATTTAGACAATCACCAATTTATAAGAATTCATAAATCTTATATTATCAATACTGCTAAAATTGAAAAAGTGGTAAGCAATCAAGTTTTCTTAAATGAAAAAATGATCATTCCAATTGGACGTGCTTTTAAAGAAAATTTTGCCGCTCGTTTTTTAAAATAACAGTTTAACCAAAAATCCTAATCATGAAAAGAATAAAAAAAGAAGACATCAATCAAGAAGTTTTTGACCTCTATGATGACTATGCACATAATCGAATTAATCGAAGAAAATTTATGGAAAAATTATCCATTTATGCCGTAGGTGGATTGACCATGAGTAATTTACTTAGTTGTGTGATGCCTAATTATAATGAAATCCAAATCGCTCAAAATGACTCTAGATTGGTCACAGAATTCATCACTTACAATTCTGAAAAAGGAGGAGGAGAAATCAAAGGATTACTTTCCCGTCCAGCAAAAATAAAGAAAAAATTACCAGGCATAATTGTCGTACATGAAAACAGAGGGTTGAATCCACACATTCAAGATGTTGGACGAAGAGCTGCTTTGCCAGGTTTTATTTCTTTAGCTCCTGATGCATTGACACCGCTTGGAGGTTATGCATGGAATGATGATGATGGTCGAACAATGCAACGTAAACGAGATAAAAATGAAATGCTCGAAGATTTTATTGCTGCTTTTGAATATCTAAAATCTCATCCTAATTGTGATGGTAATGTTGGAGTAGTTGGATTCTGTTTTGGAGGCTGGATTTCAAATATGATGGCAGTACGATTACCTGATTTAAAAGCAGCAGTACCATTTTATGGCAGACAACCAGACGATGAATTAGTTCCAAAAATTCAAGCTCCTTTGCTCGTTCAATTGGGAGAATTAGACAAAAGAGTTAATGAAGGATGGCCAGCTTTTGAAGAAGCCTTAAAGAAAAATGGTAAAACTTACGATGCGCATATTTATCCAAAAGCGAACCATGGATTTCATAATGACACAACGGGAAGATATGATAAAGAAATGGCTCAGTTGGCTTGGAAAAGGACTATTGATTTTTTCAAGAAAAACCTATCATAAAAACTTTAGGACGGGACAAACACAACAACTAAAAAAGCCTCAATTTGATTTTTTCAATTGAGGCTTTTTTCTGCTTTAACATTTTCTATTCTTAGGTGAAAACTAATTTCTTTAAATAGTCAGCTCCCACTTTAGCACTTTCAATTGGAGTAGAATTATCATATCTTTCTTGCTCCACTATAAAATATTTCATGCCATTATCTTTGGCTACTTTTAATATTTTGGAAAAATCAATTGATCCTGTACCAAGATTACAAGAAGCTTCTTTTTCCTCTCCAGCATCTTTCATTCTATCTTTAACATGACAAAGTCGGAATCGATTAGAATATTTTTCTAAATATTGAATTGGATCAGCTCCTCCAGTTACCACCCAATAAATATCCATTTCATGATCTACTAATGCTGGATCTGTATTGTCCATCATAAAATCATGAGGGATCATTCCTGTAAATGCTTTAAACGAATAAGCGTGATTATGATAAGCGAAATTAATTCCATGCTTCTTGCAAAGTGTACCACATGAATTAAATAAATCACAAATCTTTTTCCAATCGTCCATCGTTTTTTGAGGCCCTACCCAAGGACAAATTAGATAGTCCATTCCGATCTCGGCTGCCTGTGTTACCTTCGTTTCAAAGTCGTCATGAATATTACAATGAGCAGATACCATTTTCATTCCTTGATCATCAAGGAATTTTTTATATCCCTTATTTCCCATTCCCCAAAACAATCCTTGATCTCCTTCGTATCCTTCTATCTGCTTATATCCAAAACTGGCCAATTGTTTCAAAACTGATTTTGGGTCTTTTGGCAAATCATCTCGTAATGTATACAATTGAATTCCAAATTTATCTAGACTTGGTTTTACTGTTTTAGTTGCAGTTGAATTGTCAGTTGTTCCTTTTTTAGAATCAGAATTTCCACATCCAAAATTAGGTAGCATCAAAGAACCAGCAGCCAAGGTGCTAGATATTTGCAAAAATTTCCTGCGATCATTTTTCATGTTATGTTGATTTTTGTTTTGTTTTAAATTGATATGATTTGATTTACTATTTCTTAATTGCTTTATTTATTTATTACCTCAATCAAAAAAAGTATCTATTGAATTATATCTTTATTTTCCAGTTTTAATAATTCTACAACACTATTATTATTTGCTGAAACAATGATTACACCTTGTTTAGTTTTTAGCTTCGCTAAATCTTTAGTGTCTTTTTTCAAATAAAAACCACTCTTATAAAAAGGAATCGGATCAAAATCGCCTTTCCCATTTCCTAATAATAATTTTCCATAACTCGCATCATTTCGTGGTGTTTCCACTTCTGAAGAATACAAATTTCCTGCAACTAATAAATCTAGATTTCCATCTGAATTGAAGTCATCTACAACGATTCCATTGATAGAAGAGAGTTGAATTTCGTTAGGAAGATTTCTAATTTCAAATTCTTCTTTTCCTTTATTTTCAATATAGCTACTCGCAAAATTCCAAGCTTGATAATGCAATGAAGTTTCCAAATCTTGGGTCGAATAAACATCTTCTAATGAAGCATCTGCAAAAGTATTATAGTCTTTATATTTCACTTTGATAGCTGGAATTTGTTCGGAAGAGCATTGTTTTCCACGCAAAGGATATTGTACTCCATCATGATAATATCCAAGGACAATATCTAATTTTCCATTCTTATCATAATCGTTGGCATATACGTCAAAGGACTCATTTTTGTTAGCTTTATATTTATAATTTAATCCTAAATTTCCTGCGACAAAATCTATATCTCCATCTTTATCAAAATCATCAGCAACAATACTATACCACCATCCTGTAGATTTATCCAAACCATATTCCTCTGTTTTATTTTCAAAACTATTTCCATTGTTTTTGAGAAAAGTAATTGGCATCCACTCTCCTACTATGACTAAATCTAGTTTTTCATCTAAATCATAATCTACCCAAACTGCATCAGTTACCAACCCCGCTTCTAATAATTCAGGAGCTACTTGTTGGGTAACATCTGAAAACTTCAACGTTCCTGTTTCTTTAAACTCATTTCTCAAGATAAAACTTTTCGCAGGTTTCGGATAAGCACGAGGGACAATTCTTCCTCCTACAAATAAATCTAAATCACCATCTCCATCGTAGTCTCCAGTTTTCACTCTAGAACCACTTACCAAAATATTTGGAAGAGCATTGTTATTTTTTTCAAAATTTCCTTTACCATTATTTATGTAAAGTCGATCTTGATAATGTTTGGAATTCGCCTTAGCTTCATTTCCACCACTCACGACATACAAATCCAAATCTCCATCCAAGTCCGCATCAAAAAAAGACGCACCAATATCTTCATAAATTGCTTCTCCATTCCACATGCCTTGCGGAGATAAATTGAATGTTTCATTTTTGTTTTGCAAATAAAGTGCAGCACGTTGATTCATTGCACCACCTACATAAAAATCATCTAACCCATCTCCATTCACATCTCCGACAGCAAGTGCTGGACCATTCATTGAGTAACGATGAGGTAGTAATATTTCATATTTATAGTCATTGAAATCATTTTCTTGATGGGAAAAATCTACGCTTGATTTCGAGGTGATATTGGAAAATAATTTAGGTGTAGATTTTATACCTGGAGCATTCGTTTCTTGGGCGTTTTTATAATCTATTTTTAAAATTTGATTGGCTGAAACATTTTTTAGAACTTCCTCTTTTCCATCTGCCCATGTAATAGTAAGTTTTTCCACAGCATTTTCCATACCTAATCCGAAATGAATCATTGGTTCTACGGAAGATTGAAAACCACGAGTCAATGAAGATTCTTGAAATTGGGTTTGTCCTTTATTTTTCAACATGATTTTAGTTCCAAGCCCTAATGGATTTTTCTTATTTCCTTGAAGTTGGATACGCAGGAAGTTGCCTTTTTCTAAGTCAACTGTTTTATTTTGATAGATAACCGAAGGTGCATCAATATTATTAACAATCACTTCAAGATCTCCATCATTATCCAAATCTGCATACGATGCGCCATTAGAAAATCCTTCAAAACTTAATCCCCAATCTTTTATTACTGGAGAGAAAGTAAGATCTCCATTGTTTTTAAAAGCATAATTATCTACTTTTTCTGAAGGCATATTTAGAGTCAGGTCAAGATTTTCAAATTCTTTTCTTTCTTGGTAAGTTGCTTTTTCTATTTTATTAAAATAATCTTTGTTGTTGATATCTCGACGAGTTCCGTTGGTAATAAAAACATCTTTCCAACCGTCATTATCTAAGTCAGCCAACAATCCAGCCCAACTCCAATCGGTAGAAGACATTCCTGTAATTCTAGAAATATCACTAAAATGAGGTAAGCCATCTTCTCCAATTCCATTATTCAATTGAACTGAATTTTGCATGTATTGATAATGCAATCCATAATTGACAATTTCCCAAAACCCAGCAATATTCATACTCGCCATATTAGCTTTGTTCCTTCGATTGTCTTCAGGCGTCATATCCATTTGTAAAATATCCAAGAGTCCATCATTGTTAAAATCAGCGACATCAGTTCCCATCCCAAAGAACGCAGTATGCTGAGTCACCTCTTTTATTTTATCAGTAAAAGTTCCGTCGCCATTGTTAAAATAAAAATGGTCAGGTGAAGCGAAATCATTTGAAACATAAATATCTTCCCAACCATCTTGATTAAAATCGCCAACGGTGGCACTCAAGGATAATCCAAAATTAAGCAAACCTGCCTCATTGGTTATTTCCTCAAAAGTGCCATCGCCGGTGTTACGATAAAACTTATCAGATTTGATTGGGTCTTTTTTTTCTAAAAAAATTGCGTAAGAATACGCAGGCGTTTTAAATCCTGTAGCTGGATAATTAGCTACATACAAATCTAAGTCACCATCTTTGTCATAATCGAAAAAGGTTCCTTGTGTACTTTTCCCTTCATCGGCTACCCCTCTTTTTTCAGCTTCTTCTGTAAAAATAGGAATGCCATTATCTTGCGTTCCTTGATTAATAAATAATTGGTTTTTGGTCGTGGTAAATTTTCCTGAAACACTTATATAAATATCCATCCATCCATCTCCATTCACATCCGTCATGGTAACTCCAGTTACCCATCTATTATCACTTGCTACATTTGCTTGTATGGTAATATCCTCAAATTTTAAATT
This sequence comes from Saprospiraceae bacterium, assembly GCA_045106765.1. Classification (GTDB taxonomy): domain Bacteria; phylum Bacteroidota; class Bacteroidia; order Chitinophagales; family Saprospiraceae; genus CAJQQY01. The sequence continues at coordinate 17,719 of JBGCFD010000085.1, read as the reverse complement.
ACCCTTATTTAGATACAATTTGTTTTCCACCATATTTCCAGTAAAATAAATATCCTGCAATCCATCATTATTGACATCACCTATAGCAACACCTCCTCCCATATAGATATATGGATAAGTAAAATAATTGATAGTAGAATCCTCTTTTAAATTATTGGAAAAAGTAAGTCCACTTTCCTTGGGAGAGAGTTGCTGAAATATTTTTGTAATTGTATTGTTATGGTTTTTTGGAGTTGCTTCATTTTTTCCGCAGGAGAAAAAAAACAATACAATTACAAATACGAAAAATAAATTTTGTCTACCCATAAGTTGGTTCATCAAGAAGAAAAATAAGAAGGCAAGAAGTTAAATTCTTGCCTTCTATTATAAAACTTTATAAAATTAAATTAATAACTCTATTTCTATTAATATCCAGGATTTTGCTTCAATACATCAGCACCTAACAAATCAATCTCAGTCTGAGGGATAGGTAAAAATTCATCTTTACCAGCATCAAAAGATGCTCCTTGGTAAGGTCCACCACCTAAGAATGCATCTTCATGTGCTATAAAAGGATTCAAAGTAGCCGCCGCAATTCCCCAACGATTCAAGTCATACATTCTATGACCTTCCCCTGAAAGTTCCATTCGACGTTCAAATCGAAGTGCTTGACGAGCTTCTTCTTGACTTCCAAAAGAAGTATAAAGTCCAATTACATAATTAGCAGCATCATTTCCACTAGCATCTTTTACTGGTGAATCCATTGCTCTTTGTCTAAGCAAGTTAATTAAATCCTTTGCTCTATCTAAGTCGCCATTTGATTCTATTTCAGCTTCAGCAGCCATCAACAATACATCAGCATATCTGATGATATTATAGTTAACCGCAGTATAACCTGGTGTCCAAGAACTACCATCATTTTCTACACCAATACCTGCTTGGTAATAAATGAACTTCTTAGGAGCATAAGGACCTGCGTAAGGTTGGTTTCTGATCCAAGCTTTACCTGGATGATCACCCCAATCTAAATAAGGAATACCTCTACGTCCTACAGAGTGATCAATCCGAGGATCCAAATTTCCAGCATCTGGCGTAAATGGATCAGCTGCATCAATTCCCATATCGTTAGCAACTGCATTTCCTGCATCATTATAAGATCCATCTACTAATGGAAATCCGTTAGCATCCGTTCTAAATGAATTTACCATATCAAAACTAGGTTGGAAAAATCCACAACATCCACCAGGACCTCCACCATTAGGGAAATTCAAAACCATTGCTGGATTTGCATTTAGAATAGTGCCAGTTCCAGCGGCAGCTTGAGAAGCAAAAACTGATTCTTTACTATTATCACTTAACGATCGAAATGCATCTGCATAGTTATCTAATAATCCATAAGGTGTACCATTTGGAGTTACACCACTATCGATTACTTTATTAAATATCGCTAAAGCATCACCACTTTTTCCTTGGAATAATAAGACTTTTGCGTACAAAGCACCCGCAGCCCATTTATTAGCTCTACCTGCATCAGACATCATTTCTGGAAGATTGTCATAAGCATGCTTTAAGTCAGCTTCAATCGGAACATAAAGGTCTACCGTATTAGTTACTGGAGATTGTTCATCCCATGTTTCATCTACATAAGGTGTATTATTGTAGTTCTTTTTTAACTCAAAATAATAGTAACCTCTTAGAAATCTTGCTTCAGCTGTGATTCTAGCTAGGTCATCAGCAGGAACACCTTCCTGAGCAACTGCTATAAGTGCAAGTGTGGCATTAGCTCTCGCTATACCTTCGTAACAAGCTCTATACTTTTCCAATGCAGGACCGTTATTAGTCGGTATTGAATATGCTACTACTGGATTAGCTACACTTTGATCTCCTGGATCAGTTCCTTTATTAGCTTCTCCACCTCGGATACTTCCCCAAAGCCAATTACTAACATCAGAATAAAATCCACCATCTCTTCCTAACAACATAGAGTAAGAGGAAATTAAAGAACCTTCTATCCCTGCTAGAGAGGAAAGCTCATTTGAACTTAATGATTGCTTTGGAGCTACATCCAAAAACTCATCTTTACATGCTGTTACCGAGATCAAAAGGATCAGTAACGGCAGTACATATAATTTAATATTTTTCATATTTATGAAATTTTTATTTTCTTAAAAAAAATTAGTGCTTAAAATTAAAATTCAACATCTACACCCAATGTCCAGCTTCGTGTAATTGGCACATTTCCTAAATCAACACCAAAGTTAGTATCAGCTCCACCACCTACACTTGGATCTAATCCATCGTAGCCAGTAATCGTCAATAAGTTATTTACTCCACCAAATATTTTTAATTTTCCAATGTTCCACTTGTCAATTATATTAGTAGGGAAAGTATAAGAAAGCGTAACGTTTTGTAATCTAAAGTAAGATCCATCTTCCACGTAGAAAGAATTAGACTGTTGGATAGTACTAAAGTTAGCTACATTTTCAAAGATTGGAATATCACCAGTTGGATTTTCAAATGTCCAAGAATCTTTTACTCGATCACTAATTGCAGCTCCTGGAAATAAAGGATAAAAATCCGTAAATAATTTTGAAATGTTATATGTTTCATTTCCAATAGAAGCGAAAGAATACATTTCTAGTCCAAAGTTCTTATAATTTAATTTAACAGTTAACCCTCCTGTAAAGTCAGGAACTGGGCTACCTAAAACAGTTCTATCTGCTAAGTCAATAATTCCATCAGGTTTACCTGTTAAGTCTCCGTTCTCATCATAACTATCGATATCAGCAAATCGGAATCGACCTGGTGCAGCTCCTTCTTGGAAAGAGATAGCATCTAATTGATCTTGAGTCAAAGTAGGATCTGCTGCTGCTGCTGCTGCTCTTGCTGCTGCATCAGCTGTTTCCACTTCAGCAGCAGTTTGCCAAAGATTTTCTACTTGAAATCCGTAGAAAGAAGAAAGAGATTCTCCCACTTGATTTAATACTGGAGATACCCCTCGATAATCTGCACTTCGATTTGGTAAAGATTCAATTCCCTCAACTAAAGAAACAATTTCATTGTTCAAGAATCCACCATTTAAAGTTACTTCATAGCTGAAGTCTTTAGTGATTTGTCCTTTGTTGGTCACTTGAATATCAATTCCTTGGTTTCTCATTTCTCCAACATTCTTAGAAGGAGCATTAGCAAAGTGACCAGACATAACTGTAACTGGTGGAACAAATAATAAATCCTTAGTATCTTTTCTCCAAAATTCAATACCTACATCTAACCTTCCATTCATCATCAAGGCATCGATTCCGATGTTAGAAGTAACTGCTTTCTCCCATTGTGCAAATTGATTTCCAATTCTAGTTCTATAAAAACCAGCTGTAGCACTAGTATTCGTCCCGCCAATATCATAAGTTGACCGATCCAAACTTGTACCATATAAACTGAACTGATTATTAGGATCTACATTATTAGAGTTACCCATAATTCCATATCCTCCACGAATTTTCAAATCTTCAAACAATGTTTGGTTTGCCATAAATTCCTCTGATGAAAGTCTCCATGCTGCAGAGAATGCAGGGAAAACACCATATCGATTTTCTGAACCAAAACGAGAAGACCCATCTCGACGTACTACTACAGAAAGAATATACTTGTCCTGCAAATCATACTTCACACTACCAAAGTAAGAAGCAAAATTAACTGGTGTAAAAGGACTTCCAAAAACATTTCTAGTACCTGCTTCTACAGTATTTAAACTAACAAAATCAGTATTTTGGGAAAAAGGATTAATTCCTGATCCACCAATATCATAACCATTGCCATTACTTAATGCTTCCTGGCCTACCAAAAAGTTTAATTTACTTTCGCCAAGATCTAGTTTATAACTAGCAGTATTTGTCCAAATCCAATCAGTTTGGAAATTTGAATATTGGTTGTAACCAAATGCACCGTTATTTTCTTTATTCTCGTAAGTTCTTCGAGAATATCCTCGAAGATTAGTCGATCTATGACTTCCCCCAAATGAAGTTCTCAAAACCAAGTTTTCAATCGGTTCAAACTCTAAGTATACATTTCCAAAAATAGAATTCTGAAATGCTCGATTATCTTTTCTTCCTTCCAAACTTGCTACTGGATTCGCTGCATTGTTAAATCCACTTGCTCGTGTTCCTGCATATCCACCAAATTCATCAAAGACAGGAATAATCGGAGACATTCTAGATGCTGCCAAAAACTCATTCTCATCATCAGATGAACCAGCACCTCCAGCACCTCCTAAAAGGTTTCTTGCAGAACGATAAGTTACTTGGATATTTTCACCAATTCTTAAGTTTGGAAATAAATCAAACTCTGTATTTACACGCATATTATAACGTGAAAATTTTTGATTTAATAAGATACCATCTTGCTCTTGCATACCTAAACCTACATAATATCGGCTATTTTCTCCACCTCCTTCAAATCCAAGATTATGGCGTTGAAGTCCTGCATTTCTAGTGATTGCATCATACCAATCAGTTCCTTCTTTATTTGCTTTTACTACTTGGTAAATATCACCTAATTCAGGATCTACATTATAGAGTGCTTCTTCAGCTGCAAGATTTACACCTCCTGTTACTCCATTTGCTGATCCTACCAAAAGGTACTCAGGAAGTTGTGGAGTAAATCCGTCTCCCTCACCACTTCCATACTGATCAAAATTATATTTGATCGTATCAACAAGTTGTCCATCTTGAATGGCAGCATTTCGTATCGCAGCTCGACTCCAATCAGCTTGTTCTTGAGGATTCAAAACACCAGCCCCAGTTCCAGGAGTAGTTACACCTATAACTCCATTATAAGTAACTTTAAGTGGTCTTTTTCCTTTTTTGTTTCCTTTTTTAGTGGTATAAACGATTACACCACCAGCAGCACGAGCTCCGTAAATAGATGCAGCAGTTGCATCTTTCAATACAGTTGTTGTCTCGATATCTCCAGGAGAAAGGAATTCTGTAGAGCTAGTTGGTACTCCATCAACCACATAAAGTGGTTCATTTCCACCTAATGCACCATATCCTCTTACTCGGATTTGGCTAGTAGTCCCTGGTTGTCCATTTGTAATTACAGTCACACCGGCAACTCTACCTTGTAGTTGTTGCTCAACATTTCCAGAAGGTGTTACTTGCAAATCAGCAGCTTTAATCGTCGAAACAGAACCTGGTGTGCTTCTTCGAGTATCAATAGAATAACCTGTGACAACAACTTGCTGCAATGTTAATCCTTCAGACATTCTAATATCAAGTATATTTGATGCACCAACTGTTATTTCTTGACTAGCGAAACCTGTGTAAGAAAATAATAATACATCTCCTGTGCTTGCGGTAATTGTAAATTTTCCATCAACATCCGTTGTAGTTCCTTCATCTGTCCCTTTGATTAAGACGGATGCTCCAATTAACGTCTCTTCCGTAGAATCGTCGATAACAGTTCCTGTAATTTCCCTTTGTGCCATTACACCTACTGAGAACAGCATGGCGATAAGCATCAATAGGGTTTTGCTTTCGTAAAGTTTAAATTTCATACGTTTTCGATTTGTTTATAATTAAAAAATAAAACGATCAGAATTAATCGCTCAATTATACCATATATAAGAAACTGTATGCAATAACAGCATAGCAATTAATTATCAATTTGCGGGTTAAAAACTCAAAGAAAAGAAAAAGAAAATATGGCAATCTTGAATAAATTATTAAAGGCATCTCACGACCTAAAATGAGTAAATTTCAAGATGAATTTTGGGTGTCTCTTAAATATGTTTAGGGAAAAGATATCAGAATTGATTGTTTTGAAATCATCAAATTCTGTACAAAGTAACAAATCAAATGTAGGATGATTGTTAATTTGGCAAGCAAGACAAATCGTTCAAATTCCAATGACATTTAATTCATTTAGGAGGAAAATTAATATTATTTTAGCCAAAAGATATATTATTTTAATAAAATCTTTTTTTCAAAATTAGATATGGGAACTTTTTTTAATTACCATTTCATTTCTTATTTATTTTTTTCTTGCTGGAGGATTTTTATTTTTGCTCTCACATTGATTTTTATTGATAATCCTCCAAATTACCAATGAAAAAGAGTTTTAGATTTTGTGACGAAATATAAACATGAGGAAACAATCATTCTTTCTATCAATTTTCTTGTTTTTTGCTTGTTTTGCAAACGGGCAAACCCTCAAATTCTATCGCCCTATTGGTGATATTTCTCAAAACTCAATCACTTCAATTATTCAGGATCAAAAAGGCTTTTTATGGTTCGGGACAAAACATGGACTCAATAAATATAATGGGGTTTCTTTCCAAACATTTTTACATAATTCAGATGATTCCACAAGTTTGACCAATAGTTCTATTGAATCTCTCCATGTTAATAGAGAAGGAAATATATGGGTAGGTACTTTTGGGGCTGGGATCAATTTTTACAATGTAGAAAACCAAAGCTTTGAAAGGATACATCCTACACTCAAGCAAGCATTAAGTACTGAAAATATCTTTTCCATTCTTGAAGACAAAGACGGAGATATTTGGTTTGGAACTGAAAATAGTGGAATATTTATTTGGAATGAAAAATCGATCACTTTACAACATTTTAATATTAATAAAAAAAATAGCCTACCAAATAATCATATCGCTAATATTGAACAAGATGAAAATGGAATGATCTGGATTGCAACTTGGGGAGGTGGATTGTGTCGATTTAATAAAGAAAAAAAAGAGTTAACTACTTTCGATAAGAAAACTAAATTAAAACTTAATAATGATATTGTTAGAACTATCCATATAGGAAAAGAACGCAGATTATGGATTGGTACACAGGAAGGAATTCAATGTTTTGAGTATGATAAGAATAATGATATTAGACAAAAACAACTATTATTTAATAATGAAAAATTCCAAAAACAATTAAATCAGTTTGTCATAATTTCAATATTAGAAGACTCTGATAATAGACTTTGGATTGGTACGGAGAATAATGGTTTAATGCTTTATCATTTAAAAACTCATGAAATCCAACAATTCAAATATAATTCAAAAGAGAATTATAGTATCCAAAATAATTCTATTTGGAATTTATTTGAAGATCAGCAAGGTACTATTTGGATTGGGTTGTTTAAAAATGGAATAAATAAAGTGGATCCTTTTGAGCAAAAATTTAATCATATCTCTGACGGGCCAGAATCCCAGATTAATTTGAGTTATGGATTAGTCAGTTCTTTTGCCGAAGATAAAAATAAAAACCTTTGGATAGGAACTGATGGTGGTGGCTTAAATTTTATAGATCGAAGTCAGTCAGATTTAACCATTGAAAATTTTATACCTAGCAATTTTAGTGGTCTAAAAAGTAAAGAAATTGTTTGCATGGCTCATGATGATGAAGACCAACTATGGATAGGAACATGGGGAGAAGGTCTTTTTTTAAAAGATCAAAACAATAACTTTAAATCTTTTACCCATAATCCGAAAAATTCAAATTCGCTCTCAGGTAATTTTGTGATGACTATGAATATGGGTCGTAACGATAATATATGGATTGCCACTCATCGAGTTGGACTTGATTTATATATTCCTTCAGAAAATCAATTTTATCATTTTAATAATACCTCAGCAACAAATCCAATTTCAAGTGATAAGATTTCAGCCATTCTTGAGGATCAAAATGAATATATTTGGATAGGAACAGAAGGGGAAGGTATTGATCGGATAAAATTAAATGATCAGAAAGAAATTATCAGTTTTAAAAATTATAAAAACGCTCCAAAAGACAAATCAAGTTTGTCAAACAACATCATCAATAATATCTACCTCGATTCTAAAAACAGAATTTGGGTAGCTACTGACGGAGGAGGAATTAATATCTTAGACAATTATGAAAAAGATGAGTTTAAAAAGATTTCAAAAAAAGAAGGGCTTCCAAGTGATGTAATTTATGGTATTCTTGAAGAAACACCTTTTATTTTTTGGATCAGTACCAATGCAGGTTTAGCGTCCATCAATTTAAAAACTAATGAAATAAAATCTTTTGACCTTGCAGATGGATTACAGGCAAAAGAATTTAATAAAACAGCTTCTTTTAAAACTAGTGACAGTACTTTTTTATTTGGTGGAATAAATGGGTTCAATTATTTTAAACCAAAAGAAATACAAACAAATTATTACGCTCCTCCTGTTTTTATTACAAAAGTTGAAATTCAAAATAAAGAAGGCAATATTAATTTACAACAAAAATTAAAAACTCAGTTGCAATCCAAAAAATTAATTTTTGAATCAGATGAAAATGATTTAAGGATAAATTTTGCTGCACTCAATTATTCACAATCAACAAAAAATCAATATGCTTACCAACTCGAAAATTATGATAACTTCTGGAGAGGTGGCAAAAATATTACAAGTGCTTCTTATTCCAATATTCCACCTGGAAATTATATTTTCAAAGTCAAAGCATCTAATAATGATCAAATATGGAATGAATCGGAAACCACAATAAATATCCAAATAAAAAATCCATGGTTTAAAAGTTGGTGGGCCTACCTTGCTTATAGTACACTTTTTTTGGGAGGGCTATTTTTAATCAATAGAAGTCTAATTCAAAGAGATCGACTTAAAAACGAACTAAAGGTAGAGCATCTTCAAATGGAGAGAATGCAAGGCTTAAATAAAATTCGTTCTCAATTTTTTGCTAATATCTCCCACGAATTTAAAACTCCTTTAACGCTGATTATTAGTCCATTAAAAGCCATGCAAAAAAAACTTGAGAAGATTGAAAATAAAAATCAAGTAAATGTCATGCTTCGAAATGCTGAACGATTATTGCGCTTGATTAATCAAATTCTAGATTTATCAAAATTGGAATCAGGAATTACGGAATTGAAAACGACCCAATACGATATTGTAGAATTTGCGAAAAATATGGCAGACAATTTCCATCCATTCTCCAAGGAACAATTTATTACATTCGAATTAGATTTACCAAAAGAACCTATTCCTCTTTATTTTGAAAAAGATAAAATGGAAAAAATTCTTATCAATCTTATTTCCAATGCATTTAAATATACACCAACTCATGGCAAAATAAAATTGACCATTACCTCTGAAGAAAAACAAGTTCTTATTTCTATAAAAGATACTGGTATTGGTATTTCGTCCGATCAAATTGATCGTATTTTCAATCGTTATTACCAAGCAAAAAACAACAATGAAACTACAGGTACAGGCATAGGATTGTCCTTGACAAAACAATTGGTGGAATTGCATGGAGGTATTATTGAAGTAACTAGTTTTCAAAATCAGGGGACACAATTTAATGTTACATTTCCTCTAGGTAAATTACATCTATCTCCTCACCAAATTGAGCCTGAACATATTCCTCATAGTATGAGTGAAGATTCACAAATTGAATTAAAAGAATTTAATATTTCTGTTCCAATAGTTGATAAAAAAATAGCTACTGAAGATAATCATCAACCATTAATTTTAATTGTTGAAGACAATCCAGACCTTAGAGAATTCATCAAGTCATATCTTGAAACCAAATATCAAATCATCGAAGCTGAAAATGGAAAACAAGGTTACGAGATGGCAAAGCATAATATTCCTGATATTATTATTACTGATTTGAGAATGCCAGAAATGAATGGTTTTGAGATGTGTAAAAAGATTAGAAATGATGAAAAAACTAATCATATTTCGATTATCATGTTAACGGTGAAATCATCAGATGAAAGTAAAGAAATGGGATTTGAGTATGGAGCTGACTATTATTTGACTAAACCTTTTAACCCTAAATCATTAGACTTACGAATTAAAAACATCTTAAATGTTAAAAACAAATATAGAATTCAAATTTTAACTGATTTAAAAAATGACTTTCCACTTGTTCAACAAAATAAAGAATCCAAGGATGCAAAGACCACCTCAAAGGATGAGTTATTTATTGGAAATATTGTTGATATAATCCACCAAAATATTGAAAACTCTGATTTTCATATTGAGGATTTATGTCGGCAAATCGGATTTAGCAAAAGTCAATTATACAGAAAAATGAAAGCAATAATTGGACAATCAGCCAATGAATTTATTAGAACTATTCGATTAAAAAAAGCGGCTGAATTATTAATATCAAAACCTGAAATGTCAATTTCTGAAATTACCTATAAAGTAGGTTTTAATGATTTACAATATTTTAGAAAATGTTTTAAAAAACAATATGGTATCACACCTTCTGAGTTTATTAAAAATTGATTTCATTTTTTAACTTTGTTGAAAAAAATATAAGTACTTGAAATCAATAAACTCCATCAGCAAAACCAGCGTCAAACTTCTTCTCACCGAACCATTCTATGGTCATTTTATGATGGGCTTACCTAAAGAAATTTCAACTCAAACAGAAACTGCTGCTGTTGCTTTGATGAATCGTCAAAGCATCAAATTAATTGTCAATGAAGATTTCTGGAGCTCACTCAATGACCAACATAGATATGGGCTTATTAAGCATGAAATGTTACATATTGTTTTGAAGCATTTGTTTTTGATGAAAAGTTTTCCCAACAAATCTTTATTTAATATTGCTGCTGATATTGTAGTCAATCAATATATTGAACGCAAGCAATTACCAGATGGAGGTATATTGTTAGAAAATTTTGCCTACCTCCTACCGATGTATAATATTAATTTGGAAAAAGATAAAGACGTCGGATATTACTATCATCAATTGGATAAAATATTTAAAACATCACCCTCGATGAGTTTTGAACAGGCACTTAAAAATACGAGTGCAGAAAAAAGTAATGGAGCACCTCAAGTTGGTATTTCAGAATTGATGAGCGATGGAAATACAGAATTAGATCGACATAAATTTTGGTCAGAAATAGAAAACATGTCGGAAGGCGAACGAAAACTTGCGGAGTACCAAGCTAACCGAATGATAAAACAAACCGCTGACCGAGTCAAACATAAATATAAAAATTACGGAAATCTCCCTGGAAGTCTTGCCGAACAATTAGAACAAATTTTGGCGGATATGAAACCGAAATTTAACTGGCGAAGACTCCTTCGATTATTTGCCACTTCGAGTAATAGTACTTTTATCAAAAATACAATTCGTCGTCCTTCCAAACGTTACGGAACTGTTCCAGGTGTAAAAGTAAAAAGGCGAAATAGATTGTTACTGGCCATTGATACTTCAGGTAGTGTTCCAAATGAAGACCTAGTAATTTTTTTTGCAGAAATATATTTTATCTGGAAACAAGGAGCAGAAATTCAAATTGTTGAATGCGATACACATATTCATCAGACTTATAATTACAAAGGAATCACACCTGTAAAAGTCCATGGTAGAGGTGGAACTTCTTTCGATGCGCCTGTCAAATATGGCAATGAAAAATTTCATCCTGACGCATTAATTTACTTTACAGATGGATATGCTTCTCCACCAAGTATGCTTCCGCGCTATCCTGTTCTTTGGATTATTACCTCAAATGGAATGGAAGAAAATGATGAACTTTGGAATAAGTTACCGGGAAAAAAATTAAAAATGAATTCTTAAAAATCTTAAAATAAATGAGTGATCAAAAACACAATTATGTTTTCTATGGAATGGAATCCAACTCCAATGAAGTGAGAAACTTTGTAGAACATATCATCAAAACAAATATCGCTGCGGAAGAAGCTGGAAATAAAAAATCTCCCATCTGTATTTGGGGAACTCATGGAATTGGGAAAACGGAAATGGTCAATCAAATAGCTGATTCACTTGGCTACCAATGGGCTTACATCGCTCCTGCTCAATTTGAAGAAATGGGAGACTTAGTAGGAATGCCATCTGTCGAAAATGGAAGAACGATTTTCAGTAGTCCTGACTGGGTTCCGACAGAGGAAGGACCAGGGATTTTATTGATTGATGATGTCAATCGTGCAGATGATCGTATCCTTCGAGGTATCATGCAACTCCTTCAAAACTATGAATTAGTGAGTTGGAAATTACCTAAATTTTGGCAAATCGTTTTGACCGCCAATCCAGATGGTGGAGATTATTCTGTCACTCCAATGGACAATGCTATGCTCACTCGAATGATGCACATCACTATGAATTTTGATCCAAAGGCTTGGGCTATTTGGGCAGAAAAAGCAGGGGTAGATTCTAGATGTATCAACTTCGTTTTGACTTATCCTGAAATTGCATATGGTCAACAAACTACGCCTCGTTCGCTTGTTCAATTTTTTCAAAGCATCGAAAACATTAAAAATTTCTCGGAGGAACTTCCGTTGATTCAAATGTTAGGTTCATCTTGTTTGGATGAAGAAACGGTCGTTTCATTTATTTCTTTTATCCAACAACATCTTTCGGAACTCGTCAAACCTGAACAAATTTTAAAAACAAAAAGCTTCGAAAATGAGGTATACAATCATCTCAAAGGAATTGTACAAAAAGAAGTTTTACGAGTGGACATTATTGCAACAATGTGTACACGTCTCGTCAATTTTCTCACTTTAAATGATATCAAACCAAATAAAGATGAAATAAAAAATATACAGTCATTTATCAAAATGGATATTATTCCTAATGATTTAAGGTTATCGATGTTGCAAGATTTAGTGAGTTCTCCTAATGCTGCATTGAAGGCGGTGATGCAAGATCCTGAGGTGGCGATGATGTTGTTGAAGAGGATGTAGAATTAATCAAAATAATTTTCGATAAAAAAATAACAATACATTTACATGGACTCACTCTCCACAAATCCAGAGCATCAAAAAATCTTCGCCCTACTCTATTCTAATTCATTGCCCAATGATAAAATAGCATTTGAGATCATTAAAAATTCAAATTCAAGTGAAACATTTTTGTGGCCACTCATTAGTCTTGCAATTATGACTAACGATATTGACTTCGCAAATGAGGTAATGGAATATTTTGATACATTTCTTAATCCAAAACAAAAACAATATATTTTAAAAAACAAAACCTATAACAATTATCGATTGCAACATCAATCTTTGCGAGGAGTCTTTTCCAATCAGGCAAATGTGGAAATGACTTATACTGAATTCAGAAGATCAGGAAATTGTCTACAAGACTTTCTCTGCTTAGATAATGGAACTCATCCTGATCGAAAAACTGTTTTCCAAAAATTATTAAATCAAAATCCTTGGTCTCAATCAACATTGATTGTTAATGGTTTGTTGCCAAATGAAATGGAACTTTATGCAAAAACTATTTTTGCCAGAAACAATAATTCTAATTACAGATTACTTCGATTGATTAGTATAAAATCTGATAATATACCTGACCTTATTTTCTCGAAAAATTACAATGAAGTATTCATTGATCTGAATGAAAATCAAAAAGAATTCCCAATTAATATTTTTCGATTTAGAGGAGTGAAAAACCTACGTATCAAGATTTATTCTGATTGGAAATTACCTGATGATTGGAGTGCTTTTCATGAGTTGTCAAACCTTTATTTTGATGGGAATGATTTCATATTTAATGATTTCAATTTTATAGATTCACTTCCTAAATTAAAAACCTTAGGTATCGGTTCTCATTATTTATCCAATCCTGAAATATTGTTGAGACCTAAAACGGTTCCAATTTCAGGAAGAATTAATTTCTTATCACATTTAGGATATGAGATGGGAAGTCACTATTCAGATAATTTTAAACTTAAAGAAAATAAAGGAATTAAACTCGCTGGTGCTTTGGGTAAATCAATTCTTTCACATGGAACTCAAGTTTATTTTTTCAAAAAATTAACCGCAATTGAAAAACTAAAAAATTTAGAAAAACTCCCTCTCAATGAATTGATTGCATTAATGAATGTTGGTTTTTCAGAACTCAGGAATGTAGTTCAACAACAATTGGATGAACTGTGTGAAAAGCAAAAAGGTATTTCCACTTTAAATGTAAAATCATTGTTATATATTGCAGGAACTCCAAGTAGAAGCAAAACCGAAATTAGAAAAAAGCTTAAAGAATTAAATATTCCTTACACCGATAAACCTTCTGATGATCTTACCCATTTAATCATATGCAAAAATCCAAAACAGTATAAACAACTAATTAACAGAGATTTACAACTGATTTCGGAGCAAGCACTTTATCAATTATTCAAAGCAGATGCACCAGACTTTATTGAAGCCGCTGTTTCCAAGGGAGATGATTCCATCAGTACAAATATCCTTCAACTCATTTATAGTGATGACATTCCAAATGTTGCCATAGGATTGGAAATGCTAAAAAACGGAGGAGTACCAGATGATTTAATCGGTCCATTATTAGTTGTTTTTAAATCATGTACTGATACCAAAGCTCGAGGTGTGGCAAAAAAATTATTGCTTCACCACGCTCCTTCCGAGTGGTTACCTTTGATAAATGACAAACAAAGATTTACAGGAATTAATGCTAATTCAAAGGCCCAAGAAATCAATAAAAAATTGGAAAAAATAGCTAAAACAAGTTCAAGAAATTTAGCAGCACAAATGGCGTTACTATTTCATAAAAGATATAAAAAAGGGTTGCGTTACATACTTTATCACTTCCACCAACCTTGTCAAGAAAGAACAGATGCTTTGCTTGCGATGATGGAAGGAACACATTTTGATTTTGCAGCAGGTTTAGGTTTTACTAATTGGAAAGAAAGAGATCCTTCAACCATTTATATCAATTCAACTAAATCAATCGCGAAGTTTCCAATTGATGTTGTCGATCATGTTTCACTCATCGAATCTGCTAATTTTCATAATTGTAAGCTCAATTCTCTTCCTGCAAAGATGGGTGAAATGAAAGATTTAAAACGGCTAGATTTGTCTTTTAACTTTTTAAAAAAACTCCCAAAATCTTTTAAAAAACTTACTCACTTAGAGCACTTGGATTTACAGATGAATAGCTTTAAAGATTTTCCTATGGAGTTACTAGATTTACCCAATTTGAAATTTGTTGACTTTAGTGGAAATAGATTTAATGGAGTTCAACAACCACTAAAAATTAATGAGAAGATTAGGAATGCGATGAAGCATTGTGAAATTTTAGTGTAAGTTAAAATTGATTGACTTTACAATTAGGTAAAAGCGAAGGTAAAGTTTCCTTGAAAAATTTATCTCCATAGTCTAAACCAGATACACCAATTTTTAAAATTTTTAGTTTTGATAAATTTTGTAACTCTTCTATTATTTTTCTAGTTCCAATTATTCTTGAATTAGATTCTGTAGTTCTTAAAAGATAAAGCTCTTCGAGATTTTCAAGCAATCCATATTGTTCAGGAAATTCAATAAATTTATTCGTATTCAAATTTAAAAACTTTAACTTTTTAAGTTGGGACAAATCTGAAATTTCACTCAAGTCATTTTGACTTAAATCTAAATATTCCAATTCTAATAAATCACTAATTGCAGCAGTTCTTTTTTTATCTTCTACTACCCTTTCATCAAATGACAAATTATGACCGCCTCCATAATAAGCTCCTAACATGCAACCATTTATCGACAACCTTTTGATTTTGAATTGAGTGATTTCCTTAGGAAGATGTTCCAAATAAATTCCACTAAAAGTCATTGATTGATTGGTTGAATCATAAATTTCATTTAAGACTTTTAAAATCAATTCTGAAGTTCCAAATTTTAAAAGATAAGAAATAGGATGTTTATCTCCTTGCTCAAACGCAGCGTATGCTATTTCCAATGGATCCAAATTTATTGGAGAGCCAATAACTTTATCGATTTGTGGATAGTTGGGATACGTTCGATAACGACCATTACTTAAATATAATTCTTCTAAGTTTTTCATCTTAAAAAATGACTCTGGGAGGTCTTGATGAAAAATCCAATTGTTTCTTAATCTTATAATATTTAGTTTTTTCAATTGAGTCATTTCAAAAATAATTTCAGGAAATGCTTTTGTAAAATCATTTTCAGAAATATCTAAACTTTCTAATTTTCTTAATTTTAATAAATTCTTGTGAATAGATTTCAGTTTATTATCAGCCAAATTCAATACTTCTAAATTTTCAAAAACCTCAATTTGTTTAGGAATGGATGTTATCTTATTTCCCGAAAGATCAATTTTCGTTAACTCAGGAAAGTCAAAAATTTCATGAGGAAATTGGGTTAAAGCTTTGTTGTTTAATTGAAAAGAAGTGCCGGTAATAAATGTTTTTAAAATCTCTTTCCGTTGTGCTTGAGGAGTGGCAGTCAATAAATAAGTCGCACCAAATCCAATTTTTTGATAAAGTGCCTTCGCTAATTTTACCCCGTCCAATTCATTATTATGAGTGTATTGAATGATATTCTTTTTGATGGTTTTTTCAGTTGCTGCCATTCCTGAACTTCCCCCTTTGAGCGGATATCGCATCGCCATAGCCCAAATTAATTCTTGAGATCCATGAGTTTCCAAAAGTGATTTTGCTTGCTGCTTAAGTTGCTTATTTGATGTCACTTTATAAATAGCAAAAACCTCTGTGATTAACTCCAAAGGAAATTCTTGATTTTCTAAAATACTAAATGCTAATTGAGTATTTAGATCCTCAGGGCTAAGTAAAAGATTAGATAAATTTGCAATTTCCTTTTTGTCAAATGCCATATTCAATTTTTATTAAATAACCTCGCAGCAAGCTGACAAGGAATAAAAAATTCAGTAAGTGCTCTTTCTACTGTTATTTTCTTAGACGCTGACTTATTATGAATTTTTATGTTTCTCTTTATTCTATGTATTCTTTGCTGGCAAAAAATATTTATTGTAAAACAGGGACAAACATAATAAGTCATAATAAGTCATAATAAGTCATAATAAGTCAGCGTCAAAAAAATAATATCATTGACTTTATTCTTCTATTTCTTAATTCTTTTGCATCCGATGCAAGCATCGGGGAATTCTTTAGATTAAAGTCACCTTTAGAATATATTTTTCATCCATTAATCTCCTTCATAATTTCAGCAAACATTTGATATGATTTCACTCGATCATCTGCTCCATAAATATTAGTAACAGCGATCAGTTCCTTGACTTGAGTTTGAGCAATAAATTCCTCCGCTTGTTGCTTGACCGTATTTTTATTTCCTACAAAAGAATACTTTAACATTTGCTGCACGGCAGGATGATTTTTTGCTTCAATTAAATCTGGAGTCATTTCTGTCGGAGCTGGAAGTGGTTTTCGTTGCCCCGTTAGAATTCCAATTATACCTCTAATTAGAGAAGTAAAAAACCTCTCAGCTTCTTCGTCATTATCTGCTACAATAATATTAGCAGCAGCCATTGCATAAGGTTCATTCAAAAATGCAGAAGGCTGAAATTCATTATGATAAATATTAAGTGCTTCAAATAATTGAGTAGTTGCGAAGTGACTTGCAAAGGCATAAGGCAATCCTTTTTTGGCAGCCAAATGAGCACTATCGGTACTCGAACCCAAAATGTAAATCGGAACATCTACCCCTTCGGCAACATTTGCTCTAACTTTTGCGTCGCTATTATTTTTGGAAAAGTACTGTTGAATTTTCTGAATTTCTTCTGGAAAATTATACACAAAATTCATTCTATCGGAGCGAATGGCAAAAGCAGTTTCTTGATCTGTTCCGGGTGCTCGTCCTAATCCCAAATCTATTCGATTAGGATACAACGAACCTAGTGTTCCAAATTGTTCTGCCACAATCAGAGGCGAATGATTTGGCAACATTATTCCGCCTGAACCTACTCTAATCTTTTTAGTTCCTCCAGCAATATAT
>JBGCFD010000084.1:0-37125 GCA_045106765.1 Saprospiraceae bacterium | reverse complement strand
TTTTTCAAATATTTATTGTACGATCTTGCATCAGGCACATATTCTCCTCCAAATCCTATTCTCCACACATTTACATTCTCTCTGCCAGGATCTGCTGCGGCTACTAAATCATTAATGTATTCAGACCAAGATTGAAATTTGAAATCTACTCCTAATCTCAATTGATTGACTTTGGTGTACATTACTCCTATGGCAATTTCCCCCGGCAAATATCCTGTGTTCTCTGAAGTCTCTGATCCTGAGACGGATGAAATAGTGTCAAGGGTACCTAAATTTAAATTTCGAGTCGACCAAAACCTATCTCGAGTTAAATTAAATTTATTTCGGGAGTTTCCAGAAAGTCCAATCGTAATAAATTTTGTTGGCTCATTTGAATCCTCCTTAGTTGCCAAAACATGATCATATTGTACGCCAAGATTCCAAGTAAACCCGCCAACTAAAAAATCATCCGTAAAATAATTATCATTCGAAAATTGAAAATCAGGGAAGGTTACAATCTTATCATTTTCAATTTTCCCAAAGAAATATCCCAAATTTACCCCTGCTGAAAAGTTCTTAATATTGACAGCATTTCCCCACATTACTTTATACGTTCCGCCTGATCCTTGATTAGAAAAATTCACAGAAGTTAACGTATCACCAATTGTTTGGTCAGTTAAGGTTTGAATGTTATAATTTACATTGGAATAGGGTAAAAGCGTAAAATTCATGCCCCAACGAACCTTCTTCTTTTTTTGGTCCAGCACTTCATTTATAGGGTTTTTGAGCGGAAATCCCAAAGATAAATATCTCAAATTACCATTCCAAGTTTTCAATCGTTCATTTTGTCCTGTGGCATCTGTTAAGACATTATACTCTGAATATAACCCTACTTCGAAAGCTGCTTCTCGCAGTCGTGCGAGTGATGCAGGATTGGCAATATTCATATGATAACCATCATGAAATGCAGCACCTAATCCGCCCATTCCTCCTTGAGCTGCGAAGAACTGATCAGTCAAATCTCCAAGCCCTAATCGAGAGTAAGGAGAGTTGTCTTTTGGCTGTGCAAATGCAGTAAAGGCTGTTGCCAAAATGATAGTGAATCCTAAAAAAATCTTATTCCAAAAGTTGGACATTATAGTTTAATATTTTGTTTAGTCCATGTAGAACTAAATTGTTATTTACAAAAATATGGTTCTCAAAATGTTTCGCAAGCGCTTTAGAATCGCCCCCGGTTAAAATTATGTTAATCTTTCCAAATGTTGTTACATAAGCGTTAATGAAGCCTCGAATTTCCATCACCGTACCCATTTGACCACCTACTCGAAGCGAAGATTCGGTATCATTTCCGATAAATTTCTTCGAATTTTTTTGTTTGACTAAGGGTAAATTTGCGGTAAAAACATCCATCGCCTTAAATCTCATTTGTATTCCAGGTGAAATCCCACCGCCCAAATAATTACCTTTTGCGTCTATAAAATCGTAAGTAATGCAAGTTCCAGCATCAATTACGAGGGTATTTTGTTTGGGAAAAATGTCAAAAGCGGCAACTGCGCCAGCCAATCGATCTCTTCCAAGTGTGGCAGGTGTTTTATACTTATTGGTAATAGGTAGATGCGTTTTATGATTCAATCGGATGTAAAAATATTTTTTTTCTAAAAAAATCTCTACCGCCTTACTGACATTTGCCGTACTTGAAAGTGCTGCATTATCTATTTTTCTATTTTTGACAAAAGCTTTTACAGTTTTTAAATCGCACTTTTCCCAAATTACTTTTTTCAATAATCGATCACCTTTATATAAGGCGACTTTGGTTCGAGTATTTCCGATGTCAAAAATTAAATTCATGTAGTGATATTTTTTGCCACAGACTTGGGCTGACTGTTATGACTTTTTTTGACATTCCCATTTTAGTACGAGTAAGTAAATCAACATATTGGGAGAGTCAAAAAAAGTCATAACAGTCAATCCAAGTCTGTGGCAAAATCATTAATGCTTAAAGTGCCTTACTCCAGTCATCACCATCGCCAAATCATTATCATTACAAAATTCAACGCTCAAGTTATCTTTAATGCTTCCTCCAGGTTGAATCACCGCAGTAATTCCAGCTTCCTTCGCAATTTCCACACAATCAGGAAATGGAAAAAAAGCATCACTTGCCATTGCAGCTCCTTGCAAATCAAAACCAAAATTTTTCGCTTTGGCAATTGCTTGACGAAGTGCATCCACTCTTGATGTTTGACCACACCCCATTCCGAGCAATTGATTTCCTCGCGCTAGAACAATTGTATTTGATTTTAAATGTTTGCAACATTTTGCTGCAAAAAGTAAATCTGCTACTTCACTTTCGGTCGGTGCTTTTGTGGTAGCGACAGTTAAGTCTGTGGCAGTCTCAGTTTTCAAATCACCATCTTGCTGAACTACTCCATTGAGTAAAGTTTTAAAAATGGTCTTCTTGACATTGAAGGTTTTGATTTTTAATAAAACCCGCTTTTTCTTTTTGCTTAATAATTCTAAAGCTTCTGAAGAAAAATCTGGAGCGATCAAAACTTCATAAAATAATTTATTGATTTCTTCCGCTGTCGCTAAATCAACTGTTGCATTACAAATCAAGATTCCACCAAAAGCAGAAACATTATCTGCCTCCAATGCTGCATGCCACGCTTCCAACAATGAATAACGAGTTGCCACTCCGCAAGGGTTGGTATGTTTTAAAATTGCAAAAGTCGGATCTTCATTTTTAAATTCCGCCATCAATTCAACTGCAGCATCAATATCTACTAAATTATTATAGCTTACTTTTTTACCTCCCAACGTTTCAAACACCTCATCAAATTTCCCAAAGAAAATTCCTTGTTGATGTGGGTTCTCTCCATATCTCAAAACAGTTGCATCTGAAATACTTTGCTTGAAGGCATAAGTTTTTGT
Source organism: Saprospiraceae bacterium (assembly GCA_045106765.1). Classification (GTDB taxonomy): domain Bacteria; phylum Bacteroidota; class Bacteroidia; order Chitinophagales; family Saprospiraceae; genus CAJQQY01. Next base: position 34,218 of record JBGCFD010000084.1, on the reverse strand, counting down.
TTCGTCATCAGCAGGTTTTGCTTGATTGTCCGCATCGAAATAATTAAAAATCGCAGTATCGTAATGGGAAGAGATTTGGAAAGACCGACGCGCTAATTCTTTTCGATCAGCTAAGTCCGTATGACCTTGTTTTGTTTTTATCAAATCTAAAATCATCGCGTACTCTGCTTGTGAAGGAACGACAACGACATCTTTATAATTTTTAGCAGCAGCTCGAATCAACGAAATTCCACCAATATCGATTTTTTCGATGATGGTACTTTCGTCAGTCGTTTCTGCAACTGTTTTTTCAAAAGGATATAAATCAACAATCACTAAATCCAATTCAGGAATTTCATACTGCGCCAATTCTGCCAAATGACCTTCCTCTCTTCGAGCTAGAATTCCTCCAAAAACTTTTGGGTGTAAAGTTTTCACTCGTCCATCCAAAATCGAAGGATAGGATGTTGCATTTTCGACAGGAATCACTTCTATTCCCATTGCTTCAATAGCTTTTTGAGTTCCTCCTGTAGAGTAAATGTGTACACCAAGCGCATCTAATTCTCGAACAATCGGCTCGATGCCATCTTTGTGGAAAACAGAAATTAATGCGGATTTAATTTTTTTAGGCTCCATGATATGTCTTTGAAAATGATTGATTTTTTTAAAATAAGGCACAAAAGTACGGATTTTAATGATTAATGCTGAATGGTTAATGGTTAATTTTTTGGACGATTAATACCTAATGAGATTAACTATTTACCATGTTCAATTAACTTTTATTTTAGAAACCTGACATTTCTAGAATAATCGGTTATCGACGTATGATGAAAAAATCTACCTTGTAACCATATTCAAAAAGTAAAGCTAAAAACTGAACTAAATATCCAATTTTTGGATTTGCGTTCTTCTGTTTTAAAAGTATAGGCTTAGCAACTAAAGCTATGAACGGAAAACTATTCTCTTTTTTAATTTTTATCTTTTGTTGTAATACACCCAAAACTAAACTCGATTACGCAAATTGAGTTTGCGTAGCTTGACTTTCCAAGTCAAGTTGCGAAATGGGTGATTTTTAAAAAACTAAAATTGATTTTTTACAATGAATCAATGTGTATATAGAACAGTAATTATCTTTTTGATTTTTCTTTTTGGAAAAAGCGGAATGGCACAAACGGCGATAATTGGAAAAATATCTGATAAAGATACTGGCGAAGAAATGATTGCAGCCAATATTATCATTTCTAAAAATGGAGTTTTCATAACTGGAGAAACTACAGACATAGATGGAAATTATAGGATTCAAATAGATGCAGGTGAATATGACATGGAAGTTTCTTACACAGGATATCCAACTCAAAAAATAACGGGTATAATTGTGAATAAGGGACAAGCTACAAGAGTTGATGTTCCATTAAATGTCAGTTTAGAAAATGTATATTTTGATGTTGTGGTCAGTTCAGGATGTTGTAGAATTCCTTTAATCCAACATGATAAAACGGCATCAGGTATAATTTTAAGTAGGAGAGAAAATAAAAATTTTTTTAAAAAACTTCCAACTCGAGATATTAATGAATTGATAATGATGGCACCAGGAGTAACTTTTGGTCATTAAAATATTTTTAGACAATAAAATGTATGTAAATATTTACCAATTAAAAACAATTTAAAATGAGACATCTAAAATTATTTTTCAACCTATTTATTTTAGTCTTCTTTTTTTCATTAGCATTAAATGCTCAAGATATTAAATCTCATCAGGAACATTTAAATGAATTATTTCCAGAGAAGAGCAATTTAGAAATCCAAAATAACAATCTTTCCGTTGGTCTAAGAGGTGATGAAGATTTATTAGTAGCTAGTAGAAGAAATAGTTTTGATAATGATGGTAATTTAATTACAGGTGATTCAATACAGTATTTTTATGGTGCTGATAATATTTTGACTTCAGAATTAGAACTCTCATGGGATGGAGGTATTTGGCAGAATGCATTTCAATATACTTATGAGTATGATCTTAATAATAATTTGCTATTGACATTGGCCAAAAGTTGGAATGGAAATGATTGGGAAAACGCTTTTCAAGATATTAGAGCATATGATGCTAGCAATAATTTGACCTCTTTTCTTAGCCAAAATTGGAATGAGACGACTTGGGAAAATAGCCGAAGATCCTTCTATGAGTATGATACAAACAATAATTTAACGTTATTCTCTATACAAGAATGGAATGGGAACAGTTGGGAAAACTCTATTCAATTTATACATGAATATGATGGAAATAATAATAAAATATTGTTACTAGGTCAAAGTGGATCTGGATTGAATTGGATAAATAGTAATAAAACAATTAGGGAGTATGATGCAAATAATAACCTAGTTTTAAGAACAGATCAATTATGGAATGGAGCCAGCTGGGATAATAACTTTCAAAGAAACATCGAATATGATGCTAATAATAATGGAATATTTTCACTATTAAAAAATTGGAATGCAGGGACTTGGGTGAATAATGAGGAAAGCACTATTGAATACGATTCAGATAATAATCCGACTTTGTGGATAAGCCGAAGTTGGGATGGAACTAGTTGGGTTAATTATCGGCACCAATCTTACCAACATAATAATAGTAATAATTATACTTCAGTTCTTATAAAATATTGGATTGATCAGGTTTGGACAAATTCTTATTTATATTCTTACGAATATGATAGTAACGATAATTTAATATTTCGGTCGGAACAAACCTGGGAGGGATTTTCTTGGGTTGACAAATTTCAAGAGCATAATTACTATGAAATATCTACTAGTATTTCTAATGTAGAAGATTCAGAATTTTCTTTTCAAATATTCCCAAATCCAAGTAGTGGAAATATTGTAATTGATTTCAATAAAAATAATTTCACCAATGGTCAAATGACCATTTATAATTCAATCGGAGAATTAATTTATTCTAACAAAATTCAAGATGCAGAAATCAATACATCTCTCGATCTTAGTTATCTACCAAATGGTGTTTATTTTTTACAACTAACAATTGAGGATAAAAAAGTTACGAAGCTATTTAATATCGCAAATTAAAAATAGAGTAAAAACTGTTTTAGAAAAGAGTTTTACTAACCAACATCGAATCGTAAAGTTTATGTGAATAATTGAATAACGTGCTTTTTCAAGTTGTACAGTCAGGCTCCAATTTGCATTGTACAACTAATGTTTGAGCTTGAGCTGCATCGTGAGATGCGGCTTTTTTTTGCCACAGACTTGGACTGACTTTTATGACTTTTTATGACTTCCCCACTTTAATGCCATACCTAAGCACCACAATGGGAGAGTCCTAAAAAGTCATAAAAGTCAGTCCAAGTCTGTGGCAAAAGAATACAACCATTTTCAATTTACCTATCGTCGATAAGGGAAAGCAAATTTATTTAAACTAAAAAAATAAATCTATGAAAAAATTTTATGCGATTCCTTGGATAGTTTGTTTCCTCTTTTTTCAAAATATAACAATACATTCCCAAACTACGATAGTTGGAAAAGTTACCGATAAAGAAACTAGCGAAGAACTCATAGCTGCAAATATTGTAATCAAAAAAAGTGGAGTAGTTGTTCAAGGGGAGACAACAGATATAAATGGGAATTATACTATTCGAGTTGATCCAGGAACCTATGATATGGAAATTTCTTACACAGGATATGCGACCCAGTTAGTAACTGATGTAGTTGTAAATATTGACCAGACATCAAAGGTCGATGTTAAATTGGAAAGTGGTGGAATGATTATATGTGGCATTGGCTGTTTGTGGGGTTATAAGATTCCTTTAATTAAACAAGATGAAACCTCCACAGGTATAACAATATCATCCGAACAAATCAAAAACCTCCCAACCCGAAATATCAATGAAATGCCATTAATAACCCCAGGAGTTTCAATCAGACAATAAGATGAATTTTATAAATAAAAACATACAACCATTTTCAATTTACCTCTCGTCGATAAGGGAAAGCATATTTATATAAACTAAAAAAATAAATCTATGAAAATTTTTTATGCAATTCCCTGGATAGTTTGTTTCCTCTTTTTTCAAAATATAACAATACATTCCCAAACTTCTATAACTGGAAAAATTACAGACAAAGATACAGGTGAAGAATTGATTGGGGCAAATATAGTTATCAGTAAAGCAGGCGTTTTTGTCGTTAGTGAAACAACTGATATTGATGGATATTACCGTATAAAAGTCGATCCAGAAACTTACGATTTGACGGTGTCTTATACTGGGTATAAAAATCACACAGTTAAAAATGTAATTGCAAATGCTGGCTATGAAACAAAAGTAAATGTTCAATTAGGCTCAGGAGTAGTACTTGAAGAGGTCGCTGTTAGTGGTTATAAATCATCTTCAAGAAAAAGAAAATCCTCAAGAAAAAAATCAACTTCAACTGGAAGCACAGTTACGAGTGAACATATCCGTAATCTTCCAACTAGAGATATTTCGGGATTAGGAATGGCTACTTCTGTAGATTCAAGCTCAGATGATGACGCAGATATTTCAGTAAAAGGTTCTCGAAGTGCAGCAACTGACTTTTACATTGATGGCAAAAGGGTGAGTGGAAAAAAGATATTGAAAGATTCCAAAATTAAATTAATTGAAGCAGAGACTGTAATAGAAGACGAACATTTGATTGGAGATCCAAGAATTCTAATTTCAAATAATAAATTTTTCGAATCCACAGATTATCTTTTAAAAGACAAGATTGATCTTAAAAATAATTTTTCTTTGGTCGAATTGAATCCTACCAAAGTTATTGTTTTGAAAAAAAATATACCTACTCCTCCCAAAGCTGGTCAACTCACCGCTGCTGAATGGAGAGATGCCGATCATTGGAAAGTTTGGAAAACGCAACAAAAAGATAAAGATTATAAACAGGCAAAAAGTGATTGGAAATTTTATTTAACTAACCGATATGCCGTTTTAGTAGAAAACAAAAAAGGGCAACCGTTGGCTGATATTGAAGTCGAATTGGTCAATGTGAAAAAAAATGTCCTTTGGAAAACTCGAACTGATAACGAAGGGAAAGCAGATTTGTGGGCGGGTACTTTCGATAGGAGAGAAGATGCTAAAAACTTAAAAATCATTGCAACTTATAATGGTGAAAAGCATACGATCCGAAAGGCAAAACCGTTTAAAAAAATCAATAAAATAAAAATCAAGACAGATTGTAATTTATCAAATAAGGTGGATATTATGTTTGCGGTAGATGCAACAGGTTCGATGGGGGATGAAATTAATTACTTGAAATCTGAGTTGCAAAATGTTATTGAGCGAGTTCAAAAATCAGATGATGAATTGGATATTCGATTAGGTGCTGTTTTTTATCGAGATGTACGAGATGCTTATTTGACGCAAGTATCCCCTTTGGATTCTGATATTTCGAAGACCGTTAATTTTATCAAAAAACAAAGTGCAGGCGGTGGTGGTGATTTCCCAGAAGCAGTTGATGCAGCCTTGGAAGAGACAATTCAAAAACAAAATTGGAGCAAAGAAGCGGTAGCAAGAATTGTATTTTTAGTGCTCGACGCACCTCCACATATGCAGCAGAAAAATATTAATTCTTTGCAGAAGTCAATTCGTATGGCTGCCGAAAAAGGAATAAAAATTATTCCAGTTACGGCAAGTGGAATTAATCGTTCGACTGAATATTTGATGAAGACGATGGCTTTGGCAACAACTGGAACTTACGTATTTATCACCGATGATAGCGGAATTGGGAACTCACATTTGAAGCCAAAAAATAAAGATTATGAAGTGGAGAAATTAAATGATTTGTTAGTTCGGTTAATTGGAAAATATACCGATCGAACATCTTGTGAAGAAGTAAAAGAGGAGGAGGAACCTAATGATGAAATTCTTTTTGCCAATAGTGAAGAGTATCCTAATTATACAACTACAACTGTTATCAAGGAAGATAAATCCATTTTAAATAAAGTAAAATATTTTCCTAACCCAGCAACGACGAGTGTAACATTACAATTACAAGAAACAATTTCTGAAATAATGATTATTCAATCGGATGGAAAAGTAGTTCGACGTTTTGAAAATGTACCACCAGGAGAAATGCAAATTGACTTGAGTGGATTCTCGGAAGGGTTTTATTTGATTCGATTTAGAAAAGAAAATGGAGTAGCGAATGGAAAGTTGATTGTGATTAAGCCATAGTTTTTTGCTGCAGACTTGCGCTGACTTTTTTTATGATTTTTCGCAGATTAAAATATTCTGGCGAAAAAATGTCTGAGGAAATCATACTAAAAGTCAGTTAAAGTCTGCGGCAAAAAATATTCTTAGATAAGATTCTAGGTCAAGATAAAATTAGAATCATAAGCAACCAAAGGAAGTGTTGATTTAAATTTTTTTTGACTTGAAGATTCTATTATCTAAGAACTTAAAAGAGTTAACTCGCAAAGATCTGATCAAAATCCTGAAATGCTTTAAACTCCAAAGCATTCCCACTTGGATCCATAAAGAACATTGTTGCTTGTTCGCCCACTTCTCCTTCGAATCGAATATAAGGCTCGATGATAAATTCGATGCCGTTAGTTTTTAATTTTTTAGCGAGGGATTTCCACTCATTCATTTCTAGGATTGCCCCAAAATGTTTGATCGGAACTCGCTTGCCATCCACGGGGTTTGCGGCAGGTTCAACAATCGGCTCTTCTGTCAAATGAGCGGACATCTGATTTCCCCAAAAATTAAAATCAATCCATCGTTCGGAAGTTCGACCCACTTCGCAGCCCAATAATCCTTCATAAAATTCACGAGTTTTCTCCAAGCTCGTAACTGGAAACGCTAAATGAAAAGGTTGTGCTTTCATGTGAAAAAATATTTAGTGTAATTATTTTAGTGTAATTTTTTGCCACAGACTTGGACTGACTATTATGACTTTTAAGACTTCTCTTGCTTGGTATTATTCAAGATATAAATAATTAGGAGAGTCTTAAAAAGTCATAATAGTCAGTCCAAGTCTGTGGCAAAAAAACTACTGGTTTAAAAAAATCGCATTCGCAAAAACCATTTTCCCTTGATACCAAAATGCTCTAAATAATGGGTTATCCACCATATAAGTTACATTTCCACGACCCATTCTTTGTACAGCAAAAACTGTCGTTTCTTCCTGAGCCTTTTTCGCTTTCGAACCAGCAAAACCAAGTACCAAAGGATCTTTTCCAATATACCCCACATTTGAAGTATTCTTCAAATATTGATAATGACGAGAACTAGTTTTTAAAGAAAAATAATAATCAGACATTCCAAAACCAAGTGGATGAGTATTGTCCCAATTCAATTTGAAAATTGCTCCAGGCATATTATTTTTTACAGAACTTCGTGTACGGTGAGAGTGAGGTTCAAGGCGACTGTCCAAAGTTTCTTTTTCGTAGGCACGAGTGGCTGCAGATTTATCACCTTGTTCAGCATATTTTTCTAGATTAAAACCAGGCTTTCCTTCGAGCTTTGAAACAGCACTTCCGATTGCAATAACTCGTCCACCTGAACGAACCCATGTTTTTAATTTATCCAAAGTATCATCACTCAAACTGTACCAACCTTCAGGCAAAATCACCAAGGAGTAATTTTCCAAATTCAAATATTGGAAATTTTGTACAGGCACAGTTGTCAAAGGATAGTCCAAATCTGTTTCGAAAAAATGCCAAATTTGCCCGAATGAATAAGGGGAAGTTTTGTCTCCAGCAAGAACAGCTACTTTAGGTTTTTTTAATAAAATCAAACTTTCCGAACCAAGGTCAGCACCGCTATCTGCGAAACCAGTTGAGACAGCTGTCAAGTTTTCGTAGTTTAATTTCGCAGCAGTTTCGACTACTATTTTTTCAAAGTTACCTTCCAGCTTTCGGTTATCACCACGCGTGATAATCAAAGTTCCAGCAGCATATTCATTTCCTTCGATAGTAAATTTTCCTTTTGCAGTTCGGGCAGTTACGCCTTGATCCATGAGTTGAGCGATGAACTTTGCATCAGTCAAAGATTCCCACTTGGCTAAATATCCATAAGCATTTTTGCTTGGTGCAAATTTATTTTTAGGAGAAACATATTTTGAGTTCATTGGTATTTTTGCCTCGGTAGCGTAGGCTTTCAAACCATAGGCATGAGTTAGCGACCAAGCAGTAATATCGTAAGTCAACGAATCGACCAAGTATGATTGCGGTTCAAATAATACTTGAACTAAAACTGATTTTGGTTGGTAAGCATTGATGACGATGTCATTTTTGTCAACTTTAAAAGAAGTAGTTTTACCTGTTGCATAATCATATCCTTTATAGGAAGAGGTAGCATTGGTTAAACCATAATTAATTTTATTTTTATCCAATAAGTCTAGCAAGGCTTCTTTTTTTCCTTCGGCATTATCATGTCGAATGACAAAACTTTTGTACTTGCCAATTGGGTTTGTGGAATGTGATTTAAAGTAACTCACATATTTTTCTAACAATTCATTTGCATTTTTTGAAGAAACTTCAATCGTAGAAAGGGAGGTGGTAAAATGATGATTCACTCGATCTGCCAACGAGACAGTTTCGCCGTTATTCATATCTGCTTTTCGGCTGGCAGAACCACTTCCTCCTTGTTCATAAGTCATTCCGATCGCTCCATTAAACATCGGATAAGTATCTCCATAACTTGGATAAAATAAATCGAAAATTTCTTTGGTATAATATAACCAGCCATTTTTATCAAAATATTTTGCGTGATTTTTTCCAATCGAATGTTGGAATTCGGATTGCCATTTCGTCAAATATTGGTGATAAGGTTGAGCGGCTGGCGCAAAATAATAAGGATCATCTTTGTACATTTCATGAAGATCGGCATGCACCTGTGGCAGCCAATTATTGTACACCGCCATTCGTTGTTGAGATTCCACTTGAGTCTGCCATGCCCAATCTCGATTCAAGTCAAACATGTAGTGATTCATCCGACCACCTGGGTGAGGTTCATTGTGTTCCCACGAATCCATATTGGAAGTCATTTTGGTATTACTCACTCGACGTACCCAATGAGTGTAGCGAGAATATCCATCAGGATTGACACTTGGGTCCATGATGACCAATGTATTTTTTAACCAAGATTGCGCTTGCAAATTTTTCCCTCCAACCAAACTGTGCAAAACCGGCATCGAACTTTCAGAACCTGCTGCTTCATTTCCATGCACCGAATAACTTAGCCAAACGATGGCAATATTATTTTTAGGTGTACCTTCTTTGACACCTGCTCGGATCAAATTATCATTTCTAATTTCTTCTAGCTTCGCTAAATTCTCTTTGGTAGAAACGAATGCTAAAAGCATTGGACGATCTTCGTTAGTCAATCCATATTGAGTTAAAGTAACTTGCTCACTATTTTCAGCGACATACTTAAAGTAATCGACGAGCATATGGTGAGGTGTAAATTCTTCGCCAATTTTATGTGTCAAAAATTCATCGGGAGATTTTAGACTTTGAGAAAAAACTAATTGTGTAGAACAACAGAAGAGGATAATTAAAAGCGCTTTTTGGAAAACTAATCTGGATAGATCGCTCATGTTTTATTTTCTTTTTTTAATGAAATTTCAAAAAAGAAAGGTAAACATTTAATGAGTATTTTTTGAAATAATGTTTGCGATATTTTATTTCTTTGAATAAAATATCGCAAACATGAAAATATTAGTTGGAGTAATACTTTATTACTTTTTTGGTCTCTTGCCAAAATCAATTATCCAATCTTAAAACCAATGGAAAAGACCTAGCTTTTAAATTAATTTAGATACTAATTCCAAGTCAATAGTTTCTGTGTTTTAGAACTTGATGACCTTGAAAGAATAAATGAATTAAATTCAAAGTTTTTATCAAAAGAAGGGATTAAGCTACATTTGAAATATAGGGGAACAAAGATAATAACAGGTGAATCGTTAGTTATTAAATAAAAAAATATTACTTCTCGCTGGTGTGACTTCAAAATCAGAGAAGTCATGACAAGAGAGTACTTCAAAATTATATAAATGAAAAAATTTAGACTATTTTCTTTACCAATGAAGGAAAATATAGAAGAATTTAAAAACTTAATTGGTGCACGTCTCCATTCCATACAAGCTGTGAAAATAGAAGTAAGAAGATCAGATTGTGTAGTGGAAGGTTTATGCAAGATTGATTTTTACAAGAAAACAGAAGATTTGAAAATCAATTATAATTTAGATTTATTTTCCCAATCACATCAAAATCCCATAACAGAAGATTTACATTCTTTAAAAATTGACATTCTTGCTTCTCCGATGAATCTACAATATACTACTTCTGGCAAAATCATCCATACTAGTAATTATCCATTATTGAATGCTAAAGTTACTAATCATATGAGAGGCTCAAAAATTTCTAAAATCTCCTTTCATGGAATGAACAAAAAAGGAGACTTAAAATCAGATTCATTTTTTATGAAGGAAGCTAATTTTGAGTCTTATTATATCCAAGTGATCAATCGGATAATTTTTTATCATTCTAATGGTGCCCTAACAGATATTACTGCGGGTTCGTTTAATCGAATTTTTGTTAATCAATTTATTGAAGAAGAAAAGCGGATTAATCGAATAATAGAAAACTTAAGTACACCTTTATTTGAAATTCAATAAAATAAATTACAAGTGTAGATTATAATTGATTATAGTTTTCTAAAAGAGTTTGTACTTTTATAGTACAAACTCTTTTTATACTTAAAACACAACAAAAATGAAAAAAACATTTATCCTCCTTGCTCTTCTATTTTTTACAACCACACTTTTTTGCCAAACAGATTGGACAAAATATGAGGCGATTGTAGATGTCGATTCCAAAAGTCCACAAGAACTTTCACTACTCATTACCGATTCATTTGAAACTCCTCGTGAGAAATCAGAAGCCATCTATTATTGGGTAACCCATAATATCAAATATGATTTTCGAGAACTAAAAAAACTAAAGAAAAAAGATGATGGTAGACCTCAAAGGGTAACTAAAAAAGAACTTTTAGCTCGCAAAGAGAAAATGATTAAAGAGACATTAAAACAAAGAAAAGGTATCTGTCAAGATTATTCTATTTTATTTAAAACATTATGTTTGCATGCAGATATTGAATGTGAAGAAGTGGGTGGATGGCTTAAAACTAATTCACAAAAATCATCAGGTATTGGCGGAAAACATGCCTGGAATGTAATTCGAATTGATGACGAGTGGGAGGTCGTTGATCCGACGGCAGGAAGCGGATATAGAAACAGAAAAGGAAAGTTCGAATTTGCTTTTAATCCAAATTATTTTTTTACAGATAAAGAAATATTTAAAATGAGTCATTTTCCGAGAGAGGAAAAATGGCAATTATCAGCTTCTAAAGTTGATAAAAGTATGTTTAAGAAATTTCCATTTATCGGTAATGGTTTTATTGAATTGAATGGTACAAAAATTTCTCCTACCGAGAATAAAATTTATATCAAAAGAGGTTCATCTGTGGATATTACTTTTGATTCTGAAAAGCCTATTTCAAAATTAGTAGTAGCAAATATCAAAAAAGGAAAACTGATAGAATGTGAGGTCAATCGAATTGAAAATAAAAATACGATTACTTTAAGTACCACAGAATTTAGAAATGGATTGTATTCTTTTTATAATGAAGAAAAATTATTATTTACTTATCGAATTTCAATAAAATAAAAAAATGAAAAACCTTTTACTCCTTATCACGCTTTTTTTCTTTAGCTGTAGTCAAGTCGATACTGCAATGGAAAATGAAGTGAAAGAACTCAAAGAAAAAATTATTGCAATGGAAAAGGCAGCAGCAACTCCAATTCAAGATGAAACAGGATTTATCCACACCGTCTTTTTTTGGATGAATGAAAATATAACGGAAGAACAAAAAGCCAACTTCGCAAAAAATGGATTAGGAGAGTTAGTTAAAGTTTCCTCGATTTATAAAAGTTACTTCGGCCCACCTGCAAAAACTCCGAGAGAAGTGGTGGACAATAGCTATGACTTTGCTTTGATTTGTCATTTTAAAAATAAAGAAGATCAGGATGCTTATCAAATTGATCCGATTCATTTGAAGTTTATTGAAGACTTTAAAGATCTTTGGAAGAGTGTGATTGTTTATGATAATTTGATGATGGAGTAAATGTTTTATAAAAATTAAGTGAGTTAGCCGAGCCACACTTGGAAGTGTGGCTCGGCTTAATATTTTCATTTCACCTTATTTTAAAAACCATCGCATTAATTTTTCGTGATACAGGATCGCCAGGACATTTACATTTAATATTATCAAAATAAACAACATCTCCGGATTTAATTACCTCCATTAAATCTAGCGAAGTAGCATTAAAATATTCTCCTTCATTAATTACTTCTACTGGATCGGCACCTTTACTTTGAATCGTCATCGCAAAACCTTGGACTACACATTTCTCTTCCAAAGGCCATCCTTGAAGGTTGGCAGTAATCTTCTTTTGATGTTCAAAATAACCAATACTAACTGCTCCTCCCGATAAAAAACCAATTTTTGAAATCGGATCAGGAATTCTTTTTACTCGATACTCAATTTCTTTTGGTGCAATTCCATCAGCTTCAACTTTGATTATTTTATTACCAACGGTATTAACTCGAACATTATAATGTCCATTGCCAAGGTCTTTAATTTCACCATCCTCACAACTTACTTTTAACTTTTCTGCAGGAATGCCAGCCATTGCAACTGTAATTGGATTATCAATTCCAATGTAGAACAAGTTCATTTTATCAGCAGCAACACTTACAGTAGGTGCATTTTTTAAGGCTTTAGAAAAAGCAAAAATTGTCAATAGAAATAAAGCAGAGAATAGGAGAATAGACAAATTATTAATCTGGGGGAATCGAGTAATTTTTATCATGTTATTATTTTTTGACATTAAAAATAAAAGAAAATTCTAACATCTTAATGAAAAGCCATAGAAAAGTAACAATAATGATTTTTGACAAAACAAGATTTTGACAGTACACCGTCATTCCTATTATTGTTTTAGTAAATATGTCAATGTATCTTGCAATCGTATTACAAAGCTTAACGACCGAACAATTAGGTTATGAAAAAACTATTCTTTTCATGCCATTTAAAACCAATTTAAAACCAATTTAAAACCAATTTAAAAGCGACTTCCTTTCTCTCTTGAAAGAAGTCGCTTTTTTGCTTTAAGGAAGGCATCTAGTTACTTTTTGTCTTGGTTAATAATCGATTGGTTTTAGTGGAAGACCCATTCCTTTTTTCATTGATAGAAATATAAAATTGAGTATTTCTATGAATGGTGAAATTTTGGCTGAATCCAAATTGTCTCCTAATGAATTAGAGGTAATCAATTTAATTTATCCAACTCTTCCTGAATTTTTTAGAAAAAAAATAAAAGTATTTCCTAATCCAACTTCCAATATATTGACTATCTCGATGATTTTGGGCAATAAGAATACTGTAGAAATTAAAGCTTACGATTTAGCAGGGAGGTTCACGTTTTCTAAAATGTAGAATGGACAAAAAGGAAAAAATGATTTTTAACGCCAAGTAAATACTCTTTATAAAGGAGTTTATTTTTTTTAATAAAAACTGAATTAGGCGAAGCAGTTGAGAAAGTAATGATTTATCAATTCGTGAATCTTCAACGAAAAAACGGCTTCTTTCTACTTGGAAAGAAGCCGTTTTTTATTTTATAAAGAACAAAGACTAAGGTTTTTTGACATTTAATCTTTGGGTAGAAATCACTTTATTATTATATCCAACTAATTGTACTAAGTACATTCCTTTAGGAAATTGGTCGAGATAATATTTTTTATCATTCTCTACTTCGAATGTTTTCATTTTCTTACCAACAATATTATAAATATTGATTTGATTAACGGAATCATTTTTATCCGTTAATTGAAAATATTCAGTTGCAGGATTAGGGAAGACTTTTAAAGTCTGCTTGTAGGAACGGAATGAAGGAGTTTCCGACGAATTATCAGCTAATTGAGCCGAGGCTCCAAAAGCAATAAAAAATAAAAAAGTAAAAAGTATAATTTTCTTCATACCGCTGGTTTTGTGAGTGATGATGTAAAATAGGCTAAACTTTTTGAAAATTCAAGTAAGCGCTATTTTCTTAAATAAAAATTAACAGTATTTGGATAATAATTCTGTGGAAAGATTCATTATGTAATGTTCAAAAATTAATCCAAACCACTTTCCTCCTTCTTTTTTTCCAAAATTTTAACTTATAAAGACTTATTCTTTTATCATCTTTATAACCGTGATTACCTCATTTTGTTTATCAAGAATTTTTATAAAATAAAAATCATAGGGGAAAAGTCGAAAATCATAAGTTGATTGAGGGGCATAAGTTTTGACCTTTTGACCTAGAGAATTATAGATTTCTACCTCTTGGATATCATCGTTTTTGAACGATAGAAAATGTTTCTTTAAAAGGATTAGGAAAAATAGGAATTAGATTTTTAATATCTTTTTTAACAATATTCGTTGGGTCAGTATAACTAAAATAAGTTTGTTGAATCACTTGTGTGGAATCTTCTTCTATCCAAATATTGACTTCTACGGTTGCATTGCCAGCAATATCATTGGGAAAGAAAGAGCAGCTAAAAGTTACCGAATAACCACTTTCCAAAAAGAAAGTTCCTTCATCAATTTCAGGCGGTAAACAACCTAAATTAGTACAAATACCAGATGTCCAACCATGAGGTAACTCATTAGTAATTCGTCTCCAAACAATATTTAATGTTGAATCGGTGTCGTTGTAAATCTCGTTATCAGCATTAAAAAAAGCGACGGAAGCATTGGCAGAACCTTTGGATGGGCTAGGCTCAATTGAAAATTGAGCTTGAAGGTTTATGTCAAAAAGTAGTATGAAAATAATTCTAAACATTTTATTTTCATTTGTCTAAAGTTCCGAAAATAAAATGAAAAATAGGGTAGGGACTGCGACAATCAAAATAGTTGACCAATCCATGCAAAAAGTCCAAACATATTTAGAATTGCTCCAATAACTACGACTACCAAAACTCGATATGCCCAAATATCGGCTGTTGGATATTTTGAGGCGAACTGTGCTGTCCACCAACCTCCAGCAGTTTGACCAATTGCCATTAGTCCTCCAATCTTCCAATCAATGAGTCCTTGCCAATGGAAGATTGCAATGGCTACAATTGTGTAGAGTGCGACGACAAATGATTTTAGCACATTCGCATCAATGATATTATTTTTGGCTACTAAAACCATAATAATTAAGAACATGACTCCCATTCCCATTTGAATAAATCCACCATAAAATCCTAGTGCTAAAAAAAGTGGAATACCAATCCATGGATTCATTTTTTTATCAGGATCAGTTTTTTGTAACCAACGTTTTGGTTTTATTAAAATGGCAAAAAGCATAAAGACCATCATGAATCGAAATACTTGTTTGAATTGCTCATTGCTCACCCAAACGGCTAAAAAAATTCCTGCAATTGAACCAATTGAAATAAATAAAATTGGTTGCCAATTGTTTTTGATATCTAATTTTCCATTTTTATAAAAAGCAAAAGTGCTCGCGCTAGATTGAAAAACGATACCGACTCGGTTGGTGGCATTAGCCATATTTCCAGGGAGTTGTAATATTTCGGTTAGGATGGTTAGTGTGATTGCCGAACCATTTCCAGCTAAAGTATTGATAAATCCAGCTGTAGCAGAACCAATAATTATGATGAGATAATGGTAGTATTCTAATTCCATGAGAATAAATTTAGTAGTAAGCTATGTGGGATAAATCTTGAAGGCACATAGTTCATCACTATTTTATGATTTCTTGGCAAAGCTCAATAAGCACTCCATTGGCAGATTTAGGATGAACAAAGCAAACTAATTTGTTGTCAGCACCTTTTTTGGGTTCTTTATTTAAAAGTATAAAACCTTCTTTGTTTAGTCGTTGCATTTCTTTTCGAATGTCTTTGACTGCGAAAGCGATATGATGAATTCCTTCTCCTCTTTTTTCAATAAATTTTGCAATAGGACTTTCGGGTGAAGTGGCTTCGAGCAATTCGATTTTATTTGGACCTACTTGAAAAAAAGAAGTTTTGACATTTTCAGATTTGACTTCTTCGATTTTGTAGTGAGCTTTGCCGAGTAGTTTTTTATAAATATTGTTTCCGTTTTCAAGGTTTTTAACTGCGATTCCAATGTGTTCAATTTTTTTCATGATATAATTTTTTTGTAAAAGACTATGCAAAGCTAAATTTTTGAATGGAATAGGTGAGTAGAAATTTAGATAAGTTAAAAAAATATTAAGAAATGAATTCTTATTAAACTTGCTGAAAATCTAAAAGTCAAAGACTACAAATTCGCCAATCTGATTGTTGGAGATTATTTAAAATAAAATTTTATCAACTATTAAAATATTAAATCATGAAAATCAAATTAATAATTATCGGAATATTCTTAGTTGGATTTATTTTTCCTACTCAAGCTCAAACTACCAAGAAGAATGTAGTAAAAACTCAAGTTAAACAGCAAGAACGAATTAAAGATGGTATCAAAAATGGAGCGTTGACAAAAGGAGAGATCATTCGATTACAAAAGCAACAGGCGAGTATTCAACGTACTAAAAGAAAAGCTGCTGTTGATGGAGTTGTTACTAGAAAAGAAAAAGCAATAATTAAAACAAAACAAAAAAAGGCAAGCAAAAATATCACTCGAAAAACACATAATAACAGAAGCTAATGGTTGGTTAATATTGAATGGTTAATACACACAAGTGTTAATTGTTAACCATTCAATATTAAATTAATCGTTAATCAATATCCCAGTTGCATATCTTTATTGAAGCTTATATCTAAAACTCGTAGTCTTCTCTTTTTCCCAATTCTATATTTTCGCGTATAAAAAAGTCTTTTGATTAGAAAACCAAGTCCTGCGGATGCTGCAGGAACTTTCCAAGTCAAATCATTTAATGGTTCACCAGCAAGAGTTCCCCCCAATGAAAAGAGCAACCAAGCTGCTCCAAAAGAGTATAAACTTTTTTCAGTTCGATTAACAAAACGAGCATTCTTATAAGACTTAATGGTTTTGATATCTCCAACTTTTACAAACCGTTCTGAGAAAACAATAATTTTATCTTCTACTTTGATATCAATCATGACATCTGTATACCAATCAGAACCTCCTTTTAATTGGAAGGTTAATTCTTCGCCAAGGAAATATTTTTTTGTTTTGACTTTTCCTCTTTTTTCCATTTGCAATACTTTTTGCGCTTGAGCAGGCAAGATTGAACAAAAGAAAAGGAAGAGTAATAGATAGGATATTTTCATAAATCTTATTTTGTTTTATGGAAAAACGAAATTAAGAAAAAAGCAGTTGGTTTTTTTACTGTTAATTATTAACAGTTATAATCGGTGTGGTAATTTTCGAAGCCCCTTTTTTACACCTTCTTCAATTTGGTGAAAATCCAAAGTTTCTCTTGCTATATAAATAAGCATGACTCCATATTGTTCTGTAGGAGTATCTAATTTTTGATAGATAGAATGTTTATTCAGTCGGTAAGCTTCTCTAATTCTACGTCGAAGGCGATTACGATCAACCGCTTTAGGAAATGCTCGTTTAGGGACAGTCAATGACATTTGTAATGGAAAATCACTTAGTGGTGATTCCATTTTTACCCAAACAAATCTAATAGGATATGAGATGAAGGATTTGCCTTCGGTGAAGAGTTGGCCGATAATTTTTCGACTTTTAAGTCTTTCTCCTTTTTGGAAAGTAAACATAATTATAATGAATAGTGAAAAATGAATAATTACATTGAATAGAAATTATTCATTTTTCAATATTTACTATTCATTATAATTATTTAGCAGAATTTTCGTCAGAAACAGTCAATTTTAATCGACCTTTTGCTCGACGACGTGCCAATACTTTTCTTCCGTTTTTACTAGCCATTCTTGATCTGAATCCATGTTTGTTAGCACGTTTTCTTCTAGAAGGCTGAAATGTTCTTTTTGGCATAATTAATTTATTTTTTTACCTTAAAAATTACCGCTTTCGAGTTAAGCGGGGGCAAAGGTAAATTTATTTTTTGTAATTGACAATTATTTAAGCAGTTTTCAGTAAGCAATATGCAATTGGCAGACGGCCTACTGAAAACTGTCTTATTGAAAAGCTGAAAACTATCCATTCATAGATGCTAAAAATTCATCATTACTATGAGTATGCATCATATTCTTCCTCAAGAAATCCATTGCTTCCTCTGGTTTCATATCAGATAAGTGTTTTCTCAAAACAAACATTCGTTGTAAAGAGTCTCTATCCATTAATAAATCTTCTCGACGAGTACTTGATTTAGTTAAATCTATAGCTGGATACATTCGTTTGTTTGCCAAACCTCTATCCAATTGTAACTCCATGTTACCTGTACCTTTAAACTCTTCGAAGATGACTAAATCCATTTTAGATCCTGTATCTACCAGAGCAGTTGCAATAATGGTCATAGATCCACCATGTTCGATATTACGAGCAGCTCCAAAGAATTTTTTAGGTTTGTGAAGTGCATTTGCTTCCACACCACCTGAAAGTACTTTTCCACTTGCAGGAGCAACAGTATTATATGCACGAGCCAAACGAGTAATTGAATCCAATAAAACCACTACATCATGACCAGATTCTACTAGTCGTTTTGCTTTTTCCAAAACAATATTAGCAACTCTAACATGATTATCAGCTGGTTCATCAAATGTAGAAGCAACTACTTCTGCTTTTACATTTCGCTTCATATCTGTTACCTCTTCAGGTCGTTCATCAATCAAAAGAACGATGATATAACACTCAGGGTGATTAGAGGCGATGGCATTGGCAACATCCTTTAATAAGAATGTTTTACCTGTTTTAGGTTGTGCCACGATTAATCCACGTTGTCCTTTTCCAATAGGAGTAAAGAGATCAATCATTCGATTACCGTAATCTTTTCCACCAGAAGTTGGATTAATTAAAGTAAATTTTTCTCTTGGAAAAAGTGGCGTTAAGTAATCAAATGGTACTCGATTCCGAATATCCATTGGATCTAATCCATTAATTCGAGAGACTCGAAGTAATGCAAAATATTTTTCCCCTTCCTTTGGAGGTCGAATTGCTCCACAAACTGTATCACCAGTACGCAAACCAAATAATTTGATTTGAGAAGGAGAGACATATATATCATCTGGTGAAGTCAAATAATTATAATCTGCTGATCGAAGAAATCCATAACCGTCAGGCATCATTTCCAGGATACCTTCCCCTTCAATAATTCCATCTAATTCTATATTGAATACAGGATTTTTAGCACGATCATTTCCTCTTTTATCATCTCGTCTGTCATTTCTAGAGTCATCTCTTCGGTCGTTTCTAGAGTCATCTCGTCTATCATTTCTACGATCGTCTCTTTTTTCTCTTGCTTTAGGAGCTTCTTGTTTAACAACATCCGCAGTTTCTTTAACTTCCTCTTGCACCTCAATTTCTTCAGGTTTAATCTCTTCAGGTTCAACTTCTTGAATTTTTTCTTCAGGTTCAGACTCTTGAAATATTGGGGGAGGAGTATTCCTACCTGCAACACTCACTTTTTTGCGAGGCCGCTTTTTAGTTTTTTCTTCGTCGTTTTTTGACATTTCTGAATCATTTTGTGAGGAATTCTTAGAGGAGGGAGAATCATCTTTTTCGCTAACTGCTTGCTCGTCGAGAATTTTATAAATCAATTCTTGTTTATTCAGCTTATTAAGGTTCTTAATTCCTTTTCCTTTTGCAAGATCTTTCAGCTCTGGAACTAACATGTCATTTAATTGCAATATGTCGTACTTCATAAGTAGATTTTTTGAAACCTAATATTTTGTTGATAAAATATGGTGAAAATAGTTAATATAACTGTAGTGGTGAAATAGCTCAGACAAGATGAAATTTTATGATGGTAAAAATACAGACTTGTATAGCGGGAATAATTTGGTGCAACGACCTAAAAACACTTTCACTATCTAAATGAATTTTTCAACTTTTGAAGAGGTAATTTAAGATAGACGAGTAGTTGGCTTATTAACTAGGGTGTTTCGAGAAATTGTTGTATGTTTTAGATAATAAACCTTTAGATGTGCATTAATTCTGATAGCGCAAAAATACATTTTATTTTTAGATTCAAATACTATCTTTGCAAAAATATTAAAAAGTTTTCCACAATGTACGTTGGTTTTATGATAATTGATACATTTTTTTCAAAAATGATGTAAATAGATTCTTATTTAGAACTTTTTTTTTCCAATTTTCGTATCTCCTTTTAATTTAAATTTTTCTTTTTTCATAAATATATAAACAGTAAATGTTACAAATCAATTTTATTAGAGAACAGAGAGACCGAGTGATTGATGGTCTTAAAACTAGAAACTTTGCCGATGAGGATTTGGCGATTGTTGATAAGGTAATTGCGATTGACGAAACTCGCAGAAGTACCCAAACCGAATTGGATAATTCTTTGGCTGAGTCGAATCGAATCTCTAAAGAAATTGGAAATTTATTCAAACAAGGAAAAAGAGAAGAAGCGGATGTTTTGAAAAATCAAGTTGCTGAGCTCAAAACACTTCAAAAAGACTTGAGTCAAAAATTAAATGAAGCTCAACATCAACTGGAAGAGGAGTTGTTGAATATTCCTAATATTCCTCATCCTTCTGTGCCTGCTGGAAAATTAGAAACAGATAATGAAGTGTATAAAGCTTGGGGGGCTGATCTTCCTGAAATGGAAGAAGAAGCATTACCGCATTGGGAATTGGCTAAAAAATATGATTTGTTTGATATGGAATTGGGCGTGAAAATCGCAGGCGCTGGTTTTCCACTTTACCGAGGAAAAGGCGCAAAATTACAGAGAGCTTTGATCAATTTCTTTTTGGACGAAGCAGATGTAGCAGGGTATGAAGAAATTATTCCACCTCATTTAGTTAATGAAGCAAGTGCAAAAGGTACAGGACAATTACCAGATAAGGAAGGTCAGATGTATCATGCTACTAAAGATGATCTTTATTTGATTCCGACAGCAGAAGTTCCGATTACGAATATGTATCGAGATATGATTGTCACGGAAAAAGATTTTCCAATAAAATTGACTGGCTATACGCCTTGTTTTAGACGAGAAGCGGGATCTTATGGAGCACATGTGAGAGGATTGAATCGAGTTCATCAGTTTGATAAAGTGGAAATAGTAAGAATAGAGCATCCTGATAAATCTTACGAAGCTTTGGAAGGAATGATCAAGCATGTAGAAGGTTTGTTGGAAAAATTAGAATTGCCGTATCGAATTTTGCGATTATGTGGAGGTGATTTAGGATTTACTTCTGCTTTGACTTTTGACTTTGAAGTTTATTCAGCTGCGCAAAAAAGATGGTTGGAAGTGAGTTCTGTGTCTAATTTTGAAACTTTCCAAACCAATCGATTGAAACTGAGATTCAAAGATGAAAATGGAAAATCTCATTTAGCGCACTCTTTAAATGGTAGCGCTTTGGCTTTGGCTAGAATCGTGGCAGCGTTGCTTGAAAATAATCAAACTCCTGAAGGGATTAAAATTCCAAAGGCATTGCAAGCGTATACGAGATTTGATATGATTAAATAAATTTTCTTTTGAGTAAAAATATGATCCCGAGTTTTCGAAATGGAGACTCGGGATTTTTTTATATCTCGTCCTCAGTTTTTTCTCTAAAAAAGAGATGAGGGATAAAATATTTCATTTTTCCAAAAAAAATAATTAACTCGCAAGTGACCTCATTTAAAAAACAAGTCAAAATTAACAGGAAACTATTTTTTAATAAAAAAAAAAGAAGTGGATACTAATTATATGATTTATATGGCAATCGTCGGTGCAGGATCAATGATCGGTGGATATGTCTCAAATACTTTGAAAAGCAAATTTGCAAAATATCAACAAGTTGGAATCAGAAGTGGCTTGACTGGAAAAGAAGTAGCAGAAGAAATGCTGGCTTATTATAATGTCCACGGTGTTCGAATTGTTCAAGGAAAAGGCATGTTGACAGATCATTATAATCCGAAAACCAAAACGGTTTCCTTAAGTCCTGATGTTTACAATGGAAGAAATGTCTCAGCAGCAGCAGTTGCTTCACATGAGGTAGGACATGCTATACAACATGATACAAATTACCCAATGTTACAAATGAGATCACAATTAGTACCATTTGTAAATATGGCTTCTAAGGCATTATCCGTTTTGATGATGGTGGCATTCATGATGCTGGATCAATTTCCACAATTGATGTTATTGACAATTATTGCTTTTGCAACGACCTCACTTTTTAGTTTAGTTACCTTGCCGGTAGAATTTGATGCAAGCCGAAGAGCTTTGAATTGGTTGGATGAAACTGGAGTAGCTCAAGGAGCAGAATATGAAGGTTCAAAAGATGCTTTAAAATGGGCAGCAATGACTTATGTTGCAGCAGCTTTATCATCCATATTGATGCTGTTATATTTAATATATCAATATGCTGGACGTCGAAGATAATCCAGTATTTTTTATTTGGAAAATTAAAACGGCTAATCCTATTTCTTTTAGGATTAGCCGTTTTCTCATTGAAAAAAGAACAATTCTCATTGAAATGGAACATTTTAAATATTAAAAATAAAATAAATGTATTTTTTTTTTTATTTTTAGCTTTGTTGATTTGAAGGTGCAGAACTAGTTGATTAGATTGCCATTTTAGAATAAAATGAAAAAGTGTTTTTTACAAAAATTCATCTAAAAAACTCTATTGAATTAGTGAATCCCTTTACAGTTACTGATACTACTTATTTTTATTTTTAAACCACCTATGGACACACCATCAAAAAGGTACATATTCACAGACTTTGACAATATTCAAAAAGTCAAGTTTAAGAAATTGGAACGCGTATGCGATAAGATTTTTATTTTAATTAATACCTCTGATAAATTCATTCCTTTTTCCCTAGTTAGAAATCTACAAAAATTAGGAAAAGCCGTCAAGTGGATTCCTGTAGAAAATAATAAGAACCTTACTCTCAATTATCATATTTGTTATTTAATGGGAAAGATGCATTCCAAAATTAATCTTTCGACTGAGTTTGCTATTCTTTCAGATGAAGATTCTTTTGAATCCATTATCAATTATATTATCAAAAATAAAAGAAAATGTAGACGAGTGAAAACAGGTGCTCCTAAGAAAAAGGTGCGTCGAAAGGTTGTTACTTCGAAGCCTTCCCAACGTCCAATTTATGAAGGCGAACGTGCAAATATAGATGAGCGAAAAGAATGGGTACCAATTGAAGAACAGCAAGATTCTTTAGTGGCTTATCGAGAAACTAAAGATCGGTTGAAATTGGTCGCTACTCGCCCTTATAATTTGACTTCACTTCGAGATTATATTCATATCAATAATCAAGAATTAGTGGAACGTGGAAAATTAAGTGTGGAGGAAATCATTGAAATGATGGAATTCAATAATGAGATAGAAGTAAAAGGAAGTTTAGTAGCTTATCATTTTTAAGAATAAATTTTTTCCTCAAATTTTATTAACTAAAAAAACGAAATCAATTTTTCAAACTGGAAATTGATGGGGTATTATAATTTATTGATAACCAATATTTTATCAATAACTCATTTTACAAGAGGTCAAGTTTTTTTATTAAAAAAAATAAGGACAGACATATTCTTGTTTTTTCTAAGAAAAAACATTTTATTTGACCACATTAAATTTAAAAATATTAAAACATCATGTCAGACTCAATAGAAATAGGCTTAGAAATAGCGAAGGAAAGTATGGACCACGCTGTAGATCATTTAGCCTCTGAATTATCAAAAATTAGAACAGGTAAAGCTTCGCCAGGAATGTTAAAGGGGCTTAAAGTTGATTATTATGGAGCACCTACTCCATTAACTCAGGTAGCTAATGTAGGTGCATCTGATGGAAAAACTTTAACGATTCAGCCTTGGGAAAAATCCATTATGGGAGCCATCGAAAAAGCAATTTTTGAAGCTAACTTAGGATTAACGCCTCAAAATAATGGAGAAATGATTATCATCAATATTCCACCATTGACAGAAGAAAGAAGAAAAGAATTTGTGAAACAGGCAAAAGCTTTGGGGGAAGATGCTAAAGTTAGTGTGCGAAATTCTCGCCATAAGATTTTAGAGATTATTAAAAAAGAAGTCAAAGATGGTTTTCCTGAAGATGCTGGAAAACGGCAAGAGGAGGATGTACAAAAAACGGTGAATGGTTATGGGGATAAAATTAATAATCTAGTCGCTGCAAAGGAAAAGGATATCATGACCGTTTAATTTAGTTGATCGGGTAATCTGTTGATTAGTTAATCAAGCATTTGCGAAATAATTTTATTGAAAATTCGCTCGACCGATTACCCGATTATCTAAAAATCATATATTTCCACTCCATCCTTTTTTTTCACAAACAACTTACTTTTTTGAATGGCAATTTGATTTTCGAGGGAAACTCCTTCGGGAAGATCGATGATTTGGGTAGAGAGAGATTTTAAATGAAAAGATTTTAATTGCTCTTTTTCTTTATAAATTAGTTGATTATCGATTATTTGAAAATAAGTCAAATCTTTAATATCAATCGTTTTTTGATATTGCGCATAAATGTCAAAAACTAGAATTCCTAATTTTGGGTCGTTGACATATAACCAATTTTCTCTTTCTAAAATAAAATTCGGTTGTAATGGCTTTTCAAATTCATTACTTAAATTAATGATGCTTTCCCGCAGTACTTCTCCGTTGCGATTTACTTTTTTTATTTTATAAAAAACAAAATCGTAGAGCCAAACATTATTGTCATTCGACATTCCAACTGTTTCTACATCGGTCAAGTTTAAATCTAATAAATTAAATTCTCCTGTTTTATTTAATGTTCGATCCAAGGTATAAATTGTCAAGAAATCTGGATAGTACAACAAAACGCTAAATGGATTGGTGATGTCAATATGCGTCAAATCTCCTAAAGTATTATTGGAAAAACGAAATAACTCTTTGCCTTCAGGACTGTATTTGATGACTTCGTTTTCAGTAGTGATGATATAAAGTTGTTGCAATTTATCGGTAGCAATCCATTTGGCTTGGATGTCGATTTTTTTGATTAATTCGTAGGCAGAAGTGTCGCAGGGTGGGGGAGCAGTTTTTGCGGAGCAAGAAGGAAAAATGAAGAAGGAGAAAAATAGGAATAGGATCGAATATCGAATATTGAACGCTTGCGCTAAGGAACAAGGATTTGAGAAGTTTGACGATGTTAGTTTATTTCTATGAGAAATATCGTCAAACTTCTCAAATCCTTGTTCGATATTCGATATTCGGTATTCGATATTCTCTTTATCATTCATTTTTTTCATTTTTATAAATTCTGCCTTCCTCATTTTCGAAGAAATGAATCTTCATATCGTTTCCATCAAAAACGCCATAAGAACAGGCATGCATCCACTCGCCGATATTGATATA
The DNA here is from genome assembly GCA_045106765.1 of Saprospiraceae bacterium. Classification (GTDB taxonomy): domain Bacteria; phylum Bacteroidota; class Bacteroidia; order Chitinophagales; family Saprospiraceae; genus CAJQQY01. The sequence continues at coordinate 8,724 of JBGCFD010000084.1, read as the reverse complement.
ACGACTTGTTCCATTTTTTAGCGTGTAGTCGATTGGTAAATGTCGATGTCCAAAGATGAAAAAATCAACATCCAGCTCTTTAATTTTTTCATTACAAAATTGCAATAACCATTCTTTTTCTTCCCTTAAGAATTTTAATTCAGCGGGACTAAATGCTCGACTTTTCTGAGACCAATAATTGGCTAAACCCATTCCCCAAGTAGGATGAATGGAGCCAAATAAAAATTGACAGATTGGATTTGCAAAAATTCTTTTGAGAAATTTATAACCATGATCTCCTGGTCCTAAACCATCCCCATGTCCAATGAAAATTTTTTTCCCATTCCATTCTTTGACAATAGGTTTTCGAATAATTGGAATGTCAAACTCAGCTTCGAAATATCGAAACATCCACATGTCATGATTTCCAATAAAAAAGAAAATAGGAATTCCTTGATCTCGAAGTTCCGCTAATTTTCCAAAAAGACGAACATAACCCTTGGGAACAACATTTCGATATTCAAACCAAAAATCGAAAACATCCCCCACCAAGTAAATTTCATGCGCATCATGTTTGATAAAGTCTAGCCATCGGACTATTTTTTTTTCTCGCTCTTGACTGGTCAATTTTGCATCAATTCCTAAATGAAAATCTGATGCGAAGTATATTTTTTTTCCTTGCATTTATTGCTGGTTGATTGGAAAATTAGGTAATCAGTTGATAAGTTTATCAGGAGATTAAAAATTGTTTTTGCATTATATCTGATTACCTAATCAACCAAATTAAACTTTCTCCATTTCCGTCCCGCACTTATCGCAAGTTCGAAGTTCTTTTGAATTCATAAAATGATTCATTACAGGAGGCAATTGATTTACGATATCACTCATTTCGAAAGTTGCTTCATGTAATTTATGATTACAATTTTCGCAGAACCACATTAATTTATCTTCTTCTCCATCTCGGCGGTATCGCTCAATCACCAAACCAATTGTGTTGGCAGGACGCTGTGGAGAATGAGGAATACGAGGAGGCAATAAATACATATCTCCTTCTTTGATCTCAATATCTTCAGGGGTTCCATCGTCGTGAATTATTTTCAAAGTAATGTCTCCTTCGATTTGATAAAATAATTCTTCCCCATCTTCATAATGATAATCTTTTCGACCGTTTGGGCCACCGACAACCATGACGATATAATCATCATTTTCAAGGTAGATTTGTTTATTACCGATTGGTGGTTTGAGTAGGTGTCGGTGTTCATCGATCCAAGCATTGAGGTTAAAAGGTTTGCGTATCGCCATCTTTTTATGATTTTAGAAATTCGTAATTTTTGCTAAATTTAGTCAAATTTTAATTTTTGCAAAAGAGAAAACAAAATTGAGTTTTGGAATATTCAAAATTCATCATTCAAAAATAATTTTAATGGATATCAACTTAAAAGGAAAAAATGCATTTGTAGGTGGGAGTAGTCGTGGAATCGGTAAAGCTACTGCTATTGAATTGGCAAAATTAGGCGCAAACATTACCCTCGTTTCTCGAAGTGCTGATAAGATGACAGATATAGTTCATGAATTGGACAATTCACAAGGGCAACATCATGACTTTTTAGTAGCTGATTTTAAAGATATTGAAAATTTAAAAAAGCGAGTACATGCCTTGGCTTTGAAAAAAAATATACATATCCTCGTAAATAATACTGGAGGTCCAGCTCCAGGAGGAATGTTAGAAACAGGATTGGATGATTTTTTAGAGGCTTTTAAAAATCATTTAATTTGTAATCATATGCTTGTCAAACTTTTTGTGAGTGGAATGAAAGAGTCAGGTTATGGAAGAATTATAAATATTATATCGACTTCAGTAAAAGAACCATTAGATGGACTTGGAGTAAGTAATACTACTCGAGCAGCAGTTGCTAATTGGGCGAAAACTTTGGCGAACGAATTAGGTGAATATGGAATAACGGTAAATAATGTTTTACCTGGGTTTACAGATACCGAAAGGCTATCGGAGATTTTAAAAGTTCGTGCTAAAAAAGATAATATTTCAGAAGAGGAAATGTTTGAAAAAATGAAAAAGACAGTTCCTCTTCAAAGATTTGCGGAACCAAAAGAATTGGGAATGGCTGTTGCGTTTTTGGCGTCGCCTGCTGCTGCTTATATTACGGGGACTAATTTAGTAGTTGATGGTGGAAGGACTAAGAGTCATTAGATTTTTTGCCACTCACTTTGACTGACTCATATGACTTTTTATGACTTTCTCATTTTAGTATTCATATATGGTTCAACACCATCGGGAGTCATAAAAAGTCATATGAGTCAGTCCAAGTCAGTGGCAAAAATTATTACCTCAATAAAAAAACGATAGCATCTTCATAGCCCTTCAACCCTTTTCCAACAATACTTTCTACACATACATTTTTCAAAAAGGAATGCTGCCGAAATTTTTCCCGTTCATAAATATTGGAAATATGAACTTCTACGACAGGAGTAGAAATCGAAGCAACTGCATCTGCCAAAGCAACGGAAGTATGCGTATAACCTCCAGCATTAAAAATTATTCCATCCCACAAAAATCCAACTTCATGTAATTTATCAATCAAAATTCCTTCGTGATTACTTTGAAAATAATAGAGTTGTAAATCTTCATTTTCAAATTGTTTCTCCAAAATATCAAAGTATTCTTCAAAGGATTGACTACCATAAATTTCAGGTTGCCGTTTTCCCAATAGATTTAAATTTGGTCCGTTGAGGATTAGGATTTTTTTCATTTTAGGTGAATTTTATTTTCACCACAGATTACGTAGATTTTTACAGATTATTATAAAAAAGCCAGCAAATAATAATCTATAAAAATCTACGTAATCTGTGGTGAGTACAAACAAAAACGGTTCGAAGAAATAAATCTTCGAACCGTTTGTATTTTTCAGAATTAATTTTTCAAAAAATTAATTCGCCATTTCAGAAAGAAATTTAATTCGCATCAACTGAATTTCCTCCATCGTCACATCATCTTCTTGTAATTCTTTAAATGCATCTTCCGGACTATCTGTATCAGCATCCATAAAATATTCATAAATATCTTCTCTTGAATATTCATCGACATTATCTTCCAAATAATAATCAATATTCACTTTAGTTCCTGAAACAACGATTGCATCTAATTCCTCCAACAAGTCTTCCATACTCAAATCATTCGAAGAAGCAATATCTCCCAAAGGAATTTTTCGATCAATACTTTGAATAATATTTACCTTAACTCTTGATTTGTTGGCTACTTGTTTGACCACAATTTCAGTTGGTCTTTCTATTTCATTTTCCTCTACATATTGACTAATCATTTCTACAAAAGGCTTTCCGTAACGGCTTGCTTTTCCAGAACTTACTCCAGAAATATGTGCCATGTCAGCCATCGAAATCGGATACTGAGTAGCCATATCTTCTAATGAAGGATCTTGAAAAACAACAAACGGAGGAACATTTTTTTGCTTTGCAATACTTCTACGCAAGTCTTTCAACATGTTCATCAAGACTTTGTCTAAAACAGCAGACTTGCCAGAGGCGGATGCTGCTGCATCAAATTCTTGTGTCACTTTGTCGTAATTATGATTTAGTGTAATCTGAATTGGTTTTGGATTTTTGATAAAATCTTTACCTGCATCAGTCAATCTAAATAAACCGTAATTTTCAATGTCTTTATAAACTAAATTATTCAACAAACCTTGTCGGAAAACGGAACTCCAAAAATTTTCATCCTTCTCACTTCCCGCTCCAAATAATGGCAATTGATCATGTTTGAAATCAATCATATCCTTGGTGTTTTTTCCAATGATAAATTCAATCAATTGTTTGATCCCATAATTTTCATTTAAACTTTCTACTGCAGCTAACGATTGTTGCATTTCAGTTTGGACTTCAATTTTTTCTTTTGGATGACGGCAATTGTCACACATCTTATTGCATCGGTCGTCATTATATTGCTCTCCAAAATAATGCAATAAAAATTTACGACGACAAGCAGTAGTTTCTGCATAAGCCATAATCTCTTGCATTAATTGAGCAGTCATTTCTCGCTCTGCCACAGGCTTATCTCGCAAGAATTTTTCTAATCGTTGAATATCTTTGTAATTATAATAAGCAATACATCGACCATCCAATCCATCTCGACCAGCACGACCAGTTTCTTGATAATAATTTTCGATACTTTTTGGAATATCATAGTGAATCACAAAACGAACATCTGGTTTATCGATTCCCATTCCGAAAGCAATCGTCGCAACAATTACATCCTTTTCTTCCATCAAGAAATCGTCCTGAGTTTTCGAACGAGTTTTGGCATCCAAACCTGCATGATAGGGTGCAGCTTTAATATCATTGACATTCAAAACTTTAGCAATCTCTTCAGTAGATTTTCTACTTTGCACATAGATAATTCCTGATTCGCCTGGCATCGTTTTGATGACTTGAATAATATTTTTGATCGTGTTTTCTTTTTTTCCTTTTGGACGAACTTCATAATAAAGATTGTCTCGATTAAAAGAAGAAACGAAACTATTTTCCCCAGACATGTTTAGGTTCTTCACTATATCTAACTGTACTTTTGGCGTAGCAGTAGCAGTTAATGCAATGACTGGAATATTATTTCCAATCAATTTTAACATCTCTTTTATTCGCCGATATTCAGGTCGGAAATCATGTCCCCACTCTGAAATACAATGTGCCTCATCGACACCTACAAAAGAAATTTTTGTGTTTTTAAAAAACTCAATATTTTCCTCTTTAGTCAAAGTCTCAGGAGCGACAAAAAGAATTTTAGTGATACCAGATCTGATATCACCTTTTACTTTTTTCATCTGAACTTTAGTCAAAGAAGAATTGAGGAAGTGCGCAACGTCATCATTCGAACTATAACTTCGAATGGAATCCACTTGATTTTTCATCAAGGCAATTAAAGGAGAAATAATCAAAGCAGTCCCTTCCATCATCATTGCTGGAAGTTGATAACAGAGTGATTTTCCACCACCGGTAGGCATGATTACAAAAGTATCATTGCCTCCTAATATGCTTTTTATGATCGCTTCTTGATTTCCTTTAAATTTATCAAAACCGAAGTAGTGTTGAAGTGCTTCGTGTAGGTTTTCGTTTGTTGCTACCATTTCTGATTGTAACATTGTTTCTTTTTATTATTTATTAAAAATGTATTTAGGTTCGGAATGAATCCTTTACAAATTGACATTTTTTAAGCTGTTTTTTCTTTACGTTTTATTTTGAAAAAAATGATTTTGTTTGGGTAAATAATTCATTTCAAAATAAGAAGTAAAGACAAAAGAAGCAGCCAAGAATGATCATTCATTTTTGTATCGTTCCTAGGGAGATTGTTACCGAGTATTTTTAAAATATGAAAGCACATTAACAAGAATGGAATATTAAGTTTTGAAAAAACCTAATTACATTTGCCAAGAATGTCCTTTTAAATTTATTGAAGTAGTATTAGTAAATATAAGAAAAAATATCGTTTAATTCGGAGAATTAACGCAATCTTTCTTACATAAATTATGGTACGTACAATTATTTAAGAAAACGGTAGAAATCAATTTTCTATTCAAAAAATTATTTCAGTTTAAGGGGGGTATTCTCTCATGTTTTTTTTCTAAAAGACATCAAAAATACTTAAAATAAAAGACCTAAACAATAATCTTTGTTTAATAAAAAAGGGTAATTATCACTTGATAAATATTATGAATAAACAAGAATTAATTTCATCTACTGCGTTGAAAACGATCCGAATCGAAGCTGCTGCGATCAATGCATTGGAGGCAAGTATAGATCAAAAATTTTGTAAATGTGTGGAAGCGATTTTCGAATCAAAAGGTAGATTGATTGTGACTGGAATTGGCAAGAGTGCTATTATCGCTCAGAAGATGGTGGCGACTTTTAATTCGACTGGAACGCCTTCCGTTTTTATGCATGCAGCTGATGCGATTCATGGTGACTTGGGAATGGTGCAAGCAGATGATATTGTTTTATGTATTTCTAAAAGTGGCGAAACTGCTGAAATAAAAGTCCTCGTTCCTTTGGTGAAAAAGTTAGGAAGTTTGATGATTGGAATGGCTAGTAAGATTGATTCTTTTTTGGCCAAAAAAGCAGATTACATTTTGCATACGCCTTGCGACCTTGAAGCTGATCCAAATAATTTAGCACCTACAGCAAGTACCGCTTCGCAAATGGCAATGGGTGATGCATTGGCAACTTCACTTTTAGCGTTGCGTGGATTTACGCCAAATGATTTTGCGCAGTATCATCCTGGTGGTGCATTGGGAAAACAATTGTATTTGCGAGTGCACGATATTTTTCCACAGAATGAAAAACCTTTTGTTTTGGAAAATGAAAATATTCGAAATACGATTATCGAGATGACTTCCAAACGATTAGGTGTCGCAGTTGTCATTGACGAAAACGAAAATGTAAAAGGTATCATCACGGATGGTGATCTTCGAAGAATGTTGCAAGGACAAGATGAAGTAGAGCATCTTCAAGCAAAAGACATTATGTCAAAAAATCCTCAAACGATCGATCAAGATGAGATGGCAATTAAAGCTCTTGAAGTGATGCGTTCCAAAAGTATTACTCAATTGATTGTGGCGGATGGAGAAAAATATCTTGGAGTGATTCATTTGCATGATTTACTTCGGGAGGGGTTGGTTTAAAATAAGTAGTTATGAATGAAGTTGATGAAATAGAAAAAGTAATTTATCATCATGTCGGTTTTGGTGATTTTTGGTTTTTTGGAAAATGGGTATCAATCATTTTTGAATTATTTGTTAGTCTTACAAATGGGTTTTTGATAGTAATAATGTTAGCAGCGATTTGTGTGAAATTTTGGAAAATACCATTTCCAATTATGTTTGTTGCATCATTATTTGTTGGGTTGTTGATTTTTTATTTTTTACGAAAATATGAACGAGATGATAAATCATCATACAAGATTTATGAGAATAGAATTATTTAATGAGAAAACTCCAACAATAAAAAATGTAATTATTTTGAAAGAAATAGATCAAGTTAGATTCGAGGATGATTTTGGAAAAAGTTATAGTTCTAGTGTCCCAAATAAACCATTTATTTATTGTTATTTCAAAAATGGATATACTTCGAGAAGTAAAAAAATAAGAAAGGATAGGTTGAAATTATTTTTGAGTGAAGATTACGAAAAGGAAGAAAGTGTGATTCAAATTCTTCAATTTTTTCAAAAGAAAAAAAAACAAGTTTATATCTCAACTAAAAGTGAGAAAATAAAAACAGCATTAAATTTAAAAAATTGGACAGATCCAGGAATTCATCCTTCGATACGACTTTAATATAACAATGGTTTTACAAAAAAATAAAATAACAACGAGAGCGATAGAAATAAAATGAATATCGAATATCGAATATCGAACAAGGAACAAGGATTTGAGAAGTTTGACAATACTTCTCATGAAAAGTATAAAACTAACATCGTCAAACTTCTCAAATCCTTGTTCGATATTCGATATTCGATATTCTTCCTCATCCTCTTTCTCACCTCTTGCACTCCAACCAAAAAAGAAATCACCCCAGCATTCTACCATTGGCAAACTAATCTTTCCCTCACCCAAACCGAAAAAGATTATCTCCAAAACCTTTCCGTAGAAAAACTCTACGTTAAATTTTTCGATGTAGATTGGAATGGGAAGATGCAAGAACCATTACCAGTCGCCGAAGTAATTTTAGACACATTAGGGTTAGAAAATATCGAAATCATTCCTACGGTTTTTATCACCAATCGAAGTTTGAAAAATTACCCTTTGGAGAAAATGGATTTGTTGGGGAGCAACATTTTGGAGAAAATTTTTTCCATAAAAAAAGAGGTGCAAGAAATCCAAATAGATTGCGACTGGTCAGAAACCACAGAAGAAAAATATTTTCGATTATTAGGTTTTTTAAAAAAAGAAATTCAAACAAAAAACATTCAATTAAGTGCAACGATTCGATTACATCAAATTAAATATTTTAAACGAACTGGAGTGCCGCCTGTAGACCGAGGTATGTTGATGTTTTATAATGTCGATGATGTAAAAGATTATAAAACTAAAAATTCTATTCTCGACTTAGAAGTGGCGAAACAATATTTTTTTAATTTTGAAAATTACCCGTTGGAATTAGATGTAGCATTGCCAATTTTTTCTTGGGGTGTTTTATATCGAGGTAGTGGAATGGTGAAGTTGATTAATAATCTTCGAGCAGAAGATATGGCGGATGATTCGTTTTTTTTGCCAACTGATGAACAGCATTTTGAGGTAATAAAAAGTACTTACCTTCACGGGAGATATTTGTATGAAGGAGATATTATTCGACTCGAAACAGTTTCTTTAGAAACATTGGAAATGTCTGCTGAACTTTTAAAATCAAAAATTGAAAATCCGAATGTGACAATTAGTTTTTATCATTTGGATACGACAACGATTAAACATTATCCTTATGGAAACCTTGAAAAAGTTATTGATGCTTTTGAATGAATATCGAATATCGAATATCAAATCCTTGTTCGATATTCGATATTCGATATTCATTTTTTTCCTAATCCTTCCTTTCCAAATTTCCTTAGGTTGCGGCCCTTATCATTTGACCTTCGAAGGTTACACTTTTATGAATCCAAATATCGTAAATACCAAAGCTACCTATGCGCCATATTTTTTACGATTCAATGATTTATATAATTCGCCTGAC
>JBGCFD010000083.1:0-59872 GCA_045106765.1 Saprospiraceae bacterium | reverse complement strand
CCGCAAACTTTTATTTTCATGGCCTATATTTAACTTAAGTATCGGATATATTGAAGGTATCCGATACTCTTAATAATGAGTTAATTTCTTCAATAAAATCTTTGCAAGCTAATCCTGGATCTCCTGTTTTCATAAAGTTTTCTCCGATCAAAAAACCTTGAAATCCAGCTTCAATTAATCGAACAACTGATTTTGCATTAGAGATTCCGCTTTCAGAAATTCTCACAAAATCATCAGGAATTTTTTCAAATAAATCAAGTGAAGTTTGAATGCTTACATTAAAAGTTTCTAAGTCTCGATTGTTCACTCCAACGATATCGATACACTCATGTAACTTTTCTAATTGCTTCTCCGAGTGAATTTCCATCAATACTTCTAACCCTAAACTTTTTGCCTTTTGTGCAAGATGAGCCACTTCATTCTTTTCCAAACATTCTGCAATCAAAAGGATCACATCTGCTCCCATTGCTTTTGCTTCGTATAATTGGTATTCATCGATGATAAAGTCTTTTCGCAAAATGGGAACATTCACTTTTTGTCTTGCATGCACTAAATCTGCATTGCTACCTCCAAAGAATTTTTCATCCGTCAGAACGGAACAACCTGCCACTCCTGCTGCTGCATATTTGAAAACAATAGCTTCCACATCTGCATTTTCATGAATCACTCCTTTGGACGGAGATTGTTTTTTAAATTCTGAAATAATTCCAAATTTTCCTTTTTGTAAATTATTTTTTAAGGAAAAAACTTCACGTGACATATACATACTTTCTTCCAATGCGGAGATCGGAAGTAGTTGTTTTCGTTCATCAACGACGACACGTGTATTATTTGTTATTTTTTCTAAAATATTCATTATCAAGTAGTTACGCAATACGACTCTTTAAGTCGCACTACTAATTCAAGAGTAATTTAAACTGTTGGAATGCTTTTCCTCCGACCAATGATTCATGTGCTTCAGCAATACAATCTTCGATACTTTTTTGCGGTTGCAAACAATGAATCGCAATTCCCGCATTAGTACTGACCACATCATTTTGTGGAGTAGTTCCATTTCCAGAAAGGACATCCATAAATATTTTGGCAGAAGAAGGTACATCTCCTCCTCCATGTAAATCTGACTGCAACAAAGTTTTTTTACCAATATCACTTGGTTGAAATAATCGCTCTGTATTATTTTTTCGCAACTTAAAAGGCGAAGTCAACGACACTTCATCATAACCGTCCATTGAATAAACAATGGTTGCATCTCGATCTGTAGTTTGAAAAATATATTGATACAGTCTTGCTAATTCTAAATTATAAACTCCCAACAAAGATTGAGTTGGCTGCCCTGGATTAACTAATGGGCCCAACATATTGAAAAAGGTTTTCACTCCTAATTGTCTCCTAACTGGAGCAACTGCTTTCATGGCTGGATGAAAAAGTGGTGCGTGCAAAAAACAAATATTTGCTGCTTCCAATTGTTTTTTCAAAACATCTGTATCATTAGTAAATTGATATCCAAGATGTTCTAAAACATTCGAGGAACCACAAGAAGAAGATACCCCATAATTTCCATGCTTTGTTACTTTGTAACCTGCTCCTGCCACAACTACGGAAGACAATGTAGAAATATTAAAAGTATTTTTTCCATCACCTCCAGTTCCTACAATATCAATACTTTCTATTCCTTCCAAATCAAATGGACGACACAATTCTAATAAGGCATCTCGGAATCCTAACAATTCATTTACGGAAATAGATCGCATCAAATAAACGCTGATAAATGCAGCAATTTGTGCTTCGTTATATTCTCCGTTGGAAATGTTTACCAATACTTTTTTGGCTTCATCTCTAACTAATTCTTTATGCTCAAAAAGTCTAGTGAGTATATGTTTCATTAGTCGTTTTTTTTTCTTCTTTTAGGTTTTTAGAATGATTGATAAAATTCCTCAACATAGTTTTTCCATCTGGTGTCATAATTGATTCTGGATGAAATTGTACACCACGCACATTATATTCTTTGTGACTCATCGCCATAACGATTCCTTTTTTATCAATCGCAGTCACTTCTAAACAGTCTGGTAAATTTTCTTTTTTCACCACCCAAGAATGATAGCGACCTGCTTCGAAAGCTGTTGGCACATCTTTAAAAATCGGTTCGTCATCCTCCGTTTTTATTATCAAAGTTTGAACCCCGTGATAGACTTTTTCTAAGTTCGCTAACTCTCCTCCAAAGGATTCTCCTATCGCTTGCATACCTAGACAAACCCCAAATATATTTTTTGTCGTCGCATATTTTTTAATGACCTCCATCAGTATTCCAGCATCTTTTGGAACTCCTGGACCAGGGGATAAAATGATCGTATCATAAACTCCAACTTCTTCCAAAGTGATTTGATCATTTCGGAAGACATCAATTTTCCCATCAATAATCTCTTCCAAATATTGAACTAAATTATAAGTAAAGGAATCGTAATTATCTAACATCAGTATTTTCATAATTCTCTTTTTTGTGAAACGTTAAACGTTGGACGTTTTACGTTCTTCCGTGAAACGTCCAACGTATAACGTATAACGTATAACGTATAACCTCCAACGATTTTATAATTCTTCTGCTCTTTTTAGGGCTTGCTTCAATGCGCCTAATTTATTATTTACTTCCTGCAATTCATGTTCTTCATTACTTTGAGAAACAATTCCAGCACCTGCTTGATAGTACAACGTATTATTTTTACTTAAAAATGAACGGATCGTAATCGCATGATTTAGGTCGCCATTAAATCCTACGAAACCAATCATACCACCATAAAAAGAACGATTTTGGTTTTCGTATTGACCGATCAGTTCGATGGCTTTATATTTTGGCGCACCAGACAAAGTTCCTGCGGGAAAAGTATCTCCGAGCACTTTAATTGGATTATATCCTTCAGGTAATTTCCCTTCCACTTTCGAAACCAAATGAATCACGTGACTAAAATACTGAATCTCCATCAGCTCACTTACTTTCACTTTCGTGCAATGTCGACTTAAATCATTCCGAGCCAAATCAACTAGCATCATGTGTTCCGCATTTTCTTTTGGGTCACGCAATAAGAGTTGAGCTTGTGCTCGATCTTCTTCGTCATTTCCTGTTCGTTTGTAAGTTCCTGCAATAGGATTTACGCTTGCAACATCTTGTTTGATGACCATTTGCGCTTCAGGTGAAGAACCAAATATTTTATAATTTCCGTAGTCAAAAAAGAAAAGATATGGAGAAGGATTTATTGAACGAAGTATACGATAGACGTTGAATTCGTCGCCTGAAAACTTTTGTTGAAATTGTCGAGAAAGCACCATTTGAAAAACATCACCAACTTGGCAATGTTCTTTTCCTTTTGCTACCATTCCTTTGAATTCATCGTCAGTAATATTCGATGTTTCTTCACCTTCCGTTTTGAATTGGTATTTTCCAAAAGTCTGATAACTCAATAAGTTTTCGATTTTTGTAATTTCGGAATCAGCTCCTGGAGGAATATTTTCCAAAATAAATAACTCATCGTTAAAGTGATTGATCGCAATAATATATCGAAATAACTTATAATTCACTTCTGGAATATCCATCGTCCTTTTCGAATCATCAAAAGTCACGGTATCAAAATATTGAACTGCTTCAAAAGACATATATCCAAAAAAACCATTGATGCCTTTATAATTTTCAGGTGACTTGATATCGAATTGATTCATAAAATAATTCAATCGAGCAGGCACTTCATCATTGGATTTTATTTCTTCATTTCCAATTTTTCCATCAACGCTGAGTGTTTCGATCTTTTTTCCAGTTACTTCAAAACTTGCAATGGGTTCCATGCAAATGAAGGAGAAACAATTTTCTGCACTCCGAAAATCTGTACTTTCCAACAATAGAGAACTTTCAAAATGATCTCTAATTTTTAGATAAATACTCACAGGCGTTGTAGTATCTGCTAAAAATCTTTTAGCAACTGTATGAAGTTTTATTTTTTCAATTTGTTCTGTTAACATTATAATTTGATTTAAACTAAGTTATCAATTGAAGACATAAAAAAAGTGTCTAACCGAGTAAACGGTTAGACACTTTTTTCGTTGCAAAATAAACGTAATAGAAGCGACTTAACTTACTCGGGTTGAGAGTTTGAGAAGTGCCACCACCAAAATTTTGTATTTACGTTTAAATGAAACATTTATTATTTTTTATGACGTAAAGGTAGGTTTCTTTTTTATAAAAAAGCAAATGGTTTTTAGAATAATTATTAAGTAATAAATTCATTCTCAAAACAGCAGGTAAAAAATAAACATAATCAATTGTATATCAACTATTTACACATCTAAATTATTTTCTAAAAAATTAAATTTATTTTATTCCATTAATTTCAACTGGCTTTTTAGATTCAACATCACCTAATTTAACTTTACTTATCTCAATTTATTTTTATGGTTAAATAAATTTTATTGCTAGCAAAAGACAGGGTTATTTTTTTTTCCTATATTCGAAAAAAAAACGAAACCATTATGAAGAAACTACTAATTTTCACCTTCCTTGCATTTTTTATTCATTCAAATTTATCAACGGCTCAGTCCAATAAAGCATTTCCAAAAGTATCCACTTTTGAACCTATTGATGTTTTTCAGTTAGAATATGTTTCTGATCCACAGATTTCCCCCGAAGGAAGAAATGTTTTTTTTGTTCGGAATTTTAAAGACATCATGACAGACGGGAATCGTTCCAATATTTGGAGTTCAAGTTTTGATGGATCTAGTATTTATCCAATTACCACAGGAAATCAAAATGATTATTCTCCTCGTCTTGCTCCTAATGGATATCAATTATTATACATTTCAACAAAAGATGGAAAACCTCAATTGTATTTGAATTGGTTAGCCAATGGAGCAGAAACTAAACTCACAAATCTTCCTAATTCTCCTTCCAATATTTCTTGGTCACCTGATGGAAAATGGATTGCATTTTTGATGAGTGTACCATTTGAAACTAAACCTCTAGTCAAATTGCCTTCCGCACCAAAAGGAGCAAAATGGGAAACGCCTCCTAAGTATATTGACAAAATGAAATTCAAAGCAGACGGTGCAGGATTTTTAAAAAATGAAAGAAAACAATTATTTGTCCTTTCTGCTGACGGTGGTACTCCTCGACAATTAACTTTTGGAGATTACAATATAAATGGCCAACCTGAATGGTCACAGAATGGAAATTCCATTTTGTTTTCTTCCAACCGTCATAAAGATCGAGAAATGGAACCGAGGAATTCTGAAATTTATGAAATCAATATTCAGAGTTTAAAAATTTCAGCATTGACCAAAAGAAAAGGTCCAGATGCAAACCCAAAAGTTTCTCCTGATGGAAAGTCTATCGCTTATCTGGGTTATGATGATAATTACGATGGCTATCAAGTAATACATTTATATGTCATGAACAAAAATGGTCAATCTCCAAAATGTGTGTCTTGTAATTTTGATCGAGATGTTGAAAATATAAATTGGAGTAAAGATGGAAAAGGAATTTATTTCCAATATAATGATGAGGGAAATACCAAAATTGCCATCTCAGATTTGAATGGAAAAATTACTGACCTTGCTAAAAATGTTGGTGGACTTTCCATTGGACGACCATATAGCGGTGGCCAATATTCCGTTGCTCCCAATGGAAAATTTGCTTTCACCCACTCTACTCCCGATCATCCTGCTGACTTGGCAACAGGTGATTCTAATTCAAAAAAAATCAACCGACTGACCCGACTAAATGATGATCTTTTTTCCCATAAAAAATTAGGTGAAGTAGAAGAGGTCTGGTATGAATCTTCTTTTGACAAAAGAAAAATTCAAGGATGGATTTGCAAACCACCTAACTTTGATCCTACCAAAAAGTATCCATTAATTTTAGAAATCCATGGTGGACCATTTGCTAATTATGGTGATCGGTTTTCTGCGGAAGTTCAGCTTTTTGCAGCGGCAGGTTATGTGGTTTTATATACTAATCCGAGAGGAAGTACGAGTTATGGAAAAGAGTTTGGTAATTTAATTCATCATAATTATCCATCACAGGATTATGATGATTTGATGTCTGGAGTTGATGCCGTAATAAAAAAAGGATATATCGATGAAGATAATTTGATGGTTACTGGTGGAAGTGGCGGTGGAGTTTTGACGAGTTGGATTGTTGGAAAAACGAATCGTTTCCGAGCAGCTGTCGTGGCTAAACCAGTAATTAATTGGTATAGCTTTGTTTTGTATGCTGATAATCCAGCCACTTTTTACAAATATTGGTTTCCTGGAAAACCTTGGGATCATATGGAACATTATATGAAACGTTCTCCAATTTCTTTAGTTGGAAATGTAAAAACGCCTACCATGCTTTTGACTGGAGAGCAAGATTATCGAACACCAATGGGTGAGTCGGAACAATATTATGCTGCGTTAAAATTAAATAATGTGGAAACTGCTTTGGTTAGAATTCAAGGATCAGGTCATGGGATTGCAGCGAAGCCTAGTAATTTGATGGCGAAGGTAGTTTATATTTTGGGCTGGTTTGAACGGTATAAAAAATAAGAACAAATAAATAATTGTTGATTTTTTTACCACATAGGCACATAGAAAACATAGTATTTTATCTATGCTTTCTATGTGCCTATGTGGTAAAATTATTTTATGAAGAGCGTTTTCAACTCTAATTTTGAAATACTCTCTTTTTAATATTACATATAATAAATTGTCGGGGAGGACGAGATTTCTTTAATTTAAATCTACCACTTAGGAATATACCGTTAGAAATATTTAGCTTCCTGTTTTTAAATAAACAATCCATTTTCAATATGAAAAATAATTATTTTTTACTCTTTCTAAGTATCTTCTTTTTAACCGCCTGCAACTCTACTAAAAATACTAATTCATCTTCTGCCCAACTCTCTCAAGAAGAAATGATTTTACAAAAAGTAGTTGAAGCACATGGAGGTGCAAAATATCAAACGGCACATTTTTCATTTACTTTTCGGAAGAAGAATTATACTTTTAAAAATAATAAAGATCAATTCCGATATTCAGTAACGAGTAAAAAAGACGGAAAAGAAATTATCGATATTTTAGAAAATGGAATTCTAAAACGAAAAGTAAACGGTGTAGAAACTGAGCTTTCCGAAAAACAAATAAGCGCATACTCAGGTAGTTTAAACTCTGTAATTTACTTCGCTACGCTTCCCTATAAATTGCAAGACAAAGCTGTAAAAAAATCCTACCAAGGAACGACTACTATAAAAGGTAAGACATACGAAATCTTAGAAATCAGATTTGAACAAGAAGGTGGTGGTCGAGATCATGATGATGTTTTTCATTATTGGATTAATCAAGAAAATCATGTCATTGATTACTTGGCATATAACTATCAAGTTAATGGCGGTGGTGTTCGCTTTCGAAGTGCATATAATTCTCGAAATATTAGAGGAATAATTTTCCAGGATTATGTGAATTATAAAGCAAAAGTGGGAACGCCTTTGGCAGATTTACCGAAATTATTCGAGCAAGGAAAATTAAAAGAATTGTCAAGAATTGAAACGGAAAATGTTCTTAACGTTCGACGTTAAACGTTTTACGTTCGACGAACCGTGCAACGTTTAACGTGCAACGTCCAACGTCGAACATTTTTCTAAGCATGCAATATTTTAAAAACCATCTCCTTCATCAAATCACCTTCTGTTGCATTTACTCGATCAACTCCTTTTGATTTTAAATCATATTCTTTCAAAATTGAAATTACATTTTGTGATTGTTGATAAGGATAATTTCGTGCAGCGAGTTTATAATCTTTTAAGAAAAAAGCATGACGCACACCCAATTTTTCCATCATTTCTCTTTCAGAACTATTTTTTAAGAAGTGAGTCAAATATACTTTTGAGAAAAAATTAAACAATGTTCCAACGACAACAACTAATGGATTTTTCTTCGGATTGGAAATAAAATAATTGATGATCCGATTGGACTTGACTACATTTTTTGTTCCTAAAGCTTTTTGCAATTCAAAAACATTATACTCTTTACTGATTCCAATTTGCTCTTGAATATGTTTTTCATTGACCTCCGTTCCTGGTGCCAAATTGATCGCCAACTTATCTAATTCGTTACTGACTTTCGATAAATTCTCTCCTAAATATTCTGCTACGAGAGCAGCAGCCGAAGGAGAGATACTTAGTTTTTTATCTTTTAAATACGATTGAATCCAATCAGGAATTTGGTTATCATATAATTTTTTCGATTCAAAAATTAGCGCTTTTTGTTTGACCAATTTTCCAAACTTAGTTCGCCCATCAAATTTTTTATGCTTAAAACAAAGTACTAAGATGGTCGTGTGAACAGGTCTTTCGATATAAGGTAACAACTCTTTTAACGACTTCATTTCTTGTGCCTCTTTCAAAATCACGACTTGATGAGAAGCCATCATCGGATATCGACTACAAGTATCAATCAAAGTTTTGTGATCAGTATCTTTTCCATACATGATCGTTTGATTGAAAGACTTCTCCCCTTCTGTCAATACATTATCTTCAATATATTTTGAAATCTTATCTATATAATATGACTCAGTACCATGCAACAAATAGATCGGTGCATATTTTTTGGCTTTGAGTTCTTTTATAATTTGTGGGTATGTCATCCAAAGATTAATTAGAAACTTTGTGAAAAATTAGATTTGCAAATGTAACTTTGTTTCTTCAATATTCAATTACTAAATCCAATATTTTCATGAGTAAAAAACCTACTTTCCAAGAACTCCTCAATGGTGACCAACCTGTCCTTGTAGATTTTTATGCTACTTGGTGCGGTCCATGTATGGCTATGAATCCTGTACTAAAAGAAGTCGCAAAAAAAGTTTCTGGCAAAGCAAAAATTATTAAAATAGATGTAGACAAATATGCTAAAATGGGGGCTGACATGGGTGTGATGGGTGTCCCTACTTTTATGATTTTTAAAAATGGAAAAAAATTATGGCATGAATCAGGTACAAAAACTGCTGCTCAATTAGAAGAGGTTATTTTGAAAAACGTGTAAAATTTCACTTTACTTTTTTCTAAAAAAATTCATATAAAGTTTTACATTTATTTAATGCCTTGCTAAAATTGAATTGCCAATAATTAGCAAAAGAAGCAATTCTGATTTTGAAAGCATCTAACAAATATTGATTCTTTTTCTCAAAAAAAACTTAAAATATGAAACTCCTACTCTCCTATTTCCTATGTTTTTCCATTGTAGTTGCCCAAGCTCAAACTACTCTTATTTTTCAACCCAATTCTGACTGCACTAAAGATGCATTTATAAATAACTCTCCAGTTTGGAATGGAGGGCCTGGATTTGATGTCAACAATTATGGCACCCAACCATATTTAAGAATTGAAGCTTGGACTGCTAATTCCAATGGATCACCTGAACATGATTCTAGATCTTTGATTGATTTTCCTGAGTTGCATGAAATTGAAAGCTGTGATGTTTTGCAAGCAACTTTAGTTTTGTATGCCAATCCAAATATAACTTTTGCTAATGGTGGACAAGCAGAAACTAATGATGTTGATATTTTTCGAATCACCGAACCTTGGGAAGAATTAGAAGTTACTTGGTTGACTCAGCCTGATTTTGATGAAAACTTAAAAGCAGAAATTCCGCAAAATAATAATTATGATTCCATCGTAGTAGATGTAACTGAACTGGTCACCAAAATGATTGAAATTGAAAATAGTTTTGGTTTTTTTCTTAAACAAAAAAATGAAAATCCATATGGCTCAATGGACTTTGCATCTAGTCAATATTCAGATTCGACTAAAGCTCCTAAGCTAATTTTGGAAGCAAATAATATTGTTTATACAGAACCAATTGCTGAAATCTTTCCTTCATCAGATACGACTTTATGTACAGGTTTAGGATTGATTTTAAATGTTCAAAATGATTTGGCCAATAGCTATGAATGGCAAGATGGTAGCACAGGAAGTGCATTTGGTACAACTACAGAAGGAACCTACTCTGTGACGATCAACTATAATAATTGTGTTACTATGACTGATACGATTAATGTTTTTTTCCAAGATCTAATTTATTCTCAAGGAGCATTTTCAACACCAGATACTAGTGGTTGTATTTCGCAACCTATTACCTTAGATGTTCAAAATGCTGAAGCTGTTTCCTATTTATGGAGCAACGGTTCAACTAATAGTTCAATTGATGTAACGGATGCAGGAGTTTATTCTGTTAATATTGTTTTAGAAAATTGTCTAGGTTTGGAAGGTAGTATAAATGTGAATTTTGAGGAATGTAATTTTGATTGCGAGGTAAAAATTCCAAATGCTTTCACTCCTGATGGTGATCTGCTAAATGATGCTTACCTTCCATTTGCAGAAACTGTAGGTTGTTTTGAAGAATATGAAATAACAATATTTAATCGTTGGGGAAATCAAGTTTTTAAATCTAAAGATCCTAGCATTGGTTGGGATGGGAAATTTAATAACAAAAATGCCTCTTCCGATGTGTACATTTATTTACTCAAATATCAAACAGTTAATGATTCAGAATTACAGGTTAAAAATGGAGATTTAACTTTGATTCGATGATTTTAAAATTCATAAAAAATCTAATGAAATTTCACGTTAAAACCGAAAGATTAATTCTTAGAGAATTTAGAGAAGAAGACGCTGCAGGACTTTTGAAATTAAATTCTAATCCTGAAGTCATCAAATACTTGCATATGGAACCCATGAAAAATATGGAAGAAGCTCTCAAAGATGTCAAATGGGTAACTGATCAATATCCAAAAAATAAAATCGGACGATGGATTATGCTCGAAAAATCGACTGGTGAATTTATGGGTTGGACTGGTCTGAAATTAGAAGATATGGAAATGAATGGCCATCAAAATTTCTACGATGTTGGTTATCGAATGCTTCCTGAATTTTGGGGAAAAGGCTATGCAACTGAATCAGCAATTGCTTCGGTAAAATACGGATTTGAAGAAATGAATTTGGAAAAAATAAATGCTGCTGCTCATGTTGAAAATTTAGCTTCGAGGCGAGTTTTACAAAAAGCAGGTTTTAGAGAATTAGAAAATTTTCCAATTTTTGACTTTCAAGCTTATTGGTATAAAATAACCAAAGAGGAATATTTTTCTAAAAAATAAATTCAGCATCAGAAACTTTCAAAATGAATCCATCTTGAAAGTTTTTGATGCTGATTAAAATTTGCTTTTTACTTTTTGGGAGGCATTGGAATAAAAGAACTGGTCGTCCGAATATACTCTGCATATTGTGGTTTTGTTTTTTTCAACTTCACTTCGAGCATTGCCACTCCTGAAACTTTTAACAAAAAGAAAGTCATCACAATCGGGCAAAAAATAAATATCCAACCTTGTGGATGCGCCAATGCAAATAGAAAAAATCCCCACCAAATCGTTGCATCTCCAAAATAATTAGGATGACGAGTATACCTCCAAACTCCTGTATTCAAAACTTTTCCTTTGTTCTTTGGATCTTTTTTGAATTGACTTAATTGATAATCACCAACTGCTTCAAAGAACAATCCTATAATCCATAACAATACTCCTACATATTCTAAAATACCTATTTCCGCTTTGATGCTAAATGAAGGAAGATAAGTTGCTGAAATAATCCAAAGTAAAAATCCTTGCAAGGCAAATACTCTGATAAAAGATAACCACCACCATTTTGCCCCATTATCTTTTCGCCATTGAGCATATCGATAGTCCTCCCCTTTTCCTAAGTTCCGCATCGCTAAATAAATCGTCAATCGTAGCCCCCAAATCGTAATCATGGCTAAAAGTATCTTTTCTCGGATTCCCATAATTTCAAAATTATTTTGATAAGCATAAAACCAAGCAATGATCACAAAACCAAATCCCCAAAATATATCAATTATACTCGCATCTTTTATCACTAGGCTTACTAACCACAAACCAGTCAATATTGCCATTAGTAATCCTATCCCTAATTGAAAAGTATCTTGAAATTCAGAAAACGTCCATAAAAAGACGCCCAAAGAAATAATTAAAACCAAAATAAATAGTCTAATAATTTTTGCTCGATCCATGATTTATTATTTTTTACTGAAATATGAGGGCTATTTAATTGTCACAATTAAATAGAATGAAACCAATTTCAAAACATATCAATGCTTAAATTGTATAAATATTACGCACAAGTCCTATCAGAAATAATTTTCCACGCCACATTTCATAACCAACAATTAATTTAATTTATAATGAATAGATTGATAATCTGTAGCGTATTATTATTTACCTCCACAATTACAATGTCAGCCCAATTTGAGTGCGATGCTGAAAATTCACTTTACACTTCACAACATGAAAAATCAACAATTGTTTCCAACGATTGTCCTGATTCAAAATGTAAAGGAGAAATCACTTGGGAAGATGGAACCAGTTATTTTGGTTCTATAGAAAATGGAAAAATGGAAGGCGAAGGAAAAATAACTTTCAAAGATGGAGCAGCCTATGAAGGAGGATGGAAATCTGGAAAAAAAGAAGGTTTTGGTGCATTTGTTTTCCATTGTGGATTTGAATATTTAGGGAATTTTGAAAATGATAAAATGCATGGCGAAGGGGTTTTACGATTGAGTGAGACAGCATCCTTTTCAGGTACTTGGGAAGAAGGTAAAATCCAAGGTAAAGGTACCCACTTCAGAGAAGATGGAAGTCAATTTATTGGAGAATATCTAGAAGGAGAACCTCACGGCCAAGGGATGGTTGTATGGGAATCAAAAGATACAATGAGAGGTGTTTGGAAAAATGGGTTACTTGATGAGAAAAGTCAATTCAAATTTGAAAATGGTACATCCTTAATTCAATTTTGGGAAAAAGGAAAAATTCAAGATAAAGCAGTTTATAAACAAGCTAATGGTTTCAATGTATCTGGGTCACCAGAGCAATTAGCCAAGATGCTACTAAATAGTAGTTTGGGTAATAATGATTCCGTGGAATCTAATTTTTCACTAGCTTATTATGTTGCTGCTATGGAATATAAAAATCAAAATGACTTTGATGGAGCCACCGAACAATTAAAATTTGCTCAAATATTCCTAGATCCTTTTGAAGAAACTAGGCTTTCTAGTTTACTAGAATCAGAAATCGAGTTTGTCTCTGAAGAAAAAGAAAGAACTGGAGTTGCCAAAAAAATAGATGAAGGAACTAGTAGTCAGTAATTTATTTTAAAAAATACGCAAATGAACAAAAAGCCAATTAGGAATATTAATTCTTAAAAATAAAATTCTACAAATAAGTTTAATTCTTGTTTGTAGAATTTTTTTTTGTGAAAAACAAACCGCTATTTATCCTTTTAAATAATCATTGGGGAATTGATTAAAATATTGGATTTATTTTTTGAAATAAAAAAATTATATCTTTAAAAACTAAAACACATTCAATTAAAAAATATTCATTAAATATCTTAAAAATTGATTCACACAGAATTATTATCATTTTTTTATTAAAATGTTTTGATTTTAATTTTGAAAGTTTTAATTTTCCCAAACAATTACTATTCTCTGGTTTCAATTCTTTTATTCATTAATTTTCTAAAACTTCTATGAATATGAATATTACCTTCAAAGAATTAAGAAAGATCAAACATTCACTTCCAACTGGTAGCATTTCAAAAATTGCACACAATTTAAATCTCGAAGAACAAACCGTAAGAAACTTTTTTGGAGCAAAAAAGACCCCAGGTGAGCCTCCGAAATGGCACCTCCAAGCTGGTCCTGAAGGCGGGATCGTTAGCATTAATGACACAACTATTTTAGAAATGGCTAAAAAAATTATTGTACAGACTGAAGAGTCTGCACCACAAACCTTATCTTAAATTAAAGAGGGAAAAAATACCATTGTATTTTTTCCCTCTTTTAATAAAAACGTTCTTAGGCAAATCTCATATGTCAAGTTAAAAACATAAGATTTGTCTAAGATTCATAAAAAAAGCTTGCTATCATTTGGTACAAAAAGAATTGCCAGAGAATAAATGATAGCGAGCTTTTTTTTAAAATTCACTTTCCTTCCTCCTTTCTACATTTTCAAATAAAATTCCTTGGTCAAGGCAATATACTCTGGGGTGAAATCATTTCGTTTTTCAAATTGAATAATTAATTCATCAGTAATTTCTGGTTGATTAGTTTTTTCAAATTGTAATAATAATCGCTCTATTGGTTTTTCTTTTTTTGATTTCACTTGAGTGACTTTAGTACAATGTAAATTGTAACTATGCGCTATTTCCTTAAATCTTAATCCTTCGATGAAAGGCAATACCACACAAAATTTTCCACCTTTTTTTAACAGTCTTTGAACACTATTGAGTAAATCTCCATTGGGTAATTTAATCGTATGCCGTACCTCATTTCTACTTGTCTGAGCTGACAAAGTTCCTCCAGTAAAAAATGGAGGATTACAAACAATTAAATCGTATTCTTTACGAGTCGTTTTGGCAAAGTCTTGAATAGATTCTTCGATACAATTCAACCTATTTGAGAACGGGCTATCGAGCATATTCTCCCTCGCCGTTTGACAAGCAGTAGAATCAATTTCTACTGCATCCACATTCGCATCTAATTTCCTTTGCGCAAGCATAATAGCAATCACTCCTGTACCTGTTCCTATATCTAAAATTTCTTTTTTTTCCTGAACATCCGACCAAGCACCCAGTAAAACACCATCTGTGCCCACCTTCATGGTACACCCATTTTGTTCGACTTTAAACTGTTTGAATCTAAAAATTGAAGAAGACTTGGGTTTTAATTCCTTTTTTTCTACTGACATTATTTTCTGAATTTTTACAAAAATACTCACTTTGTCACTATTCTTATAATCACTTTGTTTTAAAATACGATTTCACTTCTAAAAGGTAATAATTTCAACCTCCTCATAAGAGAAAAATTTAATTGTGATTATCTCACATTGATGGGCATGCTTTTTGAATTTCCATGTATAACATACTATAATAAATTATCAAAAGTCATATATTAATGAGAAAACAAATAATACTTGCCTTATGTTTAGGGTTATTCCTAGCTACCTGTAAAAAAGACGATTCTGATGGTGGAAGTGGAGAAATCGCTAGAAATTTACAATTAGATTCTGATTTAACGGAAACTCTTACAACTGCTTCAGGCGGAGTCGGTATCAATCATTTCGTTCAACCAGAAAGTAATGATTTTAAGAATATTCCTCAAGATCCCAATAATCCAATTACTTCTGAAAAAGTTGCTTTAGGTCAGTTACTTTACCATGAAACGGGTTTGGCACTTAATCCTATGAAAGAAATTTCAGAGGGAACATATTCTTGTGCCTCCTGCCATTTTGCATCAGCTGGATTTCAAGCAGGTCGATTCCAAGGAATTTCAGAAGGTGGAATTGGTTTTGGATTGAATGGTGAAGGTCGAGTAAAAGGCTCTTTGTATGAGGGACCTGAACTTGATGTCCAACCAATTAGAACACCTACTGCCATGAATGGAGCTTACCAAAAAGTGATGCTTTGGAATGGACAATTTGGGGCAACAAGTGTAAATATAGGAACTGAAAGTCAATGGGCAGAAGGTACTCCAATAGAAACAAATTTTTTAGGATTTGAGGGATTAGAAACTCA
This sequence comes from Saprospiraceae bacterium, assembly GCA_045106765.1. GTDB lineage: Bacteria > Bacteroidota > Bacteroidia > Chitinophagales > Saprospiraceae > CAJQQY01. Next base: position 44,222 of record JBGCFD010000083.1, on the reverse strand, counting down.
AGCAATTGCAGGTCTGGGAGTACATAGAATGAAAGTGAATACAGATTTTTTCACAAAAAATCCTTCTTATAAGGAAATGTTTGACCAAGTTTTTGCAAGTTTAGATATTAGAGAAAGATATACACTAAAAAATGTAGGGCTTGCCATTGCAGCTTACGAAAGAACTTTATTATCCAACCAAGCTCCTTTTCAAAAATGGTTACGAGGAGATGATTTAGCCTTGTCTGATCTAGAAAAAGAAGGAGCTATTCTGTTTTTTGGAAAAGCAAATTGTGGAAATTGTCACAATGGTCCAGCACTAAACTCAATGGAATTTCATTCTTATGGAATGAAAGATTTGGCTGAATGTCCTGAAGAAATTTTCCAACCGAATCAAACAGTAACAGAATTAGGACGAGGTGGATTTACAAAATTAGATATTGATAAATTTAAATTTAAAGTACCGCAATTATATAACATGATTGATTCTCCATTTTTTGGACATGGGTCTAGTTTTAGAAATGTGCGAGATGTTGTCGCTTATAAAAATAATGGAATTGCTGAGAGTTCTTCCGTTCCTGCCTCACATTTAGCGGAAGACTTTGTGCCATTGAATTTGACTGATAATGAAGTTAATGCGATTACAGCATTTTTGGAAAATGGATTACGTGATCCAAATTTAAAAAGATATGAACCTGAGAGTTCGCCTTCTGGAAATTGTTTTCCATTCAATGATCCTTTAGCTGCCAACGAATTAGGATGTAATTAAAAAATAAGAGCATCTTGAAAAAGGAGTTATCAATTAATTTGATAGCTCCTTTTTTATTCCCGAAACTCATATTTCCAATGCGCATCATGCGACAAATCTTAGTTTAAGGTATTTCTAAAGAAAGTTATCTGTAGGTTTTTTATTAATATTACATGAGTTAATATTTGATGAACAAAACCTATTTCGATATGACCCATAATTTACTTCCTTTTCAAAAAATCCTAAGACTATTTTCTTTTTCCATAATAATGTTTCTAGGAGTTCACCAGCAAGCACAAATTGTTATTAGTGAATTTTCGGCTGCTAACCAAGGAGATTTTAACAGCTTTAATGATGATAATGACGATTGGATAGAATTACAAAATCAAGGAAATTCAGCTGTAGATATCGGAGGTTATTTCTTAAGTGATCGACTAGGAAATCCTGACAAATGGGAAATTCCAAGTGGAACTATCATTAATGCAGGTGGTTATTTAAGAATTTGGTGCTCGGGTCTTGATGGTAATTTTGGAGGATCACTTCACAGTAGTTTTCGAATTACTCAAACAAAAAGTAATGAAGATATTGTTTTATCTGACCCAAGTGGAACTGTAATTGATTTTAATGAATTAACTATTCCTAATCAAATACATCATTCGTATGGAAAAGATGCTAACGGGGTTTGGGGAGTCAGTATCAATCCAACACCTGGAAATGCCAATGGAACTATTTATGAAGGTTATGCAGAAAAGCCAGTTTTTTCTACAATTGCCGGGTTTTATAGTGCTCAAGTGACGGTTGGAATTACCGTCCCTGCTAATACTACAGTTCGCTATACCACAGACGGAAGTCGACCTACCAACAATTCAACCGTATATTCCACCGATATTGTCATTTCCAATACGACAGTTCTTAGAGCAATTGCTTATCACAATGATTCTAATATCTTACCTAGTTTTATTACCACAAATACTTATTTTATTGATGAGGATCATAGTGTGCCTGTTATTTCAGTTTCGGGTGGAATAGAAATTAATGATCTACTTGCTGGACAAAGTATTCTTCTTGATGCGAATGGTTTTCCTATTTTTGATCCGAATGGAGATCCTTTTCCATTTAGACCGCTTGGCTATTTTGAATTATTTGATGAAAGTGGTAATGAAGTAGATGAAGGACAAGGAGAATATAACAAACATGGAAATGATTCATGGGCTTATGACCAACGAGGTTTTGATTGGATTATGCGAGATCAAACTGGTTATGACGATGACGTATCAGGACAAATTTTTGAACAAAAAGATAGAACAGAATACCAACGATTAATTTTCAAAGCTGCAGCTAATGATAATTACCAATCACAAGAAGGTGCACACATTCGAGATGCCTTTGTTCATACCTTATCACAATTAGCTGATATGGAAATGGATGAAAGAACTTCAAAATTTTGTGTCGTTTATGTCAATGGAGAATATTGGGGAGTCTATGATATGCGTGAAAAAGTAGACGATCATGATTTCACCAAATATTATTATGACCAAGGAAAACAATGGATTGATTTTATTAAAACATGGGGAAATACTTGGGAAGAATATGGTAGTAGAGTTGATTGGGATATTATGCAAGATTTTATTTTTAATAATGACATGACTGATGCTGCTAATTATGCTTTTGTCGAAGAACAATTGGAAGTATTAAGTTTGATTGATTATGTATTATTGCATGCTCATATTGTAAGTGCGGATTGGTTGAATTGGAATACCGCTTGGTGGAGAGGTCGAAATCCAGATGGAGGTGCTCAAAAATGGAGATATATCCTTTGGGATGAAGATGCCACTTTTGGACATTATTTCAATTATACAGGTATCATTAATACTTCTGCAAGTGCAGATCCATGTAATGTAGAATTGATTGGTACTGACGACGAAGACCACATTGAAATGTTTACGACTCTTTATGAAAATGAAGATTTTAGACAGCTTTATATTAATCGGTATGCTGATATGAATAATTCTTTTCTCAATTGCGATTTCATGATTGGCTTGTTAGATAGTATGGTTTCAGTTATCGAACCTGAAATGACAAGGCATATTGAACGATGGGAAGATGGTGGAGATTCCTACGACGATTGGCAAGACAATGTGCAAACTCTTAAAGATTTTATGTTAGCTAAATGTGACAATATTGACCAAGGAATTGTGGATTGTTATGATGTAACTGGCCCATATGGCTTGACTGTAAATATCGAACCTGCCAACTCTCCTAACAAAGTAAAAGTCAATACATTTATCCCTAATCAGTTTCCATATTTAGGAGATTATTTTGGTGGTATTGATGTAGCCTTGGAAGCTGCACCCGCAGTTAATTGGACTTTCGATCATTGGGAAGTGGCAAATCAATCTTTTGGTCCCGATGAATTTGCTACAGCAATTGAAATCGCAATGGAAATGGAAGATGTAGTAACTGCATTTTTTATACCTGGTATTCCATGTGGAAAACCAGACCAATTAGTTGTCACGCCTCAATTATATGGCGCAGACGTAGCTTGGAATGGTCCATTTAATTCCATTAGTTATGAAGTTAGATATCGTGAAATTGGAACAGTTGATTGGGTTTCTGCATCTACGACTAATTTCGATTTTGAATTTTTTGGAATGAAGCCATGTACTGATTATGAATTAGAAGTTCGATCTATTTGTGATGTTGCTTTGAGTGATTATGTGTCTACCACTTTCACCACAGAATGTGAAACTAATGTTTCTGAATTAGAGGGAAGTCATATTTTAAATTTAAATGCTTTCCCTAACCCATTTCAAGAATACTTAAATGTGGAATTTGATTTGGGGAAAACCGAAAACGTAATTATCGAAATGCACACACTTCATGGTCAAAAAATCATGAGCCAAAGCAAAGGACAACTTTCCGAAGGCAATCATTTATTTTCTATTCCTATGGAAAAAAATTGGAGTACCGGAATGTACTTATTGCGAATTGTAACTGATAATGGATCTGTAGTAAAACGATTAATGAAAATGTAAGACAGATTTCCTAATCCATCTATAATCAAATAAATATGTAAAAAAACGCTTCAAGAATTTTCTTCTTGGAGCGTTTTTTTGAATAACCAATATTGAAAAAAGAAGAGCCAATATCCAACATCGACAAATAGGATATTGATTATTCCTTGTTCAATATTCGTTATTCATTTATTAAAAGCAACCTCTCCCCTATTTCTCCGTAATTACTCATTGTAAAAACTTTAAAAATTAGATACCTTAGTCGTGAAAAACAATTATTTTTACGCTTGTCTTTTTCAAAATTTTGTCTTAAGAACTTATCTGCTTGAATAGCAGAAAATACGAATCATTAAAACATCTAGAATAATGTCTTCAACAATTACTCAAAATCTTTCGCAGTTAGTCCTGCAAATGTCTGAATCAGCTACAATCAAAATGGCTCAAATGGCTCGTGATTTAGCTGCTGAAGGTCATGATGTTATTAGCTTAAGCTTGGGTGAACCTGACTTTGACACTCCTCAACATATCAAAGATGCAGCCGTGCAAGCTTTGGCAGATGGATACACTAAATATACTCCAGTTCCTGGTTTGGTCGAGTTACGTAAAGCTATTGTTACAAAATTCAAACGTGACAATAATTTAGATTTTGATCTTAGTCAAATTGTCGTTTCCAATGGTGCAAAACAGTCCATCGCTAACCTCTGTTTAGCATTATTGAACAAAGGTGATGAAGTAATAATCTTAGCTCCATATTGGGTTTCCTACTCTGCCATCGTAAAAATGGTAGGTGCAACTCCCGTTCCTGTAAGTGGAGGAATTGAAAAAGATTTTAAAGTAACTGGCGATCAACTAAAGAATGCTATTACTGAAAATACCAAAATGGTTTTGTTCTCTTCACCATGTAACCCAACTGGTTCAGTTTACACACATGATGAATTAAAAGACATTGCTGATGTGGTCGCTCAACATGAAAATATCACCATAGTTTCTGACGAGATTTATGAATACATCAATTTTACAGATAAGCATGTCAGTATCGGAACTTTCGAAAATGTAAAAGATCGAACTGTAACAGTTAATGGTTTCGCCAAAGGATTTGCCATGACGGGTTGGAGACTAGGATACATCGGAGCACCAACTTGGATAGCTAAAGCCTGTGCAAAAATCCAAGGACAATTTACAAGTGGAGCAAATGCATTTGGTCAAAAAGCTGGTGCTCATGCGCTGACATCAGATCTAACGCCAACTCATAAAATGAAGGAAGCTTTTCAAAAAAGAAGAGATTTAGTTAAATCTTTATTGGATGAAATTCCTGGAGTTAAAACTAATAATCCTCAAGGAGCGTTTTACTTTTTCCCAGACATTAGCTCATTTTTTGGAAAAACTGATGGAAATACTACAATCAATAATTCAGTTGAATTCTGCGAATATTTATTACAAAATGCCCATGTTGCAGCAGTAGCAGGTTCTGCATTTGGAGATAATAATTGTTTTAGAATTTCCTATGCTGCAAGTGAAGAACAATTAACTGAAGCAATGCGACGAATAAAAGAGGCGCTTGCCAAATTAAGTTAGACGTTATAGATTAATAAAAAAAAAGGTTTGCTAAATTCTTGACGAGTTTTGCAAACCTTTTTTTTCTTAATATATGTCTCCTTCCTGTTTCTTAGCGTTATATTAAAGTGATTGATTTTAATTATATTAATCAACTAATATTTTATCTTCTTTCTAACGTTATGAAAAAATCAGTTTTTATTTTATTCCTACTATTTTCAACTTCGCTTTGGGGGCAAAACTTTTTAGCTAATCCAAGTTTTGAAGACATTAATGAATGTGAAGAATTTGGTGCAAAATGTGCTGCAGAAGCTTGGTTTAGAATTCCTCCTTACGATTTGACGGTAACAGATAAAGCTTTGCGAATTCCTCATGATGGTAAAATTTCAGAATTGATCGTCGTCGAAAATACTTTTCATCCTCTAGCTCGACGAGTTTTTTTATACACTAAAATTTTATGTCCTCTTCAAAAAGATAAAAATTATCAACTTTCCTTTTTCCTTCATAATTTAAATCGAAAAGAATATCAAATTGAAGCACTATTTTCAGAAGAAGAATTAATTGCTGGAGAAAAGAATCCACTTAATTTTTCGCCTAGTTTGGAATTTACCCTTGAGCAAGAAATGGAAGAGAATAAAGAAACTGGATGGCGAAAAGTTCAATCAATTTATAAAGCAACTGGCAAAGAAAAATTTTTGACCATTGGTTATTTCTCCAAAAAAGAAATCATAGCATCTCGCAAAGAGATTAGCAATAAGAAAGGAGACATCGTGATTCTGATCGATGATATTCAATTAATTCCTTTGGATAAAAATGAAGAAGTTTGTGCAGATTTCTTTAGTCAAAAAGATAAATTGTACGATCAAGATTATCGACATACCAACAAAATTTCAGTCGATCAAAGTCCAGAAGATCAAAGTCAAAAAACTTGGAATAAAAACTTCTTTGACAAGCCTCTTGAAAAAGATTCTACAGCTCAATCTGAAGTTGTAAAAATTCTAAAACCAGTTTTACCTAATCGAGATTGGAATGAAAAAGATACGTTAATATTTGAAGTGCCGTTGGTCGCTTTCCGTTTTGATGATATTAAAATCAAAAAAGAATTTCAAAAAAAGCTCGATAGTTTTGCTTTACAAATTCAATATTTGAATCCCCAAAGAATTCAATACGTTGGTCATACTGATAATATGGGATCTGAAAAATACAATCAAAAGCTTTCAGAAAAAAGAGCAACGGCTGTCCAAAACTATTTAAACCAATACAATTTTTTTAAAAATACTTCTTCCGAAGTCATTGGAAAAGGCGAACTTGTTCCCAAAGCAAATAATAAAACTTTTGAAGGTCGACAACTCAATCGTAGAGTTGAGATTGTCATTTTTAAAAATAAAAAAAATTTCTCTTCTCAATGAAAACCTCAAGTGAATTTACTCAACAAAGTATTTATTACCTCTCACTCAATCCTCCACGAATCGAAAAATGTCTTCTCCAATTATCTGAAGATCAAGTTTGGAAAAAACCAAATGCGAATACCAACAGCATCGGAAATTTGATTTTACACCTATGTGGAAATATTACTCAATATGCTCACGCGAGTTTAGGAAATGAGAAAGATCTACGAAAACGAGATCTAGAATTTTCCACGGAAGGCGGTTTTTCCAAAAAAGAATTACTAGAAAAAATTACTATTGTAACTGAGAAAGCAATTCAAGTTATCGAAAATATTTCAGATGAAGAACTACTTCGAATGCGAAACGTGCAAGGATTTCATTATTCAGGTATCAGTATTATTATCCACATCACCGAACATTTTTCCTACCATGTTGGTCAGATTGCTTTCTTCACAAAACTTCTTTGTAACAAAGATCTAGGTTTCTACGAGGATTTTGATTTGAGTATTTTAAATAAATAAAAATTAATTTATCGCTATTTTACATTTACTTTTTCTCAAAAAAAGCATAGTAAGATAACTAGATCAATTTTCAAACAAACAAAATTTTAATGCCTGATAATTTTTTAAAGATTACCATAAAATGGCTGATCGTTTTAATTACATTTAATTATTTGAACAACTATGCAGTTCAATATTCCATGCAACATTATGGCGTAAGTTTTCTATCTCGAAGAAATGGATTAACCTCTTTTATATTTCCATTTATCGCATTCCTCGGATTTTTTCTATCTACAGGACTCGGAATCAGAGATCTTAGTCGATCCAATAAATATGAAATTCCTGTCGGATCTATTTTTGCTTTCTTGGCTGTACTCATTATCGTACCAGTAATTTTTAGCACTACTCTCCTTTATTTTTATTCAATTTCAGATGAAAACATAGCCAATGTTTTTAATACTCCAAGCTACAAATTTTCTATCCTTGTTGGTGTTTTATTTAATTTAGTAACGAGTTTAGTTGTCATTACGCTAGCATCTCAATGGCGTATTTTTCGGAAAGCAGGCTACAAAGGATGGTATGCTTTAATTCCAATTTACAACTTGGTCATCATGTGCGACATAGTACAAAAAGGTCGTTGGTGGGTATTATTATTTTTTATTCCCTTGATAAATTTAATTGCATTAGCTACTATCACAAATGGAATGGCAAGAGTTTTCCGAAGATCAGACTCTTTTTCGATTGGTTTATTTTTTCTCCCATTTATCTTTTTTCCAATTTTAGCTTTTGGAAAAAGTAAATATATGCATGACGAATATGAATTGGTCAGAGATGATTTAGATTTGGAAGATCATTTGGTTGATTAAAATATTAAGTAGTCGGATATCAATATCGGATAACTGAATTAACAAAAAAATCAAATAAAAATCCGCCAATTGAATTTAATCAATTGACGGATGTTTGTTTTTATAATCTTTCCGTGCCGTAGTTTTCTGCGACATGGATTTTATTTTTTTTATAAAGTTCCTCTTAATTCTTGTTCTCTTTCAATTGCTTCAAACAAAGCTTTGAAATTACCTTTTCCAAAAGAAGTCGCCCCTTTTCTTTGAATGATTTCAAAAAACATAGTTGGTCGAGCTTGGATCGTTTTTGTAAAAATCTGTAGCAAATAACCTTCATCATCTCGATCCACCAAAATTCCTAATTCTTTCAACGAATCAATATCTTCATCTATCTTTCCAACTCGTTCTTCCAAAACATCATAATAAGAAGTAGGAATATTTAAAAATTCAACACCTCGATCTCGAAGAGCTGTTACCGTTTTCACAATATTATCAGTAGCCACCGCAACATGTTGAACACCTTCTCCTTCATAGAATTCCAAGTACTCATCCACTTGAGATTTCTTCAATCCAGCAGCAGGTTCATTAATTGGAAATTTGATTCGACCATTTCCATTACTCATCACCTTACTCATCAACGCTGTAAATTCAGTAGAAATATCTTTGTCATCAAAAGACAAAATCTGAGTAAAACCCATTACCTTCTCATAAAAATCTACCCAGTAATTCATTCGTCCTAATTCCACATTTCCAACCATATGATCTACAAATTTTAATCCTACAGATTCTGGATTATAATGTGTTTCCCATTTCGCAAAACCTGGTAAAAAGATGCCTTTGTAATCTTTTCGCTCAACAAAAATATGAACAACTTCTCCGTAAGAATAAATTCCTGACCGAACTATTTTCCCATTTTCATCTTCCTCTGTCTTAGGTTCCATGTATGATTTCGCTCCTCTTTCCATCGCAGTATTATATGCGTAAGTTGCATCATCAACCCAAAGTGCATTCACTTTTACACCATCCCCATGCTTATCAATATGTCTTCCGATATCAGATCCACTTCGAAGCGGAGAAGTCAAAACAATTCTAATTTTATCTTGAACTACGACATATGATTCAGTTTCTCGATTTCCTGTTTCTAAGCCCGAGTATGCCAATGATTGAAAACCAAAAGCAGACTTGTAATAATGAGCTGCTTGCTTCGCATTACTCACATATAATTCTAAATAATCAGTACCATTGATCGGCATAAAATCTGCCGCATCATTATATAATTTTGGTAATTCTAAATTTACATCTGACATATTGAAAATGTTTTTTTTACAAAAAATAAATAATAGTTGTTGTAGCAACAGTTGCTATGGCAAATATATTTCTTTTTGAGGAAATATACTTTACTTTTTCTCTTCAAAATTTTCAAAAATTTGATTCATGATTTTTAAAAAGAAATCATAATCTTCATCAGTCAAATTTTTCCATCCTTTTTTCCTCAATTTCACTACCACAGGTTTCGTCTTTTTATACGTATCTTTTCCTTTTTTTGTTAAAAAAACTTTGTAACGTCTTTTATCATTTTCAAATCTTTTTCTTTCTGTCAAGCCTTTTTTGCACAATAAATCAACGATTCTCGAAACAGTTGGTGCATTTTTAAAACTACCATTTGCCAACTCAGTTTGAGAAATTCCATCTTCTCCATATAAACTATCCAACAAAACCCATTGCTCGGTTGTCAAATCCACCTCAATTTCTTTGAATGCTTTCAAATAATTTTGTCGAATAATTTTTATCGTTCGGTCTATATATGCTCCAAAATTTTTAGTGCTTTGTCTTTTTGCCATTAGATGTTTTCCGTTTTTAAAAAAATTATTTTCTATTTTGTTCTTTCAAAAAAAGATACAAATATAAAAAAATCAATATGACCAAAATTCCTTTTTTAAAAAATTACATAACATTTTTAGTGCTCCTTATTTGTCAAAATATTTTTTCTCAAAAAGAAAATTATCAAAACCATTGGGAAATCGGCAGCAGTAATGCTATCATTTGGAATTTAGAAAATGATCAAAACTTACCTCACAAAGACAATATTGAAATGGCCGGTACTCGAGTTGCTGGGATTATTTCCTACGAAATTGATACCGCTAAAAATCTTAAATTAGAACGTCAAATTTTCTTCCCACAAATTCATCCTATCATTAAAGAAACTGACCCCAATTGGTTTATTTATCGAGCTTATGCAAAAGAAACTTTTGGTGATGAAACCTTTCCGACCATTATTGCGGGTGATCGACAATTTGTTCCCGGTCCAATTGATTTTGTAAAAATTGATGGAATCCTCACCTTTCAGCATCAACCTTCCAAATCAGGATTGGCACTCAAAAGAGAATTATTTCCCTCTATCGATCAAAGATTATTTATTGAAAAATGCTACTTGACCAATACTTCCCAAAAACCAATTAAGCTTAGTTTTGCTTCCAAAAAATCAGAAATATCTGGCTACACAAAAGATGAATTTTATGTCATCAGCCAAATTGGTAATCTTCTAGATTCCTCAACTATTCCTCCTGGAAAAACTATTACATTTTCAATTGAATTCAATGCTGTCATAGGTAAGGAAAAAACTCCTCATGCGTTTTTAAGTGAAAATTTAGAAAAAAGAAAAGCCTTACTTTCAAAACTAAAAAATTCACTTCAATTAAAAACTCCAAATCCAATCCTCAATCAACTTTTTGAGTTTTCAAAAATCAGAGCTTCTGAAAGTATCTTTGAATCAAAATTAGGACTCATTCACTCCCCTGGCGGTGGTCGATATTACGTAGGAATTTGGGCAAATGATCAGGCGGAATATGTCAATCCATTTTTTCCATATTTAGGTTATGACATTGGAAATGAATCTGCAATGAATACTTATCGTGCATTTATAAAAGAGATCAACCCTAATTTTGAAAAGATCCGCTACGCATTTGAGATCGAAGGCGAGGTTCCTCCTTTCCTTTTGGATCGAGGTGATGCCGCAATGATTGCTTATGGGGCAAGTCATTTTGCATTGGCTAGTGGTGATAAAAAAATTGCGGAAGAACTTTGGCCACTTATCGAATGGTGCTTAGAATATTGTCATCGTCAACTCAACGAAGAAGGCGTAGTCAAATCAGAATCTGACGAAATGGAAGGTCGAATTGAAACTGGAACAGCCAACTTATCCACTTCATCATTATACTTTGGTGCATTAGAAATGTCCCAAAGTTTAGCAAAATCACTCGGCAAAAAAAAATCAACTATTAAAAAATATGAGCAACAATATTCCGATTTAAATATTGCAATCGAAAAATATTTTGGTGCGAATGTCGAAGGTCTTGATACTTATAAATATTACAAAGAACATCAATTTTTGCGTCATTGGATTTGCTTACCATTAGTCGTTGGAATTTTTGATCGAAAAGAAGAAACAGTTAAGGCCTTATTTGAAAAACTTTGGTCAACTAACGGAGTCCATGTAGAGAAAAATAGTAACAATGAAGCAATCTCCAAGATCTTTTGGGATCGTGGAACTTTATACGCATTACGGGGTACTTTTTTTGCAGGTGCAACAGAAGTTTCTTTAGAAAAATTAAATGCATTTTCGAAAGAAAGATTATTAGGAAAAAGAGTGCCTTATGTCGTGGAAGCATTTCCAGAAGGAAATATGGCTCATCTTTCAGCAGAGAGTGCTTTGTATTGTCGAGTGTTTACGGAGGGAATGTTTGGGATTGTTCCGACTGGTTTGAAAAGTTTTAAATGTACGCCGAGGTTGCCAAAAGATTGGGACTTCATGGAATTAAATCGAATAAAAGCATTTGACGAAGATTTCAACATTAAAATTTTCAAAGTGAAAAATCAGACAAAGATTAAGATTGAAGATCGTTTCGGAAAAGTATTGTTAGAAAAAGAACTGAAAGAAAATCAAACGGTAGAATTTAGCTTTAAGTAGTCGGACAAAAGTTAATCTATTAAAATTAGGTTAAAAGTATCTTTAATATGGAATATTAGTTCTTTAACCTCTAATTTTATGCTATTGATAATTTAACCTAAAATCATTTTTTTATGAGAAATATTTTCATTGCATTTTTAAGCTGCACCCTTTTATTTTTGTCTTGCAAAAAAGATAATCCTACCATCGAGTTAAGATATGATGCTGACAATTTTTCAGCTCCTGCCCTTCCTGCTGGCACTTTCGATGCGGGACAAAGGTTCCCTTCAAGCATTGTCGATAATTATGTGGGAAGAACTTTAGATGAAGTAGATTTTTATATTCAAGACAAACCGGTAGATTGCGAAATTTTAATTTATGGCGAAGGAACTTCTACCTCACCAGGAACACTTTTATATTCCCAAAATGTAATCAACCAAGTTTCAGCTAACTCTTGGAATACACATACTTTGTCCACTCCTGTAGACATTACTGCTGATGACTTGTGGATTGTTGTCAGACTTATTCATACTTCAGAAATCAGAAGTATTGGTTGTGATGAAGGCCCTGCAAGAACAAATGGAGATTGGATGTTAGGTGAAGGAGAAATAGAATGGAAAACTTACCGAGACCTTTCAGCTAATCCAAGTACAGGTGCAAACGTCAATGTCAATTGGAATATTCGAGGAATTTTGAGCGAAGAATAATTCCATCAAAATAATGTAAGTTGATTGTTATAAAACAAATAACAATCAACTTACAAAATATCCTTCCTACTTATTTAATTCTCCCCAACTCGCTAACTTGATATTTGGATGTTGAGAAAAATCAAATTCCATAATTGATTTATACTCTAAATAACGACTGTCAAAATATTTTAAATCTACTCCAGGATAATCAATGTCTTTATATTTATTAGGTGATTGAAGTTTGTTTTTTGCAATATGTAAGATAAATTCCATCGAGTCTTGGTCTTCCGACTTCACTAATTTATTTAAAGATTTATTTAAAGTGAAATGTTTTTTATCAATCCATCTTTTAATATTTTCTTTAGTGTTATGAATAGGTGCTCCCGGAATTGGACCATAATGACCACTATCATGAAAACTGGTAGTTTTATATTTTCCTTTGATATTTTGAACAAAAAATTCCTTTGGTACTTTTTTAGAAAATCTTTTAATTTCCTTTCGATCCCTCTTCTTCATATCATCCATCAACTTTATTTTCAAAAAACTAAGAAACTTATTCATTGATTTTTTGGGATGGCTATTAGCCGAACGAATAGCTAACTTATAATCCTTACAAACTTTCAAATATTCTTTATATAATTCTGGAAAAAAAGTCAACGCATTATGGTGACAACTTAAATGCGTCAATGGAATATTAGCCTCCGTAAATACTTTCACTTGAGCATTGAGTTCTTCTCTCAATTCTTTTGGTTTGATCGTACGTCTGAATTCATAAATACCTCTGAAATATCCATTTTTATCGACCATTGATTTTGCTTTGGTGATTGGTCTTCCTGAAGTCAAGGTCAAATGGCAACCAATTTCTCCTTTTTCATTCGTTTTGTCCAAAAGTCGTTTAGCATTTTCAGCAGAGGTTCTATACTTCTTCTTTCTATTTATGGTCATCCCATCATAATTAGGTAAGGCTGCGATAGAATTAACTTTACCTGCATTGACTGCATCGATTATTGCATTATTTACATTAGGATTTACACCATAGTCATCTGTAGTAACTATTACTTTTTTCTTTTTCATCTTGATTTTTTTTGGAGATTTTTAAAAATCTAATATACGAAATATCAGTAATGTACTTCAAAATATTTTTTTCAAAAAAAAAGTCATGCTACAAATTAACTGTAACATGACTTTAATTTTTTTATAAAAATTTAAACTTTAGACAACTTTATCCGCACAAGATGAACTTGCAAATGCATCAGGTTTTGCTTTAAATTCAAATCCCATTCCAAGGATATATCCCATCGCCTCTTTGAGCGCAATATTAGATTGGAAATGTGGATCAGTATTAATATCAGCATGAACTTCAAGTGCTACATTATATTTATCCAACAAATCACATAGTCCATAAGCGACCTCAACTGACTTGGCTACCTCCAAAATCATTCTTTCTCGCAGACTCATCGTTTGCTCTTTTTTGTAACTATGGATAAACATAAATCCACCTTTCTTTTCTCTCAAAAAAACAATTACTGACGCAAACTCTACCACGCTTCCTCTTACTTGCGAATCCGTTCCGATACAAACTTTCAATTTGTATCCTGCTGCGATTTCTTTTTTAATCGTTTTTTCAACTGCTTCTTTAATTGGCAGTTCAATTTTATCTCCGTTTAATCTTCGCCATTTCATGTTGTAATTATTTATTTATTTTACAATAATTTAAATATAAGATTTTAAATTAGGTTATTAAACCCTTGTATTTTAAAAAATTTGGCAATGTCAACCTAACAACAAATTATTCTAAATAAAAAGTTCATTATTTTCTATGTTTTCATTATTTCGAAAAATTCATTTTTAACTTTGTATAAAAATAAATTCATATAATTTTGCCAAATCTATTTTTTTCTAAAACATATTCCTCTCATAATCAAGCACTTGTCATGTTTTAAACTCATTTGGAAAAAAACCGTTCAACAATCCATAAACCTTACTATTTTTGTAAAAAAAACCGTTCGTTGATAAACCTCGTGATCAAGTTAAAACACGAAATTTATCCATGAACTAAATAAATCAATATGTATAAATATCTAATTTGCCTTGTTTTATTCGCATTTATCTCCTGCAAATCTTCTCAAAATGGAAATTCATCAGAAGATGGAAACCATAAATACACCAATAAATTAATTAATGAAAGTAGTCCCTACCTATTGCAACATGCACACAACCCAGTAGATTGGTATCCTTGGGGAGAGGAAGCATTAGCAAAAGCTAAGGCGGAGGACAAAATGATTATTGTTAGTGTAGGATATGCAGCTTGTCATTGGTGTCATGTGATGGAACATGAATCTTTTGAAGATACTTTGGTTAGTAAAATTATGAATGAGAACTTTATTTGTATCAAAGTCGATCGGGAAGAACGACCAGATATTGATGATGTTTATATGTCTGCCTGCCAATTGGCGAGTGGACGAGGTTGTGGTTGGCCTTTGAACGCTTTTGCTTTGCCTGATGGGCGACCAGTTTGGGCGAGTACTTACTTTCCAAAAAAAGATTGGCTAGGAGTTCTGGATAACTTTATCAAAATAAAAAAAGAGGATCCAGAAAAACTCGAAACCTCTGCTAAACAATTGCAAGAAGGAATAAAACAACAAGATAATATTGTTTTAAATGATAGCGATCAAAATTTTAATTCAAAAAAATTGGATGGCATAGCTACTCGTTTTTTAGAAAATATTGATTTTAAAAAAGGTGGTCGAAAAGGTGCTCCTAAATTTCCAATGCCAAATAATTATGAATTTTTACTCAACTATCATCATTTCACAAAAGATGCAAAAGCACTCGAAGCCGTGACTACCACTTTGGATAATATGGCAAACGGCGGAATTTATGATCACTTAGGTGGTGGTTTTGCTAGATATTCAACTGATGGTGATTGGTTTGCTCCTCACTTTGAAAAAATGCTTTATGATAATGGGCAACTCGTCAGTTTATATTCTGAAGCTTACCAATTAACTAAAAACCCATTGTACAAAAAAGTGGTGGAAGAAACTTTAGCTTACACTAAAAGAGAAATGACTAATCCTGATGGAGGATTCTATTCTTCACTAGATGCTGATAGTGAAGGCGAGGAAGGTAAGTTTTATGTTTGGAAAAAATCGGAAATTGATTCTTTGTTAGATGAAAACTTAGCTGATGTTTTTAACAAATTCTATGAGATAAGAAGAACTGGGAATTGGGAACATAAAAATAATATCCTCCATCGAAAATCTTCCAATGAAAAAATTGCGAAGAAATTTGACCTTTCTACAGATGAACTATCTAAAAAAATTAATGAAGCAAAAATCATTTTGATGCGTGCGAGAGACAAAAGAATTCGTCCTGGATTGGATGATAAAATTTTGACTTCATGGAATGCTTTGATGCTCAAGGGATATACTGATGCTTATCGAGCTTTTGGAGAAGAAGAATATTTGGATGCTGCGATTCGGAATGCTAATTTTTTAGTAAAAAATGCCATCAAAGAAGGACATCGATTGAACCGAAATTTTAAAGATGGACAATCGGTGATCAATGCATTTTTGGATGATTATGCATTATTAATTGATGCATTTGTTCATTTGTACCAAGTGACATTTGATGAGCAATGGTTGGATCACGCCAAAAAATTAACTGAATATACTCAAGCGCATTTTTATGATAAATCAACTGGTATGTTTCATTACACTTCTGATTTAGATCCAGAATTAATTGCTCGAAAAAAAGAATTAGCTGACAACGTCATTCCTGGCTCAAACTCAACAATGGCAAGGAATCTTTACCAATTAGGGACTATTCTTTATCAACCTGAATGGGTAGACCTAAGCAAGCAAATGCTCCATAACTTATCAGAAAGTATTACCGAAACTCCTCAGCCAAATTTCTATTCCAACTGGTGTAGTTTATATTGGACAGTAGTAAATCCTCCTTACGAAGTAGCTGTTATGGGTGATAATTCTAAAACACTTTCCAAGGAGTTAAGAAAAAATTCTTTACCACATGCACTTATTCTTGGCGGGAACTCTGAAGGAAATTTACAATTACTAAAAGATAAATTAATTGAAGGGGAAACTCGAATTTATGTTTGTCAAAATAAGGTGTGTAAATTTCCAGTTTTGGAAGTGGGAAAGGCGTTAGAGTTAATGGACTAAAATATTTTTCACCACAGATTACGCAAATTTTCACAAACTAAGATTTTGAAATAGTCTAAATAATAATCTGTGATAAATAACAAAATCCCCGATAGTCAATTGACCATCGAGGATTTTTCTTTTAAGGATGTTGTTGTGATACCAAAATAAGGTGTATTGTTTCTTTCAAAAAAAATTAAGGGTATCGTTTTCTATTTATGATAGAACTGCTTTCGCAGCAGAATTTTATTTTCTCTTTCCTAAATTATTGAAAGTATACTTTGCTCCAATTCTTAATCCATAAGAAAGTTGATTATTTTCCAAAGTTGAATTTTTGAAAATTGACTTAGTCATATAATTTACGTTTGGTTCGAAGTAAATTCCAAAGTTCGGACGGTTCGGCATCTGTACATTGAATCCTAAAGCAAATTCAGTAGAAAGATTTTTCTCTCGAATATCATCAATTTCCAATAGAGGTTTATCCAAATAAGCTGGATCTGACATCGTACCTTCTACCACTAAATCTTGCTTTTGAAAACGTTCTGCTTTTACTCCAACTTGAGCATAAACCATTCTCCAAGTATATTTCAATCGCAAAGGAATTGCAACATATTTATAGTCGAATCGAGTTACATCAATTACTGGAAATCCTGGATCTTCACCACCGACAACTCGCATGTCATTATAGTTGTATTGCTTTCCATAATTAGACATTTCTAATCCTGAACTAATAGCAATTTGACCGACTGGAAGATCAATTGGAAGTTCGAATCGAACGCCTGCAGTTGTTCCTGCATTACCTGAACGGCTCATCGCATATTCAGAAAAAAGAATACTTCCATCAACACTTACAGAAAATGAATTGATTTGTGCACTTGCCATTACGCTGGCTGATAACAATAGAATTACAAATAGGTTTTTCATGTGATTTAATTTTAAATAGATTAGTTAATAGTTTTAATGATTTAGCTTTTACAAAAAAAATTGAGCGTAAAAAAAATGATTTTAAATAAGTTATATATTCCTAAGACACTTGAAATTTAGCTTCCCCCTATCTCTTATTTTGTTTTTTGAAAAAAAGAAAACTAGTTGTCATTTTCTCAAACTGGGCGCAAATAACTGCTTTTATTTTCAATAAAAAGTAATTTTATATTGTTTTTTTCAAATAACGCTGTTAAAATTATATTTCATCAACAGTATACTTACATAACCTTTTTGATTAAAAATTGCTCAAAAACAACAAAAACAAAATTTAATTTTGAACAAGTCGTAAAGATGAATTTTAACATCTTCTAAAATCTAAAAGGAAAAATAAAAGAGACTAGTCGATTACCTCGTTTCAATTTCTATCTTTTTCAATTTTATTCCCATTCTTTTATAGAAATGTAATTATCAAAGCAATTTATTTTTTCAAAATTAAAACTCGACTGTTCTTCTTATTTCTAATATGCAGAAATAATTCAAAACGTTGCTTGAGATTTTATTTTACAAATAAAAGAATTGCATTTCCAGTTTGTAAATGTATTGTTACAATTATCACTTCAAACGTAAATTACGCCAAAGAGACATACTAAGAAATACAGCAGTATTAAATTAAACTAATTGGAAAAATAAAGAATGGTAATTTTTTTTTCGATACGTTTTGTTTTTGTTTAGATAACCTCTAAGAAAAAAATCAGTAGTTTTAGAAAGTGATTTTAATCTCTTCAATTACTTAGTTTTAGAATTTTATCTTATAGCTTTTTTTGTCTTAACGACACAATTTAAAATAGTAACACTTTCAAGTTGAGTTTTATTTTGCAAAAAGTCAATTAATTTTATGTTAAAAAATAGCAATACATTTTTTATATTTTTCCAAAAGTCAGATTTGTAAATCTATTGTTATAATTAAAAATGAATTTTACAAAAAAATAGACCTTTCAAATTCTTATTATCTGAAAGGTCTATTTTTTTTATTGATATTGTCCCGTCCTAAAAAACAAAATTCTCTTCATCCAAAACTTTTCCTTTTTGACATCGAATAATTCTTCCATTAAATTTTTCCAAAATCCGATAATCATGTGTCGCAAAGATCACCGCCGTATTATTATTACGAGCCAAATTTCGAAGTAAAAATAAAATCTCATCACTTGTTTCTGGATCTAAATTTCCAGTTGGTTCATCAGCCAAAATCAACTCAGGTGAATTCAACAAAGCTCGTGCAATAACAACCCGCTGTTGTTCACCGCCAGAAATTTCATGCGGCATTTTAAAACTTTTATGAAATAAACCGACATCGGTTAAAATATCATTGATACGATTTTTTCGCTCTGTTGCATTTTTCCAACCCGTTGCTTGCAATACAAAATCTAGATTCTCTCCTACTGTTCGATCTGCTAATAAATTAAAATCTTGAAAAACAATACCTAACTTTCTTCTTAACAAGGGAATAGATTTTCGATTCAATTGATTTAAATCAAAACCTGCCACTTGCCCATTTCCATTTTTAAAAACTAAATCACCATATAATGTTTTTAGTAAACTTGATTTCCCACTCCCCGTTTTTCCAATCAAGTAGCAAAACTCTCCTTGATCTATTCTTAGATTCACCTCATCCAACACCAAATTTTGTTGTTGAAAAATGGAGACATTGGTAAGACTTACTATCGTATTATTTGTAATTTGCTGCTCATTATTACTCATGATTCAAAAATACAGGTTTTAATAATATGAAAAAACTTCTCTTCCTATTTATCTTAATCTTTTTTTGTGGAAGTATTTCCGCTCAAGCTAAACCTTTAAGCTCAGAAGCCAAAATAAGTTTATTGACTTGTTCGCCTGGAGAAGCAATTTATGAATTATTTGGACATACTGCTATTCGAGTAAAAGATCCTTCGCAAGGACTCGATATGGTTTTTAACTATGGGATTTTTGATTTTGATACGCCTAATTTTGTAGTAAAGTTTGTCCGAGGAAAATTATTGTACAAATTAGGCGTCGATCAATATCGAAGATTTGAATACCAATATGCTGTTCAAAATCGCCGTGTCATTGAGCAAGTATTTAATTTTAATCCAACCGAAAAACAAACTGTTTTCAATTATCTGCTCAATAATGCTAAACCTGAAAATGCTTATTATCAATATGATTTTTTTTATGATAATTGTTCCAGCAGAGTTTTTGATGTTTTAAAAGATACCTTGAGACAAAATTTGACCTACGCCGTTCCTGAAAAAAAATATCTCACTTATCGACAACAGCTAGATTATTATATTAATGGAGATACTTATCCTAAAAGTCCATGGGCTGATTTTGGGATGGATCTGATCTTGGGAATGCCTGCGGATGAAATTGCTGATTTTGAAGGAGAAACTTATTTACCAGATCATCTTTCTCAAAACTTCACCTTTGGAACACTTCGAAATTCGGAGCCACTTGTCCAATCTAATTCAATCATTGTTCCTCAAAAGAAACCTGCAAGTGTCGCTGGTTTCAGCATCACTCCTCTGCTGCTTTTTTGGATTTTATGTGGTTTAACTGGATTATTATTTCTTGTAAAAAACAATACATTTACAAAAGTGATAGACTTTATTCTTTTTCTACTTTTAGGATTATCAGGAACATTATTTGTTTTTATGTGGATGGGAACCGATCATGAAGTTTGTCATAAAAACCTGAATATGCTCTGGATGAATCCATTCCATATCTTATTGGCTATCAACATCTTACGCAACAATCTAAATAGTTTTTGGAAAAAATATCTGTGGCTAACCTTATTTGTAAATGTATTGTTAATTTTATTTTGGAAAATATTACCACAAGATTTTCATGCAGCGGCTTTTCCAATAATTTTATTGGTGACTATGAGAGTAGTTGCTTTGTTAAAAATGAAAACGGAATAAATTTTCATAAAAAAAATCGTTTATAAATGTAGTAGTACGATTCTCCAAAATTGTTTTTGTCATCTAATGATTCTGAAGAATCGTTAGATGGGGAACGACTTAGAAAGTCGTCTTACATTTTCATTCACAATTTTAATATAGCCGTGCGATTAAAACTACTCTTACTTTTTTTCATTTTTCCTAACTTACTTTTTGGACAAATTCAAATGTCCATCGACCCTATTTTTTCAATAGAGCAATCTTACCGAACGCTTCAATCTGATAATTTCCTCACCTTGCAAACTCGAAATTTAAAGGATAAAAAAAGAACTGGTTTTCGATATGGATTAAATTTCAACTTTTATTTAGGAGAACTGTTCGAAGAAAAAATAGCCTTAAAAACTGGAGTTCGATATTTGAAAACAGGTTATCAATCTGATCTTGATTCCAATTTTACCATCCATAACTTTTTAGAAATACCTTTGGCTTTAAGATACTATTATGGAAACAGAAAGATTCGTCCTTATTCAGAATTAGGCGTAGGATTTCTTTTTAACTTAAATTTCGATATTGATGATTTTAGAAATGAACGATTATTGCATCATTCTGCCTTTGTTGCTGTCGGGTTTGATTATAATTATAGTCTTGATCTGGCATTTTTTTTCCAACCTATTTTTAGGTATCATTTTACACAAACATTTTCAGATATTGAGGTGGAAGAACATTTATATAATGTTGGATTGGAAACAGGATTTCGAATGAAGTTTTAAAATGAAAAAATTTGACATGAAAAAAATCACAAAAATCTTAGCTGTCCTTTTTATTTATTTTTTCCTTTTGGTTATTGATGGATGTGTGAATTGTGGCTGTCCTGATAATGTCTTAGGATATTTTGATTTTAAAAAATTTACCCAAGAAATAAATACCGATGCCCTTTCCTCAAATGAGAAATTGGAAATCACTTTATCTTTTGATGAGGTCACTTATCTTGCCCAGTCCAAACAACCTTGTTGGGATTTAGGATTAATAAATACTGCAACAGCTTGTAGTTGTGAAGATACTGGAGAAGGTGGTCTAAAATTTCCTCTTACAGAAATTAAAATCATATCAAATAATGAAATTTCACCTAATTATCCGGCTGGCACTTTTCTAGATTCCTCTTTTTACTTAATTCAATTAGATTATAAAAATGATGAAATTTCTACTACTCGCTTATCTGATATTGATTTTGATGAACCTTTTTCTTGGTTCAACTATGAAGAAGGAAAATTCTTATTTCAGTCTGTAGGGCGTCTCGGAGAATTAGGTGTTCCTCATGTCTTCACTATTCAGTTCACCAAAAGCAATGGTGAGATCGTTACTTCCGAAACTCCCCAAATTATTTGGAATTAAGTTCAGATTCCTTTGAAATTTTACATAAAAAAGAATATTGCCAACCGAACACATCTTATCTTTGCTAAAATTCATAAATTTTACATAAATACATTGATTATGAAAAAGATACATCTTATCGGAATGATTATGATTGGAATTGCTATTTACCTAATCATCACAGCTGGTGGCGAGGTAGCAACTTACGCTAACTTTGAAGATGCGAGAGGGGCTGAAGGAAAGGTAAAAGTGGTTGGCCATTTAGTCAAAGACAAAGAGATTGTTTATGATGAATTGAAAGATCCTAATTATTTTTCTTTTTACATGATAGATGATAATAAAGAAGAACGAAAGGTAATTTTGAATCAAGGGAAACCACAAGATTTCGAATTGTCCGAGCAAATCGTTTTGACTGGTAAAATGGAAAAGGATGAATTTATCGCTTCGGAAATTTTATTAAAATGTCCTTCGAAATATAAGGATGAAGAAGTGTATTTGAAAAATGAAAAAGGATAATTTGGGTAATAAATTTATCGGGTAATTAGGTGATTAATTTCCCAATTAACTGATGAACTAATCAACTGTTTAACTAGAAAAATCCTCCAAAATTTAAAACAGAAATGGACGAAATCCAATATATTGGCGAACATTTATTGCCAGGTCAAATCGGTCGATTGACCATAGTCTTATCCTTTGTTGCAAGTTTGCTAGCAACTGTTGCTTATTATTTTGCAGAGCAAAAAAAAGAGTCAGCTGAAGCAAGTGGTTGGATAAAAATGGGCCGATTCGGTTATATTATTCATGGTCTAAGTCTTTTTACAACTATTGCTTGTATATTCTATGTGATGTATTTCCGGATGTATGAATACCAATATGCACAACTTCACGTAAGCGATGATTTGGAAATGAAATACATTCTTTCCGCATTTTGGGAAGGGCAAGAAGGAAGTTTTTTGCTTTGGATGTTTTGGCATGTGATCCTTGGATTTATTCTAATTCGAGTCGCTAAAAATTGGGAAGCACCGGTGATGTCTATGTTGTCATTAGTACAATTTTTTATTGGTTCGATGGTTTTAGGGGTTTATATTTTTGAAACAAAAATTGGTGCTAATCCGCTGATGATGTTGAGAGATACTCTGAACATTCCTCTTTTTTCCCAAGCAGATTATGTCCAATTATTGAGTGGAAATGGCTTAAATCCTTTGCTACAAAATTATTGGATGACAATACATCCACCTACTTTATTCTTAGGTTTTGCTTCGACCACGATTCCATTTTGTTATGCCATCGCAGGTTTGTGGAATGGGAAACATGAGGAAATGTTGAAAGTATCTTTTCCATGGGCATTATTTTCAGGAGCTATTTTAGGAACAGGAATTTTGATGGGTGGAGCTTGGGCCTATGAGGCATTGACTTTTGGTGGATATTGGGCATGGGATCCTGTGGAAAATGCATCGTTGGTTCCTTGGATTTTAATCGTGGCTGGAATTCATACTCACCTAGTGGCGCGAGCAACTGGGCATTCAATTAGAAGTACTTACCTATTTTATTTGATGACTTTCTTCTTTATTTTATATTCTACCTTTTTGACCCGAAGTGGTGTTTTAGGAGAAACGTCTGTTCACGCATTTACAGAAATGGGCTTGGAAAGACAGTTGCTAGTTTTTACTTCTTTCTTTTTTATCGTTCCACTTGCAATCTTTTTTGTCAAACAAAAATCTATTCCGAAGATTGAAAAAGAAGAAGCATTAGCTTCCAAAGAATTTTGGATGTTTATTGGTTCTTTGGTTTTATTGTTTTCAGCTTGCTTGATTACTGCTTCAACTTCGCTTCCTGTTTACAATAAAATTGCAGAATTATTCCAACCTGGTTTTGATGGTTATGTGATTCAAGATCCTGTGGAACATCATAATAAATACCAATTATGGATAGGTGTATTTATCGGAATACTTTCTGGAGCGGCTCAATTCTTTAGATTTAAAGAAGCTAATTGGGGAGTTGTTTCTAAAAAATATTTTACCCATTTGGGAGTTACATTATTGATTTCCGTAATTTTGACATTTGCTGCCACTCAATGGATTAATGCTTATGCTTGGCAATATCAAATTTTATTATTTGCTGGAATATTTGCGGTGGTTACTAATTTAGATTACCTCGTTACTTTCATCCGAGGAAATTTAAAAGTTGCTGGTTCTGTCATTTCACATGTTGGATTCGGATTGATGATCGTAGGAATTTTGGCATCAGGATTAAACAAAGAACACATATCAACAGATCCATTTACACAAAGAGGTTTGTTGAATGAAGAAATGTTGAAACGTAATGTGATTCTATTTGAAGGAAAACCAGCACTACTAAATGGATATGAAATTACTTATCAACGTGACTCGATGATTGATCGACTTCGTACCTATGATATTAATTTCAAAAAACTAAATCAAGCAGGAAAAGTGGTAGAAGATTTCACCGTTTATCCAACTGCACAGTTTGACAATAAATTGGTCAAAGTCGCTGCTTACAATCCTGACACTCAACATTATTTAGATAAAGATATTTTTACTCATATTGCTACTCTTCCATTAAAAGAAGCAGATCGAGAGGAAGCTCAAAGAATGGAAGACAGTCTAAATTACCGAATTATTGAAGTGCCGCTCGGAACTGAAATAACTTATATTGATACTTTAGTTTTGAGTGATACTACTAGAATAAATCGGTTCTTAGTTTCTATCGAATCAATTATTCCGAATGCCACTCATCCAGATTATGAGCCCAAGGAAAAAGATCTTGCAATCGGAGCAAAAGTAAAAATTCAACAACTTGGAAAACCTGAAAATTATGAAGCCACTCCTGTTGCCGTTTTAAGGAATAATTTGGTTTATACCTACCCTATCCAAATCAATGATTTAGCTTTTAAAATAAAATTACCCACAAGCTTTTTTGATAAAGTCTTTGCTACAGAGATGAATTTGGAATATCAAAATTTTGAATTAAAAGAAGGTGATGCAATTAACTTTAATGGGTACGAAGTCAAATTGGAACAAGTAGCACGTGATCCAAAACATCCAAATTACCAACCTGAAAAAGATGATATCGCGGTAGGAGCAATCTTGAAAGTGACAAAAAATGGAGAATCAAAATCTGAATATGTTCAACCAATCTATTTAATTAGAAAAATGAATCCAATGATGATTAAGGATAAATTACCCGTGGATGGATTAAATTTCCAATTCACAAAAATTGATCCTACAACTGGAAAAATGAGTATTGGTATTGCTCAGTCTGAAGCCAATATGACTTACCCAATTGAATTGGCAACCAATTCACTTCGAACTGATTATATTGTTTTTGAGGCAATCATTTTCCCTGGAATAAATTTCTTTTGGGCTGGTTCAATTATGATGATGCTTGGTTTAGCCATGAGTTGGATTAGAAGGAGATTTGAATTGAAAAGATAAATCCAATGTCTAAAGAATTGAAAATAGTTTTAATTGGAGTAGGCAATGTCGGTTTTCATTTAGGGAAAAAACTACATGAAGTTGGTTTGGAAATCAAGCAAGTTTACAGTCGAAAAATATCAAAAGCAAAACGTTTAGCTAGAATAATAAAATGCGAGACTATTAAAAATTTTGATCATATCTCGACCGAAGCAAACTTATATATTCTAGCAGTTCCAGATAGTGCGATCGAAAAAGTAGCAGCAGATTTATCGGATAAGATTCCTGATTCTAAGTTGGTCGTCCACACCTCAGGTGCAACTTCTTCCACAGTTTTAAAACCTTATTTTAAAAACTATGGCATCTTTTATCCTTTACAAACTTTTTCAATTGGAAGAGAAGTTGAGTTTGCCAATATCCCTATCTGTGTAGATAGTAATTTAAAAAAACATCGAATACTTTTGGAGAAATTAGGACAACGAATTTCTCAAAACGTACACCAAATCAATGATCGGGAAAGAGCAATTTTACATGTCGCCGCAGTTTTTGTTAATAATTTTACCAATAACCTTTTTACCATCGGAGATAAAATAACTTCAACTGAAAAATTATCATTCGATATTTTAAAACCATTAATAAAAGAGACAATCGAAAAAATTTCGCAACACTCTCCTTTAGATATGCAAACTGGTCCAGCAAAAAGAGGTGATCAAATAACAATCGAATTACATTTAAAATATCTAGAAAAAAACTTTCCAGAATTTATAGAAGTCTATCAAACGATGACTCAAAATATCAATCCTAAATTTTCAAAAAATCATTCTTAGACAAAAAAATTAATTATGAGAATCATCGGATACATAGAACATCCTAATTTAAAAATCACCGTCTTTAAAATGGATAATAAAACGTCTATCAAATTTGAAACGGGAATGTATGAACAAACCTATAAGTTTCGAGAAATGGATGAACTAAATAACATGGAAAAGATTAAAGAATTGGTCGATGGAGAATTTGTCAATAATGTTTTGGTTGAATTTCAAAAAATGCATCAATTCAAGAATAATGCCTTGAGTAATTTTTTACCAAAAGAAGAGGAAGATGAGTTTGAAGAAATAATATAACAATGGACATTTGACGGCAGACTTTTTTCAGGCCAAATACTGAATCAAAAATTATAAAATTAATTTTTTAGCAAAACGTAGAGCGTCCATTGTAAAACATTCAACGTCATAAAAAAAGTAAAGCCCCGAAGTAAACTTCGAGGCTTTATTTTTTGTGATTAGTAGAGTCACTAAATACTAGTAACCTCTTCCACCGCCGTAGCCACCGCCACCGCCGTAACCACCACCGCCGCCACGGTTGTATCCTCCACCACCGCCTCCGCGGTTGTAGCCTCCACCACCGCCTCCTCGACGATCATTATTTCTTGGTTCAGCTTTTTTCACAACAATAGTTCGACCATCTACCTCTGTATCATTAAGCCCATCAATTGCAGCTTGTCCTTCTCCATCATCAGCCATTTCAACAAATCCAAAACCTTTAGATCTGCCGGTGTCCCGATCTTGAATAATTTTTACGGAATCAACTGTTCCGTATTCTTCAAAAAGTCCTTGTAGCGTACCCTCGCGAGTATCGTAATTTAATTTTGCTACGAAAATATTCATCTAAAAAAAATTTAAAAAATTAAAAAAAGTGAGAAATCAAATGAAGAGCAGATAAAAATTAGGGGACTAAAGAATTAATATAAAACTTAAAATAACACTAATTAAAAATTGCTAAACAATAGGTAACTCAAGTAAGCACAACAAAGTTATTATTAATAAATGAAAATTCCTATTTTATTTCGAATTGTGGAAAAATATTTTTTATTATAAACAACTGACAATCAACACTTTACAAAAACAATGTTTATTAATTTATGAAAAAAACATATAAAACTCCCATTTTAAAAAAAACTTATTTGATTTTTCCAAGTGAAAAAAGGGAGAGAACCCATGACATTTATTTAATCGCATTTCAAAAATCCCATCTAATCCCATTTCTCACACTATAATAAGTCGCTGGTACATTTTCTGGAACTCTAGTATCATTAGTGATACTAAAGATCGTAGAGAATCGAAGTCGTTTGGAAAGGAAAAAAGTTAAACTTGTTTGTGAGGATAATCTCACATCAGAAAAATTAGTCAAAACGGGTTGGTAATAGGTTGTATTAGTTATAATTACATTTTCAGAAAATGGTTGAATAGATGCTGACAAATAAGTACTCATTCGATGGTCATAAAAAAAGGAAACTATTTCTGAAACTATTTCAATTTCATCATATTCATACATATATGAAAGTCCAAAATATACTTGCTGTTTTTCAGCTTGGTAGATTTGAAAGCGTAAACCAGTTCCTACCAACGTTCTAAGTTTCAATCGAACTTGATTATTAAATTGGGCTTGGGCAAAAATTTCATATTTCAGTCTTTTTTTGATTTCATAATTATATCTCAAATGAGAAAACCCATTATCTATAAATCGATCACTATTCGCTCGAATTAAATTATAATTGGTCAAGGAAAGCAATTTACTTCTTCTTCGTAAAAATTCAATTCGAATATCACCAGAAATAGTAGTGATCGATTTTGTATTCTTCACAAAATTGGCTCCCAAAGAAAGATATCCAAATACACCCGAAGTATCTTTTAAGTTGGATCTTTTATTTTCAATATTGACGATTTGAGCTTGAAGGCAAGTACTTTTTAGTAAAAATATTACTGTCGCTAATATAATTACAAAATAAAAATATAATTTTCTCATAGTGTTTTCTTTGGTAAAAATCTCACAACGCTAATTCTGTATTTAACTTAAAATAGGTCTTATTTTTCGTCCCTTAATTCAATAAGCTTGTTTTTTAAAAATCCTCTAAACATTTCCAACCCATTATTAAAATGTGTATTATTATTAATCACAATATCTGCACTATCTCGATAAGGCAAAATATATTTTTCGAAGGCTGGTAAAATATGCTTTCGATATCGATATAAAACATCATCCAAAGGATAATTTCTTTCCACTTGGTCACGAGTGATTCGGCGAATTACTTTTAGATTTTCTTTAGCTTCAATAAAAATTTTCAAATCCATTTGCTTTCTCATCTTTTTGTAATGAAAAACAAAAATTCCCTCAACAATAATAATTGGAGCTGGCTCAAATGTCAAAATTCTAGGTTTAGCCTCCTTATTATTAAACATATATTCCTCAATCTTCACCGTTTCTCCTGCCATCAATTTTTTGACATCTCGCACAAATGATTTTTTATCAATGGAGTCAGGTCGGTCAAAATTTTCAATGCCTTCATCATCCTTTTTTTGATGCTCTTTGGTCAAGTAATAATCATCTTGTGAAACAAAACAAATTTCATTTTTGGTAAATGATTTTTTTAATGCCTTAATGAATGAAGTTTTTCCGCTTCCACTCCCGCCTGTAATTCCTATGATATATGGTTTTTCCATTTATTTAATTTTTATTAACCACAAATTTAAACAGAAAATTAAGAGTAAAAAAATAGAATAGTTTTTATTTATAAAAACTACAAAGTATTGATAATCAAATATTTACATTACTCTTGTTACGTAATAAAAAGGTGTTAGTCCAATCGGGCTAACACCTTTTTACCATTTCTATAACAATGATCTTACAATCTAACTAAATTGTCTTTCCAACTCATCCAATCTAGTTTCAATCGACTGATGCTTTTGTTCCAAAACCTCAATTTGTTTCTCCTCCGTTGCCACCAATTCATCAAATCCATGAAAATTAGCATCTATTTTACCCTTAATATTTGAAATATAAGTTTTTAATTTCTCCGTCACTTCATTATCCAATCGAAGTCTTCCACTTGCTATCGCTTCTTTAAAACTTCCGAGTATTTGTCGCTTCTTTTTTCCCATACTCACTCCTGCAAAAAGTAACCCGACTGTCGTCAAAATTCCTCCTGTCACATCTGCCACCATCCCACTTAAAAAAGTAGAAAGGATAATTCCAACTGCAGCAATTCCACTTCCAGCAGCTAAATTAGGAACTAAATTTTCTTTGTCTCCAAATAATTCTTGGTCCGTAAAATTTTCAGATTTTGACATGAAATTCGAAAACGTTTTTTGTAAATCAATCAGCACATTACTTCGTCGTTCAGCAATATCACTAAAAATATCATGGTTGTTTTTTAAGATAGTTTGACTATTCTGAATTTTCAAATCAATCATTTTTCCCATTTGCTGAATACTATCGGCAATGTCCACTACCCCATCGTTGAGTTTATTTTTCAATTCAGAATTTAACTCTTGATCGAAACTATTTGCCAAATCATCCAACCACTTTTGGGGGTTTTCTTTTTTAGAAAAAATCGAGCTGATTTGTCGTCGGAGCAAAGAAAAGAAAGACAAACCATTACTTAATTCAGTTTGTTTTTTATAGGTAATTCGATCATAGGCAGACAATAAATTCTCCACCAACTGATCTACTTGCGCACTAGATTTGACAGATTGTTCATCGAGGGTTTGAGTAATATCTTTTCGGAAAATCACATCAGATTCCCATTGTTTTTTCCGATCATTTACTCCGTTAGAAATTCGTTCGTTAATATTTTTTGACGTAGCAATATTATTTTGCAGTTTCAATCCAGGCGCTTTTCCACCTGTAATATTTTCTTTGATAAAAGCTCGCAAAGGTAGGTAACCACTAGCTTCGTGATTATTTTCTAATTCTAATTTTGCAGAAACAGCAAAAATATTTGGAGTAGAAATTCCTTTCTTCACCGCATAATCATGAACACCTTGGATATTGACTTTTAAATCTTCTCCAGGCATCAAATCTTTTTGTTGCAAAACAAAAATAATTTTCTTCCTCCAATCTTCATGGATAAAATTAAAGAAATCCCATGCCGATTGTCGGTAAGGATTTTTGGATTCGAAAACGAAAACAATCAGGTCTGAGGCAGGAATAAAACGCTCCGTAATTTCTTGATGTTGATCAACAATTGTATTCGTTCCAGGGGTATCAACAATGGCAATTTCCTTCAGAATCTCGACAGGCTGAGTTATTTTTTTCAAAAAAGGACTTACCATTATAGTCTCCTCTTTTTCACCATAAATAATTTGCTGAATGGTATCAGTCATCGGTGCAGGCGACACTTTACAAATTTCTTTACCACTTCCTAACAATGCATTTACAAAACTACTTTTTCCCACTTTTACTTCACCTACGATAACAAACATAAATGGTTCGTTGATTCGATTACGCAAATCGCTGACCACTTTTTCTAATTCTGAATGGGAAATATCAATCGTCAAATCATGGAGTTCTTTTACGATTTGATCGATTTGGGTTTTGTATTTTTGAAGGTCGTTATTTAATATATGATCCATGTTTTTTTTTATTTTATAGCGCGTAGCGGTCTGCTTTAGCTGACCTGAAAAAGAGTAGGGTGAATTTTATTATTTTATCGCTTCGCTCTTTTTTTTAGGTCAGCTAAAGCAAACCGCTACGTGCTTTTTAGACGACTAGAAAAAGTAAAAGTATCACACTTTTTTCAAACTTCTTTCTAAATAAATTTCCGCTTCTGGCCCTGCACAAAATATCAAATCTAAGATACTCAAATTAGGTAAGAATCCATTTTCAGCTTCGAAGACTTGAACGTATTTAGCTTGTTCAAAATCAACATCTTCAAATTTTTTATTTTCTTTCGGAGAAATTTTATTTCGAAAATCAACTATTTCTTCTTCAAGTTCTTTGTCAAATTTCTTGGTCAGTTCAATATTTTTTTTCAAAGAAATTATTTCCAAAACCACATGCAATAAATCCCAAT
This sequence comes from Saprospiraceae bacterium, assembly GCA_045106765.1. GTDB lineage: Bacteria > Bacteroidota > Bacteroidia > Chitinophagales > Saprospiraceae > CAJQQY01. Next base: position 12,886 of record JBGCFD010000083.1, on the reverse strand, counting down.
TCCAATCCCATAAATATTCATATTTCTTTTGGAAAATTGGTAAAAACCGATGTTCATAATGTTCAAAAAAAGGCGATTTTCCATAGGCCGATTTAATTGCAGTCCAATGTTGATTTTGCCAAGGTTCATCATATTTTAATTTTACTTCCCGAATTGGTTGCTGTTGATTTTTTCCTCCAGCCAACGGAAGACTTAATCGCAACAATCCCATCGAACTTGCCAAATGACATCTATTTCGATAACTACCTTTAGAGTAATTTTCATGTTGCTCCAACATCACTCTTGAAAATTGTAACAATTTACTTACATATTGAATTGATGGTAGGTAATGAAGTTCGAGAAGTACTGTTTTTTCCAAAATAAAAAAATATATAAGTTGGGTAAATGAATTTATATAAAAATTATTGCCTTGTTAAAATTGAGTTTATTTTATTGTTTTCTACTGTTTGTTGTTGTTTATTTATTAAATTCGCTTTTCTAAGCAGCAGTATTAGCAAATCTCAGCTCTATAATATTTGATTTTTGCACAAAGATAGAAGAATGATAAACTTCCCCAAAGGATATTTTTTTCAAATAAAAAGAGAAAATATACGTGGCTTTATTTAACTTATTCATTCTTTAGCAAATCAATTTATTCTTATTTTTTCATCTATAAAATAAAAGATCATTTACCTATGAAGAATCTACTTCTATTTTTTCTTTGTCTTCCTTTTTTTAGTTTTTCACAAGACATTCCCACTTTTAATTTAGACTTTGAAACAGTCAAAGAAGAAAAAACGCTTCCTAAAGATTGGTTCAAGTGGGGCACACCTGACTTCGAAATCACTTCTGACGCAACTGAAAAACAACATGGTAAAACTGCCATAAAAGTAGTATCAAAATCTGAAGATGGAAAAGGATTTGGATGTCCTGCCTACAAAATCCCAGCTCAATATGCAGGAAAAAAAATCAAACTGACTGGCTATTTTAAAATGGAAAATGTAACAGATGGATATGTAGGATTATTATTGAGAATTGATGGAGACGAAGGTTCTTTGGCATTCGATAATATGCAAGGCAAAAATATCAATGGAACAAGTGATTGGAAACAATACACTATCGAATTGGATTATCCTGAGGGAGCTGAAACAATTTTTGTTGGAGGAATTTTATCTGGAAAAGGAACTGCTTGGTTTGATAATTTTGATGTAATGATTGATGGGAAATCAATTACAAAATTAAAACCAGTTGCACCAAAATTATTTCCTGCTCAGTTAGATAAAGAATTTGATGAAGGTTCAAAAATTAAAGAAATAAAATTGACTCCTGACAATACCAAAGCACTCGCAACACTTGGAAAAATGTGGGGCTATCTAAAATATTATCATCCAAAAGTAGCGACTGGTGATATCAATTGGGATTACGAACTTTTCCGATTTATGCCTGAATTTCTTGCTGCTGGCGATCACAAAAAACGGGCAGAAGCGTCCATTAAATGGATTAATAAATTGGGTGATTTTGAAAAGGGTGATTACGATGACAAAAGCTTGGAATTAAAATTAAAAGCAGATTATCAATGGTTTGGTGAACTGCGCCATGATGAATTAATTTATTTGTTAATCAGATTACGAACGGCCGACCGAACTGGAAAACATTTTCAAATGGGCTTTGCTCCAAATGTTGGAAATCCGAAGATTAAAAATGAAGCAGCCTATGCAGATTTTCAATATCCTGATGTTGGATTTCGATTGTTGGCTTTGTATCGATATTGGAATATTATTAATTACTTTTTCCCTTACAAACATTTGACAGATGATAAATGGGATCAAGTGATGGTTGACTTTGTTCCTAAGTTTGTCAATGCAAAAAATGAGTTAGAATATAAATTAGCTTTGCTAGAATTGATTGGAAAAGTTCAAGATACTCATGCCAATATTTGGATGCAAGATAATGCGTTGAATGGATTTTTTGGAAATAATATTTCTGCCGTAAAAATAAAAATGGTGGAAGAAAAAGCAATGGTCGTAGGTTACCATGAAGAGGAAAAAGGAAAAGCTAGTGGTTTAAAAATTGGTGATATTATTACGACTATAGATGGTTCACCAGTCGAAAATATTATCAAAAAAATGCTTCCTCATTTACCTGCGTCTAACTACCCTACTCAATTAAGAGATGTTGCAAAAAAACTTTTGCGGACAAATAAAAAGATTTTGGACGTTACTTATTTGCGAAGTGGAAAAGAAAATAACATTGCTCTTACAACATTTCCAATTAAAGATATTAACCTTTGGAAACGATCTGATAAAAAATCTTGGAAAGTGATGGATGGCGACATTGGTTATATTTATCCAGGAACAATTAAGGGTGGAGATATCGAAGATATGAAGAAAAACTTGCTGGATAAAAAAGGAATTGTAATTGACTTAAGATGCTATCCTTCAGAGTTTATGGTTTTTGCTTTCGGGAATTTTTTGACACCTGAGTTAAAACCATTTGTAAAATTCACCTCTGGAACATTAATGAAACCCGGCAATTTTAGTTTTGGAACTAACTTATCTGTTGGTGGAAATGATGAGGGAACTTACCAAGGAAAGATTGCTATTCTAATCAATGAAGAAACGCAAAGTCAAGCAGAGTACACAACTATGGCTTTTAAAACCTCACCAAATAATAAGGTTTTTGGAAGTACAACTGCAGGTGCGGATGGAAATGTTTCAACTATTATTTTACCTGGAAAAATTCGAACAATGATTTCTGGAATTGGCGTATATTATCCTGACGGAACTGAAACACAACGTGTTGGAATTGTTCCTGACGTGGAAGTGAAGCCTACGATTAAAGGATTGACTGAAGGGAAAGATGAAGTTTTGGAGAAGGCGTTGGAGTGGATTAAAAAGTAAAAATAAAGAAAATGTATGGCACGATTTCAAACCGTGTCATGTTTAAACTTTAACATCCATGACTTGGTTCAAAATCAGGTCATGGATTTTTTTGTAGAAAAAACAATTTCTATTTTAGAGAAATTGATTCTAAAAACTTTTTTTTTTACAAAATACTAATTCACTTTTGTAAAAAAATATTTTAGCTTTGAGATAATCCTTCAACATCTTTTAAAGAAAAATAACAATACATCTACAAAAATGAAAAAACTCCTCCAAATCCTCAACATCCTTGCTTTCGGAGCAATGGTCTACGTCAATTATTTGTCCAACGCTTTACCTATCAATGGTAGAAATCCTGGTGAAATTTCTGATTCCTTTCCCAATCTTTTTGTTCCTGCAGGAATTACTTTTTCAATTTGGGGAGTGATCTATTTATTTTTACTGGGCTTCTTAATTTATCAAGCAAAGGATTTATTTAAGTCACCACAAGATGCGACTCCTTGGTTTTCCAAAATTGGTCCATTCTTTCTCTTGACTTGTGCTGCCAATATCAGTTGGATTTTCGCTTGGCATTATAATCATGTGGAAATTTCGGTAGCTGTAATGGTTACTTTTTTGATTTTGTTGATAACGATTTACCAACGATTGGGAATTGGTCGAGGTACAGTTTCTTCTGGGGTGAAATGGTTGGTGCATACTCCCTTTAGTATTTATCTGGGGTGGATTACTGTGGCAACTATTGCTAATGTGACTGCATTGTTGGTCAGTATTGGTTGGGACGGATTTGGAATTTCAGAAGTTTTTTGGACGGTAGGAATGATTTTTATTGCGACCTTGATTGGACAAAAAATGCTGAATTCAAGAGGCGATGTTGCTTATGGTTTAGTTTTGATTTGGGCATTTGTGGGAATCATTTTAAAACAAAACGGAGTAGAACAAAATATTGTGATCGCAGCAAGTATTGGAATTGTTTTGATTCTTTTATCTTTGGTGCCTAGTTTGATTCGAACGATTCGAGGGAAGTGAATTCACCACAGATTACGCAGATTCCCACAGATTATTTGTATTAATTTTCTCAAAAAAAACTGTGTTATCAATAGTGAATTATTCTATCTAAAAACGAAATTAAAAAAATGAAAAAAGCATTAAAAAAACGAAAAACATACGATTGCGTTTGTGATTCAGAAGGAACAATAATCGAAAAAAATTTGACGAATATTGTTCACTTAAATGAAAATGGAAATGTGACTCGAGAAGAAGTTTACAACGAAGGTGAAATTGATATTCTTGTTGAAAACACATACGAAAATGGTTCACTTCATCAAACCCAACAAACCGATTACGTCAATCAAATTCAACAAACATGGGAATTTATCTACGATGAATTTGGGCGAAAAATAGAACAAAGAGAACATTTTCAAGAAGGCGGATTTGTTCCTACAAAATTTGAATATACTACGGAAGGAAAATTAAAAATGGAAGCCGTTCTCGATGATGACGGTGAAGTGGAAAGTAAAATTGATTATGAATATAGTTCTCTTGGCAACCTCATCAAAAAAGTAGAATATGATACTAATGATTTTACAAGTCCATGGTTATCAACAACTTACGAATACGACATCAATAATAATGTCGTAAAAAAAGAAGAACAGTTTGCAGATAAAGATGCTACTACTTCCACTTTTGAATATGATGAAGCAGGTGAAATGATCGGTGGTCAAATCTATTATTCAGATAATGGAGATTTGGTTGTAGATCAAAAAATAATAGAAGATGAAGAAGGAAAAGTGATTGGAACTGAAATCTTTTATCCAAAGGAAAATATGAAAAAAGAGTCTCATGTCAAGCGAAATGAAAATGATAAAATTGTCGAAGAGGAAGTTTTAATCAATGGAGTTTTTAATAGTTTGACCATTTTCAATTACAATGATACAAATGATGTAGTGGAAGAAAAATATTTAAATACTTTAGGCAAAGGGGAATTTCAGCAATGGACTGCGAAAGCTTATGAGTTGGAATATTTTGAAAACTCAGTAGTAAATGAGGAAGAAGAATAGATGGCAACTTACCTTGAAAAAAATGCATTATTTCCCCAATTAATTAATGTACCCGTTCCTGAAAACTTAGGCATGGTCGTAGTCATTCCTTGCTACGATGAAACAGAATTGATTAGAAGTTTGGAGAGTCTTAAAAATTGTGATGCAGCTAATTGTTTCACAGAAGTGATTGTAGTGGTGAATGATGGAGAGCAAACTTCTGGTGAAATTAAATCGCAAAATTTAGTGACTTTCGAAATGGCGACTACTTGGTCGAAAGAAAATATAACAAAACATTTACAATTCCATATCATTTACAAAACCAACCTTCCTAAGAAAATTGCTGGTGTCGGAACTGCCCGAAAAATTGGAATGGACGAAGCTGTTCGACGACTCGAATCTGTGGGAAAATCGGAAGGAGTTATTATTTGTTTTGATGCAGATAGTTTGTGTGAAAAAAATTATTTACAAACTATCGAAGAACATTTTCTCGAAAATCCCAAAGTACAATCTTGCGGCATTCATTTCGAACATCCACTCGAAGGAGATAATTATGAACCTGAAATTTATGATGCAATCACGAAGTATGAATTGCATTTGCGATACTACATTCATGCACAAAAATTCGCAGGTTTTCCATTAGCGTTTCAGACGATTGGATCGAGCATGGCGGTGCGTTGTAATGCCTATCAGCAACAAGGTGGAATGAATAAAAAAAAGGCGGGTGAGGATTTTTATTTCCTCCATAAATTTACCATTCTTAATGCTCATACGGAATTGAAAAAAACCAAAACAATCCCCTCCCCTCGTCGTTCTGATCGAGTTCCTTTTGGTACTGGAAAAGCAGTCAATGAAATTTTAGCAGAAAAAAGATTAGCTCCAGAGACAAAATATTCAACTTATAATTTCAAAATATTCGAAGATTTAGAACCATTTCTGACAGTTGCTCCCAACTTACTTTTATTTGAAAATGAGCAAGTGGAAATGATGAAAAAACATTTACCTGAATCTATTCGTACTTTTTTAGATGCAAATAATTTTGATACAAAACTCGCTGAAATTCAAGCGAATACGACAATTCCTATTACTTTTGGTGGAAGATTTTTTCGATGGTTTAATGCGTTCTTTTTGATGAAGTATGTACATTTTGCGAGAGATAATTATTACCCCAATGTACCTGTGGAGGAGGCTGCAAGAGCATTGTTACAAAAATATTATTTTAAAGATATGAGTGGGGCGAGTGCGAAGGAATTGTTGTTGGAATTTAGGAAGAAAGATTTGTCACAACTCTTTTAGAGTATTTTTTTTTTACCATATAGTCACATAGAGAACATAGGTTTTTAGAGTTGGACGGACTATGTTTTCTATATGCCTATTTGGTAAAAAAAAATTCTGGGTTCTAAAAATCAAACGCTAGTACTTGCAATCTTTTGAGTCATTTCAGTTAAGGATGATCGTTCATTTTTCATTTCTTCCAAAGTAGTTTTATTCAATTGATGAACTGCTTTCGCTGCATTATATTTTTCCCAAAACTCTAAATACACTAACGAGAATCGACCTAGATAAAACAAAAATATCAACGCCAATATCGACCACCATCCCCACAAATAAATTCCTACCGAAACCAAAAATAAAACTAAAAGAATGCTCAATCCTAATCCAACTGCCAATGCTACTGGTGCTTTAAATTCAAGTTGCTTTACCTTCGTTTTTGAAACATGTTTGGCATAACCAAAGATGGGATAATTAAACCAATATCCTAAAAAGTAAGGCATAAATCCAAACACTAAAAACAAAGTATTTTTCCAATTATAAATTTCAGGATTTTGTAAAGCTTGATCTTCTACTCCTTTGGATTTCAATTTGGAAAAGTATTGTTTTATTTTTTCTGACCAATCAGATTTTTCCTCTTCTGACATTTGACTTACATGATCTGCAATATTCATTTCCCCTTCAAGTGGTTTTCGATCTTCCGAAATAAGTGGAAAAATTTTCTCTGGACGATCATTCCTGTAAAGAGTAAAAAAATCTTCCGCCAAAGCATCATCCGTTGGATTTGGAATATTGACAATGTGATCTTCTAAACCTTCTTTCACTACCGTTGTCAAATTTCGAATCGTCCTTTGAGGATTTTCATGATATTGTTCGTAATAATCTTTTAATCGAATAGGTTCTCCCACATCAAACATTGCGACGGAACGGAATTTATCAGCTTCCGTAAAATTCACTCCGATTGGAACAATGTGTAGATCAATATCTCCATATTTTTCATAAGTACCGAAAGCAATTCGAGCTAAACCTTTCCGAATCGGTCGCAACCTTTTCTCTTGAATCGTTCTACCTTCTGGCAGAATTACCACCGTCTTGTGATCCTTCAAAGCTTCATAACAAAAATCAAAGGTCTCATCATTTTTTTTCAATTGATCCAATCCTTCTTGTCTTCGAAAAATCGGAACCATGTGCAACACATTCAAAATTTTTCTAAAAAGTGGTTTTTTAAATAAATCACCTCGCACCAAAAAATACAATTTGATGGGTAAAAAACAAGCTAAAATACAAGGTTCGATAAAAGCGGTAGGATGATTTATAGCTAGAATTAACGGTTTACCTTTCGGAATTCGATCCCGATTGGTAAAGTAGATTTTACGAAAGAAAATTTTCAAAGCGTATGCCGCAATTGGTCTGACAAAACTATAAATCAAGGTTCAATCTGTTTGTTGTTCGAATTTCAATTAGGCAAAAGTAAGGAAAAAAGATAGAACAAAGAAGTTGGCAATTTCATTCTAAAAGTCTTAAAAATTCTATTTTCTTTTTCTCCTCACATTTAATAATTGGCTTCCATATTCATCTTGAATTAATTCTTCAAGTTCTTTCCGTCCTATTTTAGTCGTAAGAAATGAGACCTTACAATTCTCATACATCCATACATCAAGTTTTTTTTCGATAATTTCATTAAATTTTTTAGTTGAACTTGCCTTTGAATAATTTTCATCTTTATTAAAAATTAGCTTTCCTAAGGATCTTCTAAAAGTATGGTTATTGGTTCTCAACAAATCCTTCATCCTTTTTTTAAGATTTCCAGTTTCTCCAACATATGCTATCTTCTTTTTAATCTCAATAATATATACGCCAGGTTTATTCTCGATTTGCTCTAACCAACTTCTTTTTGAATCTATTGAGATTCTTTCATTTTTAAGTAATTCATTAAATTGATTTTCTAAATACTGAGCTTCATTCAATTCCTTCATATTGATTATTTAATTTTTGAATTTGAATAGAACAAAAGTAAGAAGAAAATGATATTTCTTTTAAGTATGCCCAAAGCTCCTGCTTCGGAAATGAACGTATCGAAGCAGGAGCTTCGATTATGCAAAAAGAAAGAGCTTTAACCCGAATCACCGAATTAAAGCTCTTTTGAATTTGTTATGCAAGACCACTTCTAAAACGGTAGCCATTTTCGATATATTATATTAAATCGTTTTATTTTAAAAAAATTTAATTTATTTCATTTTCCAACTCACTTACTTTCAAATTCAACCAACTCTGATTAAAGATAGTATTGGCTAACTCTATGTCTTTCAGCAACTTATGTAATTCTTGTTGCATTTTTTCAGTCTTAGAAATAGCTATGGAATTTTTAATTTGAAATGCTCTTTTGGCAAATTTTACTAGATTGATAAATCCATCTCGACGGGAAGCTGAAATTTTATTATTACGTTGCAAATATTGTCGAAAGGATTCTGTGAGCGAAAGAAATGCCTCATACTCATTCAAATCATAATAAGTTCTAAGCAACAAAGATTTAGCATGGACTCGATATCGAATGTCTGTGTATTCCACTCGAACTAATAAATTGAGTACTTTTTCGAGTTGCTCTGTTTGATAATAATAGGCTGCCAAATTGAACGTGTAGGCATTCTCCACAACTTCAGGATCGAGTCGATCACGGTAATCTTCAATAAAAATTTTCACCCAATCTAATTCATCTAATCGTAAGGCAACTGTAACAATATTTTTATAATGCCATTCTGAGAGGTAATTATTTTCGATAAGTAACTCTGCCTCTAATTGCATTTTATACAACTGAAAAAGTTTATTCAAATAGTTATCATCACCTGTATTTATTTTTGTCATACAAAAATGTTGGAGATGATTATAAATGCTTTCTAATTCTTCTTTAGGAAAAGACGATTCGTATTTTTTTAAAATAGGAATAAGATCTTGGTAAAATTCGGAGGTGCCTTTGGTCATCATCTGAAAAACTTGGTAGTAAATAATGATCGAGGGAATCTGTTCATACCTCTCAATATTATTTTCAATTTCCTCAAGAATGTCATCCAACATTTGGTAGGAATATTCTACTTGCAAAATTTTGGAACGCATCATCATTTCGCAAGCATCCTTTAATTTTTCGGAAAAATAAAAATGATCCAGATGATTTTGTTTTTGTTGAATAGACCAATCCGTTTCGTGTTTTTCTAATTGTGTATGAAAACGTTCGGCTTCTGACTTGACTAAAAATTGTTGAAAACTGAAATCACTATTTTGAATTTTACTTTTGACTAAATTCCTTTCCACTTCAGATAGTAATTTTTCATAGTTTCGATGTGAACCATTTTTACGAAGCGATTGGAGTAAAAATATATTTTGCTGAATTTCATTTTTTTTAAATTGTTCTTGTATCAAAAATTGATTGAGTAATCGCCAAGTATAAGTGAACAAAAGTGCCAGGTGTTTTTGATTGTGTTTTTGATTGGGAAATACATTTTTGTATAATTTTTTTCGCTCACAAGTTTTTTCCAAAAATCGTGGATATAAATTATTAAAATGAGCCACTAAAGATTTTACCTCTTCATGTTTATTAAAATATGGCGAGTGAACGAATTCGTAAAAACGGGTCATCTCCTTTCGATTCAGTCCTTGGAATGATTGAATTAATTTATTGGAAAACATGAAATGATCTTTTTTTTTTTTAGAAATAAGGTTTGTCGTACTGGGCAACCACAAGAGATTGCCCTTACTTGATCTTATTTTTCAAAAAAATGTTGCTTAGATTTAGATATTTTTCTTCTATTTTTTTCAAAAAAATGCACACGACATTCCCACTTAACATATTGACTACCAGCAATTTAAGGAATTATAAAATTATTTCACCATTAAAAAAATCCAAAAATATATCATAAAAGTACTTTTAAAATAACGAAGTAGTGAGCACATTTGTATCATCAGGAATCATATTTACATCAAATTAAACTTTTGTACAATGAAGAAAATCAGAATATATCTATTGGCAAGCCTCCTATTCTTGCTATCATTCAATTGGTCAAGTGCTCAATGTCTGATTGAAGACGTAACCGTTTCTGCACATTCATGTGATGGTGATATGTTTTCAGTAAATATTGATTTTGTCTTTTTAGCAGGTACAGATTCAGTTACGATCGCAGGAAATGGAAATCAATATGGCGTTTTTTCGACTAATAATTTACCCATCACGCTTGGGCCATTTTTAGCCGATAATACGACTATTTATGAATTTGTGGTTTCAGATTATCAGAATGCTTGTTCTGATTTTGGAGTAGTTGGGCCAATTGATTGTAGTTTTTCTAATTGCAATATTTCTGACTTGATTGCTGAAGCTCATCCATGTAATGGAGATGGGCAATTTTTAGTTGATATAGATTTTAACCATCAAAACATGCCTAGTGATTCCTTCCAAGTAGTTGGAAATGGAACAAATTATGGAACATTTGCCTACTCGGAATTATGGATTACTATTGGACCAATTGTAGGAGATGGATCCACTAATTTTGAATTTATCATCATTGATCAGAACAATCCTAATTGCTTTGAAGAAACTGGTCTTGATCCAATTGATTGTAATGATGAATGCGAAATTACAGGTTTGATCGTCGAAGCTCATCCTTGTAATCCAGAAGGAACATTTTACGTTGATATAGATTTTAATCATCAAAATATGCCAAGTGATTCCTTTCATTTAGTTGGTAATGGAACGAACTATGGAACATTTGCCTATGCTGATTTATGGTTGACATTTGGGCCAATACTTGGAGATGGAAATACGGTTTTTGAATTTATTGTAATTGATTCTGAAAATACTAATTGTACTGCTTTCACAGGTTTAGATCCAATTAATTGTAATCCAGATTGTGAAATTTGGGACATCGAAATATCTGAAACTAATTGTAATTCTGATGATACTTATAATTTCATTTTAGACTTTAACTATGCGAATGTCAATAATGACTTCTTCGACGTATTTGCAAATGGTGATTTTTTTGGATTTTTTGCCTTTGCAGATTTACCGATCCAAATTGAAAATTTTCCAGCAAGTGGAAATACCTTTGATGCCATTAAAATTTGTCAAAATGATTTACCGACTTGCTGTGAGACTTTAGAATTTGAAAGTCCAACCTGCAACCAAACTTGTTTGACTTTCGATGACTTAGCTATAGCTTATTATGGAACACCAATTTATGCTCCGGATGATTTAATTTTTACGGTGAGTGGAGTTCCAATAAAAATTCAAGAGTATGAAAACACATTTGATGGTGTAGCTGTTTTGGGAAATCCTTCTCCGATTTTTGATGGAAATTATTTATCTCCTTTTATGGCAAATTTGGAATTTAATTTCCTTCAATTAAATGCTGCTGTAATTCATTTGGAATTTGATTTCTATAGTGGCGGTGGCGGAATCAATATCGGAGCAAATGATGCACCAATCAATTCAGCAAGTTCGCTTTTTGATTTGGATGGGGTAGAAATTGCGCCAGGAGTGACACTCACGATTGTTCCAGATCCAACTGATCCAACATTGGGACGAGCAATTTTAGATGGATTTATCGGGCTGTTTACTATCGGTGCAACTGATGCGTTGGACTTTGATAATATGTGTTTGGATTATGATGAATTTGGTGATTGTTGGGCTGGAGATACAAATTCGGATTTTATTGTCAATAATTTTGATTTACTAAATATTGGACTAGCATATGGAGCAGTAGGCACCCCACGAGATAATGCAAGTATTGCATGGATTGCTCAACCTTCCGATGATTGGATGCAAAGTTTTGAAGATGGAACTAATTACAAACATGCCGATGCCAATGGAGATGGTGTTATCAGTTTCTCTGATAAATTTGCTATCGATGAAAATTTTGGTTTGACTCATGGGGCTGTTGATCCTTATGTCACTCCAACTCCTTCCTCTGATGATCCAGCATTATTTATCATAATGCCTAATCCGAACGATATTGGAGTTGGGCCATTTGAAGCAGAAATTCATCTTGGAGGAACTGCCAATGCTGTAGATGCCATTTATGGATTAGCATTTACGGTAGAATTTAACAATCAAATTTTTGATCCAACTTCGATGGAAATTGCATTTGAAAGTGGTTGGTTTAATAATAATGGAGCTGATGATTTATTGTCATTCCAAAAAGAAGAGGATGGAAAATTAGCAGCTGCAGTTTCTCGAATCAATCAACTCAATATTAGTGGTGGTGGAAAAATTGGAACCATTACTGGAATCATTGATGACCTGTCAGGTTATGCTGAAATCGATTTAGGTATCCTTGACGTAAAAGGAATTACGAATAGCGAAATTTTGGTTCCATTCAACACTCCTGAAAATTATGTGGAAGTTGGAACAGGAATTTTTGAGAATAAACTAAATCGCAATTTGTCTATTTTCCCAAATCCTACCAATGATTTTATTTTTATAAAAAATGATAATGAAGCACCAATTGAAAATATTCGACTGATCAATATTTTAGGGCAAGAAATTTTACAAAAACCTGTGGATGAAAATGGATTGGTTGAATTGAATGTGGGTAATATTTCACAAGGAATTTATTTCTTAGAAATTCAGATGGATGGATTTAAGGTGAGTCGGAAAATTGAAATTTCTGGAAGATAATTTTTTTGCCACAGACTTGGACTGACTATTATGACTTTTTATGACTCTCCCAAAGT
>JBGCFD010000082.1:0-22206 GCA_045106765.1 Saprospiraceae bacterium | reverse complement strand
CCCAAAAAAGATAAACCTCCATTTCCCTAAAAAAGTCTCCCACGAATTTTATATTTGTTCAAAAGAAAAAAATGAACAAACTATTTCAATTCTTCCTCCTCGGATTTTTAATCTGTTGGAACTCATCAAATATTTTTTCTCAAAAAATGAATAATCCATTTTTGCAAACAACGGAATCAGGTCAATTAAAAATGACTGAAAAAGGTGCATCACATTTTGCCAGTTTAGCCTTGTCGTGTTTACAAAAGGAATATCCAAACAAATTGAATCAAGTATTAAAAGATGGAAATGATTTGAAACGACCAACAGAATTGCATCCTGCATTTTATGGATGTTTTGATTGGCACTCGTCCGTTCATGGACATTGGATGTTGGTCAAATTGTTGAAAGACTTTCCTAATTTACCAGAAGCGAAAATGATTCGAAAAAAATTAGGAGAGAATTTGACTGCTGAAAATATTAAAGGTGAAGTGGCATACTTAAAAACAGCGAGCAAAAGTTGGGAGCGAATGTATGGTTGGTCTTGGTTGATGAAGTTGGCAGAAGAGCTTCATAATTTCAAAGATGAAGATGCGAAAAAGTGGTCAAATAATTTACAACCATTGGCGTATTTTATGATTGAGCGATACATGAGTTTTTTACCGATTCAAACTTATCCTGTGCGAACAGGTGTACATCCAAATACTGCTTTTGGATTATCATTCGCTTGGGATTATGCGAACTCGGCTGGTCATATTAAATTAAAAAACTTAATTGAGCAAAGATCACGAGTATATTATTTTTCAGATTGTAATTGCCCTGCGGAGTTTGAACCAAGTGGCGAGGATTTTTTGTCAGGCTGTTTGGAGGAAGCCAATTTGATGCGTCGAGTTTTGTCTCCTGCGGAATTTGAAAAATGGTTTAAGAAATTTTTACCCAAAAAGAAATTAAAAACCTTGGCAAATCCTGCAGATGTAAGTGATAGAAGTGATCCAAAAATTGTACATTTAGATGGATTGAATTTGAGTCGAGCATGGTGTATGTATGGAATTTCCAAAAATATAAAAAGTAAGAAAAAACGAAAACTGATGTATGAAGCTGCAGAGAAACATTTGCGGGTGACTGTTCCAAATGTTGTTTCGGAACATTACGAGGGTTCGCATTGGTTGGCATCATTTGCAGTTTTTGCATTGTCATCAAATAAATAATGGAAGAAAAGAAAAATCAAATTGGAGATTGGCTAGAGCAATTGCAACGAGAGAGTTGGAACTTGGAATTATTAGTTTCGGGATTTTCGATATTTCTATTGATGCAAGCGTATCAAGGATTGATTGCTGCATTTCAATATATCAATTTGAATACAGGGTTGGATGGGAATTTAGATGGAATGTTGCGGACTTTAGTAGGCATACTATTGTTGGGGTCGATTGTTTTGACGATCAATTTAGTGGTGCATGTCTTTCTTCGAGGATTTTGGATTGGGGCTGTCGGTCTGCGTTCGGTGCAAAGTAAAATTGATTTAGATAAATTAGGGTACAGCGAATATTTTACAGAGAAATTAAAAACTAGAGTTCCTTCGCTTGATAGAATGTTAGAAAAATTAGATACACTTTCGAGTGTGATTTTTTCATTTACATTTTTGATTGTGTTTATGTTTTTTTCCTTATTTATGTTTTTGGCTACGATTAGTCTGTTTGTTTATTTTATAGATTTTGGATTGGAACTACTCGATGAAGATGCAGTAATTAGAAAAGTAATTAATAAAGTGGCAATATCTGTTCTGTTTGCAATGCTTTTGGCGGGAATAATTTATGCAATAGATACTTTGACTCTAGGTTTTTTCAAAAAGTATAATCGACTGAGTAGATTGTATTTTCCGATTTATAAATGGATTGGAAAAATTATTATGGCAGGTATTTATCGAAGTATTTATTATAGTTTGATCAGTCGTTTTCCGAAGAATTATATTCGCGTATTATTGTCCGTGTATGTATTGTTATTTTTTTTAATTCCGTTTATAAAATACGACCAATATATTTACTACCCTGACAATGGAAGTCAATTCAAATTGAGTAGCAATGAATATGACGATATCAGAAACGAAGAACATTATATTGGTGATGCAAGCATTTCATCGCAAATAGTGAGTGGAAGTTTTTTACCATTATTTATTCGATATAGTTTAGATGATAATGAGGTTTTGGAAAAAATTTGTAAAGATTTTGTTCCGATGAAAAAGGATGGATTTAATTCAGGAATTGAGATTGGGAGTGGAGGGATTAATTTGAATGATGCTTTTGTGAAAGAAAATGAACCTGGAAAAGCGTTAAAATGTTTCTCTGATTTATATGTGGTAGAAATTGATTCGATAAAAATTGAGACAGATTTCTATTTTTCTATTCATCCAAATCAAGGAGAACGAGGCGTGCAAACGATGCTCGAAATTGATACATTACAAAAAGGTAAGCATGAGATTTATATTCAAAAGAAAAAACTAAATAGGAAAGATGAGGTAGAAGATGTTGGATATTCTCGCATCTTATTTTGGAAAGAATAAATTTTTTAAATTAAAAACATACCGATGAATTACATTAAATTTTTAACCATTTTATTTTTTGTTTTCACTATTTCAAGCTGTGAATTTGGAACAACTACTCCTGAGAATGTTGGTTCTGAAACAACTAAAAAACCAAGTAAGACATCTCCTGTAAAAATTAAGAAATTAGATAATTGGGAATGTATTCCAGGTGAACAGGTTGGTAGAATCAAAGCCAACTTTAATGGCTCAGATATTTATAAAACTTTTGGAAAAGACAATGTCATGGAAACTGAAATTGGATTGGGCGAAGGTGAAACGAAAAAAGGATTATTAGTTTTTCCAAAAACTAACAATGAAATTCAAGTGCTATTTCAAGGTAATGAAGAAATGACGAAATTGGAAAGTATCAGAATCAAAGGAACCGATTCAAAATGGAAAACAGACTCTGGAATTAAAGTAGGAAGTACTTTGGAAGAGTTAGTTGCGGCGAATGGAAAGGATTTTAATTTTTATGGTTTCGAATGGGACTATGCTGGAAAATTAGCGAATTGGAATGGCGGAAAACTAAATGACAAATTAAGTGTTTTCTTGGAAGCTACAAATGAAGAACCCGTTTTTCCACATTTACTTGGCGATAGAGAATTTTCATCAAATAATCCAAAAGCAAAAGAAGCAAGACTTAAAGTCAATTCAATCCTAATAAATTTTTAAGTCTTTTTGAAAAAAAGGATCTTTTGATTTAAGGAAAAACTATCTTTATTTTTTTTAATTAAACACTTGTAAATACTATGTTAGATTTTTTGAGAAAATTATTTGGTGGAACAGATTTAAAACCAATTATTGAAAAAGGAGCGGTGATAGTTGATGTTCGAACAGTAAAAGAATTTCAAGGCGGAAGTGCTGAAGGAGCGATAAATATTCCACTAGGAGATTTTGGAAAAAATATCGATAAGATGAAACAAATGAAAAAACCAATCATCACTTGTTGTGCTTCAGGAATGCGAAGTGGTGCTGCTAAAAAACAATTAGAATCATATAGGATTGAAGCATACAACGGAGGTTCTTGGAAAAGTGTGAATAGGCAAGTAACTAAATAAAATAGAGAGAGACGCTAAATTTTTATGCAAAAAAGTTTACTGGACTAGTTTCGATCTCATAAAGAAATAGCGCCTCAAATTTTTAAATTAGTGGTGTTAGTGTTCAAACGCTAACACCGCTTTCTGATTATTTATTTCTCCGCGGTCAATCGAATATCTGCTTGCTTCGCTTTTTGAATTAAATCCAAAAACTCTTTTCGATATCCATGTTCATCTTTTCCAAGTGCACCTTGCGCCATTTCTGAAATATTATCATAAGTCGCATTTCCTTTAAATTTTGAATCTCGCAAAGTCATTGCAAAACTTGCCACAGCTGCAGAGAATCGAAAATTATTAGAACTTGCCTGAAGTGAAATGCCATTGTCCTTCGTTGTCACTTCCAATAATTTGCTCACAGATTCATTTGGTTTTTTGTAACGCAGCTTGATTGTCATCCAATCGGGATCAACTTTTGCCCATCTTTTTACTGAGCGATCTTGGTATTTTAAAGCATCAACTTTATTGGCTGAAGTCTCTTCAGAACTAGCTGGGATGATTTCGTAAATAGCCGTGACTGTATGACCTGCACCTAAATCTCCAGCATCTTTTTTATCATTATTAAAATCTTCATTTTTGAGTTTTCGATTTTCATAACCAACTAATCGATACTCTTTGACATGTGCTGGATTGAACTCAATTTGCAATTTTACATCTTTTGCAATTGTGTGAAGTGTACCTCCCATTTCTTGAACGAAGACTTTTTTTGCTTCGTCAAAATTATCGATGTAAGCATAATTTCCATTCCCATTGTCAGCCAATTGTTCCATTCGACCATCTTTGTAATTTCCCATTCCAAATCCTAAAATGGAAAGAAAAACGCCTGACTTTCTTTTTTCTTCAATCAATCGAACTAGTTCAGAAGTGCTGCTAGTGCCTACATTAAAATCTCCATCAGTTGCCAAAATGATTCGGTTATTTCCATTTTTTATAAAAGAAGATTCAGCAGTTTGATAAGCTAATTGAATGCCAGCTGTGCCTGCGGTACTTCCACCTGCATTTAATTTTTCAAGAGCCGCCATGATTTTATTTTTATTATTTCCAGAAGTTGGAGGAAGCACCAAACCAGAAGCTCCAGCATAAACGACAATCGAAACTCGATCTTCTTCTCGCATCTGTTGAGTCAATAATTGGAATGCTTTTTTCAAAAGTGGTAACTTATTATAATCACCCATCGAACCCGAAACATCTAATAAGAAAACTAAATTAGAAGGCGGCATTTGTTCTTTTGGTAATTCATATCCTTGCAATCCAATATGAACTAATTTGTGATCTTGATTCCAAGGACAATCTGAAATTTCTGTATTGATGGAAAAAGGATCTTCGCCTTTTGGTTGAGGATAATCGTAGTTGAAATAATTCACAAATTCTTCAATTCGTACTGCATCTTTGGGCGGCATTTGACCGCTATTCAAGTAGCGTCGAGTATTGCTATACGATGCATTATCTACGTCGATAGAAAAAGTAGATAACGGTTTTTCGATAGAGGAAAGAAATTCATTTTCTACTATGTGATTATATTCTTCGGTGTTGTATTTAGGTTCAGGACGGTGGAGATGTTTTTTTATTTTTGGTTTAAGATTAAATGCTTCAACTGGTTCTTTGTCTTCGACATCCATTACTAACTCTTCGTCATTTATCTCAATTTCATCATGATCTTCCAAAATTCGATCTATGAAAACTTCTTCTATTTCTTCTTCGGGTACTTCTTCAATGACAGGTGGTGGAGGTGGTTCTGTAGTTCGAGGAGATTCTTGAGCAATAGTTTCTTCTATTGCAAGTGCATCATTTGGAATAATAATTTTAGTAGGAGAATTGTTTTGTTTCTGAATGGCATCTCGTGTCGTATTATTTTGACAGGAAGTCATAACAATACAATTACAAAATAAAATTATGGCAAAAAAAGATAACATGTTTTTCATAACCTAAATTTTTATGGTGAGTGAAATTTATAATCTAGGAGATGCAGAGAAAAATATTTTTGGTGGGAAATGTTCTTTTTTTATTTTTTGAAAAAAAAAGAACGCTATCCTTTTAAAAGATAACGCTCTTCATAATCTGTCGGAAAACTATTTTTTAGCAGTCAAACGAGCATTCGTTTCTTTTGCCTTTTTTACTAATTCTAAAAATTCATTTCGATATCCAAACTCATCTTTCCCCAAAGAAATTTGAGCCATCTTTAAAACTTTATCATAATCCGCATCACCTTTAAATTTAGAATCTCGCAACAACATTCCAAAACTTGCCACGGCAGCAGAGAATCTAAAATTGTCAGAAGCTGAAGCAAGAGCAACATTTTTATTCATTGCTTTTATTTTCAATAATTTACTTTTTTTGCCATCAGGTTTTTTATAACGCAACTTGACCGTCATCCAATTTTCGTCAGCCTGATTTGATTTTTTAAATACTCGAGTTAAGAAATTTTTCTTAGCAGCATTTTTAGTTGGAACGATCTCGTAAAGTGCTGTAACAGTATGACCTGCGCCTAAATCACCTGCATCTTTTTTGTCGTTTGCAAAATCTTCATCTTTCAATTTTCGATTGACATAGCCAATGAGTCGATACTCTTTGACATAATTTTTATTGAACTCAATTTGCAATTTTACATCTTTGGCAATAGTGTGAAGCGTTCCTCCCATCTCTTGCACAAATACTTTTTTTGCTTCTTGAAAATTATCGATGTAGGCATAATTACCATTTCCATTGTCAGCAATTTGTTCCATTTTTCCATCTTTGTAATTTCCCATTCCAAATCCTAAAATAGAAAGAGAAACACCTGATTTTCTTTTTTCCTCAATCAATTTTACTAAAGCAGCATTGCCACTTGTACCTACATTGAAATCTCCATCTGTCGCTAAAATGATTCGGTTATTTCCATTTTTGATAAAAATAGATTCGGCAGTTTTGTAAGCTAAATTAATTCCAGCTGCACCTGCCGTGCTTCCACCAGATCTTAATTTATCCAATGCAGAAATAATTTTATGTTTATCACTTCCAGAAGTCGGTGGCAAAACCAAACCTGATGCACCAGCATAAACCACAATCGAAACTTTATCTTCTTGTCGAAGTTGCTGCACCAATAATTTAAATGCCTTTTTCAAAAGAGGTAATTTGTTTTGCGCACTCATCGAACCTGAAACGTCGAGCAAAAAAACTAAATTGGAAGGCGGCATTTGTTCCTTTGGTAACTCATATCCTTGCAACCCAATGTGGACTAATTTATTTTCATTGTTCCAAGGGCAATCTGAAATTTCAGTATTGATGGAAAATGGATCGACCGAATTTGGTTGTGGATAATCATAATTAAAGTAGTTGATAAACTCTTCGATACGCACCGCATTCTTTGGCGGCATTTGGTAGTTGTTCAAATATCTTCGAGCATTGCTGTAAGATGCATTATCGACATCGATGGAGAAAGTAGAAAGTGGTTTATCTGAAGAAGTTAGAAATTCATTTTCTACAAAATGGTTGTATTCTTCATTACTGTTGTCGATTGGTTTTGGTGGATCTTTTTTAGTTTTTTTCTTGGACCTTTTTTTTGAATCTTTATTAACTCTAATACCATCAACATGGGTAACCGTTGCATTGGAACGAGAACCTTTAATATTGACATTTGGATTCTGAGTCGTACTAACTCCCGCAATTTTCCCTGCTATTGCATTAATGTTCCGAGTTGGTAAATTTCTAATTTGTTCACTAGTGACCGTACTCCCTGTACTTGTTTCATCTTGTTTGATGAGAGGTGCTTTGTAACCTGTAACGATAACTTCATCTAATTGTACGCCTGAAGTTAATCGAACATTTACTTGAGTAACTTTTCCTGCATTAGCAATAACGTTTGTAATCTTTTGGTTAGCAAAACCTGTGTATGAAAAGGCAAGATCGTAAGTTCCAGGATCAACTCTGATGCTATAATTTCCATCAATATCTGTCGTTTCACCTTGAACGAATTTTCCATTTTGAGAAATAATAACATTAGCTCCGATGATTTCTTCGCCAGTTTCAGCAATCGTAACTTTTCCAGAAATAGATGTTTGGGAAATGACAAATGTGCTTGAAAAAAGCAAAGCAATAATTAGAATTAAATTTTTTTTCATGACTTTAATTTTTTTGTTAAAAAAGAATCTAGATCAACTTTGAAAATCAAATTTTCAAAAAGCAGAAAATTGATTTAGATTTGAATTCATTTACTACGACGAATTTTTTTATTAAAAAGGTTATCATGATTTTACAAAAAGAAATAATTCTTCCTGCCCATTCGAGAGGTTTTCATTTAATTACTTCAACAATTTTGGGAAAAATTAATTTGCCTGAAGTTGGTTTGTTTCATCTTTTTATCAAGCATACTTCTGCTGGTTTGACCATAAATGAAAATGCAGATCCATCGGTTAGAGTAGATTTTGAGGAAGTTTTTAATCAAAGAATTATGCCTGAACATGAGCCATATTTAACTCATACGATGGAAGGTGCTGATGATATGCCTGCGCATATTAAATCGACTTTGGTCGGGAGTTCGGTGACGATTCCGATTTCGAATGGTCAATTAAATTTAGGAACTTGGCAAGGAATTTATTTGTGTGAATTTCGGAATCATGGAGGAAGAAGGAAACTTGTGGCTACGGTTTACAGTTAAAAAACTATCTTTATTTTTGATAAATATAAAAGAACTTAATCGTCTGTGAGTATAGTTCATTGAGAAATGGGTCTGTAAGAAATGGGGCGGGTTGGGGGCGGCGAAAAATGAGGGAGCGGGAGCTAGCCTTGAGCGAGACATTTTTTTCGCCGTGCCCAAACCGCCCCGTTTCTCAGAGACCACTTCTCAAAGAACTCTGCTCATAAGAATAGTTTACTATTTTAACTTTTAGGATTAATTTTTTTTGAAAAAATAAAAATCATTTGAACGCATTACTCGAAGGTTTACTTTTTGGATTAACGTTGGCAGTCATGGCTGGACCGATTCTTTTTGCATTATTGCAAGCAGG
Source organism: Saprospiraceae bacterium (assembly GCA_045106765.1). GTDB lineage: Bacteria > Bacteroidota > Bacteroidia > Chitinophagales > Saprospiraceae > CAJQQY01. The sequence continues at coordinate 13,573 of JBGCFD010000082.1, read as the reverse complement.
AATTGAACAAGGATTTCGAGCAGGGATGATGGTAGCGTTGGGCGTTTTTTTGAGTGATGTTTTATTTGTTGCGGCAGTATATTTTGGCTTGAACTATATACAAGCAGTCGTAAAAATGGATGGCTTTAATTTGACATTAGGAATAGCAGGAGGAATTGCTTTGATATTAATTGGGTTTGGAACTTACTTCTCAAAACCACCTTCGATGCCCGGTGATAATTTTTTTTCGGAAAAAGAAATACAAGAAGATTTAAACGAGATGCCGAATAAAAAGAATATTTCCTATTTAAAATTATTGCTCAAAGGTTTTTTAGTGAATACTTTAAACCCATTTACTTTTTTCTTTTGGGGAGTGATTGCTGCAGGAAAATTAGGAGAAAGTGGATTTAGTGAAAATGAATTTTTTATTTTTTTCGGTGCGATACTTTTTGTTATTATCACTTCAGATATGTTGAAAGTTTATCTGGCAAAAGTGATTCGAAAATATTTAAAGCCTAAAAACATTTTATTAGTTCGTAGGATTTCAGGAATTGCATTTGTATTTTTTGGAATTGTTTTGATCGTCCGAGTGATTTTGTGATGCAACAGTTAATGTATTTGCAAAATCAATTTTTCCAAAAAGTATTATACTTTATAATGCAGTAAATTGCTCGGAAGCCATCTCGCCAACCAATTTTTTTCCCATCTTCATAAGATCTTCCGTAGTAAGAAATTCCCACTTCGTAGATTCTAACTTTTGGAATTCGGGAAATTTTACCAGTTACTTCTGGCTCAAAACCAAAACGATTTTCCTTTAAACTCAAACTCTGAATCATTTCCGTTTTAAATAATTTATAGCAAGTTTCCATATCTGTCAAATTCAAATTGGTCATCATATTCGACAAGTTAGTCAGCCATTTATTTCCTATCGAATGCCAGTAAAATAAAATTCGATGAGGTTTTCCTCCGATAAATCTTGAACCATAAACAACATCTGCTACATCGTCCAACATTGGTTTTAATAAAATATTATATTCCTCAGGGTCATATTCCAAATCCGCATCTTGAATAATCAAAAAATCACCTGTCGCATTTTTTATACCTGTGTGTAGCGCTGCACCTTTTCCTTTGTTGACTTCATGTTTAGAATATTGAATATTCATTTCAGGGTTCGCTTCCGAATATCGTAGGATTGCTCCTTCCGTATCATCAGTAGAAAAATCATTGATAATGATAATTTCTTTTTTCAAATCACCAATCAATTGAACTGCCTTAATTTTATCTAAAATAAAATGAATAGTTGGCGCTTCGTTGTACGCAGGAATAATAATGGAAAGTTTTTGACTCATGTACTTTTTCTAAAAAATTAATAAGAAAAATTTGTTGCACAAAACTAAAAAATCCAAACCAGTATTTCACATAAATAACTGACTTGGATTTTTCAAAATAAAATTAATTATTTACGTTCCCTTTTTAAGATGTAGTGGCAGGAACTTTATCATTCATCAATTTAAACCAAAGCGGAGGTAAAAAAGAAATCAGCATTGAACCCGGATAACCATAAGGCAATTGCGGACTTTCATCGAAATGCCGAAGCACCTGAAATTTTCGAGTTGCTTTAAAATGATGATCAGAATGTCGGGTTAATTCATATAAAAATATTCGCCCCATCTCGTGATTTGAATTCCAAGAATGTTGCATTGTTACATTTTCGTAACGACCTGAGGGTAATTTTTTCCTACGCAATCCATAGTGCTCAATGTAATTGACAGTCTCCAATAAAAGGAATCCTGTAATCGCAATTATGATGGCAAAAGGAACTACAAACCATCCAAAATATAATCCAACAAAAACTAGATACGCTACTTGAATCAATTGAAAAACAAGCATTTCGTTTTTTAAAGAGAAGAAAGATGCACCTTGTTTTTTTAATTTCTCCTTTTCTAAATTCCATGCACTTTGATACCCTCCAAAAGTAGAACGAACCCAAAAGGAATATAAATTTTCATTCAATTTTGAAGAAGCTGGATCTTCATCCGTTGCAATATTTTTGTGGTGACCTCTATTATGTTCAATAAAAAAGTGCATGTACAAAGCAGAAAGTAATAATGATTTAGACATGAATTGCTCTGATCTTTTTACTCGGTGGCCCAATTCATGAGCAACATTAATTCCGATTGTCCCTACGATGATTCCGATACTCCAAGTCATTCCTACCACTTCAAAAGTTTCCAAACCTCCTGTTGAGATCGTACTAAAAAAATACAAAATCAGAAGCCAAAGAATTGGAATATTAGAATATAATAACCAATCAAAAATGGTTGTAGATAATTTAGATTCCTCTTCTTCTTCGTTTAAATTTTTCTCAGAAGATGGAGAGAAATAATCCAAAAGAGGAATAATGGCAAATGCTAAAACAACTGTGGCATAAGACCAATAACCTTGATAGTAAATAGCTGCAAACGCTGAAAGTGGAGAGAGATAAGCCAATAAATATTTTGAATCTTTCCAGTTCATAATTTTGAAAAATTGATTTACAAAAAAAAGCAATGAGATAAAAATACAAATTTTAAACTATAATATGACAAAAAGGTTATCAATTAAGGTATTTGGTTTGTTACCTTTGTGCCATAATTTTTAATATTAGATTATAAAAAATAAACAAGAAAATGAGTACTCAATTTCATAGTTTAAAAGTAATGAAAGTCACTCCTGAGATTAGTGATGCGTCATCGATTACTTTTGAAATACCTAGTGATTTAGAAGATAAATTTGATTATACACACGGACAATATTTGACTTTAAAATTTCAAATAAAAGGCAAAGAAGAACGTCGAGCTTATTCGATGTCGAGCAGTCCGTTGGAAAATGGAATTACTGTTACTGTCAAAAAAGTAGATAAAGGAATCGTATCGAATCATATTTGCAATAATTTAAAAGTAGGAGATATGGTGGATGTAATGGTGCCGCAAGGAAGGTTTACTTTGCAATTGGATGAAGAAAAAAATAGAACATTTTATTTGTTTGGGGCAGGAAGTGGAATTACGCCTTTGATGTCAATTGGAAAAACTATTTTGGAGAAAGAACCACTTTCGACAGTATTTCTTTTTTATGGGAATAGAAATGAAGAAAGCATTATTTTCAAGTACCAGTTGGATGAAATGGAGAAGAAGTATCAAAACCAATTCATCGTTTGTCATACTTTAAGCCAACCGAAAAAAGAAAAGCCAAGTGGGTTGGGTGGTTTATTTAAAAAAGCAAAAATGTCTTGGCAAGGAGAAGTTGGACGAGTGGATAAGCTAAGCGTCAAGAAATTTTTAGCAGACAATCCAACTCGAAGTAAAGAAGCACATTACTTTGTTTGTGGCCCAGGAGGAATGATTGATGATGTGGAAAATGCATTATTAGAAATGGGTATTGATAAAAATTCTGTTCACTCTGAAAGATTTACTGCAAATGTTTCTGGCGACGAAAGTACGACCCACTCAGGAGTTGCTGCACCAATCGACGGAGCAAAATTGACAGTTCACTTGGATGGCGCAACTATCGAAACTGAAGTGAAAAAAGGGAAATCAATTTTAGATACATTGTTGGATTTAAAACATGAACCACCCTACTCTTGTTGCTCTGGTTCTTGTTCCACTTGTATGGCAAAAATTGTCAAAGGGAAAGTCGAGATGGAAGCTTGTTACGCATTAGATGATGATGAAATTGAGGAAGGATTTATTTTGACTTGTCAGTCTCATCCGACGACAACGGAAGTGGAGATAACTTTTGATGTTTAAAAACGTAGATATAGTTCTAATATTAAACTAGTTCAAGAAAAGGCGAATTGAACCTTATTTTGGAAAAACTGTTATCGTTAAATTAAGCATCATTTGCGAAAATTCGCTATTTTTGCAACCTTGAAATTAAACCATAAAAAATCCACTTATATGAATTTTGAATTAACCGAAGAACATTTAGCAGTCCAAGAAGCTGCAAGAGATTTTGCCCAAAAAGAATTAAAACCCGGAGTGATCGAGAGAGACACTAACATGACTTATGCAACGGAGCAAATCAAAAAGATGGGTGAGTTGGGTTTTATGGGAATGATGGTTTCTTCAGAATATGGCGGTGGTGGAATGGACACGATTTCGTATTGTTTAGCTATGGAAGAAATATCTAAAATTGATAATTCTTGTTCTGTAGCAATGTCTGTAAATAATTCATTGGTTTGTTGGGGATTGGAAACATACGGAACAGAAAATCAAAAACAAAAATACTTGACAAAATTAGCAACAGGAGAATGGATTGGTGCATTTTGTCTCTCAGAGCCTGAAGCGGGAAGTGATGCAACAAGTCAGCAGACTACTGCGATAGACATGGGTGATCACTATCTGATCAATGGAACTAAGAATTGGATTACTAATGGTGGAACGTCAAAAGTTCATTTGGTAATTGCACAAACGGATAGAGAAAAAGGACATCGTGGAATTAATGCATTCATCGTTGAAACAGATTGGGATGGTGTAGGAATTGGAGCGAAGGAAGACAAACTAGGAATCCGATCTTCGGATACTCACACGATTATGTACACCGATGTAAAGGTACCGAAGGAAAATAGAATTGGTGAAGATGGATTCGGTTTTAAATTTGCGATGAAAGTTTTAACCGGTGGACGAATTGGAATTGCAGCACAAGCATTAGGAATTGCAGCGGGTGCATATGAGTTAGCTGTTGCTTACTCGCATGAACGTGCGGCATTTGGAAAACCAATTAACCAACACCAAGCGATTGCTTTTAAATTGGCAGATATGGCGACAGATATTGATGCAGCACGAATGATGGTTCACCGAGCAGCATGGATGAAAGATGAGAAAATGGACTATACCATGTCTGCTGCAATGGCAAAAGTATTTGCTTCGGAAGTTGCAATGAAGCACACAGTTGAGGCTGTTCAAGTACACGGAGGATATGGTTTTGTAAAAGAATATCACGTGGAGCGATTGATGAGAGATGCGAAGATTACTCAAATTTATGAGGGAACATCGGAAATTCAGCGAGTAGTGATTTCGAGAGAAATAATTAAAAAAGGAAATTTATATGCTCCGATCCTGGGAGCACCAGCAAAGGTGTAATTTCTTTTTTGAAAAAATATTAAAAGGCAATGGCTCGCTTGAGTTGTTGCCTTTTTTTATTTTCTGAGAAAATAGGATACACCCTTTTGATGAAAAAAGTAATCTTTAGGTAAAACGTTATCATTTAAATTTCAAATAAATATGTGATATGAAAAAATTACTCATTTTAGTTTTTGTCTCATTTTATGGTTTATCTCTTTTTGGAAATTGTGGAATGAGTGGAATTTGGGTTTTCCCAAAAGGAGATGAGATTTCGAAAAATTCGATGTTTATGATCGAAGGATATGCCTTTTCGCAAAAAGTAATTAACAACTTAGATGGAAAATATCCAGCCTATCTTCAAGCTGAAAATCATATTATAAAATTAAAAGTAGAAACTATTCATGAAGGTGAATATGGTTTAACGCAAGCTATTTTAAAACCAGAAGAGACTTTGAGAATAGGGGAAGAATATTGGCTAAGAATAGATAGTTTAGGTGAAGGAATGAGTAAAGTTGGTTCATATAAAAATCAAAAAATTAAATGGTTAGTCAAAAATGAAATTGATTTTAAGAAACCATTATGGAAATCAGAAATGAGACCTAAACTTTTAAATATGTCATATATTGAATATGGATGTGGACCGGAAGTTTTTGCTCATTTTCAAGTAAAAATAAATGATGCTTCAGAAACATTAATTAAAACTGAAGTAATGAATTTAAAAAATAAAAAGAAAACCATTTATTATCTAAATTCAAGAGATGGAAAAATTGCTGTAGGACACGGAATGTGTTCGGGCGCATTTGCTTTAAGAAAAAGTGGAAAATATAAAGTTAGATTTGACTTGATGGATGCAAGCGGAAATTCATTTGGTAGATGGTCTGAGTGGACAGAAGTTAGTGGTTTTCAAACAAAGATGGGAATGCTTGATTTTTCAAAAAGTAATAATTTATCCTTACAAATTGGGGTTATCTTATTTTTTATAGCGATTTTATTTAAGAGGTATTCCCAAAAAGTTTAATGTTTTAATAACAACCAAAAGTAATTTTTTCACGTTTAATCTAATATTAAATCACTTAAAATTCATTCTTTGAAAGGAGCATTCCAAATCGCAAAAATTGCTGGTATTCCAGTTAAACTACATTGGTCATTCGTACTGATGTTGGTTTGGGTTGCGATAGAAGGAAGGCGAAATGGAATGAATTGGGAAAGTGTAGGATGGTTTGCGGTCTTGATGATTGGTGTTTTTGCTTGTGTGATCTTGCATGAATTTGGACATGCTTTTTCTGCTAAAAGATATGGTGTTCAAACAAAAGATATTATTCTTTCACCTCTTGGTGGAGTGGCTCGCTTGGATGGTTTGCCAGAGAAACCGATTGATGAATCAGTAGTTGCATTCGCTGGACCTTTGGTAAATATATTGCTCGCTGGCATTTTTGGCGGATACGGTTGGATGACTTCGAGCATTGATCTTTCCAACCTTGGAACGTCGAGATTAGTGTTTGGAAATCCTGAAAATTTTGTCACCTTATTTCTTTTGATCAATATTTTTCTAGCATTATTTAATTTGATTCCTGCTTTTCCAATGGATGGTGGACGTATTTTTAGATCATTGCTTTCTCCAAGTTTAGGGAGACGGCGAGCTACTTTAATTACAACTTATTTAGGACAAGGAATGGCAGTTTTATTGGTGATTTTAGCTTACTTTTTAGTTCCTCCTCGAATGTCATTTTATTTGATTCCTCTTTTTATATTGTCGAGTGCCTTTATGTTTTTTATGGCAAGGCAAGAATATCGAATGGTGAAATTTGAAGAAATTTTGAAAACTCATTCTATCTCAGAATTGATTCGTCAGCCAGTAAATATTTTCAAGAAAAATGATCACATCGCTCATGCCTTAGAAGTTTTGAAGCGAGGTTTAGAAAAAGATTTTTTAGTGGAAAATGAGGATGGAACAATTGCAGGAGTTTTTTCTCAACCAGAAATTGTGGAAGTGGCGAAAAGTATTCCGACTGATTCACATGAGAATCATGAAGTCGAGGAATTTATTTCGCCAATCAAAGAAACTATTTCTCCGAATGATTCACTCCATATTTTTTATAAAAAACTGATTAGTCAAGAGTTACGAATTCTGCCCGTTTTCGAAAATGAAAATTTAATTGGAGTAGTGGACATCCAGCAATTGAATGATTTTCTGAGAGTGGAATATGAAATGAAATAATGATGATTTATCTAAACTGATCTTTCTCCAAAACACCAACCCCAAACAAAGCAAAATCATATTTCACAGGGTCTTTCGGATCAAACTGTTTTAAGTTATTCGTCAACTCAATTACCGATTTCCAATCCGTTTGTTTTCGCTCCAAAAGATTTAACCTTCTAGCTACACGATCTACATGCACATCTAATGGCATCAATAATTGCGAAGGTTTTATTTTTTTCCAAATTCCAAAATCAACTCCTTTTTTATCTTTCCTAACCATCCATCGAAGGAACATATTCAATCGTTTGCAGGCAGAATTTCGAATAGGTGTGGAAACATGTTTTCGAGTTCGGTGAGGTGCGTCAGGAAGAGAAAAGAACTGCTCATGAAAACCTTTTAACGCAGTTTCAATATTTTCACTTTTAGGACTAAGATGATTGGAAAACGCACTTTCAAGTGATTCGTTTTTTTTATAAAAATCTTGAAAAAACGTTAAAAAATAAAGCGTATCAATCGCTTGAAAAGTTCGATGTTTGAAACCTAAAAAAGCTTTTCGATCTTTTTCCTCATGATTTAAAATGAAATCGTAAGGAGCTCCATCCATTAACTGAATCAATTCATTCGCTTTATTAATGATCGTTTTTCGTTGTCCCCAAGCCAACATGGAGGCCCAAAAACCCATAATTTCAATATCTTGTTTTTGAGAAAATTGATGAGGAATCGAGATCGGATCGTTTTCGATGAAGTCAGGTGTATTGAATTTTTTTACACAAGAATCGAGGTAAGATTTTAATTCCTGTTGGTTAATGTTTAGATTTGTCGGCATATTACATTTGAGGTGAAATAATTGCTGAGAAGTAATACCAATTTAGCATTAGTTTTACGATAGTTAAAAAGGAATTCATTCATTTACTTAACTAAATTTGGAGCCTAATATGACCGCCACACTTACTTATACTCTCGTTTTAGCCGCAATTTTTATTGGTAGAAAAGCTTTTGATTTGATTGAACAGGAGTCGAAATAGTAGATTGATTTTCATATAAAAATCAATTTGTAAAGTCAAAGTCCTGATTATCTAATCAACTGATTGCCTGTTTAACTCTTTCCAGGTTTTTTATACATCTCCATTTTTACCAATCCCATTCGTTGGAAAAAATGCCCCAATGAAACTCTTAAAACTCCCATTCCATATTTCGCACTTCTTTGGAAATTAATCGAAGACGCTTCATCAAAATATTTCGTTGGACAAGTCACCTCTGCAATATCAAAACCCGCATAAATTATTTGCGACAACATTTCATTATCAAATACGAAATCATCATCATTCGCATTAAAATTAATACCTTCCAAAACCTCCCGACTGAAAGATCTATAACCGGTATGATACTCTGATAATTTATAATTGACTAACATGTTTTGAGTGAAAGTCAACAATCGATTCGCAATATATTTGTACATCGGCATCCCCCCTTTCAATGCTCCTTTTCCTAAAATCCTTGACCCTAAAACAACAGGGTACAAATCGTCTCCAATAATGTTAACCATTGCTGGAATCAACATTGGAGTATATTGATAATCAGGATGAAGCATGATGACAATATCTCCACCGAGCTCCAAAGCTTTATTGTAAAGTGATTTTTGATTACCTCCGTAACCTTTATTTTTTTCATGTCGAATGATATGCTTGATACCAATCTGTCGACCTAGTTCTGAAGTATTATCTTTACTTGCATCATCACAAAGAATTACTTCATCCACTAATGGAAAAGGAATTTCTTTATAAGTTTTTTCTAAGGTCAAAGCTGCATTGTAAGCAGGTAAAACGACAATCACTTTCTTTCCTTTGTACATAATATTTTTTTGAACTGCGAACGCTTAAGTTAGAGCATGAATTTAATTTCACACATCTTGTTCACCTATTTTTATACTTCGTAAATAAATTAAATTTTTATCATCTGAAATTATCGAAGCGAATTCACACGTCGATAGTTTTTCATTTAATTGTTTTTCGAATGGAGTAATTTTGGGAAATAATTCTTGAACAGCATATTCATAAAGTTCAGTTGTTCGCTCATCTTCGGTATGATGAATTAAGTGGTTGTTTCGTCTTGAATCAAATTCACATTGAATTACTTGAGCCAATTCATTTTGATCTAAAATCCACTTTTCTAAATCTTTGACAGAATGAATATTTCTTCGAAGTAACTCATGAAAACAAGGTCTCATTTTAGACCAAACGGTAATTTTAAATTCATTAGGCAAATACGTACGTTGCCTAAAATTAGGAGGTGTTGGGTTGTTCATTTTAAAGGTGTTGCTTTCAAATATTAGGGCTGAAAATAAAGATGAACTATAAATGATGAATGTTATCGTTTATAGTTCATCTTTATTCTCTATTCTTCTTCCTCAGATTTCTCTGTGGTTTCTTCAGGCTCATCTTCCATGTCGATCAAGGTTCTTTCATTTAAGAAATTGAACCATTTGATTACTTTTTTAATATCGCTTGTATGTACTTTGTCCTCATCATAATCAGGCAAAATTTTTCTAAAATATGCGTGCAATTCTTTTGAAGAACCATTGGCAGAAGGAACAGGATTAGTTTCCATTTGCTCCACCATTGTTCTAAATATAATTTTCAATTCAGTTGAATCATCAAGCGTGAAGATTCCAATACTCGCTAAAGGAGTGAATTGATGTTTTCTTGCTGGGGCAAATTTTCTTTTGCCATTGTCTAAATCTTCTATGATTAGACCATTATTTCTATTGGCTGCTAATTTGTATACGCCTGACATTCCACTTACGGCTACTAAATCATCTAACTTCATTGTGTGGTTTTTTATTTAGAATATAAAAATAGGTTATAATTTTCGGGTGCGAAATTACAAATTCTATTGAAAAAAAAGCATTTTCGAAGCAGATGGTTTTGGCGATTAAAAAACTTAAATACTGTGAAAGGATAAAATGAAAATTAAAAAGACTATTTCTCATTGACTATTTTTCGATAATCTATCTTTTAAATTAAACTTACCTCGTGCTAAAACTAATATTAAAAGACATTTTTCTTCGTACCTTTTTTTAATCTTTTTCGTTTAATTTTTTTCATGTAAAATTTTCCTAATTTTGCAGCCAATTTAATATTTACCTAACCAAAGTGTCATTTCTCATGATTGATGAGAAATTTTAAAAAGTAAAAAATGAAAAAAGATTTCTTAAAAAAACTAGGTCTTAAAGCCAAAAATAATGGAACAAGCACGGGATTAAAATCTTATGCTTCAAAAGAATATATCGAATCTTATTCTCCAGTTGATGGAGCATATATCGGTAGTGTGGGAGTGACTACAAAAACTGATTATGAGAGAGTAGTGAAAGCTTCGCAAAAAGCTTATGCTACTTGGCGAACAATGCCTTCGCCAAAGCGTGGAGAAATTGTTAGACAATATGGAGAAGCACTTCGAGCAAACAAAGATGCACTTGGAAAATTGGTTTCTTATGAAATGGGAAAGAGTCTTCAAGAAGGTTATGGAGAGGTACAAGAGATGATTGATATTTGTGATTTTGCAGTTGGATTGTCTCGACAATTATATGGATTGACGATGGACTCTGAACGACCAAATCACAGAATGTATGAGCAATGGCATTCGCTTGGTATCGTTGGAATTATTTCAGCATTTAATTTCCCTGTTGCTGTTTGGTCTTGGAATTCGATGTTGGCATTAGTTTGTGGAGATGTTTGTATTTGGAAACCATCTGAGAAAGCACCAATGTGTGGAGTAGCTTGTCAGAATATTTTCCAAAAAGTTTTGAAAGCAAACAAAGTTACTGAAGGAGTTTCTTGCTTGATTAATGGAGATTATAAAGTTGGAGAATATTTGACAAAAGATAAAAGAGTTCCTTTGATTTCTGCAACAGGGAGTACTCGGATGGGGAAAATTGTTAATCAAGAAGTAGCAGGCCGATTAGGTAAAACAATTTTGGAATTAGGTGGTAACAACGCAATCATAATCACACCAAGTGCAGATATGAATTTGGTTTTACCAGGAGCTGTCTTTGGAGCAGTTGGAACTGCTGGACAGAGATGTACTTCGACTCGTCGATTGATTATTCACGAAAGTGTTTATGATACAGTAAAAAATAAAATCAAAAAAGCATATAAGCAAATCAAAATTGGAAACCCTTTAAATTCCAAAAATCATGTTGGTCCATTAATTGATACTGATGCAGTTGAAGCTTATTCTGAAACGTTGAGAAGAGTGAAAGCAGAAGGTGGAAAAATAATAGTTGCAGGAGGAGTTTTGGAAGGAAAAGAATATAAAAGTGGTTGCTACGTAAAACCTGCCATTGCTGAAGTAGAAAATCATTTTGAAATTGTTCAACATGAAACGTTTGCTCCAATTTTATATATCATGAAATATAAAACTTTGGATGAAGCAATTGCGATGCAAAATGATGTTCCTCAAGGTTTATCTTCTGCCATCATTACAGACTCTGTAAAAGAAGCGGAACAATTCCTTTCAACGGCAGGTTCAGATTGTGGAATTGCGAATGTAAATATCGGAACAAGTGGTGCTGAAATTGGTGGTGCTTTTGGTGGTGAAAAAGAAACTGGTGGAGGACGTGAAAGTGGATCTGATGCATGGAAAGCTTACATGCGACGACAAACGAATACGATTAATTATAGTAGCGAATTGCCATTGGCCCAAGGAATTAAATTCGATTTGTAAGAATATAAATTCGAGTAAAAATTAAAGGTGTTAGCACAATCACGTGCTAACACCTTTTTTTTATAAAAATTGAAAATGGATTTTAATTTTTCAAAGGAGTAACTTTCGCCTTCAACCATTTATCCAATTTATCATAAATTTTTTGTTGATCTTCTTTCGAAAAATTTTTAATCCGAGTCGTATGTGGTCCTCCTTTCAAAGTCATTCTTAATGCATCCGTTTTTGGATTTGGAACAACTCCACAAGCAGTCCAAGTATCAATTTCTCCATAAATGTATAATACCCGTTTTCCTTTTTTCATCAAAAAGTCATTCACCTCTTGCAAATATGGTTTGTAAGTTAAGTCTACATCTTTTGGTCCAAAAAGTCGATTCGTAGGATTTTTAACTACTTGAAGTAAGTCTTTGACATTCTCCGTTGGAAAACCATAATAACCTAACTCCGTCATAAATTGATAAAACGCTGGTGCAAAATATTCAATCGAATTATCTGAATAAAAGCTCCAACTCACGATTTTTTCGATGTAATCAAAAATCTCCTTTGCACTAGATTTTGGTGTTGGAATTTTTTCACAATCACCACCCCATTGCCAAAAAGCAAATGGTAATTCCAAAGTCGCATATTCCAATACTGCTTCTACTCCGATAGAAAATGTTTGTGATTTTTCAGTCGCATAATTTTCAATCATAGGAATGAGTTCCCCTCTTCGTTCCAACATATTTCTTTGCATAGCGATTAATTTATTTCGACATTCTTCTGTCCCAATTATTTTTTGATGTTCATCAGTTCGAGGATCTTCTTGTGCAAATGCCAAAGGCGCAACGTAAGGAACTGCTACACAAACATCTTTTGGGTACTTACTTTTATAAATCAAAGTCGTTGTTCCACCTTTTGAAATTCCAGTACTCACCCATTCTTTTCTATAAAACTTTTTAAACAACTTTCTGATTCGATGCAAATCATCCATGGCTTGATCGTTGGTGAGGTATTGCCATTGAATATTTTTTGGGCGAGAAGCTCCATTAAAACGATATTCAACAATGAGTTGATTAGAATTTAAGATTTTAGATAATTCATAAGTTCGTTGACGACCAGCATAACCTTCTGTCACGAAGACCATTGGTTTCTTTTTGCCAGTATGAGATAGAAAGATTCGATGCTCGAAAGTTCCAGCACTTTTATTTTTATGATCTAAATATTGTTTGAATTTTATTTCATACACTTCTTTAAAATGATCAGTTGCCTTTAATTTTTTGACACTCGCATTAGGCAATTTTTTCTTAATATATTTTTCGATTTTGGAAAGTTCGGCAACTTGAGCATTAGCAAATTGTGCGAAAAGAAATAGAAGGGAAAGAAAAATCAGTTTGGTGGATTTCATTTTAAATGATTGATTTAGTGTGAAATAAAAAATGGGACTTCCGATAATTTTTTATCAAAAGTCCCATTTTTTTATTCTAAATCAAAAATTAAGAGAAGTAAACATATGATGAAATTACAATTATCAAAATAACTAAACTCAACTGCTTAGCATATTTGTAAGGAGTAATATCAACTTCTTTACTGTATG
>JBGCFD010000081.1:0-25717 GCA_045106765.1 Saprospiraceae bacterium | reverse complement strand
AATATCTTCCAGTACAAGCTTGATTTATATTTAAATCAATATCCATATTTATTATAATTGCATCATCCCTTACTGTCGCTTGCATATTATCACTATCAATAAATCCTGCAATAAAATATGGGAAATCAGGATTATCAGCATTTGGGTTATGTAATATCCTAAAAAATCCTTCTCTCCCATCATTAGTACCAGCACCAGTATTTGAATCTACTTCATATACGTTAGTTGACAAATGAAGTCCTGATTGGTCAAATCGACTAATGATCGATCTATTGTTTTGCCAGTTGTTAGTTCCAATTATAATAGGTTCCGTCCTTCCAACTACAATAAAATCTTCATTAGCATCTAAAATAAAATCAAACAGAGATGATTGCTCAGGGAGTTGACTAACCCAAATAGTAGAATTCGTAGCGGGATCAATTTCTGCAAATATTCCAAAAATTTGACCATTCCCATCAACTGTTGACCCAGCACCGTAAAGGGAACTCCCGATATACTTGACCGTATGGAATCGTTGAGTGTTAGTGTCACCCGTCACAAAGGTAGATTGCCCAGTCATAAAAAATGAACAACTCATAAGAAAAACAAGAATTTGTAATTTGAAATTTGATCTCATAATCTTTAGTTTTTAAAAATGTCCCCTACTCTATTTTGGCTTTTCGGATTCCGCCGTTTTAGTTTCTTTATTCAAGTCAATTATGATTTTTATCTTTTTTCTTGTGTTTATAAATACCAATCCTATTCAGCCCGCTAATGCTTGCTGTCCGAAAGCGAAATACTTATTCTGTTAAAATTCTAGATTTAAATACCTTGTTAATTAGTTCATTAGCTTTTGTTTAATCTAAGTTGCGAGAAAACAATCCTTTATCCAACTCACTTGTAACAGGCGTAAGAAAAACCTGCATGAATGGATAAAATCAGGAATGAATGGGATTTTGATTAAAAATTTACACTTAATCGGGATGGTTATACAATATTAAATTCTTATAATGCATTGAATTTATACATACTTTATATTTTATTCTTTCACCCCCAGAAATGACAACATACTATACAAAATATCTCTACCTATTTTTATCACTTTTCTTGTCATTGGCAAGCTCAACATTGTTTTCCCAAGTGCCAATTCATTACCGTAATTATACTGTTAAGGATGGGTTAGCTTCTGATGCTGTTTATGGTGTTATGCAAGATCGGGATGGATACATCTGGGCATATACAGAAAAAGGGATCTCCAAGTTTAATGGTTATGAATTTAAAAATTTCCAAGAAGGATTACCAAAATATGATGTATGGTTACTGACGGAAGATTCCAAAGGTCGATTATGGGTTCATACTATTGATGATCGATTAGTATACATTTATCGAGACTCTATCCATGAAGTCAAAACTCCTGGTAATCATCAATTTTATATCACTAATTTTTATGAAGCAAATGATACTATTTGGTTTTCTAGTCGAAATAAAACAGAAGGAAGTGATTATTTAGGAGAGTTTTTTATCATTGATAATGACTCCGTCAAAATCCTTCCTTTTTCCCAAAACACAATAGATGTAAACGTAACAAAAGAATTTTATAGAAGGGGAAATTTTCTCCAAATATCTTTCTTTAACCATTACAAAAACTTGTTACTTTTTAAAAAAGATTCTGTTCTTTATATGAATAGCTTGACTGGAAAAATAGTCAATCGAACCAAAGCAGATACAAAGTGGGCTAAAGAATATATTAACTTACCCTCTAATTCATACCTGTCAAGTTATCGCTTCAATAAAAATAATTTTTTCTTAACCAGTAATCCATATGGAGCATTTAGATGGGATGATATAAATAAAACAGGAAAATATATCTCGTTTAAAAAGGTTTATAACACGCCTAATATTTCAGCTAATTATTCGCCATCACATATAAGTGAAGAATCTATTCAAATTACCTTAATGCCTAATCCTGGTTTTTTGGAAATGGATTTTGACTTAAACGTCAAAGATACTTTTCGTTTAAATTCAAACGATTTCAATTTTAGACGCATATTTAAAGATAGAGCAGGAAATATGTGGATTGCGACTAGTAATAATGGAATCTATTTTGTCAGCGCCAATTCGAGAAATGCGGAAAGTTTTACTACTAAAAATGATAATCGGTTTATCAGATTAATAAAAATGGAGGGGGAAGATCAACCCATTATTTTGAGTACTGCCAATGGTGGGCTTTATCAATTTTTAGAGGACGAACTCAAACCAATTCATATTCCTTTAGAAATTGGAAAAAATATAAATGGATTAGCAATAACCAAGGAAGGCAAATTATTCATCGGTGCAGAATCTAATTTTATACAAATGGATTTTGCGTTTTCTAACAATAAAATTCAGGTAAAAAACTTAAAAGACCTCAAATATAAATTTGGGAAGAACCTTTTAGAGAATCACCTATTTAAAGATAATATTAAAAATATACTCAGTAGGGCAAAAAGATTTATTTGGGATGAAAAACGAAAAAGACTTTGGTTTGCAAAAACAAGATTGGTAGGATACATTGATTTTTCTGCCCAGCCTTATTTGATTAATGGTTACGATATAGAAGGTATCTCAGCAATTGCATTTGGAAAAAATGGTAATATTTGGATTGGTGGAAGTGGCGGAATTTGGGAAATAAAAAATGAAAAACTTATCGGTAAACAAAACATTCATCCACTTCTGCAAAAAAATATAAACGACTTAGAAGTAGACGATAACGATATACTCTGGGCAGGAACTGACGGTTTTGGTGATGGTGTATTTGGATTTAAGGATAGTGCTATATATCACATCCCAGCTTCTCAAAATGTATTAATTAATGATCTCTTTTGGGATAAAAATGGATATTTATGGGTTGGGACAAATCAGGGAGTCCAACAATATAAAATAGATCCAAATAATTTTAATGAACAAAAACTGATTCAAGAATATAAATTAAATGATGGCATCTTATCGCAAGAAGTAAATACTATTTATGTTGATGAAAAATATATTTATGTAGGTTCATATAATGGATTATCAAGAATTGAAAAAAAAGGAAAATTTGGAGATAAAAGTCCTCCAAGAGTTTTAATTAATCAAATTAGAATTAATGGAAATCCTCAACCATTTCCTACTTCATCAGAATTGGAAAAACTGGATGAATATACATTTGAATTTAATTATTCTAAGAATGACCTTGAAATTGATTTTGTAGCACTCTCCTTCAAGAGTCTTGGAAATATCAATTATTGGTACCAACTTGAAAATATAGATGATACTATACAATTCACCCAAAATAGAACGGTCCGCTATCCTGATCTCCGCCCGGGAACATATACTTTTAAATTAAAAGCCATTGATGTTGAAGATGTTGAAAGTATCCTCAAGCAACCAATTACTTTTATCATTCATCCTCCATTTTGGCAACGAACTTGGTTTTACTTTTTAGGATTATTATTCACCGGAAGTATATTGTTATTGATATTCAAAACAAGGATCAGAATCATTAAAGAACGAGAAGCTGCTCAAACCAAAGCGAATAAACAAATTGCAGAGTTAGAACTTAAAGCCTTACAATCTCAAATGAATCCCCATTTCGTTTTTAATGCATTGTCCTCTATTCGGTATTATATTCAAGAAAATAAAACAGAAGAAGCAGGAGACTATTTAGCAAAATTTGCAAAATTAATGCGCCTATTTTTAGAATCCTCTAAAAATAAATTTGCCCCTTTGGAAAAAGAGATTGAGTTGATAAAACTATATGTGGAAATGGAAAGATTACGCTTCGAGAATAAATTTCAGTTGACCCTTAAAATAGGTGATGATGTTAACCCCTTGCTAATAAGTATCCCTACGATGTTGATCCAACCATTTGTAGAAAACGCAATTAATCATGGACTGTTTCATAAGGAAAGTAGTGGTCTCTTAATATTAGATTTTAATATGCAGGATGAAGACACCTTACTTTGCATTATTGAAGATGACGGAATAGGAAGGGAAAAAGCTAAAAAAATTAGACAAGAATCCATTAAAGGTTACAAATCAAGGGGAATGCAAATTGTAGAAGAACGGTTAGAAGTTTTAAAACATATTGAAGATGTTGAGATAAAAATAGAAATAATAGATCTTAAAAATTTAACAGGTAAAAACTCTGGAACAAAAGCCATACTCAAGATACCTATAATTGATTGAGATGGAATTCCTAGCATTAATAATATTACCAATTTCATACATTAAAATTAAAGCTTATGATGACTGCCGTACTAATTGACGATGAATCAAAAGCCCTAAAATCTCTAGAGGGTTTATTGAAGAAATATTGTCCTGAAATAAATATTTTAGGGACTGCTAATTCTGCCCAACAAGGATTTGATTTGATTCAAAAATATCAACCTCAATTAATTTTTTTGGATGTAGCTATGCCAAATGAAAGCGGGTTCGATCTCCTTAGACGACTTCCGTCTTTAGATTTTGAAATTATTTTTGTGACTGGTTTTGACAATTATGCTATTGATGCTTTTAGAATGAGTGCAACAGGATATATTGTAAAACCCATTGAAACTGCTGATCTTATTCAAGCTGTTTATAAAGCCAAACAGCGGATTGCTCTAAAAACTGAAAATCAGAGAAATCGACAGTTACTTCAGAATATCAGTAATCCAAAAAACTTAGATAATAAAATTGGGATTCCTACAATGGAAGGCTTACAATTTATAAAAGTCAAAAATATCATTCGCTGTGAAGCGCTACAACGAGTAACAAAAATTATCATCCAAAATCAAAAACCAATTGTTTCTTCTCATAACCTAGGGGAATTTATTAAAATATTAAAACCCTATGATTTTTTTTCAACTCACCGTTCTCATTTAATCAATTTAAACTTTATTAAAAATTATAATAAGGAAGGGAATATCACTATGACAGATGATTCTTATGTTCCTTTATCAAGACGAAGGAAAAAAGATTTCTTGGAAATGTGGTAGTTGTAATTGTTGATTAAGAAAATGAGTTTCGAAATGAAATGGTTAATTCGGTAGTAGGAATTTAATTGGACTTAAGAATGAAGATAGAATTTGGGCCAAAAGCATACTTCATATGAAGAAGGATACTATTGATAAAATGTCCTATTTTAAAATTCCATCTTCTTTCCTTCCAATAATTCGCTTCGTCGTTGCTATCCAAAACGGACTAATCAAAAGCGTCAATGAAATAACTATGATCGTTAATTGATAAGTAAATTCAGAAATAATCTCTGACGCAAGCGCACTCGCAACTAAAACAAAACTCAACTCTCCCACTTGTGCTAACAATGCTCCTCCGTAAATGCTATTTTTCCAATTCCTTCCAAAATAATGAAGCACCAATGTGTTGATTAAATGATTAGTTAAATAAACCGTTATGATAACTAGACTGACTGTTTTCCAATTTTCTACTAAAAAATTCAAATCAATCAACATACCGATGGAAACAAAAAACAAGGCTACAAACATCACTCGCAACGAATGCAAACTATCATGAAACCACTCTGTCGAACGAGCCGCATGAATTACCATTCCTCCGACAAAGGCACCCAAGGCTGCCGACAATCCAAAAAAGGAAGTAATAATTGCCCCTCCAAAACAAACGACTAATGCTACAAATACTTGCAACTCATGATCTTTTTCTACTTGCTCACTAAATGGAATTTTAAATTCTTTTTTCCTCCAAATCCAGACAATCGTTCCGATAATTAAAACACCACCTACAATTTGCAAAATGCTTTCTTCAACGCTTGGAATATGTCCTCCTAAATAATTTGTGGCAATCAACATCGGAACAATCAAAATATCTTGCATTAATAAAACGCTTAAAACATTTCTTCCAGTAGCTGTTGATATTTCTCCATTGTCTTGCAAGAGTTTAATGATAACTGCAGAACTACTCAAACTTATTACAAATCCCATCGTGATAATTCGATTGGATTGCCACTCTAAAAACCAACCAAGAATTCCTACCAAAGCAACACTTCCAATAATTTGTAAAATTGTTCCAATAATGGCGACTTTCCAATTTTTCACTAAGTCGGGTAAGCTAATTTCCATTCCTATAAAAAACAAAAGTAGAATCAAACCAATATCTCCCATCACAGTAATAAGTTCCTTATCAGTAATAATTTGAAAACCAAAATCTCCTAACAATACTCCTGCAAGAATGTAAGCTACAATATACGGCTGCTTAAAATACCGTAGAATACTGCCCAAGACCACTATGATAATTCCTAAAATCACAAATCCAAAAAGATTGGGATTGACTGAAGCTAATAACATTCGGTTGATTTTTATTTATTATTGAAGTTGTCCTTTGGCTCCTCTTAATTTCCATTTTAATTTTTGAAATTCTGTTTGAAGTTTATTCAGTTTCATTTGCGCTTCAATTAATTTTTGCTCTCGACTATTGAGTAAAAATATGGAACTTTCGCCAATTCTGAATTTTTCAGATTCTGCATTGAGTAAGGTTTCATAGTTCACCACCATACTTTCAAGTGTCGTAATTTGTGTAAAGGTGGTTTCTAATTGCTGATAAATTGCATTGATTTTATTGGTAATTTTTAATTGCTTTTCTCCTAGTTTATATTGATTTTCCAATTGTTCAATTCTAACCAATTCTAGCCCTCCCCTTTCCTTTCTGAGCGTTAAAGGATAACTAAATTTTACACCCCATTTATAATTTTCAGTCACCAAATTATTGACTGCGTTCTCTGTAGAATTATCATCTGTCCAGTCAAATCCATTTCCCAAAAAATTATAATTCAATCGAAGGTTAGGTTTAAATTGTTCTCGTTTGAGTCTTTCTTTGATATCAAGTTGTTGTTGCTTTACTAAAATACTTTGCAACTCAGGATGTGAATCTGCGATAGTTCTTAAAAAATTATCGTTGGGTTTTTCTTCTAAAAAATTCCAATTCGCTTGTAAATCTTCTGGTCGCAAATCCTCAGAAACCTCCAATGGAGTTAGATTTTCAAACCATAAAAAATTAGATAAATCTAAAGTCGCATTCCGAAAATCAACTTGTGCTTGAGTATATTGAATTTCTCTATTTTGAATTTGGATCAACGACTCTAAGGTATCAATTGCTGGCTTGTCTCCTTGCTCAAAACTGGCTTTGACTAATTGAAATCGATCTCGTGCCAAATTCAAAGAGTTTTCATATATTTTGAGGATTTGATTTTGATAAGCCCATTTCCAATAAGTCCCAATTGCTTTAATAAATAAATCATTGATGATTGTTCTTCGAGCAGCCTCATTTCCCTCTTGCAGTAATCTTGCTATTTGTACTTGTGCTCTCCTTTGGTCAAAAGTCAAACCTTGCAAAAGAGGCACTTCTATACCTAGGACTGCTTGACCATTGCTCGGTAAATTTCCTTCTGGATTAAGAAATTGTCCATTGGACCAGAGGTAAGCCATCTTGACATCGATACCAAACCAAGTTGGGATTTTTAAGCCAGCTTCTCCGATTCGAAAATAATTTTTCTGATCAAAAGATTTATCTTCATAATCTCCAAACCACTTTGGATCAAAAATACCTCGTGCTTCCAATAGACTAGCATCAGCTTTATTTTGCAATAGATTAGCTTGTTGCATGACGGGGTGATAAACTCGTACCCATGTCAAGTATTTTTCTAACGAAAATACTTGTGTGGAGTCTATTGTTTGACTAAAAACAGAAGATGATATTAAAAGGAAAAAAAATATTCTTATCACGTTTGTATATTTTTAATGAGGAGTCAGGTTAGAAGTTGGTCGCTGCGCTCTCGGTCAGGAATCAGGTGTTTCTTGTGTTTCCCATTATTTTTATTATTACTTTTTTGAATAATCTTTGAGAAACAATCAGCCCCTGACTCCTGACTGAGAGTGCAGCGACCAACCTGATTGCCTGACTTCTATTTAGCTACAGATTTTACTGGTGGCTTAAATTTAGACTCATTTTTCTTTATATCATTTTCATAAAAGTCTGGTGGAAATCCATTTAGTTGTCGCCACAGTTCATACCAAACTGGTACATCTTCTAACAACGCAATACCCTGCACTCCTGCTCCTACTCGAAGTAATTCTGGAAAAGATAAATCAGGTTGATTCGACTTTATCAAAATCCGATACATGCTATTATCATTTGGAATATTGTCGATAGCAATCACTTCTCCACTATATGTTCCAATCGAAAAATCTGCCCAACCTGAAATGATAAAAGCTTGCCAACCATCAAAAACCAACCGTACTTCTTGACCTGTTGTCATCAAAGGTAAATCCATCGGACGTACATACATTTCTACTGCCAATTCTCGATTGTACGGAACAATGGTTACTATTTTATCACTCTCTTTGATAATTTCTCCGATTCCTGATTTCATTGTTTTGGTAATATATCCCGACTGTGGGGCTATGACATGATACATCGCATTTCGTCGATCATAATTAGCATATTGATTTTGTAATTTATTCAATTTTCCTTCCGCCTCAAATTGTGCAGAGAGTGTAGAAAATTTATCCGATTGAGATTTTGCAATCTTATTGTTATACTCATTGTCAATCGTTTGTAAAGCTAATTGTGCGATGCTCAAATCATTCCCACTTTCTTGTAATTTATTTTTTGTGGTAATCATTTTAGCCTTGGTGGATTGCATTTTTAATCGCTTCGATTCTAAGTCGCTCAAAGATTTAATTCCTTTTTGGAAAAGCGTATCTGTTCGACGATATTGAAATTCGGCAATATCAAAATCTGCTTCCGCCTGATTGAGTTCCGCTTGCTGACTTTGTTGCTTGAATTCTGCTTGTTGAATTTTATTTTGTAATTGCTTTTTCTTGAATTCTAACTCTTGTCGCAATGCCGAGATTTGATTATCCAAGGCATCTGCTTTTTGTTGGTAGCTATTCATAGAACCTTGCTTGGCAGCAATTTGATTAGACGCTCTTTCCAATAATTGGGGATCAAAGTATTCTGCTTTCACCTCTGATAAAAATACAATCGTATCACCTGCTTCTACCAAATCTCCTTCTCGAACATACCATTTCTCAATTCTTCCAGCTATGGCTGAGTTAACATCCTGCGGTCGTTGTGAAGGCAACAGAGTTGTCACTTTTCCTTTCATTTGGATATTTTGAGTCCAAGGCAAAAAGAAAGTAATGACAATAATAATCAACAACACAATCAACCAAATGGCAAACATTCGATTCGATTTCGGCAGCTCATTCCTCTGAAAGCAGGCAATATCTTCCGTCTTTACTTTAGTTAAAATAGAATTATCTGAAATATTTAACATGATATTCTGACTTAATTTTTTCTGATTATTTCTTTACAAAAAACACTTTTAGGTTAGTTGAAATTTTTAAATTTTAAAAACCTCTTTGGCTAAAGGATTCTTTTTGATTTTAGAAAAAGGAGCATCTTCAATAATGTTCCCATCTTCAAGAATAATGACCCGATCACATTTCTCTGCAAATTTTGGATTGTTAGAAATTCCAATCAACGTCCAATGTTTTCTTTCTTCGGTCAAATAATCAATAATTAATTGCTTCTCTTTACGCTCTAATCGAGGCATAAAATTATCTAACAATAAAATCTCAGGTTGAAAAATTAGCGTTCGAGCAAGGATAATTTTTGTCCGTACGCTTCGAGGAACATTTACTCCATTTGCCAACAATTCAGTTTGGTAACCATCTGGGAGATGATTAATATATTGATGCAGGTCAATCTCTTTAGCCGTTTGAATTATTTTTTGAAATGGAATTTCTTTGTTTCCTAAATTAATATTTTCCAAAATATTGGAATTAAAAATTTCATCTTGACTACTCAACGTTCCAATTTCTTTTCGTAGACTATCCAAGTTAACTCTCTTCAATGGAATGCTATTAAAAGTAATCATCCCTTCATAACTTGTATATAATCCACCGAGTAATTTAGTTAAAGTAGATTTTCCTGAACCATTAAATCCGGCAATACAAATTTTTTCTCCAGATTTGATTTTCAAAGAAATATTATTCAAAGTTGGTCGATTAGAATCTTCATATTGAAAAGAAACATCGTCCATCTCTATTTCAATTCCATCTTGAGCGGCATCTATCTTTTCGAGTTTTATTCCGTCAGTTGATTCCAATGGCAAATCAGTTACGAAACCTATTTTTTCCAAACCAGTTAGCACATCATAAATATTATCCATACTCAAAATAAGTTTTTCGGCAGAGTTCATAATCAAGATCACAATAATTTCTGCCGCTACAAACTGTCCAATACTAATTTGATTTCTGATGACCAAAATACTTCCAAGCAAAAGTAAGGTAGCCGTAATTAGTGTTTTAAATAACACGACACTCCCGTACTGAATGAGCAAAATTTTGAAATGACTTTTCCGAGCATCCAGATAATTAGTCACTAATTCATCCGTTCGACGCATAGGTAAATTAGATGTTCCAGATAATTTAAAAACATTCATCGCACGTCCCAACTCTTCCAACCAATGTGCTACTTGATATTTATATTTACTTTCTTTCAAACTTGTTTTCAATCCTTTTTTTCCAGTAAACCTAAATATGGCTAACAGAATTATTAACAAGATTAACCCAAAAAATATAAAGAATGGATGATACAAGGAAAGTAAAATCAAACCAAAAACAATTTGCAAAACGGCGGTGGAAAAATCAATTAAGATTTTAGGAATTCCTTTTTGAATGGTAATCGTATCGAAAAAACGATTGACTAATTCAGGTGGATAAATACCGGTGAGTGCTTCTAATTTCAATCGAGGGACCCGCCAAGCAAATTCAAATGCAGAACGAGTAAAAATTCTTCGTTGCAAAGTCTCCGTCACCGTCAATTGCATGATGGTCAGAAAACCATTGAAGGCAATTCCCGCAGTAATAATTCCAATGAGTAAATATAGCGAAGAAGAAACCTCTCCTCCCACCATCAAATTGATGATCGCTTGGATACCAAGCGGTAATGATAAAGTGATGATTCCTGCGAAAATAGCATACAAATAAATATAGCTGATATCTTTTCGATCAAGCTCTAAAAGTTTAAAAAATCGTTGAGTCGATTTCATTTTTATTTCGATTGTTTATGTTTAAAACTGTAGTTTAATGAGGTTCATTTTTATCCCGCAATCTACTATTAATAAATGGCATGATAACATAAATCCAAACTCCAATTGAACCAATAATGATACAGAGTATTCCTAAAAGATAAAATTTGACATCAAAAAAAGTACTGTCAATAGCATAATATAGCCATTCGAAAACGATCCCGAGGGAAAGAATTAAAATGGAAATTAAAGATTCTTTTTTCATGATCTTGAAATTTACTTTTTTTTTAAAAAATTGCTTCTCCTTCAATATCTTGAAGGGTTTTACCATGGGGCATGGAAGTTAAATTTTCATCTACATTGACAAATACAATTCGCTCAATGGAGATAATTGTTTTCTTGGTAAAAAGATTTCGAACTTCACATTTAAAAGTAATTGAGGTTCGTCCAAGAGACATAAATTGCAACCCAATTTCAATGACATCTGCTTGATGAGCAGAACTTATAAAATTGATCTCTGACATAAATTTGGTCACTACTCTATGACTACCTAATTTTGTCATTGAATAAATTCCAGCTTCCTCGTCAATCCATTTTAGAAGTTGTCCTCCAAACAGACTGTTGTTTGCATTAAGATCACCTGGTTTAATTAATTTTCTTGTGAAAAACTTCATGCCTTTTCTTGGTTTTATTTTTTGCTAAATATCGATGTACTGATTGAGTCGTTTTTTGAAGCAACTCACTTAAGTTTTCAGACTTATTCTGAAGGACAATGTCATGACCTTTTATTCCCAACTTCAAAGTTGAAATAAATGTTTGAGGTGATTGTCCTTCTGATTTTAAAAATACTTCTACGTAAATTAAATCTTGAAATTTTCTCTCTACCGATCTGAGTTTCCATTTAATAAAACGTAAAACTTTATTGGGTAGTTGAGTATTATTTCTGATTGTAATTCTCATAATTTATCATTTAAAGTTTAAAAAATATGGGCGAGTCTAAAAAAACACTCGCCCATCTTGCCAACAATCGAAATTCTGAAAACGTTTTTTAGTTCTCTATATTCACTTTCCTTTTTGAGGTACTTGGATGTATTCCCATTTCTGATTCCATCAACATGGGTAAATCGCCATCAGTTATAATCACCTTCGCATTTGGAGATTTTGCTAACTCTTGGAATGCTTCAATAGATTTAAATTGCAATATTTTAGCATTCAACCCTTCGGCAATAATCAATTGAGCATCTCTTACACCTGCTGCTTCAATTCGTTTTTTCTCTGCCTCTCGCTGAGCCTGCTGTAAGACGAATTCCATTTGTTGTGCTTGTTGTTCTGCTTCCAGTTTTGATTCTATTGCTATAGATAAAGTCCTTGGAAGTTGAATGCTTTTGAGAAGAACTGCTTCTACTTCAATCCCTTTTCCTTCCATCAAGACCATCATTTGTTCTTTGATCGCTTTTTCAATAGTTGCTCTCTCACCGGTATGCATATCTTTTGCAAAAAATCTAGAAGTTACATCTGCTACTGCTGATCTAAATACTGGAAGGATAATATTTTGCTCGTAATCAGTTCCAATATTTCGAAGTAATTCAGGTACTTTTTTCCCATCAATATTATATAGGATAGATACTTCACTCACGATAGTTAATCCTTCTTTGGAGGGAATATTCAAACCTACTTCTAGGTTAACGGTTTGGGTAGAAATTTTAATAATCTTGGAAGCAAAAGGGTTGTAAGCCTTTACACCACTAGTGTAAGACTTGTCGGAATATTTTCCAAAAGTTCGTTTTACTCCAACTTCTCCTTCTCGAATAGTGGCACAACTTGCCAATGTAAAAATCGCGAAAAGGCATAGTACTGATTTTAAGACTTTTAGTGATTTCATGATTTTTAATTTTAAAGGTTTTTAAAAAATTTGATATAGGTTATTTGAAAATTTGATAGAGATCTCCCGTTCGACACTCGACGTTACTCGTGTCAAAAACAGCATTATAAAAAATATAGTTATGATTTTTGTGGTACTCGTATGCCACCCACATAATGTGGACGACATATTTATTTAGTTGAACCTCTAGTTTTTTAGAGTCATTGACTGAATTTCATTTTCAGACTTTATATCCTTGTGAATTAATCCGAAGCAGAAAAATTCTAACATTTCTTTTACTTGTTCATTCAGGTCTTGCTCCGTTCCATTTCCTCTCAAGTCAGTTAGTCGAGGTAAATGTCGAGCGAAATATAAATTGTTATTAGCCGTTTCGACTAGCGTACTTGCCAAAGCTTTTGGGTATGGAAAATCTGCTTTGACCTCAGTAATAATCGAGGCGATACTATTACATAATCTTTTATATGCAAGAAAAAATCCATCTACATTATCTTCATCCACTAATTTATTATGATAAGCTTTCGCTCCTTCTCTGACTACAATTTTATGCAAAATTTCCTCGTCTACGAATTCAATGGTCATATTCTTATTGGCAGTATCTACAATGATTCGTAGCGCAACTTTTAGTCGTTCACTAGGATCAGATATATTCATAGTATTCAAATCAATTCTTGCTATCATCCATTCCCAATACCAATTCAAAAGGTAAACAAAGAGGTGACGTTTATTTTCAAAATATCGATAAACAGATGCCTCAGAAGAAGATATAGTTTGCGCTAATTTTTTAAAATTAAATTGTTCCAATCCTATCTCATCAATCAAAAGAACACTTTGCTCAATAATTTTTCTTCCCAACTTTGTTTTTTGAGGATCATTTAAAAATAAGTTAGGATTGATTTCTAGTTGCACAAAAAAGGGTCTCATAATTTTAATATTTTGAATTTAAAAATTCTATTTTCTATTAATAATGAAATGCTTTCTAAGCAGCCATATCATCATAAATTCCACTAATCTGAGTTTTTAAAATTCTTCTTGCATGATGGATTCTACTTTTGATTGTTCCCATTGGCAAATTCATTTCCTCTTGAATTTCATCATATTGATAACCTTGATATGCCATTAAAAAAGGAATTCTGTACCCATCCTTAAGAGAATCAATCATATTAGATATTTCCTGAATATTGATGTTCATTTCACCTTCATTAGTAATAGAATCTTTAGAAAGGTTTATATAAAAATCCTCTGAAGTTGTGTCTTGAATCTCACTTCTTCTTTTTTGTTTTCGATACAAATTGATAAATGAATTTTTCATAATCGTGCTCAGCCAACCTTTAAGATTAGTATCAGTAATGTATTTTGCTTGGTGTCTAAATGCACGCAAAGCAGTCTCTTGAAATAAGTCATCGGCAGCACTTTTATCCCTTGTTAATTTCATGGCAAAGTTTCGAAGGTAATTGCTATGAGTATTGAATTCTTGAACAAATTGAAAGTTTTGCATAATATATTGGTTTTAAATTTTACTTAAATATTTTTTACAATTACTTAAGTTAATAATAGCTTTACTATCATTTTCAAAAGCATAACGCAAATGTAAATCAAAATGTTTAGCTTTTCAATAAAAAAATGTCTTTTTTTTTGATTTTTTTTAGTTTAGCTTAATTACATGATTCCAAGACAACTATTTTTGATAGCTTTACTATCTTTTTGTGTAGTTTTGCAACTAATTCGATTTTCTTTTGTTCTAAGATTGTATTACAAGTAGAAATTTAGTTTTATAACTTTTTTAAATAACAAAAATGAGATACCTAATAATTACCATTTTAATTTTCATGTCGTATTCAACATTTTTCGGACAAACTAGAAGAATGAATAATATTGCAGCGGGACAATCATATACTTCTGAAAATCAAAATCGAACGGTACAACCTCTACTTCAAAAAGCAGAGCAACAATTTAGAGCATTGGATTATGAAGGAACATTCTTTACGCTGGAAAATGCAGTAGCTCAAAATCCAAATTCTGCTGAAGCACTTCTGCTTCGAGCTAAATTCAAAAAAATGGTAGGAATGAATATGGAAGCGGAAGAAGACTTAAGAATGGCTAATCGCATCAATCCTCAAGCGGCTAACTTATATGGATATAATGGAAGTGGTGGATTACTAAAAATTCTATCTATGCAGCCACAAGAAGCGGTGCAAGGATTGAGTACTTTTCAGAAACTCACCTATTATTACCAAGCACTAGACAATAAAATATTAGATGACAAAAATAAAGATGCAGAAATTCTGATTATCGGAAAAGTCATCGAAGAAATAGAAACTGATCGCCTTGAAGATGCATTAGAGATGGTTAATAAAGCTTTAAAAGAATTTCCAAAATCCGCTATCACCTATGACTTAAAAGGATTTATTCTAAAAAAACAAGGCAAATTTGATGATGCGGTGGACGCTTTCACTAAGGCAGTTACCGTTGAACCTGACTTTGCCATTGGTTGGTATAATCTTGGACGAATTGAGCGAAGTTTAAATCATTTTGAAAAAGCTAAAACCTATTTAGATAAATCAATCGAATTGCAAAGTGATTTGACTAAAGCCTATTTCGAGAGAGCTTTATTATTCAAACAAATCGGAGAAAAAGAAAAAGCGCTAGATGATTATAACACCATCATCAAAATGAAAGGAGATACTTACATGGAGGCATTTTCAAATAGAGGTTTGACTAAAAAAATGTTGGGAGATTATGGTGGTGCTTTAGCAGATTTAAATCAGGCCATTGAAGAATTTCCACAAAATGCAGAACTTCGTAAAAATCGAGGAAACTTAAATTTACTCTTTGGGTTACATCGAAAAGCAATTGATGATTATACTCAGGCAATCACCTTGGATGAAAATTATGCAGAAGCATATTATAATCGAGCGTTAGCTTTCTTTTTGATTTATGACAAAATCTCTGGCTGTACAGATTTGGATAAAAGCATCAACTTAGGTTATGAGATGGCGACAAAAACTAGAGATTATTTTTGTACAGAATAATTATTTATCGCTTTTAACGTTCATTTAAAATAACCCTATTTAGAAAAAAATCTAACTTATAAAACTTTCATTCTATGAAAATCAAAATAAAATTAATCCAAGAAACTTCGGAAAAAGTAGTTCTAAAATTCCCAAGTATTGATGTGCTAATATCCGTTTCGAAAAGGTATTTTGAAAAACTACAAAAATATAATGAATACGAAATATTGAAAATGGAATAGATTTAAGACCAAAAACATCATCTAAAAATCACTTCTCCTTAAAATAAAGAGAGGTGATTTTTTTATTAACCTCATCTATTAATCGAAACTCCATGAGCCACAAATGAAATTCCCCTTTGCCTTGAGTAAAAATCATAACTACTTTAAATTGCTCAAAATAAACCTTCATTTTGAAACATATTTTACATCATTTTATGCCATAAAATAATTGGAATCGACAAAAAAGTAACTATTTTTGGTGATTGAGTAATTTTGTCTAAAAACTAATTACTTTTTTAACTAAGAATTTTTTTAAAAACATTTCAAAACGAAGTAACTAATATATTTCACCAAGACCATTTCATTATGATGAAAAGAATTTTACTTTTTTGTTTGACCATTTTATCCTTCAATTTATCGGCTCAAATACCAGCCAATGATGATTGTTCAGGAATAATTAATTTAGGAGAAGCTCCACTATGTGACTCTTCCGCAATTTATAATAATATCAATGCCACAACATCTCAGATATTTGACCCACCATCGAATGTTAATATTCCATCTTGTTGGGATAATGTTAATAATGATGTTTGGTTTGAATTCACAGTTCCTGCGGATGGAAGTGTTGTAGACTTTACTGTTTTATTGAGCGGGGAAGCATCCAATGGAACTCCAATGACTCAACCACAAATAGCAGTTTATCGTGGCGATTGTGCCGTCAATGAATTAGACGAGTTACTCTGTGCCAAAGCTGATGTTGGAGATAGTAGTCTAGAATTGGATTTATTAGGATTGACTCCTGGTATTCCCTATTTCTTGAGAGTTGATGATTTTTCAGCAACTGCTACTCCAAATTGGGGAGATTTTATTCTTTGTGTAGATACCTTAGCTCAAGTTAATACTATTGATGAAGGTGGATCTACCTCTTGTTCAGGAGAACTTTTCGATTCAGGTGGACCTGATGAAGATTATAGTAATGGAGAGAATTTCGTTTTCGAAATCTGTCCTCCAATACCTAATAATGAGTGTATTACATTCAATTTAGAATATTACAATATTGATGATGCTGGCGACCAAATGAATATTTATTCAGGTACAAATGGTGTCAATGGTACACAAATAGCCTCCATTGGAGGATTTGGAGCCAACGGAATGACCGCAGATGGTGGCGTTTGTTTTACCACTCAAGCCACAGGATGTTTGACTGTAGAATTCATTTCTGATGGAACATCTACTTTTGAAGGATTTGCTGCCAATTGGGAATGTTCAGCTCAATCATGTGAAACACTTGATGTGATAGAGATACAAGCTACTGCTACCGAGCAAGAAATCATTGATGCCGTAGCTTCGCCTCAAACCGTTATTTCTAATGTTATCATTGATTGTCCTGATGGCGCATATGGAACATTTACGGCAGATAATTCTGATTTAGGGTTAGAAAAAGGAATTGTACTTTCTTCTGGCCAAGTCTCTGACATGGCTAATCCTGCTACCGTTTTCTCTAGTAGCAATAATGGAGCACCAAGTGATTCTGACTTAGATTATTTTTCTTCCTTAGAAACACCTCCAGGATCTGGTTCTTTTGACGCCTGTATTTTAGAAATGGATGTATTTGCTGCAACTGATGAATTAGCATTTGAATATGTTTTTGGATCAGAAGAGTATCCTAACTTTGTAGGTGGAACGGTAAATGACATCTTCGCTTTCTTGATCTCTGGACCTGGAATTGTGGGTGACCCTATGATTAACAACCAATTGAATATTGCCACACTACCTGATGGAAATAATACTTTTGTTACTATTAATAGTGTAAACTATGAAGATAACTGGGAATATTATAGAAATAATGAATTGGGACAAAGTGTAGTTTATGGTGGTTTGACATCTGATTATTTAGGAGTCAAAAAAAGTTTAACAGCTAGTGCTGTTGTTGACCCTTGTAATACGTATCATTTAAAGTTAGCTATTGCAGATAGAGGTGATGGAATTTATGATTCGGGTGTTTTTATTTCTGATATCAAAGGGGGAACACCTCAATTAAATGTGAACTTTGCCTCAGGTATTGATTACTTGATTGAAGGTTGTTCTGGAACGGATGATGAGTTAATCGTTTCTTTAAATAACCCACAAGATGAAGTGGCTCAATATGGTGTAACGATTGGTGGAACAGCCACTCTTGGCGTAGATTATATTTTAAATATGCCTGATACGGTTACACTTAACCCAGGGCAAACTACTTTGAATTTTCCTTTGATTCCTTTAGTTGATAACTTATTGGAAGGAACAGAAACAATCATCATTACTCTCTCTAATAACTTCGGTTGTGGAAATATTAATTTCGCAGAACTAATAATCGAATTGGAAGATGAACCAGAAGTGGTCATCAATCTTGGAGCAGATACTGCTTTAGTTTGTGCCAATAATAGTTTAGTATTAGAGGTGGAAGGAGCTACCACCTATTTCTGGACTCCTGTAAGTGTGGTTACTCCTGCAACGTCTTCTACTCCAACAGTTACTCCAATAACTAATACTTGGGTATATGTAGAAGGAAATGTTGGACCTTGTTTTGATACGGATTCTATTTTCCTTCAAATTGTTGATCCACAGATTTCAATCAATCCACTTACCGTTACAGATATATGTGAAGGAACTTCCATCATGTTAGAAGCTGTCAATAATGTAAGTGACCAAAACTTAATATGGACTCCCGGAACAAATCTTCCTGATCCAAATGCTCAAACTATTTCAGATACCCCGCCAGTAACTACTACTTATACAGCAAGTGTGGAAGTTGCAGGATGTTTGGTGGAAGATCAAATTACGGTTAATGTCGATCCATTTGATTTCCCTGATTTGACAACCTTAGATACTACTTTGTGTGAAAGTTATTTCTTTGATTTGGCTGCTCCAATTCCAGGAACTTCCACTACTTATGTCTGGACGCCAAATGTCAATATGAATGACAATACTTTACCAAATCCAACGGTTCAAGCTACCGCTGGAACGACAACTTATACCGTAGTTGCAACAAGTGCTAATGCTTATTGTGATCAGACTGCAACAGTAGAAGTAACGGGACTTCCTGCCAATGCAAATATCAATAATGATGATTACATCGAAATTTGTTTAGGCGAGACAGTAGATTTATCTGCCAATACTTCAACGGCTGGAGTTGGTTTTGAATGGCAATCTAATCCAATTGATCCAACATTATCACCAATAACAGATACTATAATTACTGTAACGCCTACAGAAACTACTACTTATTATACTCAATTAGTTGTGGGAGCATGTACCGTACTTGATTCGATTACAGTTCGGGTAGATTCATTGCCTGACTTATCTGTAGAATCTATTCCTTTCAAAGATATTTACTGTGAAGGAGATATTGTTTCGATAGTTACACCAACTTACGAGCCTTCTCGTTTCCCTGACATTATGCATCAATGGGCATCACACCCATCAATTGATTCTGATTTGGAAAACCTGAATTTGGTTTTAGTAATGACGGAAACAAATACATATACTAGGACTACTACAAATCGAGCATGTACTGATGTGACGTCGATTACTTTAGAAGTAGTTGATCCAGTTTTAGATTTGGCTTGGGATACTATTTCAGTTTGTGCTGGTGACCAAATCTCCAATGAAGAATTCAATGGACAAGATGATTTTGTATGGTCTACTAATGCCGGAACAATTGACGGATCAAATGAAATGAGTACTGTAAATATGACTGCTTCAAATTCTGGTATATTAAATGTTTCAGCAACAATTCAAGATTGCCCAGCAAGTGTTGATGCGATTGTAAATGTTTCGGATGCTCCTATATTTGAAATCATTACTATTCCTAATCCAATTGGAATGGTTGCGCTGGGACAAACTGTTGCTTTTACTTTCCAAAACGCTAACCTTCCATTAAGTACTATTGAATGGTTTTATAATGGAATGAGCGTAGGACAAGGAGATACGATATCTATCCAAATGATAGAAGAAGGTATTGCGAATGAAGTATATGCTGTTGCATTAACAGCTGAAGGATGTGAAGGAACTTCTAATACTATAAATGTAGATGCAATGATCCCAGACTTTATTGCACCAAATGCTTTTACTCCTGATGGTGATGGACTAAATGACTTTTTCAATATTACTTTTGATGGACAACAACAAGGACAAGGGCTTCCTTCTATCGAAGTCGTTCAATTCTCAGTTTGGAATAGATGGGGAAATTTAGTTTATAACAATGAAACTCCTTTAACTGGTTGGGATGGAATGATTGATGGAGAACCTGGACCATCTGATGTATATGTTTATTCTATTACAATTAAATATCCTAATGGAACAACTCAAGCAGTTACCTCTTCAATAAATAATCAAGGAACTAAATCAGATGTGCAAGATGTCACGCTGATTCGCTAGTTTTTTTTCCAATAAAAAATAATATAAAAGAGGTGATGGCGACAAATGCTATCACCTTTTTTTTTGGAGAAAACCGAATCGAATATTTTTTGTTAAAAAAGAAGTTGAATAAAAACCTATTTTCATTTTTCCAAAAAAAATCCAAATCATGATTGAAATAAAAAAAATATTATCCCTAAGTCTCTTATTATTTTTACTAGGTTGTGGAAATGAAAACTCCTCTCCCATTCCATCAAAAAATCCATTAGCTGTACAAACCAAAAATTCTACTGATCCATTTAACGAATATTGGTATCAGGGAAAAGCTGAAATTACAAGCTACGATTTGCAGCAAGTTCGCTATGGTGAGGTGCGGGAAGGAAGTGCCGTTCTTGTTTTTGTAACTGAAGATTTTTCTAAAAAAAACCATGTTAAGCTCGATGATCCAAGACGAAATCCAAAGGATGCTATTCCTGTTTTGAAATTAAATATGACTCGAAAATTTAATACTGGAATTTATCCTTACTCTATGATGATGTCTTCTTTCACACCTATTAATCTGGAAAAAAATCCGAGTACCTTAAAGGTGACGAACTCTTCACAAGAATGGTGCGGTCATACTTTTATGCAATTGAATTTGGGAAAATATAGTTACGAATCTCAACTTTTTTCTTATTTCGAATCAGAAGGTGATAAAACAACTCGATTGGAAAGAACCTTATTGGAAGATGAATTATGGTCAAAAATAAGAATCAATCCTAGCAGTTTGCCGCAAGGAAATATTGATATAATTCCAAGTACAACTTACGCTCGTTTAAAACATATTGATTTTAAAAATGAAAAAGCAACGGCTAGTCTAAAAGAAGATGGAAAAGAAATGCACTTCCATTTATTTTATAAAAATCTTGATCGAAAATTATCCATCGTTTTCGAAAAAACATTTCCTCATCAAATAATCTCGTGGGAGGAAACTTTTAAAAGTGGATTTGGTTCAGGTGCCAAAACAATGACAACCAAAGGAACTAGAAAAAAATCCATCATGTTAGATTATTGGTCAAAAAATGGAAATGAAGATACACACTACAGAAAAGAACTAGGACTAGAATAAAAAATGCACTAGGTGATTTTTTGAAAAAATCACCTAGTGCAAAATCGTAATTTTAAATTTAAATTTACTCTTAATCGGCTTCCAAATCGTACAATCTTTCTTTAGCTTTTTCATATTTCCCAGCCGCTCCAATTGCTACAGCTAGATAATAAATCAAAATTATTTTTAGCAATAAACCTCTGATAATTGCCAACGGATCTACAAGCATCGCCAAAAACTGGACAATTCCATAGACCGACAAAACAACGATGAACGCCATTTTAGGTTTGCTCTTCATATAAAATGCACAACCAAAATAAATCACCAAAATGGGAATATAAATACTTAAAAGTAAACCAGTTTCATCATAAACTGACATTTCATAAACCGCTGCAATTGCTGTTATTATTATTAATACCCAAACTGCATAAGTTCCATGTTCTACTTTTTTTCCATCTTCAGCAATTGCTCGTTTCAAGTTAATTATTTCGACATAATCATCTGGTGATTTTTTTCTAAATTCACGACCATCATCTAAAATATCGTCTTCCATTATTTATTTTTAAACTTGAGAAATTAGTTTCTTGCCATTCGTAAAATAATACGAACTACAATAAAAATAACAAAAAGTATCGTCCAAATCGACGGTCCACTACTCCCATCTTTTTCTTCGACTCTTTTTCCTCCTACAGTCATCGTTCGAGCAGCTTCTCCTAGAACTTCCACCGCAAATGTCTCATCAGCACCGTGGTCCATTAAGCTTTTTTTAATCAATTCTGGTTCTACTCCATTATTAATTTGCTCTTTGGCCATTTTCAAATATTTAGCTCGTTGTTCAAACATATTCATTCGCTCAGGAGAGGTTAACCCTTTTTCAGCAGCAATATGTTTAGCAACTTCCACTATTTCTGGATCAAAATTATTGGCTTGTTGAATAGTGTTCATAATTCGAACGTCAGAATAGTCCTTCATTTTTTCGAGTAGATCTTGATTCATTTCTTTACTTTTAAAAAATTTATAAAAATGGTTTGATAAAAATAAAAATACCGAAGTACTATTTTTCAAATATGTAAAATTAACATAAAAAGTAAATGGCTAATTTTATTTTTTGAAAATAAATTTATCGTCATAACCAACATAAAAAGAGGCATTTTATTACTCAAATAAAATGCCTTTTCAATATTGAAAAATATTAAATGTCTAATTTTTTTTGCCCGAATTTTTATTTGCCAAATTTAAGGTTGGCAAATCTGATGTGTTTACTTTTTTCACTTGAATGACTGTTATTTCATTTTTAATTTTTAAAGCAAATTGATAACGACCAACCTCCAAATCATTGAAATCAATAGAAACGGCATTACTTCCTTTAGTTATTGGAACATCTCCTTTTAGCAAAACATCTCCCATGTGAGTTTGTAGATTATAACTCAACTCACCTTTAACTTTTGAAGTTAAGTTAAGGCTAAAATACCGATCAACGACACTTGAATTCATTGAGGTCATTTGGAATAATCTCTCGTCCGAATTTCGAATCAAAACTACTACATGAGAAAATGATTCGGTATCATCAAAGTCTAATTGTACTAATCGATAAAAATATCGAGTGTACTTTTTATTCTTATTTAAATCTGCAAAACTATATTCATTAACTTTGGTAGAATTCCCTACAGCATTCACTTTACCTGCTCTCTCAAAATCAATTCCATTGATCGATCTTTCGATAACAAAATATTGATTATTAGATTCACTCTTGGTACTCCAAGTTAAAAAATTACCATCTTCTTTTGCGGAAGCTAGCAGTTCTAGTTTATAAACACAACCAGCTGTAAGAGAGAAATTAAGAAAGGAAAATAAAAAAAAGAAGACGATTATTTTTTTAAGAGAAAATAAATGTTTCATGACGTGGAATTTTATTTTTATAATGGGTTATTTATTTCACATTATACGAATAGAATTCTGTTTATGTTTCCTAAACAAAGAAAGCTGCTAACTTTAGGGAGTTAACAGCTTTCTTTCCTTCAAAAGTTAAAGTATATTTTTAATAGAGTTTATTCTAAATAGAATTGTATGAGCAATCGTAAAACGTCAAACGAATAAAGTCTAATGAATAATTAATTT
Organism: Saprospiraceae bacterium; assembly: GCA_045106765.1. Taxonomy (GTDB): domain Bacteria; phylum Bacteroidota; class Bacteroidia; order Chitinophagales; family Saprospiraceae; genus CAJQQY01. The sequence goes on along the minus strand of JBGCFD010000081.1, from coordinate 1,956 downwards.
TTGAACAAAAATTTTGTCCTCTGTTTTTAGGTTTACGAAGTATGTTCCTGATGCATATTCATTAGCATGAATAAAATAGTTATTCTCACCTACTGGTATTTTTCCTGAAAAAATAGTTCCCATAGTTCGACCTAAAATATCAGTTACCAGTATTTCTGCTTCCATACTTCTCGTAGTATTTACGGGAATTACGGTAATAGCAGAAGCAGGATTTGGATAGATATTTTCCAAACTTACTCCAAGTTCAAGGTCTTCTGTTGCCACAGTACAATCAGTTACATTATAATGAAAATATCCTTGCGGAGCGACCATTGGTCGATTTATTTGTTTTCCATCATTAGCAGTTGCTTGAATGTAATAAAACATTTCGGTCTCTTCGTTAGTCGCAGGAATCATCGCACTCCAAGTTTGATCACCTGTATTCGTCATCGTCAAAGTTTGATAACTTCCTGAAGTATCCGTTGAATAAAACAAAGTCGCATCAGCAATTCCAGTTTTGTGTTGGATAGTTGCTTCGACCACCTGATCTTGCATCATACATCCACCACGAACCTTTGCATGATTAATTAAAAGTGGCTCTTTTACTCCCACCTCTTTTGTGATACAATGAATTGCTCCATTCAAACCAATAATCGCATTACAATTAATTCCTTGAATGTTATACCCAGGTAAAGCTTTTTCCCAAATTTGAATAGCAGTCGTATCGAATTGCTCTTCATATATTGGCAACAAAACAGTTTTATTTACAAAGACCGCATTGGCATAAGTTCGATAATCCCCCTGCGGACTACTGTCAGGATAATTTCCATTTTCAGGTGGCATTGGAATTCGAATCACATCATAAGGTCTTCCATATGGTGTCATAAAATTGTCCAAAATATATTGTAGGTTAGCTTCTATCTGTGGTCCATCTGCAACTCCATCTGGATATTCTCCCACGAGCAATGTTTCTTCATCCAATAGTTTCATGTGCATATCAATATGATCAATCGGATCATAAGGTAGATTTTCCATCAAAACATATTCCTCAATTCCCATGAATAAATTCATGATATTTTTCACTTCAGTTTCATTATGATTACTCGTTCCAAATTGGTTAAAAGATCCATTTTCATCCAAAACTAACTTCGAAGAAAAAGCAGTTCCCATTCCATCATTCATAAAGTTTCCTCCTGTGTGTACCAAATCATGTGGTGCATTAAGTGTTCGAAAAATTTCAACATCTAAAGCATTTGCTACAGCTGGAGGAACAATCGTATCATCCAGAGGACGAGGTCGATTATAAATCCAATCTACCATATATTGTTCTTCTACATCATTTAGATAAACAGTATTTGGCCCATAGTCACGTACCCAGATACTATTGAATTGTGTTTCTACAAAAATAATGTTATCGGTATTCACACCTGCAGGAGTCAATTGATTGATTACAACTGCTGAGTTAGAGCAAACAATAATTACTTGTGCTTCTTCTTTCGCATGGCGTACAATATCAATTAAAATATTTCTAATCCCGTTCGAGCCTGTTGACCAAGTAATAATCAAGGCTTCCAATTCTTCCCATTCTGCCATCGTTCGAACTTCGCCTGGAGGAGGATCTGAAAAATAAGTTCCACTAGGTGATCGAAATTGATCGTTATTCATCTCAAGCAACTCCTCTTTGGAAAAACCACGTGGCAAAATTTCATCATTTTGCGCTTGAATAATTATATTTTGAAAAAATAAAAAGGTGAGAAAGAGTAAAAGTTTATTTTTCATATGCATGGATTTTTAGTTAGGATAGTTGATTGGATAATCAAATAATCAGGCGGACATATTGAAGTTGTTTTAAAATGTCTGCTGAAACCGAGCGGAAAGGCTTGTGGTTATTGGCGAAGCTCTTTTTGAGTTTCAACCCCTTTGGGTTGGGACGAAAAAAAGCTAAAGTCCAATAACCACAATGCTTTTTGCGTAGGT
>JBGCFD010000080.1:0-4022 GCA_045106765.1 Saprospiraceae bacterium | reverse complement strand
TCGATCGATCGAAACGCGGGCCTAGCAATCATAAACCATTTCTTACCAAGGAAGGCAAGAAAATTATTCAAGATCGAAAAAAAGATTTTGAACTTATTTTTTAATGAAAGAATTTGATGCTTATCTTTTCACATCTGAATCCGATCATTTTAAGAAATTACGACGCGAAGCAATTACTCGAGATGTTAATAAAGTTATGCAATTGGTTTCCAAGCAGCTCCCTGACCAACCAAATGTCACCAGTCACAGTTTTAGAATTGGATATATTACACAGTTATGGAAAGATTCTAAAGATATCGAGTTTGTCAAACAAACCATTGGTCATCGAAAATTAGATAGCACTTCGACCTATGTTAATCAATTATCTGATCAAGAGAGACAAAAACGTATTAACCAATTAGAATAGCTTCTCAGAGGCTACTTGAAAGCCCTGTAATGCAAATAAACTAAGTTTAAGTATATTTTGAAAAACCCTTATAATACAAATATGAATAAAATTGTTAAATTTTTTAGAGAAAGGCCAATACTATCTTTGGTATTAATCTTTGGGCTGTGGGTAAATTCTCTTCCATTACCTGATGCAAATCTTGGTACTGTTAGACAATATAATCCATTAGAAACAACTATTTCAAACCAAAAAGCTTTAGCGATTTCTGGTGGAGATGGCTTGCCAGGCTTGTTTTCAGCAAAAATAGAAAAATTTGATCTAGTTCTTCACGCTAGGTTAATGAAGACCTTTCCAAATTGGCCGGCTCGAATGGATTATCAAAAAAAACAAGAAGAGTTTTATAAATCGGCAATAAAAAAACAAATTCAGTTAAAAAGACTTAGAATACAAGATACCTCTAGCTTTTACACGAAAGAAGAAGTCGATGCGATAAATTATTTCCATGGAAAAGGTTTTTACGCGAAAACCCAAGATTCAAGTATGAAACCAAATATATTTGACACACGTCAATCTTTTTTAATGAAAATGCACAACCCTGTGATGCGTAAAAACTTTATAAAGAGTTTTAAACGTCTAAACGAGTAAACTCTTTATAAAGTTTTTAACTAAAATCCTAGTTAGAAATATTATAGAAAATTAATAGGATTCCGAATCCTAGAATCCTTGCTAAATTTTTAAAAGAACGATAAATAAGCTTTTCATATGGTAAATTGTTAGTAGAAACAGCTGAAAATAATTTTGCAAGTTGAAAATAATGCTTGTTCACTAAAGAGTAAAATTCACTCTCTGACATTCGTTCCATCGTCCCGTCCCATATTTCATCATATTCCAAACAAAGTGTCGATATTTGTATTGTTAAATTTGAAAAATCTTCAAGGTCATCTGCGAGTGTAAAAGCTTCTAGTTTTTGAAAATCTTGCCGAATTATGTATGATGTTCTTCCGTCTTGGTTTTCCATCTCTAAAAAATTCGACCGAAAATCATAACCAGCTAACTTTCCTTTTAAATATTTTTCAATTAAAGAAAAATAGTTTTCTTTGCGATTATAGCATATTTGAGATTCAATACTTGCTTTATATGTTAATAATTCAAGATCCAAAAAGGTTATTTTATTATTTTTCTCGAGCTCTAATAACTCTTTATAGCGTAATAAATTAAACTGATTTGCCATTTTTTAAATAAATCTAATTAAAATTTCTTTTAGTTAAGACCCAAAAATCATTCTTTATAAGTTGCCTCAATTTTGTCTCTGAAATAGAATAGGATGAAACATGGATGCCTCTATCATTTATTATACTAAGATAGGACTTGTCAGTGCCTGGAATACTTTGGATTACCAAACCAACATTGACTTTGTGTTTTCCAGCAAAGCCACGTACTGCGTAGGTTGTAGCCCCAGTTCCAAAAATCGGCTTCATTGCCAGTCCCATTGCATTTTGATATGAGATTATTATCTCTGGTGAAACATGTTGCTTAGCATACTGAATTTTGTCAATTTTTGTTGGTAAAGCGTTATATTTGGACATATCAAAATCTTGTGGTAATGGAATGCCAAATTCATTTGCGTGATGCAAATGAGATGCTGCTTGATCATATTCAACCCGATTAAAAGCTCTTCAAACAGTTTTGAAAGCTACGTTTTAGGGATAACACCCGTCGATCCAGATTGGCAGATTTAAAATTTTGGACGTATTTTATCAAAAATAATTAAACTCAAAAATTATTTATGAATGTCATTAGTTATAATTTCAAAAGACATATTGAATTATTAAATCATCAAAAAAATGTTATAAGTCAAGACAAATCCTTTTTTAAGGAAAACCAAGCAGAATTTTTGGAATTAAGTCGATATAACGCAGCCGTTGATCGACATATTTTCTGGGAAAACCGTTTTGAAGTTGCTTCCTTAATCCAAACCTTTCTGGACAAAGAAATAAATGCAGAAGAGTTTCATGATAGTGTCTTTGGACTTCGTCGTAATCATATAGATAAATGCGATAAGTTTTTATCGAAATTAGTTTCCGAAGAAATAAAAGAATTCTTTCCAAATAAAGAATCCTATAAATTAAAGGGATTTTTATCCTCTTTATATTTTGAATGTGAACATTTTGAAATGCATTGGGATGAGGAAAGATTTTATAATTCTATTCGAAATGGGTTTTTAAAATTTCAAAAAATTTTGAACGAAAAGTGAGAAATTATCTTACTCTTCTTAATTATTTTATTTTCCCTCTTCAGCACTCAAACCTACCCATTTTCAACTTGATTTTACCTGAGGGTAGTATGATACCTAAAACTAATTTATTTTCATCATATACCCTTAATCCGGCGCTGAGAGCATATTTGATTCTCCGATCCCCTGAATCTAAATATTTCATTAATTCCTACCCCACTAACTGTTCATCTAGGGTAAACCCCAAAAGAGCAATATAATATAACACAAGCATAAATACTCTTAATAAAATTTAATTACTCCTAATTTTGAAATATAGAGATTAGAGATGGAATCTTTGAATCAAAAAGGAAATTTAGAAATAAAATAAAAAATCCGCTTTAGAAGAATTTCTATTCGGAAAGCTTGTCGAGACGACCTCGGTTGGAGAAGGTTCGAATCCTGTTCTCGATTCTAATATTCAAGAGCTTAAAGAGTCTTACTACCAGCTTCGCTTTAACGAATTAACTCTTAGGAGTCAATTCAATTCTCTAGAGCAGCAAGTCGCTAAACTCCAAGAGAGAATTTTTTATCTAGAAACTAAGCTGAGCTTTCCAGAGAATTCTAAATCTGCTCTTAGAGGCACTTTACAGGTCCCTGAGTGGACGAAACCTATCGAGAAGGGGATTTTAAGGGTGAAAGATAAAATATTTTAGAAGAGTGATATAATTTCTCACTCTTCCTTTCAAAACTGTTGGATTTCAAAATAAATTTTTTGAATAGAATCACGAAATTGATCGGCAGTCATCCCATAGTTGTCTTCAGGGTCAAATGTTAAAAATTCACAGTCACCCACTATTTGGTTAATCAGAGCAGAAAATTCTGTCGACTTTGGATCAATCAAAAAAGTAGCTAGTTTTGGAATGCCTTGTTGAAGAATCTCTTTTTCAAGAATTTTGAAAGCTTTATTATCTTTCTTAAAGATCTGAAAAAATTCCGATACAAATAGGCGAGCTCCATCTTCACCAGCATTCTCTCTAAGATATTCCTCTACTAAAAAAATATATTCAGCTTTCCGATTGTAATAAATTTGATTTTCTAAAATGACACCATAAGATAACAATTCAAGGTCTTCTTCACGATTTTCAGTGAATAGAGATGTTTCTTCATTTTTTAAAATTTCTTCCTTTTTTAATAACTCAATATACCGAGTTTTATCGAAGTTAATATTATTTGCCATAAAATTTTAAAATAGTGATTAATAATTTACATTATGTTATTTTTGCGTTTAATATTAATTTTTTGACTTCTGTTTGCTTCAAACCCTGTTCGATAGAGTCTTCCGTTTTTATCAAAAAAAGCATTAAAACCAGTATTATCGTTGTACAAATGATAGCCTTCTATTTTCGGTGGACCACCCTT
>JBGCFD010000079.1:0-13540 GCA_045106765.1 Saprospiraceae bacterium | reverse complement strand
AACTGATTATGTAACTCATTACGACAAACAAGCGGATGCTTTAATGTTCAGAGATTTCAACGATATGTTGTTGGAAAAAAATGAATTGCCATTGCCAAATGACTTTTTGAAAAGATGGTTAAAAACATCTGAGCAAAATGTCCAAGATAAAGATGTGGAGGAAGGATATGATGAGTTTGCTAAGTCTTTACGTTGGTCATTGATCCGAGGGGAGTTGATTAAAAAATTCAACTTGGAAGTAACTGACGATGAAGTTTTTGAAGGAATCAAAGAGCAAGTTCGAGGTATGTTTAAACAATATGGAATGGCAGATGCTGACGAATTGATTGTTTTAAATACTGCAAATCGAATGGCTGAGGACAAAGAGCAAATGAATAAAGTGTATGGTGAAATGATGAATGAAAAGGTCTTCAACACCATCAAAGGAGAAATCACAGTTAATGAAACTCCAATTTCAAGAGAAGATTTTGATACTTTATTACAAGAAGAACGTGCAAAAGCTGAGGCTGCTCAAGCTGCAGCTCAAGCACAAAATGTTGTCAATACAGAAGTAGAAGCAGAAGAGGTGGAGTAAAAAAATGATATTCATTTTGTCCGTTTAAATGACAAATTGATCGAAAATAAATATTATTCGTTGAACAAAATTCATTTGAATTGTTTAACATTGTGAAGTTTGCGAATTGGAGGTGATTGACTCCCAATTCGCATACTTGTTTTATATAGAAAATCTTTTAAAAACTGGAAAATTTAAAGCTACCCGTTTTAGATTTTTACTAAAAAAATTAATACCAATATGTTTCCAAAAGATGAATTTAAAAAGTACGCTACGAAGCACCAAGGAATTAGCTCTTTGAATTTAGAGCGATTTGAAAAAGCACAGCAAGCAGGATTTAGAAATAGTTTGACTCCTTATGTAATTGAGGAACGTCAAATGAATGCTACTCAATTAGATGTATTTTCTCGATTGATGATGGATAGAATTTTGTTCTTAGGAACAGATGTAAATTTCCAAGTAGCTAATATTTTACAAGCACAATTATTGTTTTTGGAGTCCGTAGATCCCAAAAGAGACATTCAAATGTTTATCAATTCTCCAGGAGGAAGTGTGATTGACGGAATGGGAATCTATGATACTATGCAATATGTTAGCCCAGATGTAGGAACAATTTGTACAGGAATGGCTGCTTCGATGGGAGCTGTTTTATTATGTGCAGGTGCAAAGAAAAAACGTTCTGCATTGCCTCACTCAAGAGTGATGATTCACCAATTGTCAGGTGGAATGAGAGGAACATTTTCTGATATGGAAATTAGCTACAATTTCTCAAAACAATTGAGAGAAGAATTATATACTATCCTTGCTAATCATACTGGAAAAACTTTCGAACAAATCGAAAAAGATTCAGATCGTGATAATTGGATGAAAGCAAAAGATGCTAAAAAATATGGATTGATCGATGAAGTGTTGGAAAGGCATGCTGGAAAAGATGATGCATAATTTTTAGAAAAAATAGTTTTAAAAGAATGGGCGATGAGTGTAAAACTTGTCGCTCATTTTTTTTTGGTGGGTAGAAACAAAGAACACCTTGCGTCTAGTCAACATCTTTCAAAAAATCCTTTTTAACAAAGAAATATTATAACCCTCGTCAAACTTTTAGTAACTTTGGGTGTTATATTTAACACGTCTTTAATTTTATTTTTTTAGAAAAAATAAGCCCTGTAAAATATTTTTTTTAAGCGTAAATGATCAAATATTTATGTTTTAGGAAAGAATTTTTTTCAAATAAATTATACAAAATATCACAATACCATATCTATATGCGTAAGTCTAAAAATACTCATCGTTGTTCTTTTTGTGGAAGAGATAAATCTGAAGCACTAATTTTAATTGCTGGAATTGACGGACATATTTGTGAAGTTTGTGTAGAGCAAGCGGATGAAATTATTCAAGAAGAATTATTTGCTGATAAAGGTGGAGAGACGAAAGAGGAATTTTCTCTTCCTGAAACCGTTACACCAAAAGAAATTAAAAATCACCTCGATCAATATATTATTGGACAAGATGATGCTAAAAAATTCTTGTCAGTAGCTGTTTACAATCACTACAAAAGATTGCGTCAAGATGTGATGGATGATGGAGTTGAAATTGAAAAATCAAATGTACTTTTTGTCGGAAGAACGGGAACTGGAAAAACTTTATTGGCGAAAACAATTGCACGGTTTTTAAATGTTCCATTTGCAATTGTTGATGCTACTGTTTTTACAGAAGCAGGATATGTAGGAGAAGATGTAGAAAGTATATTGAGTCGGTTGTTGCAAGTATGTGATTATAATGTTGCCGCAACTCAAAAAGGAATTGTCTATATCGATGAGATTGATAAGATCGCTCGTAAATCTGACAACCCATCCATCACCCGTGATGTTTCAGGAGAAGGTGTTCAGCAAGCGATGTTGAAAATGTTGGAAGGAACGATTGTAAATGTTCCACCGCAAGGAGGTCGAAAACATCCTGAACAAAAGTTGGTGAAAGTTAATACTGAAAATATTCTTTTTATTTGTGGAGGTGCTTTTGATGGCATTGAAAAGAAAATTGCTAATCGAGTAAATCGACAAGTGATCGGATTTGCAAGTGGAAAAAAAGAAAAAATAGATCGAGAGAATCTTTTGCAATATATTTCACATCAAGATTTAAAAGCTTTTGGTTTGATACCTGAGTTGGTTGGTCGTTTACCTGTTCTGACTTATTTAGAACCTTTAGATTTGGAAGCATTGAAAAAAATTATTTCAGAGCCTAAAAATTCTATCCTTAAGCAATACATGAAATTATTTGCTTTGGAAGGAATTCGATTGAAATTCAATGAAGGTGCAATCGAGTATATCGCAGAGAAAGCTTTAGAATATGAATTAGGAGCAAGAGGATTACGCTCGATATGCGAAGCAATTATGACTGATGCCATGTTTGAATTACCATCACAAAAAGAAGTGACGGAATTTGAAGTGACTCGAACATATGCTATGGAAAAATTAAATAAATCAAAAATTTCTAAGTTGAGAGCAGCTTAATTTCTCAAAAAAAATTAACTTTTTGAAATAAATAAAATAGAGGTTGATAGAGAATAATTATGCTTGAGAGGCTCATTTTTAAGAGTTTTTGTACTTTTAAGGTAATTTGTAGAGAAAAAAATGATGAATTTTATAGTTTTTTAAAAATAGTTTTTTAAATTTGATTACATGAAAATCTATTAATAGGTTTTGATTTCAATTACGACTTAAGACTAAAGTCAATCTTTTGACTTTATATATAATTATAGAGAGAGCGTTTATTGTACACCCCGTTTCGGATCCTTCCGAAACGGGGCTTTTTGTTTGCATATTCCTTGTTCGATATTCGATATTCAACATTTTACTTCTTTACTTTGCAGCAAAAAAGAGCATGAGATATTTTGCTGAACTTTCTTACAAAGGAACAAACTACAATGGCTGGCAACGTCAACCAAATGCTCCTTCTGTTCAGCAGACTATCGAAGCGGCATTCTCCCTAATTCTTCGAACGCCAACAGAAGTGATGGGATGTGGACGAACAGATACAGGAGTTCATGCCAGTCAATTTTTTATTCATTTTGATCTTGAAGTTATTCCAAAAGGATTCGAAAGAGATTTTAAAAAGACATTCCTGAATCGAGTCAATAAATATTTGCCAACTGATATCGCTATCCATCGAATTTTTGAAGTAGCGGAAAATGCACATGTTCGATTTGATGCAACTAGTCGAGCATATGAGTATCACTTGATTTTTGATAAAAATGTTTTTTTAGCTGAAACTGCTTTTCGATTTTCTCAAGGGAAAAAATTAGATTTTGATAAAATGCAAGCTGCTGCAAAACTCTTGTTGGAATACGATGAATTTTTTACTTTTTGCAAAACGAAATCAGATGCAAAAACCATGTTGTGTGAAATTAAAAGATCAGAATGGGTTTGGGAACAAGAAGGAAAGCATTTAGTTTTTCATATTGCAGCCAATCGTTTTTTGCGAGGGATGGTTCGATTGGTGGTTGGAATGTCTCTCAATGTTGGAATGGGGAAAGTATCGCTCAAAGACGTAAAAGAGGCATTGGACGAGCAAAAGCGATTAAAACAAAGTTATAGTGTTCCGCCGAATGGACTGTTTTTGACGGAGATAAAATATCCCTTTTGAAAAGGAGTCAGGTGCCAACTTGCCCCCTGACTCCTTTTTTTTATTTTGCAATTGCCGTAAAAGGATCACTCGTCAATCCATAAGCCGCCAAATTCGCTGCACCTTTTACATCCGATAATTTCAAATCAAATATTTTACTTTTATGCAATGTGGCAATTTTTGCGCCTGTGTCTAAAGTAATCCAATCTTCCCAAGTGAATTCTAAACCACCAATTGGAATAATACCAACCCACATTTTCCAACTTTTTGGCATTCCATTATCATCTAAAACCCAAGCGTAAGCATCGCCAGGAGTTACTCCTCCAGTTTCATAAGAAACCATCATTGCCTTTCGTTCATCATCAGTTTGTATGATACTTCGACTCGTTCCAGGATCAAATGCTTTGACAGCAGCATTGAGCCAAAAGGAATCATTACAGAAATGTTTCCAAGCTTGACTTACGAGATTACTTGCTTTATCTCCGGTGACTTCCACCCCTTTAGCAAAACTTTTTCCAGTAACTGATTTGGTATGCAACAAAACTTCATTATCCTCCCACATTACTTTCACAAAATTTCGACCTTTATCCCAGAGATATTGTTGACGCCCTGCGAAATCCCAACTAATAATATTGGTGGTATCCCAAGCAGTTTTGTTGACGGCAGCCATCATTTTTTGAGCTAGTGCATCTGCTTCAGGAGAAGGAGAAGTGACTGGTCGGGACTCGTGAGCTATGATCCCTAAAACGGTTAGGATTAAAAGTATACTGGCGAGTCCGATAAAGAACCATTTAAAGAATTTTTTCATTGGAGGTATTTTTTTGTATTAATATGGTTGTATTATTTTAAGTTAAATTATTTGTCGTTAATTGATTTCTCTAAAAATTAAAGAACATCATTTAAATAATCAATATCGCCCAGTTCAATTGATTTTTGAAATAGAAGTTTTATTAGATTTTTATTTTTTGACTATAATATCTTAATTTCATTTCTTACAAAAAACTCCGCCACCCCTTCTTCCTCCTAATTTCAAAATAACCAGTCGGCTTTGCCCCGAACCCTTCCGTCCATTTTTCATTTTTATTAAAATCTAAAATAACGGGACGAGTTGCATTCGTTTGAATAATTCGATCAATCAACATATGATGAGCACCCGTTCTTTTTCCTTCCTCAGAAATGGTTCCAATCAAGCTCATCAATTTTCCTTGGCTAAATATAAAAAAATCTGCCGCCAATAAATTACCTTTTTTATCTTCAACTCCAGTTGAGAAACCTAGTCCACGGTGCATCGCATTATACATGATTCGTTGCAATGCATGAAATTTTTCTTCCACCCATTTATTATCTTTGGTGTGTTTTTTATAAAAGTCAGCGAGTACTTCGGGTTTTAAATTAGCAATGGAAATCATCGAACTCGATTCTGCTTTAGCAATGATATCTATAGTCTCCTTCGAATAATCATTAGCGATACTTGGATAATCTTTATTCAGAAGTATATGATAATTTTGCTGCTCTGTCTTTTCAAAATCTAAATCATCATGAACCATAATACCTTCGTTGAGTGCTATTTCAATATTTTGATACTCCAATGGAATCGCATTTAGAAATGCATCCACTCGTTTTTTCGACAAAACATTGACTGAATAAATTCCTGTGGATCGAACCCAATATGGAATGTATACCTCCTTAGTTTTTAATATTTTAGGTTTCCAAATAAGTGGTAAAACAGATTCATAATCATCTTCGATCAAGCAATCCCAATTTTTAGAAACATTGTTTAAAAACCACATATAGCCAAATGGGTTTCCATTGTTCGCAAAATGCACACAACTGTTCCACTTATTTTTATCAATTTCTTCAGCCTTTAAATAATGTATATTCATATTTTAAAACTCTTTTTTTACGAGTTGCAAAAGTATAACAAACCAAATCGGAAAAGGATTTTTGAGTTCATAAATTATATTGTAATTTGTTTTTATTCAAAACACCAACTATGAAAAATAATCAACTCAATCGCCTCATTTACTTTTTTGGATTATCTAAATTATTAATCCATTTTTTTACCAATACTAATTATAGTTTTCATCGAGATGAGTATTTATACCTCGACCAAGGCAATCATTTAGGATTAGGATTTATGGAAATTCCTCCGTTGCTCCCTATTCTTTCAAAAGTTATTAGTTGGTTAGGAAGTAGTGTTTTTGTCACTCGATTATTTCCAGCATTGATTGGAATGGCTACGATTATTTTAGCAGGGATGATTGTGAAAAATTTAGGTGGGAAAAAATGGGCAATTATTTTTGCTTGTGGAGGTTTACTTTTATCTCCTGCGATGCTCGGAAGCAATACGTTATTTCAACCTGTTTCTTTCAATCAATTTTTTTGGTTTTTGTCAGCCTATCTTTTGCTTCAAGCGATCAAAACGGAAGAGTCTCGATTTTGGTATTTTTTAGGTCTGAGTATTGGATTTGGTTTTTTGATGAAATACTCTATTGTTTTTTATGGAGTTAGCATAGTCATCGCACTTTTAATTTCTTCACATCGAAAAGTTTTTGCAACAAAATATCCTTACCAAACTTTACTTATCGCAATGTTGATTGCTGCGCCAAATTTGTTTTGGCAAAATGAACATAATTGGCCCGTGCTTCATCACATGGAAGAGTTAGCTGAGTCGCAATTAGTTCATATGAATTGGGGAGGATTTTTATTGGAGCAATTACAATTTCATTTTACTTTTTCGATAATTTGGATTGCAGGTCTAGTTGGTTTGTTTAGTTGGGAAAAATTTAAACCTTATCGTTTTTTAGGAATTGGATTTTTGTTGACCATTTTATTGATCGGTAGTTTAAGTGGCAAAGCATATTATACGATTGGTGCATTTACGATTCTATTTCCATTTGGAGGAATTGTTTTGGAAAAATGGATTTCTAAAAAAGTTGTTCGAGTAAGTGTTTTTTTAGGAATGACTATTTTGACTATTCCAATTTTACCTTATGTTTTACCAATTTTTAAAATTGATAAGATGAAAAGCTATTGCAAGTTGATGGATGAAAAGGTAGGATTGGAAGGCCCGTTGATTTGGGAAAACAATCAAAAATATGAATTGCCTCAAGACTATGCAGATATGTTTGGGTGGGAAGAATTATGTGAACGAGTGGCAAAAATTTATCATAGTTTACCTGATGAAAAAAAGGAAAATTGTATGATTTATGGAGGGAATTATGGACATGCTGGTTCGATGAATTATTATGGGAAAAAATATAACTTACCTGAGATTCATAGTTTTGCTTCTAGTTATGTGATGTGGACAAAAGAGGAGGTAGATTTCGATAGTCAAATCATGATAGAAGATAGTCGACAATCTGCGACCTCTAGTTTTTTTGAGAAAAGAACATTAATGGATAGTATTCAAAACCCTTTTGCAAGAGAAGCAGGGTATATTTATTTTCAAGAAATTCCGAAAGTGGATGTGAAGGAAGCTTGGAGGAATATAGTTTTGGATCAGAAAGGTGAGTTCAATTTTTAAAAAAAGTGCTTCCAGGTTTCAAAAACCTGGAAGCACTAAATTTTCTTTTTATTAAGAATTATGAGACACTTACTGTTTCATACAATGGGAAATTTTCCATAAAGACATTCACTTCATTTCTAATTTCCGAAATTAAATTTTCATTTTCAAAATCAGAAAGTAGTCGGTCAATCCATTCCACTACTTTTACACAATCTTCTTCCTGAAATCCACGAGAAGTAATTGCTGCTGTCCCAATTCTAATTCCAGAAGTAACAAATGGACTTTGCGTATCGAAAGGAACCATATTTTTATTAACGGTGATGTCAGCTAGAACCAAAGCATTTTCAGCTTGCTTTCCAGTTACATTTTTATTTCTCAAATCTAAAAGCATCAAATGATTATCTGTTCCACCTGAAATTAATTTATACCCTTTTTCAACAAAAGCCTTAGCCATCACTTGTGCATTTTTAATGACTTGTTGGCCGTAAGTTTTGAATTCAGGTTGTAATGCTTCATGAAAAGCAACTGCTTTTGCTGCAATCACATGCTCCAACGGGCCACCTTGCATACCTGGGAAAACGCCACTATTTAAAATGGCTGACATTTTAATTGGGTTTCCTTTTTTAGTAGTTCGTCCCCAAGGGTTATCGAAATTTTTTCCCATAATAATTGCTCCACCTCTTGGTCCTCGCAAAGTTTTATGAGTTGTCGTTGTGACGATATGACAATGTGGAATTGGATCATTTAACAAACCTGCTGCAATTAATCCCGCAGGGTGAGCGATGTCTGCCAAAAGCAAAGCACCAACTTTATCAGCAATCGCACGGAAGCGAGCATAATCCCAATCTCGTGAATAGGCTGATGCGCCACAAACGATTAATTTAGGTTTTACTTCCAAAGCTTTTGCTTCTACTTTATCCATATCTATAGTTCCAGTTTCTGCCTCGACTCCGTAAAAGTTTGGCTTAAAATGTTTCCCAGAAAAATTAACTGGTGAACCATGTGATAAGTGTCCTCCATGCGAAAGATCAAATCCTAAAATCGCATCTCCAGGTTTTAATACTGCCAAGAAAACTGCTGCATTCGCTTGAGCACCCGAGTGAGGTTGAACATTAGCATACTCTGCTCCGAACAATTCTTTTAAGTAATCGATAGCTAATTGTTCGATTTCATCGACTACTTCACAGCCACCATAATATCTTTTTCCAGGATAACCTTCTGCATATTTATTAGTCAAGCAACTGCCCATAGCATCGATGACATCTTGGCTAGTAAAATTTTCAGAAGCGATTAATTCTACACCACTTCTTTGGCGATGTAATTCTTTATTGATGAGATTTTGAATGACAATATTTTTCATAATAATTAAATGCGTAAAGTTTACTAAAAGGAAATTTTCAAAAGAAGGCGCAAAGGTAAGTAGTTAAGTTCTCTATTAAAAATCTTTAAAAAAACTTTTTTACGACGTAAAAGGAATAACTGTGAAAGGTTGGTAAGGTTTTGGATTAAATATTAATTAAAAAAAGAATATTTTAAAAGTTTAATATAAGGAATGGTGAGTCCTTTTAAATTTTTTATGTTTTTTTCATCCCCCCGACAGTTTAGTTTTTGGTAATCAGATGACTGATTCGCCATTGATTTCTTTATTTCACATTAAAGAAATCAATCAACTAAATATCTTTTTATTATTTTTACAAATTCCATAAAAAATAGAATTATGTTATCCGATTATTGGAAGCACATTTTTATAATACTGTCGTTATTTATTTTTTCTCAAGAAAACCTTTCTGCATTGACAGGTCGCTATAGAGTGATGTGGGTGGATGATCCATCAACTACAATGACGATAGGTTGGGAACAGATTTCAGGAAATGGCTCTATTGTTTATTTTGACCAATATAATGGAGGGCAAGAAATTGCGAATTACGGTTTTTACCAAAAAGTAGATCGTAAAAAGTGGTCAAAGGGAATGAATAATCATTTTGCTCGACTTACCAATCTTCAACCGAATACTATTTATCATTTTATAATAAAAGATAGCGAAGGCGTTAGTCAAAAAATGTCTTTCAAAACTGCTCCAGATAATCCTTATGAGAGACTCTCGATTATTGCAGGTGGTGATTCTCGAAATCATCGGAAAGCAAGATGCAAGGCTAATTTGTTGGTGTCAAAATTACGTCCGCATGCGGTGATGTTTGGGGGAGATATGACTGGGGGAGACATCGAAAGACAATGGAAAGCTTGGTTCGATGATTGGCAAAAAACAATGACTGTAGATGGTCATTTGACACCAATAATTCCAGCAAGAGGAAATCATGAATCTTCGAATGAGAGTTTGGTGGATATGTTTGATGTGAGAAATAAAAAGAATATGTATGCTTTGAACTTGGGAGGAAGTTTGTTGCGAATATATACTTTGAATTCAATGATTGCGGCAGGTGGAGATCAACGAAATTGGTTGGAAAATGACCTTAGCCAAAGTACTCATATAAAATGGAAAATGGCTCAATATCATCATGCTATTCGTCCTCATATGAATAAAAAATCAGAGCGCAATGCTCAAATGAAAAACTGGGGAACATTGTTTTATAAATATGGAGTTGATCTAGTTTGTGAATCTGATGCACATGTAGTAAAAACAACTTATCCGATTCGTCCATCAAAAGAAAGAGGAAGTGATGAAGGATTTATTCGAGATGATAAACGAGGGACTGTTTATGTAGGTGAAGGATGTTGGGGAGCACCATTGCGTAGAAATAATGATGATAAATCTTGGACTAGGGCGAGTGGAAGTTTTAATCAATTCAAATGGATTTTTATCGATTTGGAAGGAATTGAAGTAAGAACTATTAAAGTAGATAATGCAGAGCAAGTAGCATCTGTTGATGCCAATGATATATTTTCTGAACCAGTAGGTTTGGATGTTTGGAAGCCTCGAACTGGAAGTGTTTTAAGAATTGGAAATAAACCTGTTTTTGTAAATAATGAAAATCCTCCAAGCTCAATCAGCAATTCTATTCCCAAAAGGAAAAAGCTAGAGCCAAAGCGATTAGTCAATATAAAACCATTAGAGGTTTCTCAATTTCAGTCCAAAATTGGATCAGATGAAGTAGTCGTTCAATGGATGACAAAAAATGAAAACCTACAACCCATTTTTGAAATTCAAAGGTCAATCGATGGAAAAGGATACTTAACCTTAGCACGAGTGCAAGGAACTGGAGATGCTAAAAAAGTGAATGCCTATAAAATTGTAGATAATTTAAAAGGAATTGCTTCAGGGACTTATCCAAAGTATAGATTAAAATGTACTCAATCTAGTGGTGAAGTATTATTGCTTCAAGCTGAGCGTGAAATTTTAGAAAATAAAGAGTGGAATAATCATGATCGTTTGCAAACTAATCCAAGAACTGGTCAAATTCAATTTAAATATAATTTACAAAAGCCAGCTGATATTAGTGTAAGATTGGTCAATGCGATTAATCGACAAGTATTGAAAAATGATTTTACGAATACTAAATCAGGTAATTTTTTACAATCTCTTGATGTTAGTAATATTGAAAAAGGAAATTATTTATTAATTATTGAAGCCAATAAAAAGGTGATTCAAAAATATAAAGTGGAGAAAAAATCTTAGAGGAGAGGGCAAAGGCAAAGGTAAAATGCAAAAAAAATAGGAGATGATTATTTATAATCATCTCCTATTTTTTTGAAAATAAAGGTGTTAAAAAAAGTTGAGGAGTGAATCCTTAGAAGGCGCACTCCTCATAACCCCAAAAAACCAAATGAAAACTTCTTTAGTTTTCTTATATAATTAAGAACAACTTTTACAATATATTAAAACAAAGATAAAGCTTTTTTTAAATAATAAAAAATCTTTATGTCTTTGTTAATTTATCAAGTCACAATATACAAATAAAACATAAAAAAAACGAGAAAGTTTAAAGTTTTTCATTTTTTTAAATAAAAGTTAGACTAGTTTAACGAAAATTTTGGGACTTGAGTTTTTGTATCATTAAAAAATGTTAATAGACTAATTTCTACTTTCATAAATGGAGTTAGTGGTAAATCTGAAAGAATATCCATTACTCCTAATTCTGAATTAGCTGAAAAAATTCCCCAAAGTCTTGAGTTCTCTAATGATAATGCATAACTCACAATTTTCCCTTCTTCAATAAGTTTATTGACTGCTATTCTTTGATATGGAACTAGATCCATAAACTCTTCTGATAATATATTCGGTAACGTGAAATCTACCATGTAATTATATTCTACCATTAGCTCGTAAGTTTTTTTAATTTAAAATTTTGTATTCATCAATTTACATATTATAACAACTATAAGCTCTAGTTTGGTTTAAATATTTCAATAAAAAAGTATAAAAAGTCACCGAATTATCAATTCAAAAAAAGAGAAAGGAGAACCCTTTTTAGCACTTTTTAATGTTATGAGAAAAAAATTAATACTTTTTAACCAAATCTCTTTTCTAATTAACTGAACATTAGTGGTTTACAACGATGTTAAAATTTAGTTTTATAAAATAAAAAAAACCTAACAATCTATTTTATAATATTTAAAATTTTAAGCCATGGCAGTATCAAAAAAATCTTCAAACCTAACCTTCCTCGTACTCTTGGCTTTTGCAATTTTTGTTAGCTCATGCGCAAGAACACAAAAATTAGTAGAACAAGGTCGATACGACGAAGCAGTAGAATTAGCCACTAAAAAACTTTCAGGTAAAAAAAGAAAGAAAGTAAAACATGTGAAAGCTTTGGAAAAAGCATTCGAAAAAGCAACGCAACAAGACGTGCAACGAATCGCTAAATTGGAAGATCGACCTGGGAGTGAAGAAAGAATTGTTGATATCTATCGACATATCAGAAAGCGACAAGAAGCAGTTGCTCCTCTTTTACCTTTGTTGAGTATAAAAGGTTATCAAGCAGAATTTCAATTTGTAAAAGTGGATGAATTAGAAACTGCTGCTATGAAAAAAGCAGCAAAAGCATTGTATGAAACGGCTCAATATCAAATGGTGGATGCAGAGCGAGGGGATAAATTAGCTGCGCGAGATGCTTTTCATAATTTGAATAAAATTGAGAACTATTTCCGAAATTATAAAGATATCAATGAGTTGAAATTCAAAGCTAGAGAATTGGGAACGACGCATGTTTTATTTGAAATGAAAAATAATGCTCAAGTAGTTTTACCGCAAGAATTTGAAAATGAAGTTTTACGAATGGGCGTTGACGAATTAAATAGTGGATGGAATCAATTCCATTTATCTGAATCAACGAATCAAACAATTGATCTCAAAGTAAGAATGAATCTTACTCAGATTGATGTCAGTCCAGAACGAATTAAGGAACGAGAATATGTTGATTCTAAAGAAATTGAAGACGGTTATGACTATGTTTTGGATGGCAATGGAAATGTGATGAAAGATACTTTGGGCAATGATATTAAAGTTCCAAGAAAGATTTTAATTCGAGCAAGAGTCATTGAAGTTTTCCAAAGTAAAGCAGCAATTGTCTCAGGTCATTTAGAATATTTTGATGCTAGGAATAATGATCTGATACGATCTACTCCAATAAGTGTAGAATCTGTTTTTGAAAATTATGCGTCTAATTTTAGAGGAGATCGAAGAGCATTATCTCCTTTTTCAAGAGGAAGATGTGATACACGACCGTTGCCATTTCCTTTGGATGAAGAATTGTTGTTGCAAGCTGCTGAGGAAATGAAACCGATAGTGAGAGAAGAGATTTTGTATTCGGGAGCGAATCTGGCGGTATTGAGATAAAGTAAAAAGGGCTGTTAGCACTTCAAGCGCTAACAGCCCTAATTGGATTAAAGTTATTTTATTTTTT